>JBBQWN010000066.1:0-2986 GCA_038210595.1 Sphingomonadales bacterium | reverse complement strand
CGGGCGCTTGTCGGTGCCCAGCGACTTCACGTTGGTCCACACCGCGCCGAGGATGCCGGCATAGTCGAGCCCGTGGTGCTGGAAGAAGGTCTTGTCCTCCGCCGACAGGTAGGCCTGGACGAGTCGCGCCGGAATGTCCTTGTAGGCGAGGTAGATGCGCCGCTCGCGGGTGAAGCTGGTCAGCACCGTGCCATCGGCGGCGCGCACCGTGGACGGCAGCGGCGGGGTGTATTTGGCCAGCGTCGCGGTGTCGGGCAGGTCCTTCAGCGTCGACCAGGCCAGAAAGCCCAGCGCCAGCAGGATGAGCAGCAGCCCGCCGCTGCCCCACGCCAGTACGCGCTTCGTCCTCGTCACTGGCCGGCGTCCCGCATTGCCCGGCTATAGCAGGGTGGCGGGCGGCGAACAGCCTCAGGCGAGAGCGGCGGCGCGGCGACGGCGCAGCGCCGCGCCGGTCAGGCCGAAGCCGGCGATCAGCAGTGCCCAGGTGCCGGGCTCCGGCACCGCGACGACGTTCGAGAACACGCCCTCGACCGCCGGGTCGAAGTCGGCGAGCGCGCCGCCGGGGGCGATGCTGATCGGCGGCGCAACGCCGGTCTTGTTCAGCGACAGGAAGAAGCCGGGCGCCACCGGGAAGATCGGCGAGGTGATGACCAGGCCGCCGGGAAAGCTGTTGGTGATCAGCGTCGCGTTGGTGGCGTTCAGGTTCGAAACAATGAAGGCGCTGTTATAAGTGCCGTTCAAGATCGGCGTCACCCCGAGCAGGATGTTGAACGACCCCGCGCCGATATTGCTCTGGACGACCTGGAAAGTCGGTCCGCTGACGACTGCTGGGCTGTTGATCGCGATGCCACGGAACATCAGCGTCCCGGGCGCGTTGACGATCCCGTTAGCGGCCCAGGTGAACAGGATCGGGATGAAGCCGGGTGTCGGGGTCGACGGCGTCGTCGTGGTGAAAATCTGACCGCCCGAACCGTTGCCGCCATAGGCGACGTTGTTCTGCCAGTAGAAGGTGCCGCCCGGCTGCGTGGTGAAGCTGGCGAACGGCAGCAGCACCGAAGCGGCGTAGGCAGGCATCGCGGCAGTGAGCGCGGCGCAGGCGCAAAGGAGGCGGCAGATGGTCGGCATCGCGTTGGTCTCCAGGCCCGGGCACCGAAACGCGACCGCAACCTAACCGTGACTGTATCGCCGCTCATCGCCCGATGCGCCAGTGACAATCACAAGTCGTCCCGGGCAAAGGGCATGACTTCTCGGTCCAAACGGGGGCTTCATGGCGCTCGGTTGACGCGAACGTCAACCTCCGGCATCCCGGCTGGCAGGAGACCTGCCATGCTCAATACCGCCGCCCGCGTCGCCTACGATGCCGACCACGAGCAGTTCCGCGGCACCGTCCGCAAGCTGTTCGAGCGCGCGCTGGTCCCCAACCTCGAGCGCTATGAGCAGGAAGGCATCGTCGACCGCGCCTTCTGGCGGGCGTGCGGCGAGGCCGGGCTGCTGTGCCCGACCATCCCGACCGAACACGGCGGGCTGGGCCTCGATTTCGGCTATAACGCGGTCATCGACGAGGAGCTGGCGTACGCGGGCTCCAGCGCCGGCATCACGCTGCAGTCCGATATCGTCGCCGACTATATCGTCAACTACGGCTCGCCCGAGCAGCAGGCGAAATGGCTGCCGCTGATGATCTCGGGCGAGGCAATCACCGCAATCGCCATGACCGAGCCCGGCACCGGCTCCGACCTCCAGGGCATCAAGACCACGGCCAGGCGCGACGGCAACCACTATGTCGTCAACGGCAGCAAGACCTACATCACCAACGGGCAGTCCGCCGATCTCATCATCGTCGTCGCCAAGACGGACCCGAGCCTCGGCGCCAAGGGCATGAGCCTGATCCTCGTCGAGGGCGACCGGGAGGGTTTCGCGAGGGGGCGGAACCTCGACAAGATCGGGCAACACAGCGCCGACACTTCGGAGCTGTTCTTCAACGACGTCCGCGTGCCGATCACCAACTGCCTGGGCGAGGAGGGCAAGGGCTTCGTCTATCTGATGAGCCAGCTGCCCCAGGAGCGCCTGTCGATCGCCGTGTCCGCCCAGGCCGGGGCGCAGCGCGCCTTCGACGAGGCGGTCGCCTTCACCAAGGGCCGCGCCGCCTTCGGCAAGACGGTGTTCGACTTCCAGAACACCCGCTTCGAACTCGCCACGCTGAAGACCAAACTGCAGGTCGGCTGGGCCCACCTCGACTGGGCGCTGCGCCGCCACCTCGCCGGCGAACTGACCGCCACCGAGGGCGCGGCCGCGAAGCTGTGGCACACCGAGCTGCAATGGGAAGCGGTCGACGTCGCGCTGCAGCTCCACGGTGGCGCCGGCTACATGAACGAATACCCGATCGCCCGCCTATGGCGCGACGCCCGCGTCGCCCGCATTTACGGCGGGACGAGCGAGATCATGCGGGAGATTGTTAGCCGGGGGATTTAGCCCCCCTCAATACACCGTCCGCACGCTCGCCTCCCGCGCCCAGATGCGGCCTTCGCCGGCGAGCGCGGCGAACGCGGCCGCGTCCTTGGGTTTGGCGAGCGCCGTCACGCCGGCATCGGGGACGACGCCCGCGGCGTCGAGCAGGGGCTGCGCCTCGGCGGTGGCGGCGATGACCTTCAAGTGGGCGAAGGCGTCGTGGACCCAGCCGACGGCCACCGCCTCGCCGAGCAGCGCGGTGACGCCGTCGGCGCTGGCGACGACCGCGACTGTGTCGAACAGCACCGACGGGCCGCCCGCCAGCTGGAAGTCGGCCGCCAGCGTGCTGCCGTCGTCGAGCGTGACACCGCCAAGGCGCGGGCAGACGAACTTGACCGACGCGCCCGCCGCCTTGCCGGCCTTGATCAGCGCGCCGACGATGGCACTCGACGCCCCATCGGTGACGAGCGCGCCGATCAGGCGGCCAACCAATGTCGGCGCTCCCTGCGCCAGGATGCTGAGCTTCGGGCTCGGCGCGAGG
>JBBQWN010000065.1:0-4239 GCA_038210595.1 Sphingomonadales bacterium | reverse complement strand
CAGCAGCGCGACGCCGATTTCGAGCCGCGGATACAGATCAACCCGGTTGACCCAGCGCGCCAGCCGGCGACGCCGATGGCGCACGCGCTGCGGTGCAGTGGGGCGGACGGATTCCATTGCCGCGAACCCTAGCGCAAAGGCGTTGCAAAAGGAACACAGTCGTTGCGCGAACGCGACGAAGGGGGCTGGTCACACTGGTTAGCGCGAGCGGCCATCAGCTACGGCGTCCCGCTGAGCCGGAAGGTATCTGGAAAACCTAGTAGATCAGTTATAATGCTGCATTATAGAAACCAATCGCTTTTAAACTTATCAGCAAATGGGGGAAAAACGTTGAATCCCGTGGTCCGCGCGCAAGTGAAAGAATACGCGACACTCAGCGATCTTAGTGGACGGCCCGAACACGAGCAGTTTGAAGTATATTCGATATACTCCGTTCTTAATGGAGGGCTGGGAGAGTCCGCCGATCCAGTCGATGCACATGATCCGCTCAGAGTCATTCGCAAAACAATTCGAGGCTGACTTAGTCAGGGTTAAATAATGGTATAGGATCGTGCTTTTTTGCATGATGGAATTCCACACCATCGGGCGCGGCTGACAATCCTTCGATTGTCTCAGCATAAGACCCAATTTAGACTCGAAGCTGTTTGCGTGAACAAAACAGCCTGCCACACCTCTGCCCCTAACCCCGCGCCGCGCTCGCCTCCAGGCCGTGGTCGGCGAGTTTCTTGCGGAGCGTGTTGCGGTTGATGCCGAGCAGCTTGGCGGCGCGGATCTGGTTGCCGCGGGTGGCCGCCAGCGCCTGGGTGAGCAGCGGGCGCTCGACTTCGGCCAGCACACGGTCGTAGAGGCCGTCGGGGGGCAGCTCGTCGTCGAAGGTGGCGAAATAATCGCCGAGGTGCGCCGCTACCGACGCCGCCAGCCCGGCGTTCGGGGCGACGGCGGGCCCGGGGCCGGTGCCGGGCCCGCGCAGGCCGGTCACTACTGCGATATCGTCGATGCGGTCGCCGCTGGTCAGCGCCGCGAGGCGCCGCATCAGGTTTTCCAGCTCGCGGACGTTGCCGGGCCAGCCGTGGCCGGCGAGCACCTCGACGGCGCTGCTGTCGAGCGCCTTGCGCGGCAGGCCGTCGCGCGCCGCGCGGTCGAGAAAATGGCGGGCCAGCACCGCGATGTCGCCGCTGCGTTCGCGCAAGGGCGGCAGCTGCAGCGGCACGACGTTGAGGCGGTAGAACAGGTCCTCGCGGAACTGCCCGGAGGCGATGCGGCGCGGCAGATCCTGGTTGGTGGCCGAGATGATGCGGACGTCGGCGCGGATGGTGCGGCTGCCGCCCACCGTGGTGAAGTCGCCCTGCTGCAATACGCGGAGCAGGCGGGTTTGCGCGTCGGCGGGCATGTCGCCGATCTCGTCCAGGAACAAGGTGCCGCCCTGCGCCTGCTCGAAGCGGCCGGTGACGCGCGCCGCCGCGCCGGTGAAGGCACCGCGCTCGTGGCCGAACAGCTCGGTCTCGATCAGCTCGCGGGGGATGGCGGCCATGTTGATCGCGACGAACGGCCCGGCGCGGCGCGGGCCGAGATCGTGCAGCGCGCGTGCCGCCAGCTCCTTGCCGGTGCCACTCTCTCCCAGGATCATCACGCTGAGGTCGGTGGCGACGACGCGCGCGATGGTGCGGTAGACCTCCTGCATCGCCGGCGAGCGGCCGATCAGCGGCAGGTCGTCGCCGGTCGCGGGCAGCAGCTCGGGGACGTGGCCGCTCGCCGCCAGCGCCGACGCGACGGCACGCGCGAGCGCGTCGATGTCGAACGGCTTGGGCAGATAGTCGAACGCACCCTGCTCGGTGGCGCGCACCGCGGTGCTGAGCGTGTTCTGCGCGCTCATCACGATGATCGGCAGGCCGGGGCGGCGGGCGAGCAGCCGCGGGATGGCGCTGAGCCCGTCGCCGTCGGGCAGGATCACGTCGGTGACGACAACGTCGCCCTCGCCCGCATCGACCAGCTTCCACAACGCGGCGTTGCTGTCGACGGTCTTGACCTCGTGACCGGCGCGGGTCAGCGCCTGGCGCACGACGGTGCGGATCGCGGCGTCGTCGTCGGCGACGAGGACCAGGGTCACGCTGTCGCCAGCAGGACGCGGAACACGGTACGGCCGCCGTCGCGCTCATACTCGACGACGCCGCCGTGGTCGTTCACGAGCTTGGCGACCAGTGCGAGGCCGAGGCCCCGGCCGCCGGCCTTGCTGGTCACGAACGGGTCGAACAGATGGTCGGCGAGTTCGGGCGGGGCGCCGGGGCCGTTGTCGACGATGCACACCTCGATCGGCAGCGATACACGCTTATGGCGGTCCGCCCCGGCGAGGCGGAGGCCCTGGCGATACGCAGTGTGGATGCTGATTTCACCTTCCGGGCCAGCGGCTTCGACGGCGTTCTTGATCAGGTTCAGGAATACCTGCACCAGCGCGTCGCGGTTGCCGCGCACCGGCGGCAGCGACGGGTCGTAGCGTTCGCGCACCTTGATGCCGCGCGCGAAGCCCTGCCCGCTGAGCTTGCGGACATGGCCGAGCACCGCATGGATGTTCTCCGGCGCCAGTTCCAGCGGGCGGGTGTCGGTGAAGTCCTCCATCCGGTCGACCAGCGCGCGGATGCGGTCGACCTCGTCGGTGATCAGCGTCGTCAGTTCGGCGGTGTCGGGGCCGGCGTCCTGCGCGATCAGCTGCGCCGCGCCGCGGATGCCCGACAGCGGGTTCTTGATCTCGTGCGCCAGCATCGCCGCGACCCCGCTCGCGGAGCGCGCCGCGCCGCGGTGGACGATCTGCCGCTCGACCAGCGACGCCACGGAGCGCGTCTGCAGCGTCACCACCAGCCACCCCGCCGGCTCGGCAAGCGGCGCGATCAGGAGGTCGGCGCGGAGCATCCGGTGCCCCTCATAGCCCAGCTCGATATCATAGCTGGCATAGCCGCCGCCCTGGGTGCGGGCGGCGGCGATCACCTCCGCGACAGGCCGCCCGTCGACCAGCAGCCCGGCCAGCCCGCGCTCGGCCAGTACCCCGGCGCTGTGGTTGAGCAGCGTCTCCGCCGCCTGGTTGACGTGCACCGGCCGGTCGTCGGCATCGAGCGCCACCACCGGCACCGGCAGCGCGGTCAGCAGGTCGGGCAGCGGCGGCGGTGCGCGACGCCGCAGCGGCAGGATGCTCATGCCGCAAGCTCGAGCGGCGACGTGTCGAGCGATTGGTCGATGAGCGGCGCGTAGAACGCCTCCAGCATGCCGAGCACCTGCCCCGGCGACCCCTGCTGGTTGACGGCGTTGCGGAACTCCGCCGAGCCGGTCAGGCCCTTGGTGTACCAGCCGAGGTGCTTGCGCGCGAGATTGACGCCGATTTCGTTGCCATACAGCTCCAGCAT
The DNA here is from genome assembly GCA_038210595.1 of Sphingomonadales bacterium. GTDB lineage: Bacteria > Pseudomonadota > Alphaproteobacteria > Sphingomonadales > Sphingomonadaceae > Glacieibacterium. Next base: position 847 of record JBBQWN010000065.1, on the reverse strand, counting down.
CGCGCCGTAATGCTCGACGATCACGTCATATTGTTCGGCGAGGCCGGGCTCGGGGCGGCGGCGGCCGTGCGTCAGCCAGTCGATCGCCTGGCCCAGCAGCCACGGATTGCCGTAGGCCCCGCGGCCGATCATCACGCCGTCCGCGCCGGACTGGTCGAGCGCCGTGTCGACATCCTGCAGCGTACAGATGTCGCCGTTGACGATCACCGGTACGGACACGGCGTCCTTCACCTTGCGGATGAAGGCCCAGTCGGCGACGCCCTTGTAGAGCTGGCAGCGGGTGCGCCCGTGGACGGTGATCAACTGGATGCCGAGATCCTCGGCGATCCGCGCCAGTTCGGGCGCGTTGAGGCTCGAATGGTCCCAGCCCATCCGCATCTTCAGCGTCACCGGCAGGTCGACCGCCTTCACCGTCGCCGCAATCAGCTTCGCCGCCAGCGGCAGGTCGCGCATCAGCGCCGAGCCGGCGTCGCCGTTGACGACCTTCTTCACCGGGCAGCCCATGTTGATGTCGATGATGGCCGCACCCCGGTCGGCGTTGAGCTTAGCCGCTTCGGCCATCACGCTGGGGTCGCAGCCCGCCAGCTGCATCGACACCGGCTCCTCGCTCGGGTCCCACGCGCATTTCTGCAGCGACTGACGGGTCTCGCGGACCATCGCCTGGCTGGCGATCATCTCGGTCACGGTCAGCCCGGCGCCGTAGCGCTTGACGATGCGGCGGAACGGCAGGTCGGTGACGCCGGTCATCGGCGCCAGGATCACCGGCTGGGTCACGGTCAGCGGACCGATGCGAATGGGCGGGAGTGAGCGCACGAAACTGCCTAAAAAGCGGGCATGTCCCGTAGCG
>JBBQWN010000064.1:0-5005 GCA_038210595.1 Sphingomonadales bacterium | reverse complement strand
GAACCGCGGCACCTCAGTTCTCGCCAAGTCGGACACGCCGACCGTGAAGCTGTGGGCCCCGTACGGCCTGAAGTAAGGAGGCCGTCAGATGGCACGCGTAAAGAGGGGCGTCACCAGTCACGCCCGGCACAAGAAGGTTCTCGACCAGGCGAAGGGCTATTACGGCCGCCGCAAGAACACCATCCGCATCGCGCGGCAGGCGGTCGAGAAGGCCGGCCAGTACGCCTATCGCGACCGCAAGGTGAACAAGCGCAGCTTCCGCGCCCTGTGGATTCAGCGCATCAACGCCGCGGTTCGCGAGACCGGCCTGACCTATGGCCGCTTCATGCACGGCGTGAAGCTGGCGGGCATCGAGCTCGACCGCAAGGTCATGGCCGACCTCGCCATGAACGAGCCGGCAGCGTTCGGCGCGATCATCGCCCAGGTCCAGGGCGTCCTCGACGTCCAGGCCCCGCTGCAGACCGGCCCGGTCGCGGGCGTCGCCGCCTAATTTAGCTGGGTCGCTGAACAACAGGGGCGCGGATGGCTTGCCGGCCGTCCGCGCCCCTTTTGTTATGCCGTTTCGAGGTGCCGTTTCATCGTCGCTAGCCCCGCCGCCATCAGCGGCTGGAATTGCGCCGCTACTGCATCGGGAAGCACGTCGGCCGTCCAGCGGACGCAGCACCCGTCGCCGGCGGCGATGACCTCCAGCGCACCGTTGTGATGGCGGATCGCACCGCTCTCGATCGCCCAGACCAGGCGCCGCCGTGAGTCGTCGACAACGACGATCGCCTCACGCAGCACCGCGCCGCTGGCGAAGGTGACGACGCGTATAGGTGGCTCGCCGGACTCGACCACCGTCGCGATTACGAACCCGGGCACAAGACGAACGTGCAATGCGCCATAGTCGCGTGCGGCGTCCCAGACCGCCCCGGCATTTGCGGCAATCTCGATCTCCTCGTGTATTGAAGCCATCATCACTCTCCTTTCCGTCCGACGATGGCCGATTGCCGAGGGCGTGGCTGGCGGATTTCGGACCGGGTCCCCCCCCGCTTCCGTTTTCGCCCCCCAGCGGCTACCACCCGCGCGCCATGACCGACACGCTCCAGACCGACCTGCTCCGCCAGATCACCGCCGCCGCCACGCCCGAGGCGCTGGAGGCGGTGCGCGTTGCCGCGCTCGGTAAGTCGGGCAGCGTCACCGCGCTGATGAAGACGCTGGGCGGCATGTCGCCCGAGCAGCGCCAGACCGAGGGCCCGCGCCTCAACGGCCTGCGCGAGGCGGTGACCGCCGCCATCGCCGCGAAGAAGGCCGCGCTGGAGACCGCCGCGCTGAACGCCCGCCTCGCCACCGAACGCCTCGACATGACGCTGCCCGCCGGCACGCGGCCCGAGGGCAGCATCCATCCGGTCAGCCAGGTGATGGACGAACTGGCGGAGATTTTCGCCGACCTGGGCTTCGCGGTCGCGACCGGTCCGGAGATCGAGGACGACTGGCATAATTTCACCGCGCTCAACATTCCGGAGAGCCACCCGGCGCGCGCCATGCACGACACATTCTACATGGAACAGTCGCCGCCGGACCGCCGGATGCTCCTCCGCACCCACACGTCGCCGGTGCAGATCCGCACGATGATGAGCCAGCAGCCGCCGATCCGCATCATCGCGCCCGGCCGCACCTACCGCTCCGACAGCGACGCGACGCACACGCCGATGTTCCACCAGGTCGAGGGGTTGGTCATCGACCGCGGCATCACCATGGGCCACCTCAAGTGGACGCTGGAGACGTTCGTGAAGGCGTTCTTCGAGGTCGACGACGTAACCTTGCGGATGCGCCCGAGCTATTTCCCGTTCACCGAGCCGTCGGCGGAGGTCGATGTCGGCTGCAGCTGGGCGGGCGGCAAGCTGACCATCGGCGGCGCGGACTCGTGGCTCGAAATCCTCGGCTCCGGCATGGTCCACCCGAAGGTCATCGCGGCCTGCGGGCTGGACCCGGACGAGTGGCAGGGCTTTGCCTTCGGCTGCGGCATCGACCGGCTGGCGATGCTGAAATACGGCATGACCGACCTGCGCGCCTTCTTCGACGCCGACCTGCGCTGGCTGAAGCACTATGGCTTCCGCGCGCTCGACGTGCCGACCTTGAGCGGGGGGATCGGCGCGTGAAGTTCACCCTGGGCTGGCTCAAGGATCACCTCGAGACGAGCGCGTCGCTGGACGAGATCGTGCGCGCCCTGACCGAATGTGGCCTGGAGGTGGAGGGGGTCACCGACCCCGCCGCGGCGCTGGCACCGTTCATCGTGGCCGAGGTGCTGAGCGCCGCACCGCACCCGCAGGCCGACAAATTGCAGGTGCTGAGCGTCGATACCGGCAGCGGCGTGCTGCAGGTCGTCTGCGGCGCGCCCAACGCGCGCGCCGGCATGAAGGGCGTGTTCGGCGGGCCGGGGACGTATGTGCCGGGTTCCGACCTGACGCTGAAGGTCGCGACCATCCGCGGCGTCGAATCGAACGGCATGATGTGCTCGATGCGCGAGCTCGAACTGTCCGACGAGCATGACGGCATCATCGAGCTGCCCGCCGATGCGCCGGTCGGGCAGGGCTATGCGGCCTATGCGGGCCTCGGCGACCCGGTCATCGACGTGTCGGTGACGCCGAACCGGCAGGACTGCATGGGCGTCGCCGGCATCGCGCGCGACCTCGCGGCGAAGGGGCTGGGCAGCCTGAAGGACCGGCCGATCGAGCTGGTGCCGGGCAAGTTCCCCTGCCCCGTGCCGATCCGCACCGACGATGCCGAGGGCTGTCCCGCCTTCCTCGGGCGGGTGGTGCGCGGCGTGTCGAACGGCCCCAGCCCGGAGTGGCTGCAGCGCCGCCTCCGCGCCGTTGGGCAGAAGCCGATCTCTGCGCTCGTGGATATCACCAATTTCATGTCGCTCGACTGCGGCCGGCCCTTGCACGTCTACGACATCGCGAAGCTGGACGGCGGCCTCGTCGCCCGCCGCGCGGTTACCGGCGAGACCGTCGCCGCGCTCAACGGCAAGACCTACACGCTGGACGACACGATGACCGTCATCGCCGACGCGCGCGAGGTTCACGACATCGGCGGCATCATGGGCGGCATGGCCTCGGGGGTCAGCGAAGTCACCACCGACGTGCTGATCGAATGCGCCTATTTCGCGCCGGAGCGGATCGGCGCGACCGGCCGGGCGCTGGGCATCACGACGGACGCCCGCGCGCGCTTCGAGCGCGGCGTCGACCCCGGCTTCCTCGCCGCCGGCCTCGAACTCGCGACGCATCTGGTGCAGGACATGTGCGGTGGCGAGCCGTCCGAAGTGGTCGTCGCCGGCCATATCCCGCGCCCTGACAAGGTCGTCGCCTACCGCCCGGCGCGCACGCTGGCGCTGGCCGGGGTCGAGGTCGACGAGGAAACGCAGGCAGTCATTCTCGCCAAGCTCGGCTTCCGCGTCGAGATGGGCGAGCCTTGGGCTGTCGGCGTCCCGTCGTGGCGCCGCGACGTCGACGGCGAGGCCGACATCGTCGAGGAAGTCGTCCGCATCCACGGCTTCGAGCATATCCCCTCGATCCCGCTGACCCGCGCGGAGGGCGTCGCCCGCCCGACCGCGACCCCGACCCAGACCCGCGAGCGCAGCGTCCGCCGCAGCCTCGCCGCGCGGGGCCTGAGCGAGGCGGTAACCTGGAGCTTCGTCTCGCCCGCCCAGGCCGCGCCGTTCGGCGGCGGCGCATGGACGCTGGCCAACCCGATCTCCGCCGATCTCGCAGTGATGCGCCCGTCGCTGCTGCCGGGCCTGCTGAGCGCCGCCAAGCGCAACCTCGACCGGGGGCAGGCGAGCGTGCGGCTGTTCGAGCTCGGCCAACGCTATCTGTCCGATGCCGAGCATTCGACCGCCGCGCTGGTGCTGGCGGGCGAGAGCCGGGCGCGCGACTGGTTCACCGGCCCGGCGGCGGGCTTCGACGCCTATGACGCCAAGGCCGAAGCGCTGGCCGGGCTTGCCGCCGCCGGCGTCCCGGTCGAGCGGCTGATGGTGCTGCCGCCCGCCGACGCCTGGTACCATCCGGGCCGCAGCGGCCGTCTGGGCCTCGGCCCGAAGACCATCCTCGCCGCGTTCGGCGAGCTGCATCCCCAGGTCGCCGCCGACTTCGACCTCAAGGGTCGGATCGCGGTCGCCGAACTGTTCCTCGACGCTGTTCCCGCCAGCCGGGCGTCGAACCACAGCCGCCCCGTGTTCACGCCGCCCGCGCTGCAGGCCCTCAGCCGCGACTTCGCCTTCCTGGTGCCCGAGGACATGCTCGCCGACAGCCTCGTCCGCGCTGTCCGCGGGGCCGACAAGGCGCTGATCGCCGACGTCCAGCTGTTCGACCGCTTTGCCGGCGCGGGCGTGCCGGAGGGCACGGTCAGCCTCGCGGTCGAGGTCACGATCCAGCCGGCCGATCGCAGCCTGACCGACGCCGAGATCGAGGCGGTCGCGGCGAAGGTTGTGGCAGCGGCGGCGAAGGCGGGCGCTGTATTGCGGAGGTAGCTATCTCTGCACATACTGAGAACAATTGGGGGCGTCGATGCTATCAAAACTCGCCATCTTTTGCGTCTCAGTCTGGTTTAGCTACTACATCTTGAGGTTGCTCTACATCGCTAAGACCAAACAATATGTCATGGCGAGGACGAACTCCCTGTTCGAGCGCGTAGCAACACCCCAGACAAGGGCAGACAATCCTTCAAAATTTTGGGCTAACGTAATTGTGGCGTTGGTCCTGTCACCTGTCGCAGTCGCAGGGCCGCTTATTACCGGAAGTGAATTAATAGCCGCGCTACCGCCGTTACGTTAGCGCGGAGGGACGCCACGCCGGCAACCCGAGCCTGCTCTTGCCCCCGCCCCCCACTTCCCCCATATCCCGCGTGGGAGTCGGGCGGGCAGTGCTCTCGCCAACCCGGTCAGGTCCGGAAGGAAGCAGCCGTAACGAATTCGCGCTGGGTCGTTCCCGGCTCCCACCTTTCCGCTGAGGCCCCGAACCGCTAG
>JBBQWN010000063.1:0-5047 GCA_038210595.1 Sphingomonadales bacterium | reverse complement strand
CCGCTCCAGATCGTCGAGTGCCGCCCCCTTCCCCGCCCGCGCGGTCCCGAAATGCATGAGCATCGCCCGTTTGCGATTGGGCCCGATCCCCGGGACATCGTCCAAGGTCGAGACCGTCAGGCTCTTGGCCCGCTTCGCCCGGTGCGTGCCGATGGCGAAGCGATGCGCCTCGTCGCGCAACCGCTGCAGATAGAATAGCAGGGCCGAATTGGGCGGCAAGGTCAGCTCGCGCCCGCCGGGCAAATGAAAGGTCTCGCGCCCGGCATTGCGGTCGGGGCCCTTGGACACCGCCACCACTGGGACGTCATGGACCCCGGCATTCTCCATCACCTCGCACACCGCCGACAGCTGGCCCTTGCCGCCGTCGATCAGCAGCAGGTCGGGCCATTCGCCCCCGGTCCGGTCGGGGTCCTCGCGCTCCAGCCGCGCGAACCGCCGCGCCAGCATCGCCTTCATCATCGCGAAATCGTCGCCGGGCGTGATGCTAGCATTGTTCATGTTGAACTTGCGGTACTGGTTCTTGCGGAAGCCTTCCGGCCCCGCGACGATCATCGCGCCCAGCGCGTTCGTCCCCATGATGTGGCTGTTGTCGTAGACCTCGATGCGCGCCGGGGTCTCGGCAAGATCGAACAATTCGGCAAGTTCGCGCATCAGCGCGCCCTGCGTGGTCGCCTCGGCCAGCCGCCGCTCGAGCGCCTCCTCGGCGTTGCGCTTGGCCTGCGCCACCAGCTGCCGGCCGGGACCGCGCTGGGCATGGCGGAGCGCGACGCGCTTGCCGGCCCGCTCCGACAGGGCGTCGGCGATTAGGTCCTGCTCGGCCAGCGTGCGGTCGATCAGGATCTCGCGCGGAGCCGGCACGTCCTCGTAGAACTGCGCCAGGAAACTGGTGAGCACCTCGTCCTCCGGCACGTCCTGGGTGTGCGCCGGAAAGAAGCTGCGGTGGCCCCAGTTCTGGCCGCCGCGGATGAAGAACATCTGGATGCACATTACCCCGGCGCTGCACGCCAGTGCGACGATGTCGGCGTCCTTGGCGTCGTCGCCGGCATTGATTGCCTGGCTGCCCTGGATGAAGGTCAGCGCGCGCAGCCGGTCGCGGAATACGGCGGCCAACTCGAAGTCCATTGCCGCCGCCGCCGCCTCCATCGCGGTGCCGAGCTTGCGCTGCGTCTCCTGGCTCTTGCCCGACAGGAACGCCTTGGCATCCTCGACGAGTTCGCCATAGGCCGCCTCGTCGATCCTGCCGACACACGGCGCGGAGCAGCGCCGGATCTGGTGGAGCAGGCACGGCCGCGAGCGATTGGCAAAGAAACTGTCTGAGCACGAGCGCAACAGGAACACCTTCTGCAGCGCATTCAACGTCACGTTCACCGCCCCGGCGCTGGCGAACGGGCCATAGAACACGCCCTTGCCGGCGCGCGCGCCGCGATGCTTCGAGATGCGCGGGAAGCCGTGATCCTCCCTCAGGAAGATGAACGGGAAGGACTTATCGTCGCGGAGGAGGACGTTGTAGGCCGGGCGGAAGCGCTTGATCAGCTGTGCCTCCAGCAGCAGTGCCTCGGACTCCGAATTGGTCGTGACGATGGTCATGTCGCGGGTTTGCGCGACCATGCGCTGCAACCGCCGAGGCAGGCGGGTGACCTGCGTGTAGTTATTGACGCGGGCCCGCAGGCTGCGCGCTTTGCCGACGTAGAGCACGGCGCCCGCGGTATCGGTCATACGGTAAACGCCGGGGCGTTGCGGCAGCGTTTTCAGGACGTTGCGGATGGCAGCCACCCCGGTGTCGAGGTCGGGCTTGTCGCTGCCGCGGACGCTGAACGTCGCCGAGTCTTCCGAAAACCGGTCACTGATCGGGGGTTGCGCCATCGCCCTGCCAAGTTAGGCGCGGGCCAGTCCCGTCTCAACCAGCTTATCCACGCCGAATGTGGATAAGCGCGTGGGCGAGGGGAGGACGACGCGGGACGGCCCTGCGTGACAATCGCGTGACGGCTTGCCTGCCCAAATTTCGGGCAGCTTGCCGGGACGCAGGCGCACCGCTACCCCGCCGTCCGTGCAGGCTGCAATCGTCACCGGCGGGGCAAAGCGTATCGGCGCGGCCTTCGTGCGCGCCCTCGCCGCCGACGGCTGGCACGTCGTCATTCATTGCAACGCGTCCCGCGCCGAGGCCGACGCGCTCGCGGCCGACGTCGGCAATGCGACCGTGGTGCAGGCCGATCTTGCCGATCCGGCCGCCGCCGCCGCCATTGTCGCCGCCGTGCCGCATCCGCTGGGCTTGCTGGTCAACAGCGCCTCGCGCTTCGACGATGATCATTTCGACGATTTCAGCCTCGATGCCTGGGACGCGCATATGGCGATCAACCTGCGCGCGCCGACGTTGCTGATCCGCGCCTTCGCCGCTGCGGTGCCGGACGGCGAGACCGCGTGCGTGGTCAACATCCTCGATGCCAAGCTCGCCGCGCTTAACCCGGACTATTTCACCTACACCGTTTCCAAGATCGGCCTGGCGGGCGTCACCGAGCTTGCTGCCCGCGCCTTTGCGCCGAAGCTGCGGGTCAACGCCATCGCTCCGGCCGTCACCCTCGTGAGCGGCCCCAAGAGCCGCGACAACTGGGACGCGGTGCACACGCTCAATCCGCTCGGCCGCGGCGTCGAAGTGACGGAATTGGTCGCGGCGCTGCGTTTCATTGTCGCAACGCCGACCCTCAACGCGCAGACGATCACGATCGATGGCGGGCAGCGTTTGCTCGGCCTTCCACGCGACGTCGCTTACATGGTGAACGAATGAACGAACCGGTGCGCCTCGACGGCCTCGTCCCCGCGGCGCTGGCACCGCGCAGCCGCAAGATTCTGCTCGAGGATTTCGACCTGCCAGTCGACATCGGCTTTCACGATTTCGAGATCGGCACGCCGCAGCGCCTGCGCGTCAACGTCGAGGTATGGCTGGACGAGGCGCGCTTCCCGACCAGCGACAGTGTCGAGCAGGCGTGGGACTATGACCGGCTGCGCACCGCCATCCTGGCGCTGGTCGCGGAGCGCCGCTTCAACCTGCAGGAAACTGTCGCGCGCGGCATCTACGACCTGATCGCGGCCCGCCGGGGCGTCACCGGGCTGCGCGTCTCGACCCGCAAGCCCGACATCTATCCCGATTGTGCCGCGGTCGGGGTCGAGCTCGCGTCCTTCTAGGGCGTCCGCTCGCACGGCCCCAAGCTGGCGAGCACGAACGCCCAGTCATCCTCCAGGCCCACGCGGTCGTCGCCGACGCCGGCGGGCAGCGCGCGCGGCAGGAAACAGGCGAGCCGGTACCACAACAGGGTCCGTGGCTTCACCTCGGCGGCTGCGTCGTCGATGACGTCGCCGAGCGCGAGGCTGAGCAGCCGTTCCTGGCCCGGGCGGGTGAGCACGACGAGCGAGATCGGGCGGCCGTCGGCGGTTGACAGGAAGAACTGGCTCTCCGCCTCGCCGGGCACGCTGCCGGGAACGCGGAAGGCCGACGCGACGCCGCGCACCACCGGCACCCCGCGCCGCGCCTCGGTTAGCACGCCGCGCACCGTCGCCTCGGTGCCAGGCTCGTCCGGCAGCTGCGCCCGGCTTCCGGTCAGCACGAACTGGCCCGGCCGTTCGCCGGGCCGCAGAAACAGCAGCACCGCCGTGTCCTTCAGCTTCGGCGGCTTGCCCTTGGCGTCCACCGGTGCCTCGTACAGATACTCGAACTCGGCCGGCACCGCGTTGGGGGCAAGCAGGGCGGCGGTGACGCGGGCCCGGACCAGCAGACGGGTGCGGCCCGCGGCGACATCGGGGGCTTCCTTGGCGTTCAGCCGGTCTGCCCTGGCGACGGTAGCGCGGACGATCACCGGACTGCCCAGCGCCAAGGCGGCGAGGTCGGCATAGGTCGCGGCGGCGGCCGGCGCGGCGGTCGCGAGCAGCATGGCGGCAAGGGAATGGAACCTCATCGGCTTCTCCAAGGTAGGACCATCGCCGACAAAGCGGTTGCGGCTGGGTTACAGCGACGCTAACACATCAGGTTCAGGGGTGGGCGCAACGATTGCGCCCATGTTACGTTGTCGAAGCTAAGGCGTCCGGGGGGTCGGACGCGCCCGATCGGAAAACCGGCGGGCCAGGGTCGTTATTGAGGGAGTATCGCGCAGCCTATGGCTTATGCGGATCAAGGAATGAGCGGCAGCCGCACGACGGCGCTGATCATCGTCGCGCTTGCGCATGTCGGTGTTTTCGCGCTGCTGGCGCTGTATCGCCCGGATATCATCAAGAAGATCGTCGCGCCGATCGAGGCGGTCCAGGTCAAAGAGGAAAAGCCGCCGCCCGAGGAACCGCCGCCGCCGCCGCCGAAGGAGCAGGAAATCCCGCCCTACGTGCCGCCGCCCGAGGTAACGGTCGCGAGTGAGCCGGCTCCGGTGGTCATCACCACCCAGTCGAACAACCCCGCACCGCCGCCACCGGTATTCCAGCCGCCGGCGCCGCCGGCGCCTGCGCCCGCGCCGCCGGCACCTACCGGCCCGACGCAGCGCGCGACGGCCAACGACAGGGTCTTTGCGGTTTCCGAGGATGACTATCCGCCATCGTCGCTTCGCGCCGAAGAGCAGGGCGTTACCGGCGTCACCGTGACGATCGGCACCGATGGACGCGTCTCATCCTGCCAGGTGACCACATCGAGCAATTTCCCGAAACTCGACGAGCGGACCTGCAAGATCGCCCAGACACGCTGGCGCTTTAAGCCGGCGCTCGAGAACGGCAAGCCAGTGACGGACACGATCAGCAAACGCATCCGCTGGCAGATCAACGGCAAATAAACCTACTAAATTCACAGACCACGCAAGGAAATCACGATGGAAGAAAGCAAATTTGGCCTTATCCCGGCCCTTCAGCAGGGCGGTCCACTGACCTGGGGCGTGGTGTTGATCCTCGCGATCATGTCGCTGGTGTCGTGGTACATCATCATCACCAAGTATATCGACCAGCGTAAGGTGCTGAACGACGCCAAGACCCTGGAGAAGAAGTTCTGGGCTTCGCCGAGCCTTGCCGACGGTGCCAAGAA
>JBBQWN010000062.1:0-5414 GCA_038210595.1 Sphingomonadales bacterium | reverse complement strand
TCTCAAGCAGGCGAAGAAGTGGGTCGAGAAGGAGCGCAAGGAAGTCTGGGACATCCTCGACGAGGTGATCCGCGAGCATCCCGTGCTGCTGAACCGCGCCCCGACGCTCCACCGCCTCGGCATCCAGGCGTTCGAGCCGGTGCTGATCGAGGGTAAGGCGATCCAGCTGCACCCGCTGGTCTGCTCGGCGTTCAACGCCGACTTCGACGGCGACCAGATGGCCGTGCACGGACCCCTGAGCCTCGAGGCCCAGCTGGAAGCGCGCGTCCTGATGATGTCGACCAACAACATCCTGTCGCCCGCCAACGGCAAGCCGATCATCGTGCCGTCGCAGGACATGGTGCTGGGGCTGTATTACCTGTCGATGGACCGTGAGGGTGAGCCGGGCGCCGGCATGGCGTTCGCCAACATCAGCGAAGTGCACCAGGCGCTGCAGGCCAAGGCCGTGACCCTGCACAGCAAGATCATCGCCCGCGTCGAGACCACCGACGAGGACGGCAAGATGGTGCTGCGCCGCGTCGAGACCACGCCGGGCCGCATGCTTCTCGGCGAGACCCTGCCGAAGAACCACCGCGTGCCCTACGAGACGATCAACCGGCTCCTCACCAAGAAGGACATCGGCGACGTCATCGACGAAGTCTACCGGCACACCGGCCAGAAGGAGACCGTGCTGTTCGCCGACGCCATCATGGCGCTCGGCTTCCGCCACGCGTTCATGGCCGGCATCAGCTTCGGCAAGGACGACATGGTCATCCCGGCCAGCAAGGAAGCGACGGTCAACGACACCCGCGCCTCGGTGAAGGACTATGAGCAGCAGTACCAGGACGGCCTGATCACCCAGGGCGAGAAGTACAACAAGGTCGTCGACGCCTGGGCGCGTTGCGGCGACCAGGTTGCCGACGCCATGATGAAGGAGATCAGCTCCAAGAAGATGGACAGCTCGGGCCGCGAGAAGCAGATCAACTCGATCTACATGATGGCTCACTCGGGCGCCCGCGGTTCGCAGGCGCAGATGAAGCAGCTGGCGGGCATGCGCGGCCTGATGGCCAAGCCGTCGGGCGAGATCATCGAGACGCCGATCATCTCGAACTTCAAGGAAGGCCTGACCGTCCTCGAATACTTCAACTCGACCCACGGCGCCCGCAAGGGCCTCGCGGACACCGCGCTGAAGACCGCCAACTCGGGCTACCTGACCCGGCGTCTGGTCGACGTCAGCCAGGACTGCGTCGTGTTCGAGGATGACTGCGGCACCACCCGCGGGCTCCTCATGAAGGCGATCGTCGAGGGCGGCAGCACCATCGTGTCGCTGGGCGAGCGCATCCTCGGCCGCACCGTGCTCGACGATATCGTCGACGCGAAGACCGGCGAGGTCATCGCGCCCGCCGGCATGCTGTTGAGCGAAGTCGACGTGACGCGGATCGAGAAGGCCGCAGTGCCGGAAGTGAAGATCCGCAGCCCGCTGGTCTGCGAGACCAAGATCGGCGTCTGCGCGACCTGCTACGGCCGTGACCTCGCTCGCGGTACCCCGGTCAACACCGGCGAAGCGGTCGGCGTCATCGCGGCCCAGTCGATCGGCGAGCCCGGCACGCAGCTGACCATGCGCACCTTCCATATCGGTGGTGCGGCGCAGGTCAGCGAGCAGTCGACGCTCGACGCGCCGGTCGACGGCAAGGTCGTGCTCCGCAACCTCCACACGATCCAGGACAGCCGCAACCGCAACATCTCGATGGCGCGCAACGGCGAGCTGGTGCTGATGGACGACGACGGCCGCGAGCGCTCGGTCCACCGGATCCCCTACGGCGCGACGCTGATGCACCTCGACGGCGCGATCGTCGGCAAGGGCGACCGGCTGGCCGATTGGGATCCGTACACCCTGCCGGTGATCACCGAGAAGTCGGGCAAGGTGAAGTACCAGGACCTGATCGAGGGCGTCTCGATGTCCGAGAACGTCGACGATGCCACCGGCATCGCCAACAAGGTCGTGCAGGACTGGCGCGCGATCAACAAGAAGGACGATCTGAAGCCCCGCATCACGCTGCTCGACGAAACGAGCGGCGAGGCGGCGCGCTATCTGCTCGCGGTCGATGCGATCCTGTCGGTCAACGACGGCCAGGACGTGTTCGCCGGCGACGTGATCGCGCGTATTCCGAAGGAAGCGGCCAAGACCCGCGACATCACCGGCGGTCTGCCGCGGGTGGCGGAGCTGTTCGAGGCGCGCATCCCGAAGGACAATGCGATCATCGCCCGGATCAACGGGCGGGTGGAGTTCGGCAAGGATTACAAAACCAAGCGCCGGATCAGCATCCGTCCCGAGGAGAGCGGTGCGGAGACCGCGGACTATCTCGTCCCCAAGGGCCGCCACGTCTCGGTCCAGGAAGGCGATTATGTCCGCAAGGGCGACTATCTGATCGACGGCAACCCCAACCCGCACGACATCTTGGACGTGCTGGGCGTGGAGCCGCTGGCTGAGTATCTCTGCGCGGAGATCCAGGAGGTCTATCGTCTGCAGGGCGTGAAGATCAACGACAAGCACATCGAGGTGATCGTTCGCCAGATGCTGCAGAAGGTCGAGATCACCAAGTCGGGCGACACCACCATGCTGGTCGGCGAGCAGGTCGACCGGCTGGAGATGGAGGCCGAGAACGCCAAGCTTGCCAAGAAGGGCATCCCTGCCGAGGGCAAGCCGGTGCTGCTGGGCATCACCAAGGCGTCGCTGCAGACCAAGTCGTTCATCTCGGCCGCGTCGTTCCAGGAAACGACGCGCGTGCTAACCGAGGCTGCCGTCCAGGGCAAGATCGATACCCTGACCGGGCTGAAGGAGAACGTCATCGTCGGCCGCCTGATCCCGGCCGGCACCGGTGCCGCGATGGCCCGCGCCCGGGTCACCGCAACGTCGCGCGACGCGGCGCTCAGGGCGGTGCAGGCGCAGAAGCTGGCGGCGTCGCAGCCGGTGGTTGTGCCGCTTCCGGCCGAAGCCGACAGCCTGTCGTCCCCGTTGGGCGAAGTCGCGGGCTGAGCCGCCCCGACCGACCACGAACCCAGCCCCGCCGGAGCAATCCGGCGGGGCTTTTTCGTGGCGTCCGCGCTTTCGTTACGTATCCGTGCTATATGGGCGCAACGACGCAGAGAGGGCATGGACCGTGAAGGCCATCGCGGCGGCATTACTGCTCACAGCAGCCAGCCCGGCGTCGGCCTACACCGTCGTCGGTTTCGAGCGGATCAACCCGGTCTATCCCTCGACCAGCTACGCCCAGATCCTCGGCTTCTATAACGGCGGCCTCAGCAGTGCGGGGACCAGCGGCCCGAACTACGGCTTCGCGTTCAGCGCCAACGCGGTGGCGCTGTGCCTCAATCCGCTCGCGGGCAATTGTTCGTCCGCGTCGGCGGGCGGGCTGCAGCCGACCTCGCGGCGCGGCGCGCTGGGCCTTGCCGCCGACGGGCAGGCGGTGCTGGACATCGCCGCGGGCTACACCGGCCCGGTCGCCTTCCGCTATGCCGTCGCGCCGGGCAGCGGCGGCAGCATCGCACTCTACGCCGGGCTGGGCGGCACGGGTGCGCAGCTGGCGCTGGTGCCGCTGTTCGCCAGCGCCGCCGGCTGCCCCGCCTTTAATGCGACGCTGTGCCCGCTCGCGCCCGGTGGCCTTGGCGGGACCGGGGTGATGTCGGTGGTGTTCACCGGACAGGCCGGCAAGATCGTTTTCGACGACCTGACATTCGGGGCGGGCAACGATCCGCTGCCGCCGCCGGGCGTGCCGGAACCGGCGAGCTGGGCGCTGATGCTGACCGGGTTCGGCCTCGCCGGGTCCGCCTTGCGGGGGCGGCGCGCTACCGCCTAGCGACAGTCGGCAGCGGCGATGCGGCGTGCTATGCCGCGCCGATGAACGTCGCATATCCGGTGCCGACAGCGCCCTCGCCCGAACTGCGCGTTGCGCTGTTTTCGGGCAACTACAACTACACCCGAGACGGCGCCAACCAGGCGCTGAACAAGCTCGTCGACTATCTCGAGCGCCAGGGTGTCGCGGTCAGGGTCTATTCGCCGACCAGCGCGCGGCCGGCGTTCGAGCCCGCGGGTACACTGATCTCGGTGCCAGCGTGGCGCATCCCGCTGCGCGGCGACTATTATTACGCCAAGCCGATGAAGCCCGAGGCGCGCGCCGATCTGGAGGCGTTCGCGCCGACGCTGATCCACCTCGCCTGCCCGGACGAGCTGGAAAAAAGCGTCAAGAAATGGGCACGCGCCGCGGGCGTGCCGGTGGTCGGCTCGTTCCACACCCGCTTCGACACCTATTTCAAATTCTACGGGGCCGGCTGGTTCCAGCGCCACGCGCTCGGCATTCTGCAGCGCTTCTACGGCGACCTCGAGGAGACCTATGCGACGTCGGAGGCGTTCGCCGACGTGCTGCGCGCCCAGGGCATCGCCACCCGCATCAAGGTGTGGAGCCGCGGCATCGACAAGGAGCGGTTCTCGCCGCTCAGGCGCGATCTCGCGTGGCGGCGGAGCCTCGGCATCGGCGACGACGAGCCGACCATCGCCTTTGTAGGCCGGCTGGTGCTGGAGAAGGGCCTGGACGTGGTCGCCGCGACGATGGCGGTGCTGCGCGAACGCGGCGTGCCGCACCGGCTGCTGGTCGTCGGCGACGGCCCGGCGCGGGCGAAGTTCGCAGCCCAAGTGCCCGAAGCGGTGCTGACCGGGTTCCTCGGCGGGCTGGCGCTGCCGCGCGCCTATGCGTCCGCCGACATGATGTTCAACCCGTCGACCACGGAGACCTTCGGCAACGTCACGCTGGAAGCGATGGCGAGCGGCCTGCCGGTCGTCGCCGCCAATGCCACCGGCAACCAGTGCCTGGTCGAGGACGGCGTCTCCGGCGCGCTGGTGGAGCCCGGCGATGCGGCCGCCTTTGCCGATGCCATCGCGGCGCTGATCGCCGATCCGGCGGCGCGCGCGGCGGCGGGGCAGGCCGGCCTGGCGGCGGCGGCGGGCTATGACTGGGACGCGATCAACGGCGAGCTGCTGGGCCATTACCGAGCCGTGGTTGCAAATTTCGGGCATCGGGCTACATTGGACGTGCCGGCTTAGCGGCCGGCTACGGCGATAAACAGTGTCGTGAAATAGATGTTCGGACCCGGGGGCGGTACCCGGCGGCTCCACCATAAACCCCGGTTGTCGAGGGGATGCGGGGCCGAAACAGGATCGACGTGCATTCAAAGACGACTTCTTTCGCCCGGCCTGAATGAGCCGTTAAACCGTTCAAATTCCTAAATGCCAACGACAACGAGGCATTCGCAATCGCAGCGTAACCCAGTCCTAGCGGACTAAGTTACACTGGCCGAAAGCGCGGGTCGGACCGCCCCGGGCAACAGAAGCGGAAACCGGCGGTACGGGGAGCACCGAGCAACAGAAGCTCCCCACTTTC
>JBBQWN010000061.1:0-6355 GCA_038210595.1 Sphingomonadales bacterium | reverse complement strand
TTCACCGGCGAGGGGATTCTGGCAATCACGAAGGCGCTGCTGGAAAACGGTGTCGGTTATGTGGGCGGCTACCAAGGCGCGCCGATCAGCCATCTGATGGACGTTCTGGCCGATGCGCAGGACTTGCTGGCCGAGCTTGGCGTACGCTACACGGCCAACGCGAGCGAGGCGGCTGCGGCAGCGATGCTGGCGGCTTCCGTGCACTATCCGATCCGGGGTGCCGTGACCTTCAAGGGCCCCGTCGGCGTCAACGTCGCCTCCGACGCCATCGCCAATCTCAGCTCGTCGGGCGTCACCGGCGGCGCGCTGATCATCGTCGGCGAGGATTACGGCGAGGACTCCTCGATCATGCAGGAGCGCACCCATGCCTTCGCGATGAAGTCGCAGATGTGGCTGCTCGACCCGCGCCCCAATCTGACCGCCATCGTCGATGCGGTCGAGATGGGCTTCCAGCTGTCCGAGGCCTCTAACACCCCGGTGATGCTCGAGTTGCGGGTGCGGGCCTGCCATGTCACCGGCAGCTTCATCGCGCGCGACAACCGCCGCCCGCCGCTGACCGTCGGCGAGGCCGCACGGTCGCCGGTCCGCGACGTCAACCGCATCGTCCTGCCGCCCGCCAATTTCCTGCACGAGGTCGAGAAGATTGAGCGGCGCTGGCCGGCGGCGGTTGCCTTCATCGCCGAGCACAAGCTCAACGAGCATTTCGGCCCGGCGGACGACGACATCGGCATCATCGTCCAGGGCGGGCTGTTCAACACACTCAACCGCGCGCTCGAACTGGCGGGCCTGTCGGACGATTATGGCAACGTGGCGGTGCCGGTCTATTGCCTGAACGTCACCTACCCGCTGATCCCGGCCGAGGTCGCGGCGTTCTGCGCCGGCAAGCGCGCCGTGCTGCTGGTCGAGGAAGGTCAGCCCGAGTTCATCGAGCATGAGCTGAATACACTGCTGCGCCGCGCCGACCTGCAGACCCGCATCGTCGGCAAGGACCTGCTGCCCCGCGCCGGCGAGTATACGGGCCAGGTGCTGCGCGACGGGATCGCGGCGTTCCTGCGCGACTGGGCCCCGGAGCGCGCGCCCGCCCTGCTCGCGCCCGCTGCGGCCGACCCCGCGCTGGCGGAGGTGCCGCAGCGCCCGGCGGGCTTCTGCACCGGCTGCCCCGAACGCCCGATCTTCTCGGCGATGAAGCTGGTGCAGCGGGATTTGGGCCCGCTGCACGTCTCGGCCGACATCGGCTGCCACCTGTTTTCGATCCTGCCGCCGTTCCACATCGGCAACACGACGATGGGCTACGGCCTCGGCACGGCGGGCGCGTCGGCGTTCCGCTCCGATGGGCAGGGCGGCGGCAACGGCGGGCGGGCGGTCGCGATGATGGGCGACGGCGGCTTCTGGCACAACGGCCTGACCTCGGGCATCGGCAACGCGGTGTTCAACCAGGACGACAGCGTCACCATCGTCGTCGACAACGGCTATTCCGCCGCCACCGGTGGCCAGGACATCCTGAGTTCCGCCGGCGAGACCGCGGGCCGCCAGACGCGGCACCCGATCGAGGCGGCGGCGCGCGGCATGGGCGTGGCGTGGACCCGCACGCTGACCCGCACCTACGACGTCGCCAAGATGCGCGACACGCTGAAAGATGCACTGACGACGCCCGAAACCGGCCCCAAGGTGATCGTCGCCCAGTCGGAGTGTATGCTCAACAAGGAGCGCCGCGAGAAGCCGCAGCGCGCCGCCGCAGTGAAGGCCGGCAAGCGCGTCGTCCGCGAGAAATTCGGCATCGACGCCGACACCTGCACCGGCGACCACAGCTGCATCCGCCTGTCCGGCTGCCCGTCGCTGACGGTCGCGCCGAACCCGGACCCGCTGCGGCAGGACCCGATCGCGCACATCGACAGCAGCTGCGTCGGCTGCGGCCATTGCGGCGAGGTCAGTCACGCCGCCGTGCTGTGCCCGTCTTTCTACAAGGCGCAGGTCGTCTCCAATCCCGGCCTCTTCGACCGCTGGCGCGCCTCGTTTCGGGCTACCGTGATCGGCTGGCTGCAGGCCCGCGGCCAGCGCGCGCTGGCGGGTCGCAGCTATTGACGGTCCCCGGCGACGCGTCCCGGCGCCAGCGCCTGACCATCGCCATCCTGGCGCTTGGCGGGCAGGGCGGCGGCGTGCTCGCCGACTGGATTCTCGCGACCGCCAACAGTAGTGGCTACGTTGCGCAGGGCACCTCGGTCCCCGGCGTCGCGCAGCGCACCGGCACGACGGTCTATTATATCGAGATGCTGCCGCGCCGCGACGATGCCAGCCCGGTGCTGGCGCTCAACCCGGTGCCCGGCGATGTCGACATCGTCATCGCGTCCGAGCTGATGGAGGCCGGGCGCGCCGTGCTGCGCGGCTTCGTCAGCGGCGGCACGACGCTGATCACCTCGACCCACCGCATCTATGCGATCGCCGAGAAGTCGGCGATGGGCAACGGCATCGCCGCCAGCCAGCGCATCCTGGCCGCGGCGGAACGCCGGGCGGGCCGCTTCATCGGGTTCGACATGGATCGCGCCGCAGCGGGCGCCGGCAGCGTCATCAGCTCGGTCATGCTCGGGGCGCTCGCGGCCAGCGCCGCGCTGCCGTTCACCCGCGAACAGTTCGAAGCGGCGATCCACAGCGGCGGCAAGGCGGTCGCTGCCAATCTCGCGGGCTTCGCGGCGGGTCTCGCGCAGGCGCTGGGCGAGGTGCCGGAGGAAGCCGCCGCCGCGCCCGTGCCCGCGCCGACGACGGCGGCGGGCCGTGCCGCGCTGGCACGGATCGAAGCCCTGCCGTCCGCCGCCCGGCCGCTCGCGGTGGAGGGCGTCAGGCGGCTGATGGACTATCAGGGCGCGGACTATGCGGCGCTCTATCTCGACCGGCTTGAAAATATCGCCGCGCTCGATCATGCCGGCGACCGCCTGACCCGCGAGACGGCGCGCTATCTGGCGCTTTGGATGAGCTATGAGGATATCATCCGGGTCGCCGACCTGAAGACCCGCGCCAGCCGCTTCGAGCGGGTCCGCGCCGAGGTCGGGACGCGCCCCGATCAGGTCCAGTCGATCACCGAATACATGCATCCGCGGTTGCAGGAGGTCTGCGAGATCCTGCCGGCCGGCATCGGCCGGGCGATCCTCCGCCGGCCGGCGCTGAACCGGCTGCTGGCGCCGCTGTTCGGCAAGGGTCGCCACGTCGAGACGAGCAGCGTCCGCTGGTTCCTGCTGCTGGCGGCGATGGCTGGCCTGCGTCGCTTCCGCCCCGCGTCCCTGCGCTACCACGAGGAGCAGGCCCGGATCGAAGCCTGGCTGGCGGCGGTGCACGCGGCCGCGCTGGTCAACCTCGATCTGGCCGCTGAGATCGTCGGTGCCCAGCGCCTGATCAAGGGCTATGGCTCGACGTTCGCGCGCGGGCTGGCGAATTTCGAGGCGGTGATGGCCGCGCTGCCCGGCCTGGACCGCGGCGGCGACGCGCCCGCGCGGCTGCACGCGCTGGTCGAGGCTGCGCTGGCCGACGAGCACGGCATTGCCCTGCATCGTGAACTCGCCGCCGTCGATGGCGCAGCGGTGGCGTCGGCAGCCTCGCGCTAGAATTCTCATTCAGCGAGAATGCGCGGACAGCGACGCTTGGCGTAGCGCTGTCCCGGTCCATAGGTTCCGACTGAACCTCGGGGGCCGATTCGGGAATGCCGCGCAACCAGGATGTCATGACGGAAGGCAGCGGCGACGCCGCGCGATGCCCGCTCGCGGTGCATCGATGAGCGCGGTCAAGGTCGCCATCATCGGGTCCGGGAACATCGGCACCGACCTGATGATCAAGATCATGCGCACGTCGCCGCTGCTCGAGGTCGCGGCACTGGTCGGCGTCGATCCGGCCTCGGACGGGCTGGCGCGCGCCCGGGCGCTCGGCGTGACGGCGGTCGCGGACGGTATCGCCGGCTTGCAGCGCCTCGACGGCTGGTCGGACATCGCCATCGTCTTCGACGCGACGTCAGCGGGTGCCCATGCCGCCCACGACGCCGTCTGCGCGGCGGCGGGGAAAGTCATGATCGATCTGACGCCGGCGGCGATCGGCCCCTATGTGGTTCCGGTCGTCAACGGCGACGCGCATCTGGACGCCCGCAACCTCAACATGGTCACCTGCGGCGGCCAGGCGACCATCCCGATCGTGGCGGCGGTCGCGTCGGTCGCGACCGTCCATTATGCCGAGATCGTCGCGTCGATCGCGTCCCGCTCCGCCGGGCCGGGCACGCGCGCCAACATCGACGAGTTCACCGAGACGACCAGTCTCGCCATCGAACGGGTCGGGGGTGCGGCGAAGGGCAAGGCGATCATCGTGCTAAATCCGGCCGAGCCGCCGCTGATCATGCGCGACACGGTGTTCACCCTGTCGAGCGGTGCCGACGAGGCGGCAATAGCGGCCGCAGTCGAGGCGATGGTGGCGAAGGTCAGCGCCTATGTGCCGGGCTACCGGCTCAAGCAGCAAATCCAGTTCGAACGCTTCGGGTCGAACAACCCGGTCGCGATCCCAGGGCTGGGCCGCTTCGAGGGGATCAAGACCAGCGTCTTTCTCGAGGTCGAGGGTGCGGCGCATTACCTGCCCGCCTATGCCGGCAACCTCGACATCATGACATCGGCAGCCATGCAGACCGCCGAGAGGATTGCGTCACGCCGGCTGATGACGGCCGCCGCGTGATGTTCGATCCGACCCAGACCAAGCTCTACATTCAGGACGTCACGCTGCGCGACGGCATGCACGCGATCCGGCATCGCTACGGCATCGATCACGTCCAGACGATCGCGCGCGCCCTCGATGAGGCGGGCGTCGATGCGATCGAAGTGGCGCACGGCGACGGCCTGTCGGGATCCAGCTTCAACTACGGCTTCGGCGCGCACACCGACTGGGAATGGATCGAGGCGGCGGCGGACGTCCTGCAGCGCGCCGTCCTGACGACCTTGCTGCTGCCCGGCATCGGCACCGTCCACGATCTGAAGCAGGCCTATGCGCTGGGCGTCCGCTCAGTGCGCATCGCGACGCACTGCACCGAGGCGGACGTGTCGAAACAGCATATCGCCGCGGCGCGCGACCTCGGCATGGATACGGTCGGCTTCCTGATGATGGGCCACATGATCGAGCCCGACGCGCTGGCGTCGCAGGCGAAGCTGATGGAAGGCTATGGCGCGACCTGCGTCTATGTCACCGACAGCGGCGGCGCGCTCGACATGGACGGCTACCGGGCCCGCTGCGAGGCCTATGACCGGGTCCTCAAGCCGGAGACGCAGCGCGGCATCCACGCCCATCACAACCTGTCGCTGGCCGTCGCCAACTCGATCGTCGGCGTGCAGGCGGGCGCGATCCGCGTCGACGCGAGCCTCGCCGGCATGGGCGCCGGGGCGGGCAACGCGGCCTTGGAAGTTTTCATCGCTGCCGCCGACCGCAAGGGCTGGAAGCATGGCTGTGACCTGTTCAAGCTCATGGACGCGGCCGAGGATCTCGTCCGGCCGCTGCAGGATCGCCCCGTCCGGGTCGACCGCGAAACGCTCAGTCTTGGTTATGCCGGCGTCTATTCGAGCTTCCTGCGGCACGCCGAAAAGGCCAGCGCCGACTACGGTATCGATACGCGCGCCATCCTCGTCGAAGTTGGCCGGCGCGGAATGGTTGGCGGTCAGGAGGATATGATCGTCGACGTGGCGCTCGACATGGTGCGGCAGCGATGAATCACGACGCGACCGGCGGTGTGTTCGACGCGTTCGCCGCGGTCGCGGCACGGCGTGCCGATGCCGTCGCGCTCGACGCCGGCGACGGCTACAGCATGTCCTATCGCGAACTCCGCGAATGCGCCGCGCGGTTTGCGGCGGTGTTGCGGGCGCGGGGGATCGCGCCTGGCGACCGGGTCGTCGTACAGGTTGAAAAGTCGCCGGCGGCCGTTGCGCTGTATCTTGCCTGCCTTCAGTGCGGCACGATCTTTGTTCCCCTGAACACCGCATACACCGATGCCGAGGTCGCCTATTTCCTCGGTGACGCCGAGCCTGCGCTGTTCGTGCACGACGGCAGCCGCGGTGACGCCTGGCCGCTGGCCGCGGCGATGGCGCGGTCCGCCGGCGAAGGGTTGTGGGCGGAGGCGCTTGCCGCGGTACCCGATCCGGCCAGCGTACCGCGTCGCGCGTCGGACATCGCCGCGATCTGCTACACATCAGGCACGACCGGGCGTTCGAAGGGCGCCATGATCAGTCATGGCAATTTGCTCTCGAATGCCGCCGCTCTGATCGAGCTGTGGCGGATGACCGAGCACGACTGCCTGCTCCACATCCTGCCGATCTTCCATGTCCACGGGCTGTTCGTCGCCCTGCAC
>JBBQWN010000060.1:0-8090 GCA_038210595.1 Sphingomonadales bacterium | reverse complement strand
ATGACGGGGCCAGCGAGGTCGGCGGGCTGTTCCTCCACCCGGAGCTGCGCACCGGCGGGCTGGGGCGGCTGCTGGCGCGCAGCCGCTATCTGTTCATCGCCGCGCACCGGGCGCGGTTCGGCGACAAATTGCTGGCAGAGCTGCGCGGCGTGCTGGCGGAAGACGGCGGCTCGCCGTTCTGGGACGGGCTGGCGGCGCAGTTCTTCGGCATGACCTTCCAGGAGGCGGACGCCTTCAACGGCCTGCACGGCAACCAGTTCATCGCCGACCTGATGCCCAAGCACCCGATCTACACCGCTTTGCTCAGCGAGGCGGCGCGCGAGGTCATCGGCCAGTGCCACCCACGCGGCCGCCCGGCGCTGGCGATGCTGGAGGCGGAGGGCTTCGCCTATGACGGCTATGTCGACATCTTCGACGGCGGCCCTACCGTCACCGCGCGCACCGACCAGGTGCGGACGATCCGCGATTCGCGCGCGCTGCCGGTCGCGGCGCTGGCGGAGGGGCATCACGACCTGCCGCGCGCCCTGCTGGCGAGCGGGCGGCTGCGGGAGTTCCGCGCGTGGATCGGGCATGGCGCGGGGGAGGACGGGCTGACGCTGCCGGCGGGCGAGGCGGCGGCGATGGGGGTCGGGCTGGGCGACGAGGTGCGGCACGTTGGGTTTTAGGGGTGGGTGGCCGGCGGGCAGGCCGTCTTAGCCTGCACTCGAACGTCTGCTATTGGTGGTTAGCTGCCGCTCGTCCGCGTGAATAAAAACGCCCCACCGCTCGGGCCATCATCAAGCAACTCAATTTGACGCGGGTGATTGATACCGTTGAGCCGCAATTTCAGAGGGTGAGCGTTAGGCCCCACGACAAAGCCCGAGACTGAAGCTCCTACGTAGGTTTTTGGCAACACGTACGGGCCAGCCTTATCTTGCTCGACTACATAGCTAACTCGTTCGTTAGATACGGTCATTATTCCGTTGTCGAGAACGACAGTGCCACAGCAGACGTTCGCATACGCTCCATTAGCGATGCCAACCTGCAAACGCGGCTCGCCGCTGAGCGCGATGTACGCCCAAGCACAGAGCATGGCGACTAGGACGATAATTCCGACGAGTTGGCGCGCGCTCATAATGCTGATCTGAACCGGAGCGTGAATGTCTGCAATTGGGGCGAAAGCCGCCGCTCCCGAACGCCGGGCTTGCCAACTGAGGGATAGCCCTGAAGAGGGTGCAGCATGACCGACCTCGTCTCAACCGACCCCTGCACCGGCGACACCGTGTGGAGCGGCGCGGCCGGTGCCCCCGCCGCTGCCGTCGCCGCGGCGCGGGCGGCGTTTCCGGGGTGGGCGCGGACGGCGCTGGATGACCGCATCGCACACGCGCGCGCCTTCCAGGGCGTCGTCCGCGACCGCGCCGACGCCTTTGCCCGGCTGATCGCGCGGGAAACCGGCAAGCCGTTCTGGGAGACGCAGACCGAGGTTTCCAGCGTCGTCGCCAAGGTCGATATCTCGGTGCTGGCGCAGGCCGAGCGGGCCGGCGCACGGACCGGCGAGGCGGGCGGCGTGCGCCAGGTGCTGCGGCACAAGCCGCACGGCGTGCTCGGCGTGCTGGGGCCGTACAACTTCCCCGCGCATCTGCCGAACGGGCATATCGTGCCGGCGCTGCTGGCCGGCAACACATTGGTGTTCAAGCCGTCGGAGCTGACGCCGGCGGTGGGCGAATTCATGGTCGAGTGCTGGGCGGCGGCGGGGCTGCCGCCGGGCGTGCTCAACCTCGTGCAGGGCGGCGGCGACACGGGCCGCGCGCTGGCCGGCGACGCGGGGCTGGACGGGCTGTTGTTCACCGGCTCGCCCGGCACCGGGGCAGCCTTGGCCCGGCAGTATGCGGCGACGCCGTGGAAGCTGCTGGCGCTGGAGATGGGGGGCAACAACCCGCTGATCGTCTGGGACGCCCGCGACCTGGACGCGACCGCGGCGCTGATCGTGCAGTCGGCCTATCTGTCGGCGGGGCAGCGCTGCACCTGCGCGCGGCGGCTGATCGTCGGGCCGGACGCCGGGCCGCTACTCGACCGGGTAACGGCGCTGATCGACCGGATCATCGTCGGCAGCCAGTTCGACGAGCCCCAGCCGTTCATGGGGCCGGTCATCGACGGGCGCGCGGCGGATCGCCTGCAGGCGGGCTATGCGGCGCTGCTGGCGCGCGGCGGGCAGGCGCTGCGCCCGATGGCGCGGCATGACGCGCGGCCGTTCCTGACCCCGGCGCTGGTCGACGTCACCGGCGTGGCCGACCGCAGCGACGAGGAGTATTTCGGGCCGCTGCTGCAGCTGATCCGCGTGCCCGATTTCGACGCCGCCATCGCCGAGGCGAACGCCACCGCCTTCGGCCTGTCGGCCGGCCTGATCGGCGGCTCGCCCGCGCTGTACGAGCGGTTCTGGGCTGAGACCCGCGCCGGCGTCGTCAACTGGAACCGCCCGACCAATGGTGCGGCGTCGAACGCCCCGTTCGGCGGCGTCGGGCTGAGCGGCAACCACCGGCCGAGCGCCTATTATGCCGCCGATTACGTCGCCTGGCCGGTGGCGAGCCTCGAGGCGGACGCGGCCGAGGGCGTCATCGCGACGGGATTACGGGCGTGATCCGCGAGATCAACTTCGACGGCCTGATCGGCCCGACCCACAATTATGCGGGCCTCAGCCTGGGCAATGTCGCCAGCGCCAGCAATGCCGGCGGTGTGTCGCGGCCGCGCGCCGCCGCGCTGCAGGGGCTGGCCAAGATGCGGGCAAACCTTGAACTGGGCCTGCTGCAGGGGCTGTTCGTGCCGCCGGAGCGGCCCGCAACCGCCTGGCTGCGCAGCCTCGGTTTTGCCGACGCGGCGCAGGCTCACGCCGCCGACCCGGCACTGTTCGCGCAGGCGATGTCGGCGTCGAGCATGTGGACCGCCAACGCCGCCACCGTCGCGCCCGCGCCCGATACCGCCGACGGCCGCTGCCACCTGACCGTCGCCAACCTGTCGCGGATGCCGCACCGGAGCATCGAGCACGACGGCACCGGCCATCAGCTCCGCCTCGCCTTCGCCGACCCGGCCTTCGTCGTCCACCACGCGGTGCCGCCGGCGTTCGGCGACGAGGGCGCCGCCAACCACATGCGGCTGTGCGCGAGCCACGACGCGCCCGGCGTCGAGGTGTTCGTCTATGGCGAGGACGGCGGACCGTACCCCGCTCGCCAGAACCGCCGCGCGTCGGAGGCCGTCGCGCGCCTGTCCGGCCTCGACCCCGCCCGCACCCTGTTCGTGCAGCAATCCCCCGAAGCCATCGCGGCGGGAGCCTTCCACAACGACGTCGTCGCGGTCGCCAACGAGACGGTGCTGTTCGCGCACGAACAGGCCTTCGCCGATCCGGCGCGGCTGTATGCCGATCTCGCCCGGCTGCTGCCGGAGGCGGTGATCGTCGAGGTACCGGCCAGCGCGGTCAGCCTGGCGGACGCGATCACGTCCTACCTGTTCAATTCGCAGCTGGTGACGATGCCCGGCGGCGGCATGGCGCTGATCCTGCCGTCGGAGGCGCGCGAGAACCCGCGTGTCGCTGCCTATCTCGCCACGCTGCTGGCCGGCAATTCGCCGATCCGCGCGGTCCACTACGTCGAGGTGCGGGAGTCGATGCGGAACGGCGGCGGCCCGGCCTGCCTGCGGCTGCGCGTCGCCTGCGATCCCGCGCAAGTCGATCCGCGCTTCCTCCTCGACGCGGCGAAGATCCTGCGGCTGGAGGCGGTGGTGGCGTCGCACTGGCCCGAGGCGATCGCGCCGGCCGGCCTCGGCGACCCCGTGCTGTGGCAGCAGGCCCGGGCTGCGCGCGCGGCGCTGCTGGCCGAACTGGCCCTGCCCGAACTCGCCTAGTGCAGCAGTTTACCGCGGCGGTTGTCGCGGCGGAAGGCGTGGAGCAATTTCAGGATCGCGACTTCGCGGTTCGACAGGCCGCCGCGGCGGCGCAGTTCCTCGGGCTCGCTCGCCAGGATGATCTCGACGTCGCCGAATTCGGCGATCAGCTGCGCGGCGGCGGGTGCCGCCCGCCGGTGCCCGGCAAACCCGAGCGCGAAGTGCAGCAGCTCGCTGTCGGCAAGATCAGCCTCGACCGGCCACGGGGCGGCGGTGCGGACCGCGATCGGTGTCTGTTCGGTACTCATCATGCCCCCCGGCCCCGGTCGTTATCCACAACAAAACGCCGGGCCGCACCTTTGGCAAGCCGGTATTATGGCGACAGGCGAAACAATCAGCTGATCAGCCGGCTAAGCCCTTCGATAGTATCGGCCTCCGCCGCCGGCTTGTCGGTCCGGATGCGGGCGATGCGCGGGAAGCGCATGGCGACGCCGGACTTGTGGCGGGTCGAGCGGTGCAGCGAATCGAACGCCACCTCCAGCACCAAGGTCTTCGCCACCTCCCGCACCGGCCCGAAGCGCGCGACGGTGTTGGCGCGCACGAACTTGTCGAGCATCACCAGCTCGGCGTCGGTGAACCCGCTGTATGCCTTGCCGACCGGCAGCAGCTCGCCCTCCGGTGTCCAGCAGCCGAACGTGTAGTCGGAGTAGAAACTCGACCGCTTGCCGTGGCCGCGCTGGGCGTACATCATCACGCAGTCGGCCACCAAAGGATCGCGCTTCCACTTGTACCACAGCCCGGTCTTGCGGCCCGGTACATAGGGGCTGTCGCGCCGCTTCAGCATCAGGCCCTCGATCGCGGCGTCGCGCGTGCCGAGGCGGATGTCCTCCAGCGCCTCGAAGTCCCTGGCCTCGATCACCGCCGACAGGTCGAAGCGCGCCGGATCGAGGCGCGGCATCAGCGCCTCGAGGCGGCCCCGCCGCTCCGACCAGGGCAGGGCGCGCAGATCCTCCTCGCCGTCGAACAGCACGTCGTAGAGTCGCACGAACGCCGGGAACTCGGCCATCGCCTTGGCGGTCACAGACTTCCGGCCGAGCCTTTGTTGAAGCGCGTTGAAGCTCGCCGCCTCCCCGCCCTGGAAGTCGCCGCGGACCAGCAGCTCGCCGTCCAGCACCGCCGGTGTCGAGAAGGCGCTGGCGACGTCGGGGAAGCTGCCGGTGATGTCGTCGCCCGCCCGGCTGAACAGGCGCGTGCTTCCCGCGACATGGACGAGCTGGACGCGGATGCCGTCCCACTTCCACTCCGCCGCATAGTCGGCGAGGTCGAGCTTCAGCTCCTCCAGCGGGTGCGCCAGCATGAAGGGGCGGAACACCGGCGTCGTGCCCGGCGTCGGCTGCGCGGCCCCGTGCGCCGCCCAGTCGAACAGCGCGGGGTAGGGCGGCGACAGGCCGTGCCACACCTCCTCCACCGCATCGACCTCGACCCCGAACCCTTGTGCGAAGGCGGTCTTCGCCAGCCGGGCCGAGATGCCGATGCGAAGCGCGCCGGTCGCCAGCTTGAGCAGCGCATAGCGGCCTGGCGCGTCGAGCCGGTCCATCAGCTCCGCCATCACCCGCGGCGCGTCGGGGCGGGCGAGGCCGGACAGCCGCTCGACGACCTCGTTCAGCGAGGGCGGCGGGCGAGTCTCGGCAACGAGGGGCTCGGGCCACAGCAGCGCCACCGTCTCGGCCAGGTCGCCGACATAGTCGTAGCTCATGGCGAACAGCACGGGGTCGGCGCGGTCCTCCATCAGCGTGCGGATCAGCTTCGGCTGCACCGCCTTCAGGCTCAGCCCCCCGGTCAGCGCCGCCAGCGCCCAGCCGCGGTCGGGATCGGGCGTCGCGGCGAGATAGTCGCCGATCAGACGCAGCTTGGCATTGCGCGAGCGGGTGTAGAGCAGGGCGTCGAGGAGGGCGGCGAAGGCTTGCATCGGGGGTGGAACGTAAGCGGTGGGGAGAGGGGGGCAAGGGTTGCAAGTCTGTACGGAATTCCGTACATACGAGTCATGCAGACGCTCAGCTTCACCGATGCCCGCGCCAACCTCAAGGCGACGATGGACCGCGTCGTTGCGGACCGCGCTCCCATCGCCATCACGCGCCAGCGCGGCGAGGGCGTGGTGATGATCTCGGCCAGCGAATGGGCCGGGATGGAGGAGACGCTGCACCTGCTGTCGTCGCCCGCCAATGCCAAGCACCTGATGGAGGGCATCGCCCGGCTCGACGCGGGGCGGGGTGAGGAGCACGAGCTCATCGAGCCGTGAGGCTGACCTTCGACGAGGTCGCCTGGTCGCAATATCTGCAATGGCTCGAAGAGGACCGGAAGGTCGTCGCGCGCATCAACGTCCTGATCGGCGAGTGCCTGCGCGACCCGTTCCGCGGCACCGGCAAGCCCGAGCCGCTACGCCAGAACCTCGCCGGCTGGTGGTCCCGCCGGATTACCGGCGAGCATCGGCTGGTGTACCGTGTGCGCGGGACGGGGGAGGCGCAGGCTCTGGAAGTGCTGTCGTGCCGGTATCATTACTGACGTGTGGGCGCTCGATATTTGAATGATGGTGGTGAAAGACCGGCGATGGATATAGAGCCGCTCCTATTGCGGCCTACCAGAGCTTAAGAGATTCTGCACTGATCGGCGTTCCATCGAATCGCACTATCGTGCACGACATTGCGCAGGTTCCTGATATTCTCGTTCACTATACCTAGATCGCTCAGTGACCATACGCCATTGACTACCACCTCAAGCGTGATTGGATCAAAGTAGAACAGTCCATGATCAAACAGCCTATGGTGTAACGCGCATAAAATGAGGCCATTGCGTGGGTCATTACTCCCAAGAGCGCTTTTTGGCGCAAGATGTGCGGCGTCCAATCCCTCTGGCACGCCGAAATTGCAAACGGCACATTTCGCGCCTTGCTTACTTATAACGTCAGTTCGGAATCTTGACTGGCCGGTGCGCTGACGTACTAAGCGGAAATGGGCAGAAGCTGCTTCATCAAACAGAGCGAATTCAGCCTGTACTTTTTCTATAGATCTCGAAAATGAGCCAAGAAGATATGTGACAAACGCCTCTTCGTCACCGAAGCGCGAATTTACTATCTTTTTACTAGATAAAGAGGTGGTTCTGCCCCGAAGATTGTAGTTAGGGCTGATATCAAATTCTGCTTTGAATTTTCCCCAATCGTATTCAATCATCTGCCCCTGAAGGAAGACGATCAAAGGGAATTTCTGTTCATCCCAGATGTGGCTTGATAGCGTCCACGACGGCACTGAAAGCTTGTGCAGAACTTGCCCAGCATAAGCGAAATATTCGCTTTCCAGAAGCATCAAATAATCGCCCGCAGTCATTCTCGAAATAACTGACTCAGCGCCTCCAGGCAGTCCCCAGATCTGAAACCCGGTTGGTGCCAACTCGTCTTCGATCTGACGCAAGTTAGCTATTTCGCCAGGAGCTATTTCGGGCAGAAATTGTTCTACCTCATCCATTGTGAAACGAAGTAGGCTGTCTGGCGTACCGATGCTCTTGGGGGCGTCTCGCGCCCATAATTGCCGACCGATATGCTGGTAGAATATAGCCACGCCGAACTCTTACGACCCCGCCGTCACGTAAATTTCCCCGCCCGTCGCCCTAAACTTCTCGCTCATCTCCGCCATCCCGCGTTCGGCCTCGATCATCCCCTCGGCGTTCTGCTTCGCCGCGAACTCGCGGACTTCCTGGGTGATCTTCATGCTGCAGAACTTCGGGCCGCACATGGAGCAGAAGTGGGCGGTCTTGGCGCCTTCGGCGGGGAGGGTCTCGTCATGGTATTTGAGCGCGGTTTCGGGGTCGAGCGACAGGTTGAACTGGTCCCTCCACCGGAAATCGAAGCGGGCGCGCGACACGGCGTCGTCGCGCCACTGGGCGCTGGGGTGGCCCTTGGCGAGGTCGGCGGCGTGGGCCGCCAGCTTGTAGGTGATGACGCCGACCTTGACGTCGTCGCGGTCGGGCAGGCCGAGGTGCTCCTTCGGCGTCACGTAGCAGAGCATCGCGCAGCCGAACCAGCCGATCATCGCGGCGCCGATGCCGCTGGTGATATGGTCGTAGCCGGGCGCGATGTCGGTGGTGAGCGGCCCCAATGTGTAGAACGGCGCCTCGCCGCAGACGGCGAGCTGCTTCTCCATGTTGACCTTGATCTTGTGCATCGGGACGTGGCCCGGCCCCTCGAT
>JBBQWN010000059.1:0-8602 GCA_038210595.1 Sphingomonadales bacterium | reverse complement strand
GCCGAGACCGCATGGGCGCTGATCGAGCGCTGCGAGGCCGAGGGGGGCATGACCAAGGCCATCGCCAGCGGCTGGCCCAAGCAGTTGATTGAGGAGGCCGCCGCCGCCAGCCAGTCGCGTGTCGACCGCGCCGAGACGGTGATCGTCGGGGTCAACAAGTACCGTCTCGCCGAGGAAGACAAGATCGAGACGCTGATGGTCGACAACGTCCAGGTCCGCGACGACCAGGTGGCGCGCCTCAAGGAACTGCGCGCCACTCGCGACGAGGCTGCGTGCACGGCGGCGCTCGATGCGTTGCGCGAGGGTGCGCGGGGTAGCGCGAATCTGCTCGAACTCGCGGTCGTCGCGGCCCGCGTCCGCGCCACGCTCGGCGAGATCAGCCTGGCGATGGAAGACGTGTTCGGCCGCTACGGCACCACGCCGGTGCCGGTGAAGGGCATCTACGGCGAGGCCTACAAGGGCGATCCGCGCTGGGCGAGCGTGCAGGACGGCATCGCCTCGGTCGAGCAGCGCCTCGGCCACCGCCCCAAGATCCTGATCGCCAAGATGGGCCAGGACGGCCACGACCGCGGCGCCAACGTCGTCGCCTCCGGCTTCGCCGACCTCGGCTTCGATGTGGTGTCGGGGCCGCTGTTCCAGACGCCCGACGAGACGCTGGCGATGGCGCTGAAGGCGGAGGTCGACGCCATCGGTTGCTCCAGCCTTGCGGCCGGGCACCGCACCCTGATCCCGGAACTGATCGAGCGCCTCCGCGCCGCCGGCCGCGCCGACATCAAGGTCTTCGCAGGCGGCGTCATCCCGGCGCAGGACTACGAGTTCCTGCGCGCCGCCGGCGTGTCGGGCATCTATGGCCCCGGCTCGAACATCGTCGACTGCGCGGCGGACGTGCTCAGGATGCTCGGCCACAACATGCCGCCCGAGGGGCTGGCGGAGGCGGCGGAGTAATGTTCCTCAACTTCCTCGACGAACTCCGCGCCGCCAAGATTCCCGCGTCGACCAAGGAGCATCTGACCCTGCTCGCGGCGCTGCAAGCCGATGTCATCGACCGTAACATCGAGGACTTCTACTATCTCGCCCGCGCCACCTACGTGAAGGACGAGGGCCTGCTCGACCGCTTCGACCAGGTGTTCTCGAAGGTGTTCAAGGGAATCGAGCCGACCATCGACACCGGCACCGCGGAAATCCCGGAGGAGTGGCTGCGCAGGATCGCCGAGATGAACCTCAGCGACGAGGAGATGGCGGAACTCCAGAAGCTCGGCTGGGACAAGCTGATGGAGACGCTGGCCGAGCGCCTGAAGGAGCAGAAGGAACGCCACCAGGGCGGCAACAAGTGGATCGGCACCGGCGGCAAGTCACCGTTCGGCGCCTATGGCTCCCACCCCGAGGGCATCCGGATCGGCCAGGCCGAGGGGCGCAAGGGCAGCGCGGTCAAGGTCTGGGACAAGCGCGAGTTCAAGAACCTCGACTCATCGGTCGAGCTGGGCACCCGTAACATTAAGGTCGCGCTCCGCCGCCTGCGCAAGTTCGCCCGCGACGGCGCGGCGGACGAACTCGACCTCGATTCCACCGTCAACGGCACGGCGAAAAAGGGCTATCTCGACATCGTCATGCGCCCCGAGCGGCACAACGCCGTCAAGCTGCTGCTAATGCTCGACGTCGGCGGCTCGATGGACCCGCACATCAAGCTTTGCGAGGAGCTGTTCTCTGCCGCCAAGTCGGAGTTCAAGCACCTGGAATTCTTCTACTTCCACAACTGCCCGTACGAAGCGCTGTGGCAGGACAACAAGCGCCGCTGGTCGGAGCGCACGCCGACCATGGACCTGCTCCACAAGTTTCCCCACGACTATAAGCTCGTGTTCGTCGGCGACGCCTCGATGAGCCCGTACGAGATCAACTACCCCGGCGGCTCGGTCGAGCACTGGAACGACGAGGCGGGCGACGTCTGGATGCGCCGCATGCTCGACGTCTATCACGCCGCCGCCTGGCTCAACCCGATCCCCGAGAAGAGCTGGGGCCACAGCCAGTCGATCCAGATGATGAAGACGGTGATGGAAGACCGCATGTACCCGCTCAGCCTGGAAGGGCTTGACCGGGCGATGAAGGGGCTGACGCGGTCGCATTAGAGCGTGCGTGACGCACAACCTGTTAGACAGCTAATATCCCGGTACTGGCATCGACAGGAGTCACAGATGCCAACAATCCACCGCGAGGCCGGCTTCAATTTCAGCTTCTACAGCGACGAGTCCGGCGAGCCGGCGCACGTCCACATCATTCGCGGCAACGCCCAAGGGAAATCTGGCTCGACCCGTTCAGCCTTTGCGACGCACGCGGCTTCAAGACGAGTGAGGTCGATGCTATGTCGATGCTATGTTGCGCATCGCGCGGCAGAATGCCCCCGCAGTTTCTGGACCGCTGGCATGGCTTCTTTGGCACACAACATCCCGAACCCGCCCCGCGCCGTTAAGCTGGCGGTGGCCGACGAGCGGCTGACGGTCGATCTGGACGACGGGCGGACCATTTCGGTGCCGACGAGCCGGTATCCGCGCTTGGCGGAGTCAAATCCTGAAGAATTGGTCGCGTGGGAAATAATCGCTGATGGCGAATGTCTCCACTGGCCGGATATCGACGAGCATATCAGCGTTGCCGGCCTGTTGCGCGGCGCAAAAGGCGCTACCGGCACATGGCCGGGCTTGCCCCGCAAGAGCGAGTTAGCAGCGCAGGGCTCCTAGCCCGCACCAATCAAGCCTAGCGCGCCGCTTCCTGCACTTCGACCACACCGGTCTTGCGGTTGTAGAGGCACAGCATCGTCGCGCTGGCGCCCTTCATATGCTTCTGCGGCCAGGTGCCGGTGACGACGCGCGCATCGATCAGCAGCGTGTCGGAAAAGCGCACCGCCGGCCCGATCTTGCTGCGCTTGAGCCCCGCAGCGGTGACGCAGGCCGCGGCCGAGCGCTTGTCGAGCGCGGCATAGCTGGCCGGCGTTGACGCCGCGGCAGGCAGGGCGATAGCCACGAGAACAGCGGCGGCGAGGCGCATGAGGGACTCCTTCGGTCGCGCAACGCTAGCGGCCGCCCGGCGTATTGCAACGGCCGCCGCTAGACCGCGGTGCTGACCCAGACGTTGAAGATCGTGACCAGGCCCGCGGCGATCATCAGCCCGGCCTTCAGGCGGGTGCCGACGCCTTTCACGAGCATCCAGACGCCGGTGCCAATCAACGCCAGTGCCGCGAACATGGCGACTGCGAGCAGCACGTCGGTCACGACGCCAGCACCTGACGCACGGCATGCTGCCAGCGCGCGCGCCGCGCCGCTCGCCGGTCGCTGCCCGCGGGCTCGAACATCCGGTCGGGCCGCGCCATCGCGCTGGCCTCGTCCAGCGTGGCGAACAGCCCCGCACCCAGCCCGGCCAGCATCGCACAGCCCAGCGCCGTCGTCTCGATGACCGCCGGCCGCTCGACCGGCAGCCCGATCGAGTCCGCCAGGTCCTGACACAGCCAGCCGTTCGCCACCATGCCGCCATCAACCCTGAGCGTCGTCGGCGCGACCCCGTCGGCGGCCAGCGCCTCCAGCAGGTCGGCGGTCTGCTGACCCATCGCCTCCAGCGTCGCGCGGACGAGGTGGGCGCGCGTCGTACCCGCCGTCAGCCCGGTGACCAGCCCGCGCGCGTCCGCCCGCCAGTGCGGCGCGCCCATGCCCGCCAGTGCCGGTACCACGACCACACCGCCGCTGTCGGGGACCGACCGCGCCAACGCCTCGCTATCGGCGCTGCTGTCGATCACGCCGAGCCCGTCGCGCAGCCACTGCACCGCGCTGCCGGCGGTGAAGATGCTGCCTTCCAGCGCATAGGCGGCGACGCCGTCCAGCCGCCATGCACAAGTCGACAGCAGGCGGTGCTCGGACACCGGCGGCGTCGCCCCGGCATGGGCGAGGAGGAACGCGCCGGTCCCGTAAGTCGCCTTGACCATGCCGGGGTGGAGGCAGGCCTGGCCGACCGCCGCGGCCTGCTGGTCGCCGATGCTGGCGGTGACCGGAACAGCGCGCCCGAGCAGGGTCGTCGTGCCCAGTTCCCCGGCGCAGTCGGTGATCGCCGGCAGCGCCGCGCGTGGCACGCCGAGCAGGTCGATCATCGCCTCGTCCCACGCGCAGGTGCGCAGGTCCATCAGCAGCGTCCGCGACGCATTGGTCGCGTCGGTGGCGTGGACGCCGGTCAGGCGGAACAGCAGATACGCATCGACCGTGCCCAGCGCGAGGTCCGGACAGTCCCGCACGGCGGGCCAGTTCTCTAAGGCCCAAGCGATCTTGGTGCCCGAGAAATACGGATCGAGCACAAGGCCCGTCGTCGCCTGCACCGCCGCCTCGTGGCCGTCCGCCTTCAGCCGCTCGCACAGGTCCGCCGTCCGCCGGTCCTGCCAGACGATCGCGGGCGCCAGCGGCTCGCCGGTCGTGCGGTCCCAGAACACCACCGTCTCGCGCTGGTTGGTGATGCCGATGCCGGCGATGCGTTCGACCCCGACGCTGGCGGCGGCCTCCTCGAGGCACGAGCGGCTGCGCTCCCAGATCTCGGCGGCGTCGTGCTCGACCCAGCCGGGACGGGGATAATGCTGGGTCAGCGGCCGCCCGCATTGGGTAACGATGCGACCGCCGGTGTCGAAGACGATGGCGCGGGTCGAGGTCGTGCCTTCGTCGAGGACGAGAATGAGGTCAGCGGTCATCGCCATCTTTCCTAGCGGGCGGACGCGCCCTAGGACAACCGTGTGACCCACGACCTGCTCATCATCGGCGGCGGCATCAACGGCGCCGGCATCGCCCGCGACGCCGCCGGGCGCGGGCTGTCGGTGGCGCTGGTCGAGGCCGGCGACCTCGGCGGCGCGACGTCGAGCGCGTCGACCAAGCTGATCCACGGCGGGCTGCGCTACCTGGAGTTCTACGCCTTCGGGCTGGTCAGGAAGGCGCTGGCGGAGCGCGAGGTGATCCTCGACATCGCGCCGCACATCACCTGGCCGCAGGGTTTCGTGCTGCCCGCCACCGGCCAGCGGCCGGAGTGGATGCTGCGCGCCGGGCTGTTCCTCTACGATCACCTGGCGAAGCGGAACGTCGTGCCCGGCTCGGCGAAGATCGACCTCCGGAACGACCGCGCCGGGCGCGCGCTCGACGCGAAATACCGCACCGCCTTCCGCTACTGGGACGGCTGGGTCGACGACGCGCGGCTGGTCATCGCCAACGTCCAGGACGCCGCCGCGAAGGGCGCGCTGATCGCGCCGCGCACCCGCGTCACCTCGGCGCGCCGCGAGGACGGGGTGTGGCAGGTCGCGCTCGACGACGGGCGGACGCTCCAGGCGAACTACCTCGTCAACGCCGCCGGGCCGTGGGCGGGCGAGATCGCGCGCGCCGTGATGGGGCGGAACGACGCGCCCGCGCTGCGGCTGGTGCAGGGCTCGCACCTCGTCACCCGCCGCGTCCACCTCGGCCGCGACGCCTTCATGCTGCAGCAGGACGACGGCCGCATCGTCTTCGTCATCCCCTACGAGCGCGACTATTCGCTGATCGGCACCACCGAGCGCGACATCGACACGCCCGAGGCCGCGCACATCACCGAGGCCGAGACCGACTATCTGCTCGGGGCGGTCAACCGCTACCTGTCACGGCCGCTGACCCGCGACGACGTCGTCCACCGCTATTCGGGCGTCCGCCCGCTGATCCTCGAGGCCGGCAAGGGCGACCGCGAGACCAGCCGCGACTACCGGCTGGTCGAACACGGCGACAACGCGATGACCGTCGTCGGCGGCAAGATCACCACCTACCGGGTGCTGTCCGAGGCCGTGCTGAAGATCGTCGCGAAGAAGACGAAGAAGTGGACCGCCACCGCGCCCCTGCCCGGCGGCGACGTGCCCCGGCTGAGCGGCGAGACCGGCCAGGCGGCGTTCGCGCGCTGGCTGGAGAACCTGACGCTGGCCCACGCCGACTATGACCCCAAGATCGTCAAGCGCCTCGCCTACACGCTCGGCACGGCGTGCGAACCGCTGCTGACGGGCGGGCTGGGCGCCAATCTCGGCGGCGTCTTCGAGGCCGAGCTGGCGCACTATGCGGCGAACGAATGGGCGACCACGTCCGAGGATGTGCTGTGGCGGCGCACCAAGCTGGGCCTGCACCTCGACCGCGAGGCCAAAGCCAAAGTCGCTGCCTGGTTCGGCGAGGCGAGCGCCCCGGTCGATGACGTGCCGGTCCTTGGCCACCGCTTCGCGACGCCGGGCGGCGAGATGGCGGCGGAATGAAAACACCCCTGTAAAGCCGCCCCGGAAAGGCCTATATTCCACTGATCGCTGCGTCTTTCATCGAGCATCACAGCGACTGAGAGCCACATTGCTCCCGCTTCGAGCGGAGACCGATATGTCGTTCATCGAAGTCAGCGAACATCACCGCCGCCTCGCCGCCGCCCGGCGGCTGGAAGCGCAGCGCGCCGCCGCCGCCAAGCCGCCGGAACCTGTCGCCACACCGCACCCGCCGCGACAACTGGAAACCGCGCAGGCCGCGTAGGGCTCGCGAAGCCGCTCGCACCCCGAGCCGTCGCCCTATTCGATCGTCACGCCCACGATGCGCCAATTGCCGCCCGCACGATCGAGCGACACCGTCTCCACCGCATCCGCCTTGTTGGCAAAGCTGGTGCGGAACTTCACGACGTCATAGCCGGCCGGCGGCGCGGGCAGGTTCTCATAGCTGAGGAACGTGCGCGAGATCACCGCGCCCAGCGGCACCCGCACCTGTTCCGACGTCGTCGCCCAGACCTTGGCCGTGTTGAGCTTGCGGAAGGCCGGCGAGGTGGCCCGATAGCTCTCGTCCCACTTGCCCTGATCGACCAGGCCGAGCCATTTCCGCGCCGCGTCCACCAAATCCGCATTGACCGCCGCGCTTGCGGCGGCCGGCGTGGGCGGACTCGTCGTCGCGGCTTCGGGAAGCGCAACCAGCGCGAACAGGCCGAGGGCAAGCATCATGAGAAAAACTCCTGCGATGATGGGCGAGCGGGGGTTGGTCCGCTCGACGCCCGTGATCGGCGCACGCTCCACATCGACCCGGCAATCGCGCGCGTCGCCCCCGATTTCCGTGTCCCCGGAAAAATCGGGGTTCGCCGGCCCGAACTTAACCTCGGCCGCCTGCAACAGGCGCGCGGCCTCGCGGCTGCTCGACACCGCCATCTTGCGCCGCGCGTCGCGCAGCCGTTCGTTGATGGTGTGCACAGACAGGTTGAGGCTGCGCGCGACCGATTTCGCGTCATGGCCGCGCACGATCAGACGCAGGGTCTGCTTCTCCTTGTCGGTCAGCGCCCAAAACCCGTCGTCTGCCGGCGTACTCATGGCTATGCGGCCTAGGTCAGGTGCCCGGCCCCGACTACCCCGAAAAATTTGTGTTCCGTGGGCGATTGTGGCGTCACGCTCATGCCGCCAGGCACCGCGCGAACACCTCCGGCCCGACATTGCCGCCCGACAGTATGACCAGTGCGGTCTTCCCCCGGAGCTCGACCAATCCCGCGAGTGCCGCCGCGAGTGCCACCGCGCCGCCCGGTTCGACCACCAGTTTCAATTCGCGGAACGCGAAGGCGACCGCGGTCATCACCTGCGCCTCGGTCACCACGACGCCGTGCGCGCCCCGCTGACGCAGGATGCCGAAGGTGAGGTCGCTGGTAATCAGCGTCTGCAGCGCATCGCACAACGTCGGCTGCGGATTCTCGACCGGCAGGATATGGCCCGCCGCCAGCGAGCGGACGACATCGTCATAGCCCAGCGGCTCGACGATGGTCACCGGCAACCCCGCGCCGATGGCGACGCCGCTCGCCAGCCCGCCGCCACCGCAGCAGACGATGGCGAGGTCGGCGGTGACGCCCATCGCGGCAAGGTCGTCCGCCGCCTCGAGCCCCACCGTCCCCTGGCCCGCGATGACGAACGAATCGTCGAAGGGTGGCACGATCACCGCGCCGCGCTGCGCCGCGATGTCGCCTGCGATTGCCGCGCGGTCCTCCGTCAGCCGGTCGTAGAACACCACCTCCGCGCCGTGCGCCCGGGTGCGCGCCACCTTGTTGGCGGGGGCATCGCTGGGCATGACGATCAGCGCCGGCATCCCGAGCATGGCTGCCGCCGCCGCGACACCCTGCGCGTGATTGCCGCTGCTGAACGCCACCACGCCGCCCGGTGCCTCGCCCGGTTCCAGCGCTGCCAGCCGGTTATAGGCGCCGCGGAACTTGAAGCTGCCGGTGCGCTGCAGACACTCGGGCTTCAGCCAGAGTCGCGCGCCGGTCGCGGCATCGAGCGCGTCGGAGCGCAGCAGCGGCGTCCGCACCGCGTGGCCCCGGATGCGCTCGGCCGCCGCCACAATATCGGCCCGCGAAACCGTTCTAAAAACGTTATTTTTACTCACAGGCTAACCTTTTGAAGGGCCAAGGCAAAACCACGAAAAACGCTGTAACAAAAAACCGCTTTACTAAGGGGGTCCGCGACCCTAGATACGCCCTCCGCTGCCCCATGGGACTTCCAACCGCAAGGCAGTTGATTGCAGCAAGTTCGCTGCGAACCATCGCCCTGGAGGTCCCTTGAATTGCACAGGCCATATAACGC
>JBBQWN010000058.1:0-9006 GCA_038210595.1 Sphingomonadales bacterium | reverse complement strand
CCCGCGCTGTCGCCGACGATGGAGACCGGCACGCTGTCGAAGTGGCTGGTCAAGGTCGGCGACACGGTCAAGTCGGGCGACGTGCTCGCCGAGATCGAGACCGACAAGGCGACGATGGAGGTCGAGAGCATCGACGAGGGCACCGTCCTCGAACTGCTGACGCCCGAGGGCACCGACGGCGTGCCGGTCGGGCAGGTGATCATGCGGCTGGGCGGTGAGGGGGAGAGTGCGGCTCCGGCACCGGCTGCAGCTCCTGTGAAGGCGGAAGAGCCGGCAAAGGTGCCGGCACCCACCCCCGACCCCTCCCTGAAGGAGGGAGGGGAGAAGATCGAGCCTGCGCCTACTGCTCCCCTCCCTGCCAGGGAGGGGTCGGGGGTGGGTGCGAGCGCAGCGAGCCCTTCGGACAGGGTCAACGCCTCCCCGCTCGCCCGTCGTCTCGCGCAGGCGCTGGGCATCGACTTGGCCGCGCTGAAGGGCTCCGGGCCGAACGGGCGGATCGTCAAGGCGGACCTGGAGGGTGCACCTGCCGGGAAGGCTCATGCCACCGCCGACGGCCCAACCCCAACCCCTCCCGTACCGGGAGGGGAGCAGAAGGCAGCCCCCGCGCCCAAGGCCGCCGCCGGCTACCCGCCGCCCGAGGGCGTGCCCGCCGAGGCGATCAAGCTCAGCAACATGCGCAAGACCATCGCGCGGCGGCTGGCGGAATCGAAGCAGACGGTGCCGCACTTCTACCTGACGGTCGACGTGCGCCTCGACGCGCTGCTCAAACTGCGCGGCGAGCTCAACAAGTCGCTCGAAGCGCAGGGCATCAAGCTGTCGGTCAACGACCTGCTGATCAAGGCGGAGGCGCTCGCGCTGACCCAGGTGCGCGACAGCAATGTGCAGTTCGCCGGCGACACGCTCTACAAGTTCGGCCGCGCCGACATCTCGGTCGCGGTCGCCATCCCCGGCGGCCTGATCACCCCGGTCATCACCGACGCCGCCAACAAGCGGCTGAGCGTCATCGCCACCGAGATGAAGGACCTCGCCGCCCGCGCCAAGGACGGCAAATTGAAGCCCGAGGAATATAGCGGCGGCACCGCGTCGATCTCCAACCTCGGCATGTTCGGCATCAAGCAGTTCGACGCGGTCATCAACCCGCCGCAGGGCCTGATCCTGGCGGTCGGGGCCGGGGAGCCGCGGCCCTATGTCGTCGACGGCGCGCTCGCCATCGCCACGGTGATGAGCGCCACCGGCAGCTTCGACCACCGCGCCATCGACGGCGCCGTCGGTGCGCAGTTCATGAGTGCGTTCAAGGCGTTGGTGGAAAGCCCGATGAGCATGTTGGCGTGACAAGCCCCTCTCCCCCTGCGGGAGAGGCAGGGGCCCGCGCGCACTTGCGCGTGGGAGGGAGAGGGGTTGTGACTGACAACCGCTTCGATGGCCTCGATCCCACGGCGCAATCGGCGCGGCAGCGCCAGCGCGCGAAGTCGATGCGCCGCGATCCGACACCGGCCGAGCGGCAGCTGTGGACGATGCTCCGGGCCGGTCGGCT
The DNA here is from genome assembly GCA_038210595.1 of Sphingomonadales bacterium. Classification (GTDB taxonomy): domain Bacteria; phylum Pseudomonadota; class Alphaproteobacteria; order Sphingomonadales; family Sphingomonadaceae; genus Glacieibacterium. The sequence goes on along the minus strand of JBBQWN010000058.1, from coordinate 7,472 downwards.
GAATGGTGCCAAGTTTCGCCGCCAGTATCCGATCGGCCCGTATATCGCGGACTTCGCCTGCGCCGCGGCGCTGCTGGTCGTCGAAGCGGACGGGGCGCATCATAACAATGAGATCGACGCGCCGCGGACCGCGTGGCTTGCACGTCAAGGCTGGCGTGTCGTTCGTTTTCCGAACCGCGACATTCTGGATTGGCCGGACGGCGTCGCGAACGCCATCGCGGCGGCTTTGACCTCCCCTCTCCCTCCCACGCCTTCGGCGTGGGCCCCTCCCTCTCCCGCAAGGGGAGAGGGGTTGGAGTATCAAGATGCCTGAAACCTTCGACCTCGCCATCCTCGGCTCCGGCCCCGGCGGCTACGTCGCGGCCATCCGCGCGAGCCAACTCGGCCTCAAGGTCGCGATCGTCGAGCGGGAGCGGCTGGGGGGGATATGCCTCAACTGGGGGTGCATCCCGACCAAGGCGCTGCTGCGGACGTCCGAGATCTACCATTATATGCAGCACGCCGACGCCTACGGGCTGAGCGCTGACAATGTCAGCTTCGACCTCGCCAAGGTCGTCGAGCGGTCGCGGAAGGTCGCGGGGCAACTCAACGCCGGCGTCAAGGGCTTGATGAAGAAGAACAAGGTGACCGTCGTCGAGGGCGAAGGGCGGCTGACCGGTGCCACCCAGATCACCGTGAAGGCGGGCGACCAGGAGCGCGTGCTCGACGCGAAGAACGTCATTGTCGCCACCGGTGCCCGCGCGCGCGACCTGCCGGGCCTGGCGGCCGACGGCAAGCGCGTCTGGACCTACCGTCACGCCATGGTACCGCAGGAGATGCCGACCAAGCTGCTGGTAATCGGCTCGGGCGCCATCGGGATCGAATTCGCCAGCTTCTACTCAGACATGGGCGCGCAGGTGACGGTGGTGGAGATGCTCGACCGCATCCTGCCGGTCGAGGATGCCGATGTCTCCGACCACATGTTCAAGACGCTGAAGAAGCAGGGCATGACGCTGCTGACCGGGTCCAAGGTCTCGGACGTCAAGCCGGGCGCCGACGGTGTTTCTGCGACCATCACCGGTGCCGACGGCAAGGCCGCGACCGACACCTACAGCCACGTCATTGTCGCCATCGGCATCGTCGCCAACACCGAGAACATCGGTCTGGAGGCGCTGGGCGTCGCCACCGACCGCGGCCACATCAAGGTCGATCCCTGGGGCCAGACCAACGTCCCCGGCCTGTGGGCGATCGGCGACGTCACCGGCGCGCCGTGGCTGGCGCACAAGGCAAGCCACGAGGGAATCGTCGCGGTGGAGAAACTGGCCGGCGGCAACCCGCATCCGTTCAGCGTCGCCAACATCCCCGGCTGCACCTACTCCCGCCCCCAGGTCGCCAGCGTCGGCCTGACCGAGGCGGCGGCGAAGGCCGCGGGACACGAGGTCAAGGTCGGCAAGTTCCCCTTCATCGGCAACGGCAAGGCGATCGCGCTCGGTGAGGCCGACGGCTTCGTTAAGACGGTGTTCGACGCCCAGACCGGCGAGCTGCTCGGCGCGCACATGATCGGCGCCGAGGTCACCGAACTGATCCAGGGCTACACCATCGCGCGCCAGCTCGAGACCACCGAGGCGGAGCTGATGGAGACCGTCTTCCCGCACCCGACGCTGTCCGAGATGATGCACGAGAGCGTGCTCGGCGCCTACGGCCGGGCCCTGCATTTCTAGGCCAACGGTTCGTCGCAAATCGGCGCGGACGGGGCTTGCGGCGGCGCGTCGCGGCCCCAGATCGAAGGAGCGGACCGGGCCCCTCTGGCGTGTTGCTTGCGCACACGTGATGTCGGACCGCATCGGGCAGGCCCGGTGTTGCGTCGGGCCTGCCTCAACCCGAGTGGAGGAGAGGCACGATGAACCTGAAGATCCTGACGAGATTGCGCCGGCTGCATGTCCGGCTCGACCACGACGTGCGCGCAGAGGCGGCGCGACGTGTTCCCGACCCGATCCGGCTGAGCCGCCTGAAGAAACTGCGACTGGCCATCAAGGATCGCCTCGCCGGTATCCGGCAACCCGCTTCCGCCTGACGCTGCCGCCGTGCTAGCCTTGCCGCCCTGACCACCGGGGCGGCAAGGCGATGCTGGGATCGATTGTCATGCTGCTCGCCGCCGGGGTGCTGCCCCCGGCCGGGCCAGTGTCGCTCAGCGGCCTGTGCCCGAAGGCGAAGGGCGACGATATCGTCGTCTGCGCCGATCTCGACCCGAAGCCGTCGCCTTACCGAGCGCCGCTGCGCCTGCCGCCGGAATTCGGCACTCGCGCCTCGGTCAGCGTCAGTCGCGAGCGCAATGCATTGTTCGACTATGACGCGGGCAGCGCGGGCAATTGTTCGGTCGTCGGGGGCGGCGGTTCGGTAGGGTGCATCGCCCGGCAGCACCGGCGCACCAGCGAGCAGCGCGCCGGCGCGCACGATCTGCGCGGCCGGTTGTATGACGAAGCCGGCCAGTGATCGCGGTCCGCGATGCCGCCGTGGACGACCTGCCGGCCATTGCGGCGATCTACGCCCACCATGTCCTGACCGGCACCGCGACCTTCGAGATCGATCCGCCCGACCTTGCCGAAGTGACCGTACGCTGGCGGCGCGGCGTCGATCAGGGCTGGCCGTGGCTGGTTGCGGCGGATGGCCGCGGCGTCGCCGGCTATGGCTACACTGGGCCGTATAATCTGCGCGCCGCCTACGCCCGCACGGCCGAGACGACGATCTACCTGGCCCCCGACCGGCTGCGGCAGGGCATCGGCCGGATTCTGCTGACCGCGCTCATCGAGCGGACGGCGGCGGCGGGGTTCGAGCAGCTGGTCGCCGCGATTGGCGACAGCGGCAACGCCGCCTCGATCGGGCTGCACGCGGCGTGCGGGTTTCGGCACGCCGGGTGCCTGGAGGCCGTCGGCCGCAAGTTCGGGCGCAGCCTCGACGTCGTTTACATGCAGCGTGCGGCGGGAACCGGAAGCTCCAGCTGAAGGTTATCAGAGCCTTGGTAGGACAAGGTGCACGTCATGGGTACTCAGGCAACGCTCGGCTCGCTCAGCCTGTTCACGATGATCGCGGTGCTGGCCGTGCTGATCGGCGCGGCATTGTGGTTCTTCCGCACGCGCTCCAACCGGGTCGGCCTCGGCGACAAGGGCATGAGCGATACGCTCCACCGCGCCACCGAAACGCAGGACACGACGGCCCGGGCCCGCGACTCGCGCTAGCCGTCCGGCGCCACCGGTTCGAAGCGCCCGCTGGCCTCGTCGAGCACGCGCAGGTTGCCGTCGGCAATGCTGAACCATGCGCCGCGCAATGTTAGCGTCCCGGCCTTCATCGCCGCGGCGACAAACGGAAAGCTGCGGAGATTGTCCAGGCTCAGGCGGATCGCAGCCATTTCGAGCACGGTTTGCGCGTCGACATCGGGGTGGGCTGCAGCGGCGCGCAGCGCATCCTGCCGGGCCGGCTCGATCATCGCCATCCAGCGGTCGATGAACCCGCCTTCGCCCGCAGCGGCTCCTGCAAAACTGCCGGTCAGCGATGCCTTGATGCCCCCGCACTGGCCATGACCCAGCACGACGATCTGGGTCACCGCGAGCTGTGTCACCGCGAACTCGATCGCGGCGCTGGCGCCATGCTGGCCGCCGCCCGGTTCATAAGGCGGTACCAGATTGGCGACGTTGCGCAGCACGAAGGCCTGGCCCGGCGACACGTCGAAGATACGCGTCGGATCGACGCGCGAGTCACTGCACGCGACGATCATCACCGGGGGCGCCTGGCCGTGGCTGGCGAGATCGTCGAAGCGGGCGCGCTGCTCCTGATAGGCACCGGCGCGGAATCGGCGATAACCGGCAATAAGGGCTTTGAAGGCGGGCATCGGCGCTCGTTACCAGTCCGCCGCGCGGTCGCCAACGTCGCAGCGATTGGCAGCGGCCCGCGCCGTCGCTATCTGTGCCGGCGATGACCGCCGCGACCCCCGAACGTGTCCGCAAGCCCGACTGGCTGCGCGTCCGCGCGCCGACCTCGCCGGCGTTCGCCGAAACCCGAAAGCTGATGCGCCGCCTCAACCTCAACACCGTCTGCGAGGAAGCGGCGTGCCCGAACATCGGCGAGTGCTGGACGCAGAAGCACGCCACCGTGATGATCCTGGGCGACACTTGCACGCGGGCGTGTGCGTTCTGCAACGTCAAGACGGGGATGCCGCAGCCGGTCGACCTGATGGAGCCGGTGCGCGTCGCCGAAGCGGCCGGCGAGCTCGGGCTGCAGCACATCGTCATCACCTCGGTCGACCGTGACGACCTCGCCGACGGTGGCGCGACCCAGTTCGTCCGCGTCATCGAGGAGCTGCGCAAGCGCGCGCCCGCCACCACGATCGAGATCCTGACGCCCGACTTCCGCAACAAGGCGGCGACCGCGGTGGAGCGCATCGTCGCCGCCCGGCCCGACGTCTACAACCACAATCTGGAGACGGTGCCGCGCCTCTACCCGACGATCCGCCCGGGCGCGCGCTATTACGCCAGCCTGCGCCTGCTGGAGAGCGTCAAACGGCTCGACCCGACGATCTTTACCAAGTCCGGGCTGATGGTCGGCCTGGGCGAGGGCCGCCACGAGATGCACCAGGTGATGGACGACATGCGTTCGGCCGACGTCGATTTCCTGACCTGCGGCCAGTATCTCCAGCCGACGCCGCGCCATGCGAAGGTCGTCGAGTTCGTCACCCCCGACACCTTCCGCGCCTATGCCTCGATCGCGCGCGCCAAGGGCTTCCTGCAGGTCGCGGCGTCGCCGCTGACCCGGTCGAGCTATCACGCCGGCGACGACTTCAAGGTGATGAAGGCGGCGCGGGAGAAGGCCGTCCATGCCCCGGCATAACGAGACCCGGACGCTTCCCTACACGCCCGCCCAGCTGTTCGATCTCGTCGCCGATGTCGCCCGCTATGACGAGTTCCTGCCCTGGGTGCAGGCCTCGCGCGTCATCGGCACGCAGGACAACGTCGTCACCGCCGAGCTGATCGTCGGCTTCAAGATGGTCCGCGAGCGCTTCACCAGCCGCGTCACGCTCGACCGGCCGGGCCGCGTCCACGTCGACTATATCTCAGGGCCGCTGCGCTATCTGAAGAACGACTGGGTGTTCCGCGACGTGCCCGGCGGCTGCGCGATCGACTTCGCGGTCGATTTCGAGTTCCGCAGCCGCATCTTCGAGACGCTGGCGGGCGCCTTCTTCGGCGAGGCGTTCCGCCGAATGGTCGCCAGCTTCGAGGCGCGGGCGCGGGCGGTGTACGGCGTGCCGGGCGGGGCGGTGGCGAGCGGGGCAGCTAGATGATTAGGCGGCGCACGCTGCCGTTGTGATCACTCCCGTTATACTTTCCGGTAGTGGAGCCGTCAGTTCTCCGGGGTTTGGCGAGTCAGCCATGGCCTGCTCCCGCGTATCGCCCTCGCCAATGTATCGGACGGTGCCAGCTCGGCAGTCGATTTCTCTGCGCGCGTAACTCTCACCCGATGGGCCAACGCGCCGTGATAAGACTTCGACATTGCCGCCGTCTAACGCTTTCTTCGACACAATCCAATATTTGGCATTTGGATCACTTGGCACGGACACGGGCAATCCTGACGCCTGTGTAGCCACGCCAACTGTTGCTGGTGTCTTCTGCTGCGATTGCTCGGATTGCTGCTTTGTGGACGGAGAGCAAGCATACACTAGCAGCATAGCAAAAATGGAATGCGCCTTCATAAATAAGCCCCCATCAAAACAATATCTACATCTCGTAATCTTACGGCTAAATTGAGCAGAGTGAATCGCGCTTCACTCCGGCATCAACAGCCGCATCGCCACCAGCGCCGCCTGCCGCCGGATCTCGTGCCGGCCCAAATCCCCGAAATGTTCGATGTCGGCGACCGGTTTGTCCGGGTGGATGCCGCGGTGGGCGCAGGCGAAGACGACCGTGCCGACCGGTTTCTTGAGCGAGCCGCCGCCGGGTCCGGCGATGCCGGTGATCGAGACGGCGGTGTCGGCGTGGCTGTGCGCCAGCGCGCCCTGCGCCATCGCCCAGGCGACCGCCACGCTGACCGCGCCAAAGGTTTCCAGGATGTCCTGGTTGACCCCGATCGCCTGCAGCTTGGCCTCGTTCGAATAGGTGACGAAGCCGCGGTCGAACACCTCGGACGAGCCCTCGATCTCGGTCAGCGCCGCCGACACCAGCCCGCCGGTGCAGGATTCGGCGAGCACGATGGTCTTGCCGGCGGCACGGTTGGCCTCGATCACCTCCCGGGCGCGGGCGAGGAGTTCGGGGTCGAACATCAGGCGGGCACCCTGACGCTCGCCATCGCCTGCGCCGCCAGCCCCTCGCGGCGGCCGGTGAAGCCCAGGCCCTCGGTGGTCGTCGCCTTGACGCTGACCGCGTCCGTCCGCAGCCCGAGCAGGTCCGCGATCCGCGCCCGCATCGCCTCGCGGTGCGGCCCGACCTTGGGGGCCTCGCAGATGATCGTCAGGTCGACATGGTCGATGATGCCGCCGCGGCCCTCGATCAGTTCGGCCGCATGGACGAGGAAGCGGTCCGACGCCGCGCCGCGCCATTTCTCGTCGCTCGGCGGGAAATGCTGGCCGATGTCGCCCGCGCCGATGGTGCCGAGCAGCGCGTCGGTCAGCGCGTGCAACCCGGCATCGGCGTCGCTGTGCCCGATCAGGCCGAAGCCGTAGGGGATTTTCACGCCGCACAGCCACAGGTGATCGCCGGGGCCGAAGCGGTGGACGTCGTAGCCGCTGGCGACGCGCGAAATCATGGTCCGCGCGAACATCGCCTCGGCGCGCTCGAAATCCTGCGCCGTGGTCAGCTTGAAGCCGCGCTCGTCGCCTGCCACGAACGCGACCGACAGCCCGGCCGCGGTCGCCACCGCGACATCGTCGGTCGCGCCCGGTGCCGCCGCGCGGTGGGCGGCGAGGATGGCGTCGAAGCGGAAGCCCTGCGGCGTCTGCACCCGGTGCAGCCGGTCGCGCGCCACCTCGCCCTCGACATGGGTTGCGCCCGACCGCAGCGAGTCGGTCACGGGCAGGGCGGGGGTGGCACCGTCGTCGGCCGCGAGCGCCGCCAGCACGCGGCGGGTCACCGCGCCCGGCACGAACGCCCGCGCCGCATCGTGGATCAGCACGCGCGACGGCGGCGCGGCGGCCAGCGCCTCCAGCCCCAGCCGTACCGACTCCTGCCGCGTCGCGCCGCCATGCACCGGTGCGCCCAGCCCAAGCCCGGCGACGCTGTCGCCGTACAGCCCCGCATCGTCGGGGTGGATGACGACGGTCACCGCATCGACGTCGGCCATCAATGCCTCGACCGCGTGGCGCAGCACCGGCCTGCCGGCGACGGCGCGATACTGCTTGGGCAGTCCTTCGCCGGCGCGGTGTCCGCGACCGGCGGCGACGATCAGGCCGTGGGTGGTCATGCGCTCCGCCATATCCCGCCCGCGCCTTGCCGAACAGGGGCAATGACGCT
>JBBQWN010000057.1:0-9315 GCA_038210595.1 Sphingomonadales bacterium | reverse complement strand
TATCATCGCGCTGGCAGGTTTCAGCAAGGCGACCGTCGCCGATACCATCGCCGATATCAGCGTGACGGAACCGCTGCATGCCCAGCCGATCGATCCGCCGACGCTCAGCATGACCTTCGCCGTCAACGACAGCCCCTACGCGGGCCGCGACGGCAGCAAGGTGACGTCGCGCATGATCATCGATCGCCTGAACCGCGAGGCCGAGGGCAATGTCGCGGTCAAGGTCACCGAGAGCGCGTCGAAGGACGCCTTCGAAGTCGCCGGCCGCGGCGAGTTGCAGCTCGGCGTGTTGATCGAGACGATGCGCCGCGAGGGCTTCGAGCTGTCGATCAGCCGCCCGCGCGTGATCTTCGGCGAGGACGAGGACGGCAAGCGCACCGAGCCCTACGAGACCGTCGTCATCGATGTCGATGAGCAGTATTCGGGCACGGTCGTCGAGAAGATGGCGGGCCGCAAGGCCGAGATGACCGACATGCGGCCGTCTGGCGGCGGCAAGACCCGGCTGACCTTCAGCGCCCCGGCACGCGGCCTGATCGGCTATCACGGCGAGTTCCTGTCCGACACGCGCGGCACCGGCATCATGAACCGGCTGTTCGAGAAATACGGCCCCTACAAGGGTGCCGTCTCGGGCCGCGGCAACGGCGTGCTGATCTCGACCGAAACCGGCGAGGCGGTCGGCTATGCGCTCGGCTATCTGCAGCCGCGTGGCACGCTGATGATCGAGCCCGGCGAGGCGGTCTACCAGGGCATGGTGATCGGCGAGAACGCCCGCGACGAGGATCTGGAGGTCAACCCGCTCAAGTCGAAGGCGCTGACCAACTTCCGCGCCAGCGGCAAGGACGACGCGATCCAGCTGAGCCCGCCCAAGCGCCTGACGCTTGAGCAGGCGATCGCCTATATCGAGAGCGACGAGCTGGTCGAGGTGACGCCGAACTTTATCCGCCTGCGCAAGATCCACCTCGACCCGAACGAGCGCAAGCGGGCGTCACGGGCGAAGAACGCCGCGTAAGTTTGTCGCAACCTTTTACCTGTTCGGCGGTTGGTGCCGCAACGAAACAGAACAAGGGCTTACGTCATGGCTGAATACGACACCACGCGCGACGCCGCCGGCAACACCGTCGTCGTCGAGAAGCGCAGCAGCAACATGGGCTGGCTGGTTGCGCTGCTGATCATCGTGGCGCTCGTCGTCGCGGCCTTCGCCTTCGGCCTGATCGACATCAACCAGACCAGCAAGGGCTCGCTGCCCGACGTCAAGGTCTCGAGCGAGGGCGGCTCGCTGCCGACCTTCGACGCCAACACCGCCAAGGTCAATGTCGGCAGCAAGGACGAGACCGTCAAGGTTCCGACCGTCGATGTCGGCACCAAGGACACCAGCATCAAGGTGCCCACCGTCGACGTCACCCCCGCCCGCGACGCCGACAAGTAATGGCAGCGACGAGCAGCGAGACCAACATCGCGCTGCTCGTCGTGGCAGCCGTGTTGCTGCCACCGCTCGCGGTGTACCTCGTCGACGGTTTCGGCACCCGCTTTTGGATGGGGCTGGTGCTGACCATCCTGGCCTGGGTGCCCGGTGTGCTGTTCGCGCTGTGGGTGGTGCTGAGCGGCCGGACCGTCTAACCGGCGCGGCGATGGCCGCGTTTCCCGCATCGCCCGGCATGGCCGCCGCTTACGCCGAGGCGCAGGCGGCGGCGGCGCGTGACGAGGTGCCGGTCGGCGCGGCAGTGGTCGCACCCGGCGGCGTCATTATCGCCAGCGCCGGCAACCGCACCCGCGAATTGAACGATCCGACCGCGCATGCCGAGCTTCTCGCCATCCGCGCCGCCTGCGCCGCGCTGGGGTCGGAGCGATTGCCGGGCCACGACCTCTACGTCACCCTCGAACCCTGCCCGATGTGCGCAGCCGCGATCGGTTTCGCGCGGATCGAGCGGCTCTACTACGGGGCGCCCGACACCAAAGGCGGCGGCGTCGATCACGGCCCGCGCATCTTCACGCACGCGACCTGCCACCACGCGCCGCACGTCTATGGCGGGATCGGTGAGGCGGCGTCGGCCGCCCTGCTACGCGATTTCTTCGCGGCGCGCCGCTAGTCCCGCTTATTCCACCCCGACCAGTTCGACGTCGAAGATCAGCGTCGCGCCGGGCGGGATGGCGTCGCCCGCGCCCTGGTCGCCGTAGCCGAGCTCGGGCGGGATGGTCAGCGTGCGCTTGCCGCCGACCTTCATGCCGGCGATGCCCTGGTCCCAGCCCGGGATGACCATGCCGGCGCCGAGCGGGAATTTGAGCGCCTCGCCGCCGTGGCCCTCTGAACTGTCGAACATCGCGCCCTTCTTGCCGCCGTCGGACAGCCAGCCGGTGTAGCGGACGCTGACGGTCTGGCCCGGCGTCGCCTCCGCCCCTGTGCCGGGCTTGACCTCGACCACGCCCAGCGCGGGTGCCTGGGCCAGCACCGGCGTCGCCAGGCCGATCAACGCCGCCGCCAACCATTTACGCATAATAAGCCAACCTCAATCCCGGCCGCGGCCAGCGGCATCTGGCGAGCTTGCCGGTCGTCGACAGGCACACCCACGCGTCCATCATGTCCGCGCCGCCGAACCCGATATTCGTCGTCAGCAGATCGGGGAAGTCGAAAAATTCCTGGGCGCCCGTCGCCGGGTCGACCGAACAGACGCCGGGGTGCTCGACCAGCGTCGCCTGCGCGATGTTGCCGTTCGCCTCCATCGCCAGGCTGTCGAGCAGGACGCGGCCGGGCCAGCTCGTGACGACGCGGCCGGGCAGCGCGGCGAGCGGCGACGGCGCGACTTCGCCCGGCCCGGTGATGTCAAACGCCAGCAGCAGGCGCTCGGTGGTGTGCGCGGCATAGACGGTGCGGCCATCGGGCGACAGGCCGACGCCGTTCAGGTTCGGCCCGCGCACCGCGCAGACGATGCGCGAGCCGTCGGCGCGGGCGTAGAACAGCCCGCCGTGGCTGGTCGCGGTGGCGAAATGCTTGCCGAGGTCGGTGAACCAGAACCCGCCGTCCGAATCGAACATGACGTCGTTCGGCCCCGACAGGGGCACGCCGTCGCAGGCGTCGTACAGCCGCTCGACCGCGCCGGTCGCCAGGTCGATGCGCTCGATCCGTCCGGTCTCATAGTCCGCCGCCGCACCGCCGGGGAACATCAGGCCGCCGTCCGTCGACCATTCGAAGCCGCCGTTGTTGCAGACGTACAGCGCGCCGTCGGGGCCGATGGCGGCTCCGTTCGGCCCGCCGCCCGGCGTCGCGATGACCTCGGTACGGCCGTCGGGCCGCACGCGGGTGATCCGCCCGGCCATGATCTCGACGACGATGACCGAGCCATCGAGCATCCATACGGGGCCTTCGGGAAAGGCCAGCCCCTCGGCGACGATGCTGTGCGGGTGCATCACTCGGGCTTCGCATTGCCCTTGGTCGACGGGTTCGCCGCGATCGTCTTGACCTTTTCCTTCTTCGGCTTGCGCGCTTCCTTGCCGGGTTTCGATGCGCCCTTGGCCATGTCCGTTCCTCCCTCAAGTCTGATGCCGGCGAGTATCGGCGCGGGCGGGCCGGCTTGGCAAGCGGCGGGTGGGCGGCGGCTTAGGTGAACAGGGCAAACGAATTGCCGAAATTGTGGAGGAGGATCGGCAGCAGCACGCTCCCCGTGCGCAGGCGCAGCCACACGGCGATCAACGACGGCAGCGCCGTCAGCGCCATGGTGATCGCATCGAACGCGAAACGATCGTGCGCGAAGCCGAAGGCATGGGCCATCCCGAACAAGGCGCAGGATAGCAGCGCCCCCCAGCCCCAATCCGCACCGAGAATGCGGACCCGGCCGGTAAAAGCCCGGTCGAGCGCAAGCAGTAACAGACCCCGATAGAAGGGTTCCTCCTCGAAACCCGGCATGGTCAGCTGGAAAGCGATTTCGTCGCCCGACGCCTTGCCGCCTGGAAAGGCCAGCGCCAGGGCCACGAAGAACGCGCAATAGACGAGCGCGACCGGGATTGCGGGCTTCACACTGGCGGCCGCCTGCGTCAGGGTCAGGCCAGCGGCCCGCCACCCGAAAGCGGGCAGTGCGGCGATCGCCAGGGTCGCCGCCAGGGCCAGCGCCTTGCCCTGCCAGTTCCAGTGGCTGGCGGGCAGCAGATCGGGCAATGCGCCATAGGCGCCGGTGAGCAGCGCATCGTTGACCGCGACCAGCACCGCCGCGACGAGCAACCAGCACGGCGCAAACCGCTGCCGATCGACAGCGCCGATCAGCCCTCCCGCCAGCAGCAGGATGCAGAGGGTAGCGCCCAGTCCGATCAATCCGTTCATACTCGCGCTCTCGGTGACTGCCGTCGGCCGCAACCTGACGCGCCGTGCTGCGGGTGGCTCCTCAGAACACGCTCGATCGCTTCTCAAAACCGGGCGCTGGATGCCATTGCCCCGGGTCGGCGCGGGCCGTGGCCGTCAGCGCGGCGGCGCGATACGCGCTCGGCGTACAGGACTCGGCGGCGCGGAAGGCGCGGTTGAAACTTGGCAGCGAGGCAAAGCCGCTGTCCAGCGCGATGGCGATCAGCTTGTCGCCGCTCCGCTCCGGATCCGCCAGCCGCCGCCGCGCCTCCATCACCCGGTAGTGGTTGAGGAACGTGCGGAAGTGATCGAAGCCAAGTTCGTGGTTCACGAGTCGGCGCACGACGCGTTCCGGTGCCCCCATTTGCTCGACGAAGGCGGCGAACGTGAGGTCCGGATCAAGAAAGATGCGCTGGGTCTGGATCAACATCTTCAACCGGCCGCGCAACACGCTGTCGACCCCGCCCCCGCCAGACTCGACCGGCGGGGCGGGTGCGGGGGGTAATGCGTGCGCCCGCCCGGCAAAGGCGAGCACGTCCGGGCGCGCGGTGAGCGTCTTGCCCGCAAGCCACAGGCCGAAGCCCAGGATCGCGATGTTCTGCGACAGTGCAAACGCGAGCGGACGCCACGCATCGCCAAAGATCGCATCGGCGGACAAGTCGATGAGCAGCTGACCGCCGAGCAATACGGCCACCATCGGCCGGATGTCATGGCGCCGCTGGATCAGGTCGCCCGGCCGATCGGACGCGAGGCGCCAGATCAGGTGGCCGACAATGCCAAAGCCCAGGCCGACGAGCACCTGGGACAGCCCCGTGTTCACCGCTGCTGAAACTTTAAGGCCGCGCGCTGCGCTGGCCAGTGCAGCCCAGATCAGCCCGATCACCAGCACCCGGCCGCCGACGCGGAAGCGGCTGTCGAAGCAGGACAGGCAGAACCACCATAGAAAAATGACGGTGAAGCCGCTCGCGATATGCGCCAGTTCGCCAGCAACGCCGTGCAGGCGCAACGCCGCCGCCGGCGTGTTGCCGGCAACGAAGCCCGCCAGGCAGATTGCCAACGGTGCGAACAGCGCCGCCGGGGTGCCGATGTCCCGCTGCCGGCGGAACAGCAGCCACCCAAGCAGCAGGATCGTCGTCGCGGTGCTGGCCCTGACACAGGTATCGAGTTGCAGCAGTCCCATCGCGCGTGGTTACCGGAGGTCGCTACGCGCAACTAGGGTCCCCGGACCGAAGCGGAAAGCAGGCGGGTGCACCGCAGCATCATCCTGTGCTACACGCCCGCTCATGCTGACCATCGATGCCGTGACCGTTCGCCTTGGCGGGCGGGTGATCCTCGACCGTGCGACCGCGGCGCTGCCGACGCGGGCGCGGGTCGGGCTGATCGGGCGCAACGGGGCGGGTAAGTCGACGCTGATGAAGGTCGTCGCCGGGATGCTCGACCCGGACGAGGGCGGCGTGTCGATGCCCAAGGCGGCGCGGCTGGGGTATATCGCGCAGGAGGCCCCCGCCGGGGTGGCGTCGCCGTTCGAGACGGTGCTGGCCGCCGACCTGGAGCGCACCGCGCTGCTCGCCGAGGAAGAGGCCATGCACGCCACCGGGCATGATGTCGCCGACGCCGACCAGTTTCACATCGCCGAAATCCACGACCGGCTGAACGCCATCGACGCGCACACCGCGCCGGCCCGCGCCAGCCGCATCCTCGTCGGCCTGGGCTTCGACGAAGCGGCGCAGCACCGGCCGCTCGACAGTTTCTCGGGCGGCTGGAAGATGCGGGTGGCGCTCGCCGCGCTGCTGTTCTCGCAGCCCGACATGCTGCTGCTCGACGAGCCGTCGAACCACCTCGACCTCGAGGCGACCTTGTGGCTGGAGGACTTCCTCAAGTGCTATCGCGGCACGATCCTCGTGATCAGCCACGAGCGCGACCTGCTCAACAACGTCGTCGATTACATCCTCCACCTGGAGGGCGGCAAGGTGACGCTGTACGCCGGCGGCTACGACAGTTTCGAGCGGCAGCGGTCGGAGCGGCTGGCCCAGCTGGCGGCGGCGCGCGAGGCGCAGGCGGAGCAGCGCGCCAAGCTGCAGGACTATATCGCGCGCAATTCCGCCCGCGCCTCGACCGCCAAGCAGGCGCAGAGCCGCCAGAAGGCGCTGGCCCGGATGCAGCCGATCGCCGAGGCCGCGAACGACCCGAGCCTGGTGTTCGACTTCCCGAGCCCCCAAGCGCTCAAACCCCCGCTGATCCAGCTCGATCATGCGGCCGTCGGCTATGACGGCAAGGCGATCCTGCGCCACCTCGACCTGCGGCTCGATCCCGACGAGCGGCTGGCGCTGCTCGGGCGCAACGGCAACGGCAAGACGACGCTGGCGCGCCTGCTGAGCGGGCAATTGCCCGCGATGGAGGGCGAGATGGCGCACCCGTCGAAGCTGAAGGTGGGCTATTTCACTCAGTATCAGGTCGAGGAGCTGGAGTCGGACGCGACGCCGATCCAGCACATGAGCCGCCTTATGAAGGGCGCGACGCCCAGCGCGGTGCGCGCGCAGCTCGGCCGCTTCGGCTTTTCGGGCGTGATGGCGGAGCAGCCGGTCGGCAAGATGTCGGGCGGCGAGCGGGCGCGGCTGGCCCTCGCCCTGATCACCCGCGATGCGCCGCATTTGCTGATCCTCGACGAGCCGACCAACCACCTCGACGTCGATGCGCGCGAGGCGCTGGTGCAGGCGCTCAGCGGCTTCGGCGGCGCGGTGGTGGTGGTCAGCCACGACCGCCACATGATCGAGGCCTCGGCCGACCGGCTGATCGTCGTCGACAGCGGCCGCGCGACCGAGTTCGCGGGCAGCCTCGACGATTATACCGCCCAGGTGCTGGGCAAGGGCGATGCCCGGCCGGAGGGTGTCAGCAAGGCCGACAAGAAGGCCGAGCGCCGCGCCGCCGCCCAGGCGCGCGAGGCGAGCGCGGCGCTGCGCAAGGCGGTGCAGGAGCACGAGGCCGAGACCCAGAGACTGACGCAGCGCCGCTCCGCCATCGACCGTGCGCTGTTCGACCCCGCCACCGCGCTGCCCGGCGACGCCAAGCGCACCGCGGCCGAGCTGATGCGCGAGCGCGGCGAGGTCGAGCGCAAGCTGGGGCAAGCCGAGGCCGCGTGGCTGGCCGCGAGCGAGGCGCTCGACGGGGCGATGCAGGCGGCCGCCTAGCCGCGCCGCCGATCCGGGCTATCGTCGCCGCGTGAATACCGGGATAAGCGGCGGGCGGGGTCGAGGGTAATCGTCATGGCCGAAATGTTGCCGACATGGCTGGTGCAGGCGCTGCCGCTGCTCGCCTATGCCTTCATCTTCGTCGTTGGCCTGGGTTTCCTGGCCATCGTTTTCATCTACCTCGCCGATGTCGGGCAGACGCGCGATGCGATCCGCCGCAACTACCCGGTGGTCGGGCGCTTCCGTGACCTGTTCACGTCGCTGGGCGAGTTCTTTCGCCAGTATTTCTTCGCGATGGACCGGGAGGAAATGCCGTTCAACCGCGCCGAGCGGAACTGGATCTATGACACCGCCAAGGGCCATGACAGCACGGTGGCGTTCGGATCGACCAAGAATATCTCGGCCCCCGGCAGCATGATCTTCGCCAACTGCGCCTTTCCGACACTGGACGACGATGCCGCCCGCACGCAGCCGCTGCTGATCGGACCGTATGTCGCGCAGCCCTATCTGGCGCCGTCGATCTTCAACATTTCGGCGATGAGCTATGGCGCGTTGTCGACGCCCGCGGTGCAGGCGCTGTCGCGCGGCGCCAAGCTGGCGGGGTGCTGGCTCAATACCGGCGAAGGCGGTCTGTCGCCACACCACCTGTCGGGCGGTGCCGATATCGTCTTTCAGATCGGCACCGCGAAATATGGCGTTCGCGACGCGGACGGCAATTTGAGCGACGACAGGCTGAGGGAAATTGCCGCGCTGCAGCAGGTCCGGATGTTCGAGGTAAAGCTGTCGCAAGGGGCCAAGCCGGGCAAGGGCGGCATCCTGCCAGGCGCCAAGGTCACGCCGGAAATCGCGGCGATCCGCGGCATCCGCGCGGGCGAGGACTCGATCTCCCCCAATCGCCACACCGAAATCGACTCGGTCGGCGCGTTGCTGGATCTTGTCGACCGGGTGCGCCGGGTGACGGGCAAGCCGACCGGGTTCAAATCCGTGATCGGGGCCTATGGCTGGCTCGACAATCTATGCGTCGAGATCCTCAGGCGCGGGATCGAGAGCGCTCCCGATTTCATCACCATCGACGGCGGCGATGGCGGCACGGGGGCGGCGCCGATGCCGCTGATGGACAATGTCGGGCTGACGCTGAAGGAATCGCTGCCGATGGTGACCGATATCCTGCTGCGCCACGGTCTGCGCGACCGCGTCAGGGTGATTGCGTCGGGCAAGCTGGTGACGCCGTCCGACGTTGCCTGGGCGTTGTGCACAGGGGCGGACTTCGTCAATTCGGCCCGCGGTTTCATGTTCTCGCTCGGCTGTATCCAGTCGCTCAAATGCAACAAGAATACCTGTCCGACGGGGATCACGACGCACAACAAGCGGCTGCAAAAGGGGCTTAACCCTGCAGACAAGGCGGTCAAGGTCGCGAATTACTGCACCAACCTGGTCCATGAGGTCGAGGTGATCGCGCACAGCTGCGGGGTCGCCGAGCCGCGCGCGCTGCGCCGCTATCACGTGCGGGTGATGCAAGTGAACGGCAAGTCGGTGCCGATGGATGAGCTGTTTCCCGTTCCGGTGACAGAGCGGCCGCCGGTGGCCGATGCGGCGTCGCGGGGGTGATCGGTCCCGGCGCGGGCGACCATCTGCCATGCTGCCGGCATGCCGGCGCGCTGGTGACCCCTACGGGAATCGAACCCGTGCTTCAGCCGTGAAAGGGCCGCGTCCTAACCGCTAGACGAAGGGGCCGTTGCGGCAGGGCGGGCTAATGCAGTGCCGCCGCCGGGTCAAGCGGGCAACGTGGTCGCAACTTTA
>JBBQWN010000056.1:0-10002 GCA_038210595.1 Sphingomonadales bacterium | reverse complement strand
GGCGCGGGGCAGGATGCGAAGCAATTCGTCGAGCTTTTCCTGCGCCGCCGCCCTGTCGCCACCGGCCACTGCGGCAGTGACGCAGTGGCTGACATGCGCCTTCAGCAGTTCGGCTTCGACGGCGGAGAGCGCGGCGCGGGTTGCCTTGAGCTGGGTGACGATGTCGATGCAATAGCGGTCATCGGCGACCATTGTCGCCACGCCGCGGACCTGCCCTTCGATACGAGCGAGCCGCTTGCCGAGCACGTCTTTGTTGACCGTGTAACCCCGCATGAAACTCTTTCCTGTTGCTGCTTGTATATACCCTGTGGGGGTATCATATCGGGAAGGTGCTGTTCTAGCACCAGGAGATCGTCATGATCGACCAGATTGCAATCGCGGCACCACGTTTGAGCATCGGCCGACTGACCCTGACTGGGGCGTTCGTGGCGCTCGCCGTCTTCTTAGTATGCTGGGTTGCCGGCGCAGTTGGGATGGTTGCCAGTCACGCCTTCATCGGCTTGTTTACCTTGTCGCCGATCGCATCGACCTCTGCCCTGTTGATAGGCGGTGCCAGTGCTGCCGGATTCGGCGCTCTGACGGGAGCGCTGGTGGCAGTTGGTTACAACCTGACCGGCCGCTTCTCCGCCCGCTAAGCGATCCCGACGCGGTCATCAATCGCGCTTGGCCTGGAGCGCGACAACAACGCTTGGAAATAATCATGGCAGATCATCAAGATCAAAGCGCTGACGATGCGCCGATCGCTTCGGCAAAGCCGGCGGGCGGTTGCTGCGGCTGCGGGACCGGAAAGTCATCGGCTGAAAAGACCGAACGTGATCCGGTCTGCGGCATGATGGTCGATCCGCACGCGACCGCGCACCGGGCCGAGCACGACGGGCATCCCTATTATTTCTGCTCTGCCGGGTGCCGGACAAAATTCATGGCCGAACCGGCCAAATATCTGACCCCGGCCGAGCTTCACAGCCACGAACCGGTCGCCGAAGGGACAATCTACACCTGTCCCATGCATCCACAGATCCGTCAGGTGGGTCCCGGTGCGTGCCCGATCTGCGGCATGGCGCTCGAACCCGCCGTGTTCAGCGCCGATACTCCGCCGAATCCCGAACTCGCCGATTTCACGCGGCGCTTCTGGGTCGGACTGGCGTTGGCGGTTCCGGTGTTCGTGGTCGAAATGGGCGGCCATCTGTTCGGCCTCGACCGGTTTATCGCACCCCAGGTGTCGAACTGGATCCAGCTGCTGCTGGCGACACCCGTGGTGCTGTGGGCGGGCTGGCCGTTCTTCGAGCGCGCCTGGGCCTCGATCGTCAACCGCAGCCTCAATATGTTCACGCTGGTAGCGATGGGCACCGGCGTCGCGTGGGCGTTCAGTGTTGTCGCCACCGTCGCGCCGCAAGTCTTCCCGCCCGCCTTCCGGCGGATGGACGGCGCGGTTGCGGTCTATTTCGAGGCGGCGGCGATCATCGTTGTGCTGGTGCTGCTCGGCCAGCTGCTCGAACTCCGCGCACGCGAAGCGACCGGCGGCGCGATCCGCGCGCTGCTCGACCTGGCCCCAAAGACCGCGCGCCGGCTCAAGCCAGACGGCTCGGACGAGGAAGTGGCGCTCGAGCTTGTAGCAGCAGGCGACAGCCTGCGCGTCCGACCCGGCGAAGCAGTGCCGGTCGACGGCACGGTCACCGACGGACGGACCACGCTCGACGAGTCGATGGTCACCGGTGAATCGATGCCGGTAACCAAGGAGGTCGGGGATACCGTCATCGCCGGTACGATCAACCAGACTGGTGCCATCGCGATGCGCGCCGACAAGGTCGGACGCGACACAATGCTGGCGCGGATCGTCCAGATGGTCGCCGACGCGCAGCGTAGCCGCGCGCCGATCCAGCGTCTCGCCGACCAGGTCTCGGGCTGGTTCGTGCCTGCGGTGATCGCAGTGGCGGTGCTGGCGTTCGCGGTGTGGGCGGCCTTCGGCCCCGAGCCGCGCTTCACCTTCGGCTTCGTCGCGGCCGTCACCGTCCTCATCATCGCCTGCCCGTGCGCGCTTGGGTTGGCGACCCCGATGTCGATCATGGTCGGCGTCGGGCGAGGCGCCGCCGCTGGCGTACTGGTCAAGAACGCCGAGGCGCTCGAGCGGATGGAGAAGGTAGACACCCTTCTCGTCGACAAGACCGGCACGCTGACCGAGGGCAAGCCCAAAGTCGTGGCGATCGAGCCGTTCGGCGGCATGGCCGAGGACGAACTTCTGCGTTTTGCCGCCGCCGTCGAGCGACCGAGCCAGCATCCGCTCGCCGCCGCCGTCGTCGCCGAGGCGGCCGCACGGAAGCTTGCCGTGGAAACCGCGACCGACTTCGATGCACCGACTGGCAAGGGCGTTATCGGCACTGTCGACGGTCGCCGGGTAGCGATCGGCAAGCCAGGTTATCTGTCTGAGCTCAAGGTCGACACCGCGGCGCTGACCGAAGCCGCCGAGCGCCATCGCCGCGACGGCGCGACCGCGATCCTCGTCGCGATCGACGGCAAAGCGGCGGGGATCATCGCCATCGCCGATCCGGTCAAGGCGACAACGGCCGACGCCGTGGCGGCGCTCAAGGCCGAGGGTATCCGCGTCATCATGCTCACCGGCGACAACCGCACCACTGCCGAAGCGGTGGCACGCCGCCTCGGCATCGATGAGATCGAGTCCGACGTGCTGCCTGACCAGAAGAGCGCGGTTGTGACGCGCCTGAAGGCCGAGGGCCGGATCGTCGCCATGGCCGGCGACGGGGTCAATGATGCGCCCGCTCTCGCCGCCGCCGACGTCGGCATCGCCATGGGGACCGGTACCGATGTCGCCATCGAGACCGCCGGGGTAACGCTGGTCAAGGGCGACCTCAACGGAATCCTGCGTGCCCGCCGGCTGAGCCACGCCACGATGCGCAACATCCGCCAGAACCTGTTCCTGGCGTTTGTCTACAACGCCATCGGCGTCCCGATTGCGGCGGGAGCGCTGTACCCGGTGTTGGGGTTGCTGTTGTCTCCGGCGATTGCAGCGGGGGCAATGGCGCTTTCGTCGATCTCGGTCGTCGGCAATGCCCTGCGGCTCCGAACCTTCGAACTTTAAGGCGCTTCTTCGGAAACGCCTTGTCGGTCGCCGCGGGCCTCGCGGACGAGTTCTTGCAACCGCTCTCGTGTTTGGCGGCCGATGACGAGATATGGTCCTACGATCAGCACCGGCGTGCCGTTGAGTTCCAACGAATTCGCCTTGAACTTCGTGTCGGCGATCAGCCCGTCGATGGTCGATATGTGGGAATTGAGCGATTGCTCGAGGATCGACCAGTCGATCCCGGCGCGCGCAGCGGCGGCGCGGAGCGACGCCTCGTCGAGTGGACCGCCGCGGCGCATCAATTCGTCGTCGAACTGCGCATGGCCGCCAATGAAGCCGCTCGCAATGGCGAGGCGGGCGGCCCGAACCGAGCGGTCGCCGAGGATCGGCAGATCGCGATAAACGATGCGGACATGGGCATCGGCGGCTACCAGACTGCGCAGGTCAGCGTGCATGGCCCGGCAATTAGGACAGGCATAGTCCGACAGGAGATAGATTGTCACGTTGGCAGCGCTCGGCCCAAGCGTCGGCGCACGGGCATCGGCGAATATAGTGGGATTGTTGAACAGTGTCGGCGGCGACGGAGCCCGCAGGAGTCCGAGGCCAAAGCTGACCAGCTGCGCGAAGACGATTAGCGCCAATAGGCCCGCGAGGAGGCGCCACCGGCTCGGCGCTTGGGCTTGCGCCGACGCTTTCGGCTCAATCGTTGGTTCGGCCATAGCGCTATTTAACGTCGATCACTGCCATCGATCCGCCGCCGCACCTTGAACGCCCAAGCGAGGCGATAGGCTTGGCATCCCCTCATTTCAATGCGCGCTGCGGCAGCGCGGCCCTCAACCGTCATTCGGATCGTTGTTCGGGTTGGCCACCGATCGAAACGGGGCAGTAGCCAAATAGGGATACCCTTGTGTCCGATCCAGCATCCGCTTCGCTTACATCATCGGAGCGCCGTCGAATGGCGCTTTCGGCCTGGGATAATGAGGGCGGTGCTGGGCCGTGCGGCGCGTGGGCGGACTTTATCAACGATCAACCGGTAATCCCGGAGCTTACGAATACCGAACTGGTTCAGCTCCGCATCCGTGTGATTGCCCTGGAGAATCTGGTCATCGCTCTGCTCGCCAACGCCAGCGATAAAACGGTTGCTGCGGCGGCCGAGATGGCCGCGATCGTCGCACCGCGACCGGGGGCCACGCATCACCCGCTGACAGTCCATGCCGCGACGCAGATGACCGATCTCGTTGGACGCGCGTCTCATTTTCGATCTGCCGCACTCTGAGTGCGCCGCCGCTGCAGGAGGAGGTAGGCTGCCGGGATGACCAGCATCGACAGCAGTGGCGCGGTGATCATGCCGCCGATCATCGGCGCGGCGATTCGGCTCATCACTTCGGAGCCGGTGCCGTGGCCGAGCAGGATCGGCAGCAGCCCGGCGAGGATAACCGCAACGGTCATCGCCTTTGGCCGCACCCTGAGCAGCGCCCCGTCGCGGATAGCGGCGTCAGTGTCGTCGCGACCGACCATCGTCGACTTCAGGTAGATCAGCATGACCACGCCGAACTCTGCTGACACGCCGGCCAGTGCGATCAGCCCGACCCCGGTCGCCACCGACTGGTTGTAGCCGAGCAGGTAGAGCAGCCACACCCCGCCGGTCAGCGCAAAGGGCAGCGTCGCCATCACCAGCGCAGCTTCCGCGAAGCTGCCGAAGGTCAGATAGAGCAGCACGAAAATGATGAGCAGCGTTGCCGGCACAACCAGCTTCAGCCGCTCGACGGCGCGTTCGAGATACTCGAACTGACCGGTGTAAGCGATGCTGATGCCCGGCGTCGGGTGTACCTCGCGCGCGACCGCCGCCTGCAAGTCATGGACCACGGCGGCAAGATCGCGCCCGCGCACGTCGACATAGACCCAAGTCGTCGGCCGCCCGTTTTCGCTGCGGAGTTGGGGCGGCCCTTCGCTTACACGGACCTGCGCGAGGCTGCCGAGCGTCACCTGCTGCAACGACGGGGTCAGCACCGGCAGCGCGCGCAACTTCTCGACGCTGTCACGAAGCTCGCGCGGATAGCGCAGGTTGAACGGATAGCGCGCCAGCCCCTCGACGGTCTGGCCAATGGTCTCGCCGCCAATAGCGCCCGAAACCACGGCCTGGACGTCGGCGATGTTCATGCCGTAGCGGGCCGCCGCGACCCGGTCGATGTCGACATCGATGTAGCGTCCGCCGGTCAGCCGCTCGGCGAGGGCGCTAGATACCCCCGGCATCGTCCTGGCGACGCGCTCGACCTCGCGCGCAACCCGGTCGATCTCGGCAATGTCCGAACCCGAGACCTTGACGCCGACGGGGCTCTTAATGCCGGTCGCGAGCATATCGATGCGGTTGCGGATCGGCGGCACCCAGATGTTGGTCAGGCCGGGCACCTTGACCGCGCGGTCAAGTTCATCGGTCAGCTTCTCGGGCGTCATGCCGGGCCGCCACTGGTCACGCGGCTTGAACTGGATGACCGTCTCGAACATCTCCAGCGGCGCGGGGTCGGTCGCGGTCTCGGCCCTACCCGCCTTGCCGAAGACGCTCGCTACCTCGGGAACGGTCTTGATCAGGCGGTCGGTCTGCTGGAGCAGCAGCCCGGCGCGCGCTGTCGACAGGCCGGGCAGAGCCGACGGCATGTACAGCAAGTCGCCTTCGTCGAGTTGCGGCATGAACTCGCCGCCGAGCCGGCTCAGCGGCCATGCCGTGGTTGCGAAGATCAGAACTGCGATGAGAAGCAGCGTCTTCGGGTGCAGCAACGTCCAGTCGATCGCCGGGCGGTAGAGCGCGGTGAGCCCGCGGTTGAGCGGGTTGGCCTCCTCCGCCGGAACCCGGCCCCGGATCAGATAGCCCATCAACACCGGGATAAGCGTCACCGATAGGATTGCCGCGCCAGCCATCGCGTAGGTCTTGGTGAATGCGAGGGGGCCGAACAGCCGCCCCTCCTGGCCTTCCAGAGTGAACACCGGAATGAACGAGAAGGTGATGATCAGCAGGCTGAGGAACAATGCCGGGCCGACCTCGGCTGCCGCCCCGGTGATGACCTGCCAGCGCGCCTCACCTGCGAGCGGCGTCCCGGGATGATCGTGCTCCCATCGCTCCAGATGCTTGTGGGCATTTTCGATCATCACCACCGCCGCATCGACCATCGCGCCGATGGCGATGGCGATGCCGCCAAGCGACATGATGTTGGCGTTGACGCCTTGCACCCGCATGACGATGAAGGCGATCAGCACGCCGAGCGGCAGCGTGATGATCGCCACCAGCGCCGAGCGCGCGTGCCACAGGAACAATCCGCAGACGACCGCGACGACGATGAACTCCTCGATCAGTTTGCCCTGTAGGTTGACGACGGCGCGGTCGATCAGGCTCGAGCGGTCGTAGGTCGGCACGATCTCGACGCCCGACGGCAGGCCTCGCTTCAACGCAGCAAGCTTGTCCTTGACTGCGGCGATGACTTGCCGCGCGTTCTTGCCCGAGCGCAGCACGACGACGCCGCCCGCAACCTCGCCCGCGCCGTTGAGCTCGGCGATACCGCGCCGCATCTCGGGTCCGATCTGCACCGTCGCCACGTCGGCGAGCGTCACCGGCACGCCGCCTGCAACCTTCAATGGCACGGCGCGGAAGTCGTCGAGCGTCTTCAGATAGCCGGAGGCGCGGACGATATATTCGGCCTCGGCCATCTCGACGACCGAACCGCCGGCCTCGGCATTGGCGCGTTTCAAGGCATCGCCGACCTGTGCCTGGGTGATGCCATAGGCGACGAGCTTGGCCGGATCGAGGACGACCTGGTACTGCTTGACCATACCGCCAATGCTGGCGACCTCGGCGACGCCGGGAACGCTTTTCAGCTCATAGCGCAGGAACCAGTCCTGCAGGCTCCGCAGCTGCGCGAGGTCGTGCCGCCCTGTCCGATCGACGAGGGCATATTCATAGATCCAGCCGACGCCGGTCGCATCCGGCCCCAGCGTCGCCTTTGCCCCCTCCGGTAATTTCCCCTGCACCTGCGCCAGATATTCCAGCACGCGGCTGCGCGCCCAGTAGAGATCGGTGCCGTCCTCGAACAGCACGTAGACAAAGCTGTCGCCGGTGAACGAATAGCCGCGCACCACCCGCGCGCCCGGTACCGAAATCATGGTCGTCGCCAGCGGATAGGTGACCTGGTTCTCGACGATCTGCGGCGCCTGCCCCGGATAGGTCGTGCGAATGATGACCTGGACGTCGCTGAGGTCGGGAAGGGCATCGAGCGGCGTGGTCCGCACCGCCCAGACGCCGACGGCAACCAGCATCAATGCGGCGAGCAGGACCAGCCCGCGCGCGCGGGCTGCGCCACGGATCACGCCCGCGATCACTTGCGCTGCTCCGGCGGTGTCATCGCCTGGCCACCGAGCGGCGTTGCCTCGATGCCCGACAGGCTCGCCTCGGAATCGAGCAGGAACTGCCCCGATGCCACCACCTTCTGGCCTTCGGCCAGTCCAGCGACGATCTCGGTGCGGCCGCCGCTCTCGCGCCCGGTGCGGACTTCGACGGGCCGGTAGCTGCCGCCGGATTGCACGACCATCGCCAGCACCCGCGTGCCTGTGCGGATGACCGCCTCCGACGGGATCGTGAGTGCTGAGCCGGTGTCTCCACCAAGATCGACGCGGCCGAACATCCCCGGCCGCAGACGAAGCCCGCGATTGGCCAGCTCGATGCGAACGGTCAGCGTCCGGCTGTCGGCCTGCGTCGCGGGCAGGATCGCTGCTACCCGGCCGGTAAACACCTCGCCGGGCCAGGCGCTGAGCGTTGCCCGCGCAGCCCGTCCGATACGAATCTGTGCGGTCGACGTCTCGGGTACCGCCGCATCGAGCCAGACCATGCCGAGCCCGCTGACCTGCGCTAGTGTCTGCCCGGCGGCGACGGTCATGCCGCGCCGGACGTCGAGCGTCTGGATAGCACCCCCAACCGGAGTGGTGATGGTGACGACAGTCCGTGCGCGGCCGCTGCGCTCAACTGCTGCGATCGCTCCGGCAGGCATGCCGAGCAGTCGGAGGCGCTGCCGGGCCGTCGCCATCAGAGCCGTGTCACCGGTGCGTCGGATGGCAAGATACTCGGCCTGCGCGCCGCCCCATGCCGGCACAAGCAGATCGGCGATGGGCGTTCCGGCCCGCACGATGTCGCCGGGCGCGCGGCCATAGACCCGCTCGACGAAGCCTGCCGACCGTGCCTGGACAATGGCCACATCGCGCTGATTGAACTCGATCGTGCCGGTCACGGTCAGCGTTGACGACAGGATGGTGCGCTCGACCACCGCAGTGCGAATGCCGAGGCTTTGCACCGCCCGGCCATCGACGGACACGCCCGTCGCCGCCGGCAGCCCGGTCGCTGTCGCAGGCTCGGCGTAGCGCGGTTGCAGCTGCATATCCATAAAGGGCGACTTGCCGGGCTTGTCGAAATGCTGCCCCGGCATCATCGGGTCGTACCAATAGAGAATTTTGCGCTCTGCCGGCGCGGTGGCGGCGGCGGAAGGTACAGCGCTACGCGGCGACGCGAGCCAATAGCCTCCGCCACCAGCAACGGCGGCAATCAGCACGGCGCCGACGCCCAGCCGGGCACGATGCGATCGGTCGAGGCTCATCGTGCTTCGCTCCCGTAGGTCAGGTTGATGCGGACCGCGTCGCGGACGACGTCGGCCTCGCGGGTCAGCAGCTCGAGCCGAGCCTCGGCGACCGCGATCCTGGCGGCGAGCGCGTCGGCGAGGCCGCTGGAGCCGGCGCCGTAGCTGGCGGTCTCTAGCGCCGACCGGCGTTCGGCGAGCGGTAGCAGCGTCGCCCGCGCGCGTTCGAGGCGATCGTGATGCATGGCGTGGTCGGCAAGGTCGGCGTCAAACGCCGCGACCAGTTCCCGCGAGGTCGCTTGCGCGTCGAGCCGGGCGCGCTGCGTATCGAGGTCGCGGGCGAGGATGAGCGGATCCTGACGGTTCTTGGCGAACAGCGGCAGGCCGATCTTTATCGTCGCGCCGAGCATATCGCCGAAGCGTGGGTCGCGGCGGTCGTAACCTACTTGCCAGCTCCAGTCGGGGCGCTTCTCGGCGCGGGCGAGCCTTGCATCGGCGTCGGCCTGCCCGGCTGCTGCGTCGGCGAGCCGGACTTCGGGCAGTCGGTCGAGGCCGGCGCGCAGCGCGACCGCGTCGATGCCGGTGGTCGGCGGGGGTCCGGCGACTTCGGGCGCGGTGTCGCCCGTCCAGCGTATCAGTACGGCACGCGCCTTGGCGGCATCGGCAACGAGTTCGGCGCGGCGGTCATCGAAGGCAGCGAGCATTTGCGCCGGCTCGGTGGTCTGCGCGGGCTGGGCCGACCCGGACGCCAATCTTGCAGGTGTCGTCCCGATCAGCGACGCAACGCTCGCCCGCACGGCATCGATAGCTGTGAGCTTGCGCCCCGCGAAATAGAGATCGACCCAGGCGAGGGCCGCGCCCAGCCTGACCGTCCGCGCCTCGCCGAGTGTTGCCGCCTCGCTTGCCGCGATATCGGCTTCGGCGCGACCGGTGCGGGCGGTGCGCTTGGCACGGTTCGGCACATCCTGCTCGATGCCGACACGGACGGTGCTGAAATCGTCGCGTTCCGGATGCCCGGCATTTGGCCCAGACACCGGGAACCCGGTGAAACCGAACTCGAGCTTCGGATCGGGCAGTGCTCCCGCCGACCGTGCCGCGCTCCTTGCAGCATCGGATGCGAGCGCCTTCCCTGCGAGGCTCGGTGCGGTATCGCGTGCCCGGTCGAGCGCCTGATCGAAGGTAAGCGGCGCGGCCGTCGCCGCAGAAGCCCACGCCAGTGCGGCGACGGCAATTCGAATATGCATGGATCGGCTCCGTCGGGCGTGGCCCGGGCAAGCGAGGTCGATTGGGCTGCCTGACGCGAAGCTGCGAGGA
>JBBQWN010000055.1:0-10096 GCA_038210595.1 Sphingomonadales bacterium | reverse complement strand
TTATTCCGTACCTAAGGGCAGATTCCCACGCGTTACGCACCCGTGCGCCACTAGACCCGAAGGTCTCGTTCGACTTGCATGTGTTAGGCATGCCGCCAGCGTTCGTTCTGAGCCAGGATCAAACTCTCAAGTTCATGATCGAGATAAAGCCCCAGGCAAGCCTGGAACTAAACCCCGTTTTAGGAGCCTATCTGTCTGCACAACGTCACTAACGTATTCCGAGCCGAAGCCCGGAGCGATGTGGTAACGTAATTAAGACATAATAGGCAGCGTATTTACGACGCGACCCGGACCCTAAATTGCCCGGAACGTCGACCGCCGCCCACATGTCCCTTCATTCAACCTACAATGAGAAAGAGCAGCCGAGCCGTCGGTGTTACCCAGCGAAACGGCGACACTGCTCAGTTCCCCGCTTTAACGGGGAGACCCGAACAGTGCTTTTTCGAGACCCGGTGGCGAACCCGCTGGTTCGTCTCGGCGTCGGGGGAGGCTTATGGGCCTCGTCTCAATCCCCGTCAACGTCTTTTTTCGTTCATGCTGCGGACCAATCCGCGTCACAACCGAAACCGGCGTTCCGACCGCAATAGCGGGAAGTCCCTGTTTAAAGGGCTTTTCCGCCGCCGCTGTCAGAGTGGCGAGAGGAGCGAAACCGCGCCGCCCGCCGCCGGGAGCGGTCATCTAGGCGGGGTGTAGGATGCTGGCAACCCCTTTTTTCACAGATCGCCGCAAAAACCCCACTCACGAAGTCTGGATATAGTCCTTGAGGCTCGCCGCCTCATGTTCCGCATCCTCGATGCGGCGTTTGACGAGGTCGCCGATCGACACGAGTCCCAGGCAGTGGCCATCCTCGACGACCGGCAGATGGCGGAACCGCCGGTCGGTCATCTCGGCGAGTCCGGCCGCGGCAGACATGCCGGGCGGCACGGTGTGCACCGGCGCGGTCATCACGTCGGCGGCGGTACAGTCGAGGATCGCCGCGCGCACGTGCAGGGCGGCCACGATGTCGCGTTCGGAGACAATCCCGAGGATCGCGCCGTCCTCGACCACCAGCACCGCGCCGATACGATGTTCGTACAGCAGCCGGGCGATCTCGCGCACGGTGTCGGCGCGGGTCACGGTGATCAGCGGCTTCTTGCCCGCCAGCATGGTGCCGATGGTCATCGCCCGTGTCTCCCCAAGCGGCCCTCGCGCATTATATGAGTGACCGGTGCCGAATGTTGCGCCGATCGCCAGGCAAAGGAAAGACCGTGCCCCTTCAGGCCTCAAACGACGGCCAGCGCTCGCTTGCCGGGCACTGGCGCTGGTTCCGCCGGCTGATGGCGTGGATGTTCGCATTTTCGCTGACCGTCGTCGCGATCGCCGTGACCTGGCTGATCCGCACCGGCACGCCGATGCACCTGCACTTCCTGATCGCGATGGGGCTGGGCATCACGCTGTCGCTGATGCTCGGCGCCGGGCTGATGGGCCTGGTGTTCGTCAGCGCCCGCAGCGGCATCGACGACGCTGTGGCCGAGCTGCCCGCCGACGACGCCGGAGAGTTGCGCTGAACGCCAACGGGCGGCCCGTCGCCGGGCCGCCCGCGGTTGCCGTCGCCGCGCGTTAGAAGTCGACCTGGGCCCGCACCACGGCGCCATCGGTCGAGTACTTCCGGTCGTAGATCGGCCGCGTGCTGATCGGTACTGCCGCACCGGCGCGGGGGCCGCCCTCGATCTCGGTGTGGATGTACTGCGCGGTGAAGCGCACGTAATCGATCGGCCACCAGTTCAGCGCGAGCATGTAACCCGTCTGCTGGCCACCGTTCAGGATGCCGTTGATCACCTGAGTACCGACGTTCGGCCCGCCGACCCTGTCCTTCAGGTCGATGTAGTCGATGCGGCCGACGAGGTTGAAGCCGCCCCAGCCGCCCTTGTCGAAGCCGTTCAGGATCTTGGTGCGGTCGATCTTGAAGTTCTTGTAGCCGCGGGTTTCGCCGGTCAGCCAGTAGCCGACTTCGCCGTAGGCCGAGAAGAACGCCGGATCGCTCGCGAGGCGCGTGCCGCTGACGATCTCGCCGTTGTCCAGCACCTCGCCCGGCCGGATACCGTCGGTCTTGACGTACTTGGCTTCGCCCTGGACGTGCAGCGGGCCGAAGATGCCGAGCGCCTCGAGGCCGATGACATAGTCGCCATAAGCCGCGATGGTGCCGGCGTCGTCGAAGCGAATGTCGGTCGTCTGCGTGAATGGCCGCGAACGATACTGGATGCCCAGCGAGTTGCGACGGAAGCGGCGGTATTCGCCGTTGACCGCGAAGTGCAGCTGGTTGCTGCCGAGCAGCGGCGCGTAGAGGATGCGACCGGTCAGCGCCCAGTCGTTGTTGTCGAAGTTGGCGTTGTTGATCTGGTTGGCGAAGACGCCGCCGTTGATGCGGAAATCACCCGACGTATAGCCGACGCCGACGCCGAGACGGCGGCCCTGGCCGAAGCCGTCGACCGCCTGGTTGCGCTCGACCACCGAGACGAAGCGGTTCGACGTCAGGTTGTCGAGGCTGTTGTAAGGATAGAAGTAGCCGACAGTCACCGTGTACGGCTTACCCTTCGGCTCGTACGACAGCACCACGTCCTCGTAATTGACGCCAGCCTGGGCGAATTCGAACTGGAAGGCGTACTTGAAGTCGCCCGGCAGGTCGCCCGACGCGCCCAACAGCAGGCGGCGGGCACGGTTGTTGAAGCCGAGGTTGGCACCGGCGATGCGGTTGCCCGGATTGCTGGTGTAGGCGGCGTCATACTGGATTTCGCCGTTCGGCTTGAAGGAGAAGCCACCCGCGCCCTTGAACTGCGGCATGCCTGACCAGGTCGGGGCATTCTGCGCGGTCGTGGTCTTGACGACCTCAAGCTGCGCCTGGAGCGCGTCGACCTGGGCTTTCAGGAATTCGTTGTTGGCGGCCGCCTCGTCGCGCGCCGTCTGCTCTTCTTCGCTGACCGCGCCGGGGGCCGGGGCAGTCGCCATCGCGGCGACCCGGGCGGTCAGCTCGTCGATCTTGGCCTGCTGGGCTTCGAGGAGCCGGCGCAGTTCGGCATCGTTCGACACGGTAGCGGCGCGGTGGGTGTGCGCCTTGCCGGCCTTGTGGGCGGCGGCGGGCACCGCGGCGAGGCCGGTCAGCGCCGTCGCCGTCAGCAACGAGGTTATGAATTTAGTGGTAATCATGGCGTCTGGTCCTGCCTTTGGATGTGGCGATGTCGCCGCGCTAAGGGCGCTTTGTGAGGTTTTGGTTACACTTTTATTGCAACAGCCAGATGGCGGGGCAGTCGGAATTGGGGCGTTGCCGATCCGCCACGGTCCATATCGGTACTGAAACGACAGGAGCCCGACCGGATTTCACCGGCCGGGCTCCCTGGTTCGTGCAGCGCGCCGGTCAGGCGTCGACGGTGTCGGCCGCCGCGTCGTCGACGACTTTGCGCGGCCGTCCGCGACGGCGGCGCGGAGCCTCGTCGGATGCCGGTTCGGCCGCCGCAACAGGCGACAGCGTCGCCGGTCCGGGCAGGCCGGCGAGCATCGGCGGCTCGTCGCGGTCCGGAGCCTCGGGCAGCGCCTCGGCCTGGGCCGCTTCGCGGTTGTCGTCGCGCCCATCGCGGCGCGGTTCGTCACGATACTCACTGCGACCGCGAGACTCGCCCCGCGCCTGGCGCTGGTCGTCGCGCCGGCCATTGTCGCGGCGCCCGTCGCGCTCGCCGCGCTCCTGGGACGGGCGCTCCGACTGGCGCTCCTGGGGCGGGCGCTCCTGCGACTGGCGATCGTCGCTGTCGCGCGCCTCGTACTGGCGCTGCCCGTCGTTGCGCTGGCCGTTGTCGCCGCGCTGGCCGTTGTCATAGCGCTGCTGGTCATCGCGGTCGTTGTCGGCCTGCGCACCCTCGTTGGAGGCGTTGTAGCCGGGGTTGTAGCCGTTACCGACGTCGGCATCCTCGTCGTCGGCGTCATAACCCGGGCGCGGCCCGCGCTGGTGCTCCGGCTGGCGCTCGCGGATCTCGTTCAGGACGCGAAAATAATGATCGGCGTACTGGAGGTAATATTCGCTCGCCACCCGGTCGCCCTGCTGCGCTGCGTCGCGGGCCAGCGTCTTGTACTTGTCGAGCAGCTGGGTGGCGTTACCGCGCTGGCGGATGTCGAGGCGGTTGTTGCCGTAATTCTGGCTGCCCGGCGCCCGCTGGGGCATGCCGCCGCCACCGCCGCCCTGCCCGCCGCCGCGCCCGCGCCGCCGGCCATTCTGCTGATTGTTATTGCGTATCAAATGTCTCGTCCCCGTATGGCCGCACAGGCATGGCCCGAGCCGCTCGCGATGAGGGTGCCGACCCGTTGCTGTGCGCGCCGCTGGGCGTCGGTGCCCGTGGTCGCGTCGTTCGAAAGGTCGGTCGAGCAGGGGACCTCGCTTAAGGGGTCCGGCCTGCCTTGGCACCAGCCCTAGCGGTAAATCCGCAAGGCTCCAAGCGCTATTTGGTTATCGCCAGGCAGCGCGGCAAGCCCGCGAGATCGCGGTGCAGCACTACCGCCAGCCCCGCCGCGCGGAACAGTGCCGCCGCCGTCTCGCCCTGGTCGTGGCCGATCTCGACGCAGGCGATGCCGCCGGGCGCGATCTGCGCGCCAAGCTGCGGTGCCAGCTCGCGGTAGGCGTCGAGCCCGTCCGCCCCGGCGAAAAGGGCCTCGCGCGGTTCCCAGTCGATCACGTCGCGCGGCAGCGACGTGCCCTCGGCGATATAGGGCGGGTTACACAGCACGAGGTCGAACGCGGCGCCCGTCCCCGCCCAGCCGCCGTCGACGATGCGCGCCCGGCCGTCGAAATCCGCCGCATTGCGACGCGCGCACGCCAGCGCGGCCGGGGATGCGTCGATGCCCACGCCGGTCGCACCCGGCCACTGGCTCAGCGCCGCCAACAGCAGCGCGCCCGACCCGGTGCCAAGATCGAGCACCGTCGCCGGCGCACGGCCCGCGAAGTGCCGCACCGCAACCTCGATCAGCGTCTCCGAATCGGGCCGCGGGATCAGCACGCCGGGGCCGACGCGAAGGTCGAGCGACCAGAATTCGCGGCTGCCGGTGATATAGGCGACCGGCTCGCCCGCGGCGCGGCGGTCGACCAGGGCGTCAAACCCGGCAGGAATCGACCGTTCGAGATCGACCAGCAGCGCCATCCGCGACACGCCAAGCTGGTGCGCCATCAGGACCTCCGCATCGAGCCTTTCGATGAGCGCCGCAGCCGCCCGCAGTCCCTCTCCCCTCGAGGGAGAGGGACCGGTCGCCGCTTGGCGACCAGAGTGAGGGGACTCGAGCGCCGCTGCGAGCACGCGATACACCTCCTCGGGCCGTTCATGGACGGCCTCGTTGGTCAGCCGCACGACGCGGTAGCCCTGTCCCTCAAGCCACTTCGTCCGGCGTTCATCATACCCGCCCTGCCCGTCATGGCTTGGACCGTCCACCTCGACGACCAGCCGTGCCTCGGCACAATAGAAGTCGGCGATGAAGGGCCCGATCGGCTGCTGGCGCCGGAACTTGGCGCGCAGGCGACGTCCGCGCAGCAAGGCCCACAGCTTGGTCTCGGCCGGGGCCTCCGCCGCGCGCAAGGCGCGCGCGCGGGCGAGGGTCAGTTTGTCGTACTTCGGGGTCGCCATACCCTCACCCTGGTCGCCGAAGGGGCGACCGGTCCCTCTCCCTCAAGGGGAGAGGGATTTTCATCCCTCCAGATCGGCCAGCCGGGCCGCCTCGTC
This sequence comes from Sphingomonadales bacterium, assembly GCA_038210595.1. Taxonomy (GTDB): domain Bacteria; phylum Pseudomonadota; class Alphaproteobacteria; order Sphingomonadales; family Sphingomonadaceae; genus Glacieibacterium. Next base: position 4,364 of record JBBQWN010000055.1, on the reverse strand, counting down.
CTCGGCGATCAGCGCGCTGACCAGTTCCTCGAGGCCGGGCCCTTCCATGATCTCGGGCAGGCGGTGCAGCGTCAGGTTGATGCGGTGATCGGTGATGCGCCCCTGCGGGTAGTTGTAGGTGCGGATGCGCTCCGACCGGTCGCCGGAGCCGACCATCGACTTGCGGTCGGCGGCGCGCGCCTCGTGCAGCTTGTTGCGCTCGGCCTCGTACAGGCGGGTTCGCAGAACTTTAAGCGCCTTCGCCTTGTTCTTGTGCTGCGATTTCTCGTCCTGCTGGATGACCACGAGGCCCGACGGAATGTGCGTGATCCGCACCGCCGAATCGGTGGTGTTGACCGACTGGCCGCCCGGCCCCGACGAGCGGAACACGTCGATGCGGAGGTCGCGCGCTTCGTCGATCTGGACGTCGACTTCCTCCGCCTCGGGCAACACCGCGACGGTCGCGGCGGAGGTGTGGATGCGCCCCTGCGTCTCGGTCGCGGGGACACGCTGGACGCGGTGGACCCCGGCCTCGAACTTGAGGCGGGCGAACACCTGGTTGCCGGTGATCGAGGCGACGACTTCCTTGAAGCCGCCCATTTCGCCGGCGCTCGCGCTGATCGTCTCGACCTTCCAGCCCTGCGATTCGGCATAGCGCTGGTACATGCGGAACAGGTCGCCGGCGAACAGCGCCGCCTCGTCGCCGCCGGTGCCGGGGCGGATTTCGAGCATCGCGGGCCGCTCGTCGGCGGTGTCGCGCGGCAGCAGCTTCAGCGCCAGCGCGCGCTCGGCAAGCGGGATCGCGTCGGTCACCGCGCCGATCTCGGCCTCAGCCATCTCCTTCATCTCGGGGTCGGCGAGCAGCACCGTCAGCTCCGCTTCCTCGTCGCGGAGCTTGCGCAGGTGCGCGGCCGCCTCGGCGACCGGAGTCAGCTCGGCATAGTCCTTCGACAGCTGCACGAACTGGTCGGAGGCAAGGTCGGGATTGCCCATCCGCGCGGCAAGGTCGGCATGCCGCCGCTCGATCTGCGCGATGCGGTCGGGGGAGATGGCGATCATTAGGCGTTATCGCCGGACAGGGAGCGGTAGGGTTCCGGCAACCATCCCAGCACACGAAGGAGCAGTTCGCTCGCTACTATCTTATCGCCTGAGATGTGAGTGAGGTGTAGCCGGTCCCGCGCATCGGCTGACTGTCTCACGAAAAGAAGTGCGTCGTAGCCAGCCCGCTTTGCCAGCGCTACGCGACGCTTAGCGTTGCCGCCGTGCGCGAACTCGATCGTTGCTTCCACCTGTCCACGACGCAGGTTGTAGGCAATCGCCGCGGCCTCGTCGTTCATACCTGGCGTGTCCGGGACGACGACGATCTTCGCGAACGGGGAAGCGGGAGCCTCCACCAACATCGCCAGCCGCTCGATCCCCGCCGCCCAGCCGACGGCAGGAGTCTCCGGCCCGCCCATCGCGCCGATCAGGCCGTCGTAGCGGCCGCCGCCGATCACCGTGCCCTGTGCGCCGAGGTGGTCTGTGACGAACTCGAACGCGGTGTGGCGGTAATAGTCGAAGCCGCGGACCAGGGCCTCGTTGCGGACGAACGCGACGCCCGCCGCCTGCAGGCCCTTCTGCACGCCCTCGAAATACTCCCCCGCTGCCGCCGTCATGTGCGCGTCGATGCGCGGCGCGTCGGCGACCAGCGCGCGGTCGTTCTCGGCCTTGGAGTCGAGGATGCGCAGCGGGTTCTTGGCCAGCCGCTCGCGGCTCTCGCCCGACAGCGCGTCCTCGTGCCTGGAGAAATGCGCGACCAGCGCCGCCCGCCAGGCGTGCCGCGTCTCGGCATCACCCAGCGTATTAAGCTGCAGCACGACCTTGTCGCTCAGCCCCAGCTCGCTCAGCACCTGCGCGCCGAGCGCGATCACCTCGACGTCGGCGGCGGGCTCGGCGGCGCCGATGATCTCGGCGTCAAGCTGGTGGAACTGGCGATACCGCCCCTTCTGCGGCCGCTCGTAGCGGAACAGTGGGCCGTGCGCGGCCAGCTTCAACACCCCGTGCTGCTGCCAGCCATTGGAGATATAGGCGCGGCAGATCCCGGCGGTGAACTCGGGCCGCAGGGTCAGCGATTCGCCGCCGCGATCCTCGAAGCTGTACATTTCCTTCGACACGACGTCGGTGGTCTCCCCGAGCGAGCGCGCGAACACGGAGGTGAACTCGAACACCGGCACGTCGACGCGGCGGAAGCCGTACAGCTTGCGCACCCGGTTGAACGTCTCGACGACATGGTCGAAGCGCGCGATGTCCTCGCCGAACAAATCCTGCGTCCCGCGAACGCGCTGCACTTTGTCTGCCATGGTCGGCGCGTGTAGGGCGCTAGTGCAGCAGCTTCAACCCGATGATGCACCCGATCAGGCCGCCGAGCAGCAGCAGGCGCGGCAGGCTGGCGGGGTCGTTGTAGGCCAGGATGCCGACTGCCGCCGTGCCCGCCGCGCCGATCCCGGCCCATACCGCATAGGCGGTGCCCAGCGGGATGGTGCGCGAGGCGTACTCGAGCAACCCCATGCTGAGGCTGACCGAAACGAGAAAGGCGAGCACCCACGGCCAGTTCCTGAACCCGTCGACGTAGCGGAGCGAGGTGGTGAACCCGACCTCGAACAGCCCGCCCAGCATGAGGGCGAGCAAGGCATTCATGCCGCAAGTTTCGCCAGCGCATCGCCCTCGACGCGCATGATCGTCCAGTCCTGCATCGCCACCGCGCCGATCGATTCGTAGAAGCCGATCGCGGGCGTGTTCCAGTCGAGAACCGCCCATTCGAAGCGCGCGCAGTCGCGATCGACGGCGATGCGCGCAAGGTGGCGCAGCAGCGCGGTGCCGGTGCCCGTGCCACGCGCCGCCTCACGCACGAACAGATCCTCGAGATACAGGCCGCGCTTTCCGGTCCACGTCGAATAGTTGAAGAAGAACAGCGCGACGCCGACCGGCTCGCCGTTGATCTCGGCCAGCACGGCCTCGGCGGCGGGCGGCGCGCCGAACAGCGCGGCGTGCAGCGTCTCGGGCGTCGCCTTCACCGCGTCGGGATCGCGCTCATAGGTCGCGAGGTCGCGGATCAGTTGCAGGACGGTTCCGACGTCGGCGGGCGTGGCTGAGCGGATCACCGAAATATCCCCGCTAGCAGATTTTATTCCAGGTCAGCGTCATCTCTCCGCTAGCCATCTCACTTTCGAGGACAGTGATCGTAGCGCCATTTGAAACAAACCGCTGGTTCCCTGTCATGCCACCAAAGCCGTTTCTCGCGTTCACCAGTCCACATGCGATGGGGCTACCCGACCGACGCGATACACGAATCTGACTGAAAACCGCACTTTTCGGATCGCGGAGCTTCTCACGGATTAGCTCACGCGCGTTGGTTTCGACCATAGCGTTCACTGTAGCCGCGCTGTTGGCAGCGCTCGCCGGCCCGGCAAGTCCGATGATCATACCACCAAGAAGAACGCCCCGTGACAAATGATTGCTCATAGTCCCCCTGTGCCGCGCTGCAGCTTCACTACAATTGTCGAACCAAGCCCTCACGCTTACTCAGCCGCCACGAGCAGCCCTGCCTCGCTCGCCGCCTTCGCCGCTTCGATCTCCGCCGCCTTCTTCTCGACGAGGCTGACGATGTGGTCGACCATCGCGGGTTCGTCGATGTGATGGCTGGTGACGCCCGACAGATAGACCATGTGCTTGCCGCCGCCGCCGCCGGTGATGCCGATGTCAGTCTCGCGCGCTTCGCCGGGGCCGTTGACGACACAGCCCAGCACGCTGAGCGACAGCTCGGTGGTGACGTGCGCAAGCGCGGTTTCGAGGCGCTCGACGGTCTTCACCACGTCGAAGCCCTGGCGCGCGCAGCTCGGGCAGCTGACGACGCGGACGCCGCGCGCTCGGATGCCGAGCGACTTCAGGATGTGATAGCCGACCTTGACCTCCTCGACGGGGTCCGCCGACAGCGACACCCGGATCGTGTCGCCGATGCCCGCCCACAACAGCATGCCGAGGCCGATCGACGACTTGACCGTACCGCCCTGCAGCCCGCCGGCTTCGGTGATGCCGAGGTGGAGCGGGTAGTCGCAAACCTCGGCGAGGCCCTGGTAGGCAGCGACGGCGAGGAACACGTCCGACGCTTTCACGCTCACCTTGAACTCGTGGAAGTCCTCGTCCTGCAGCATCTTCATATGCTCGAGGGCGCTCTCGACGAGCGCCTCGGGGCACGGCTCGCCGTACTTCTCGAGCAGGTGACGCTCGAGGCTGCCGGCGTTGACGCCGATGCGGATCGCGCAGCCGTTGGCCTTCGCGGCACGCACGACCTCGCGGACGCGCTCCTGGCTGCCGATGTTGCCGGGGTTGATCCGCAGGCAGGCGGC
>JBBQWN010000054.1:0-11255 GCA_038210595.1 Sphingomonadales bacterium | reverse complement strand
CGCCTCAATGCTTGCGATGCGACGAAGATGGCGGCATGACGCAGCGCACCGGAAAGGTGGCCGAGTGGTTTAAGGCAACGGTCTTGAAAACCGTCGTGGGGGTAACCTCACCGTGGGTTCGAATCCCACCCTTTCCGCCATTTTCTTGTAGCTCCTCGTATCATTTGGGCAGCCACCGGTGCCAGCGACGGGTAAAACGTTCGAACAGATCGCCCAGAACTGGGCCGACTGCTGCGGCTGACCTCACCACGTCCGCCACCCGATCTCGGTCAGTACTGCGAAGCCGACCCGGCTCGACGGGCTCCTCGCCAGCCACCCGATCGCCAAGACCTTCCTGACGACACAGAGCCCGCCGCCCGAAAGCTATGCGTCGCAGCCCTACTTCGGGGTGAACGCCTTTACCTTCATCGATGCGCGCGGACACATGACGGCGGTCCGCTACCGTTTCGTGCCGAAGGCAGGTGCGCACTTCCTAGATCCTGCCGCCGCAAAGATGAAGGACCCCGACTATCTCAAGCAGGAGAATGCCGCGCGTATCGCGGCCGCGCCAGTCCGCTTCGACTGGTATGCGCAGATTGCAGGCCCCGGCGACCGGATCGACGACCCATCGATCGCCTGGCCGGAAGCGCGGCGGCAGGTGCTGCTCGGCACGATCACCATCGACACGATGGCAACGGACCAGGCCGGTCTCGACAAAGCGCTCATCTTCCTGCCCGGCAATGTCCCGGATGGTATCGCGCCGGCAGACCCGATGGTTGCGATCCGGACGGCCGCCTACCCGGTTTCGTTTGGCGAACGGCAATAGTTGGCCCGGAGGCGAGGTAGATTGTCGCAAATCACGGTCGTTCGCCGGAGATGCTTCCGGCGGACGATCCCTGGTAGCCCACCGCTTGCTGGGTGCCGGAGCTGACCGGCCGACCGGCGCAAAAAAAACTCGCTTGATCGAGTTCATTGAATTCGCTCAATTGGTTCATGCCTCGACCTTTGCAGATGATCCTGGCCATGGTGCCCCTGCTGACACAGGCCCCCGCGCTTGCGCAGGATACGGTTGGCGATACGCCTGTTGCCATGAGCTTCGACGCTGCGTCGGCACTGCTTGACCATGTATCACGCGGCCTGAGTGCCGCCGACCATGAGGCGCGGGCAGCGCAGGCAATGGCCGATTCGCTGAAGGCGCTTCACCGGCCGGTCGTGACAGCGTCCGCCAGCTTCATCGAGTATCAAAAGACGCTGTCGCTCGATCTGTCCGGTGCAAAGAATGACGTGTCGAATGCCACGATCGATTTCCTGACTGGCCTGCCCAACCAGTTCCCGCCCGGCTTTCAGGAGATTGTCGGCGAAGTCACCCGGCGTTTCGGCGCGGCCCTGCCGGGATTGCTGTCCGCGATCCCCGAGACGCTGCGGCTGCAAACGCGCGATTCGTCCTTTCGCCCGACCATCAGTGCCGGGATGCCGCTGTACACCGGCGGCGCAATTCCGGCGATCCAGCGCGGTGCGCAGGCGGTCGCCGGGATCGCGCGGGCGACGCAGGCCGAGGGCCGCAACATCACCCGCCTTAACCTGGTGCGGACCTATTTCGGTCAGCAGGTCGCGGAGCAGCTTGTCAAGTCGACGCGGCAAACACGCGATGGCCTCGACCGGCATCTGGCCGATGCGCGCAAGCTCGAGCAGCAGGGTGTGATCGCCCGCGCACGGGTGCTCGAGGTGCAGGTTGCACGCGACGCTGCAGACCGTGCGTTGCAGCGTGCGGAGTTGGACTGCGCGACGGCGCGCGATGCGCTCGGACGGTTGCTCGATGCCGACGGCGGCGTACGGCCAACCACCGCCCTGTTCGTCAACGCCGAGCCGTTGGCACCCAAGACGGAGTTCCTCGCTTCGATCGACCAGCATCCACGGGCGCAGGGCAGCGATGCCGCACAGTCGGTGGCGGCCGCAGGCGTGGATCTTGCCCGCTCGCGATACCGCCCGCAGGCGTTCGCTTTCGGCGAGTATAATCTCAATCGCAATGACGCCCTGCCGACCGAGCCCGACTGGGTCGCCGGGGTTGCGGTACGCTATACGCTGTTGTCGAACATCGACCGCCGCCGGACGCTTGAGGCGGCGCGCGAGCGCGAACGTGCCGCTGCCGACAGCGCCGCCGAAATGCGCAAGACGATAGCGAGCGAGACGATCCGCGCCTATGACTTGGCGGACACGGCGCGGCGGACCTTCCTGTCGCTCGACAGCAGCATCGCCGCGGCGGACGAAAATCTCCGGGTGCAGCAATTGTCGTTCCGCGAAGGCGAGGCAGCATCGTCGGCGGTGATCGATGCACAGGCAGCGATTGCAAGCGTGCGGACCCAGCGGATCGCAGCGGCATTCGAATACGACCTGGCGCTTGCCGGGCTGCTTCTCGCCAGCCACCAATTCGACAACTTCGGCGGCTATCTCCAGCGCGCCGGCCATCGACTGGCACCGTGAGATCATGACCGAAACCACTCCCTCGCGCCGCCGCAACGTCCGCTTGCTGGCCTATGCCGCGTTGATCATCGTCGCGGTCCTGCTCGCGGTTGGCCTGTGGCTGGCCAGCCGTCCGGTGCCGGAACAATTGCAGGGCATGGTAGATGCCGATGAGGTGAACGTCGCGACCAAGGCGCTGGCGCGGGTCGATCGGCTGCTCGTCGACGAAGGCGATCGCGTGCGGCAGGGCCAGGTTCTGGCGCTGCTCGCCAGTCCGGAGATCGCCGGCGGCCAGGCACAGGCAGCGGGCGCGTTGCGGAGCGCTCAGGCCGTACAGTCCGAGGCGGAGGCGGGTGCACGCGCGGAAGACGTAGCGACCGCCAGGGCGGCGTGGCTGGCGGCGCAATCGGTTGCCGATCTCGCCCGGGTGACCAGCCGCCGTGCGGAAAATCTCTACGCCGAGGGTGTCGTTGCGGCGCAGCGACGCGACGAGGCCGTCGCGGCCCGCAACAGCAGTGCGCGCCAGGCGGAGGCGGTGCGGCAACAATATCTGAAGGCGTTGGCCGGCACGCGTCCGCAGAACAAGGCAGTTGCCGCCGCACAGGTCGATATCGCTCGCGCGGGACTGCAGACCGCGCAGGCGCTTGGCGGTGAGACGCGGCTGGTGTCCCCGATCGCCGGCGAAGTTTCACGCAAATTGCTCCAGCCGGGCGAGGTCGTCAGTCCGATCATCCCCGCCTATCAGGTCATCGATGTCGATCACCCGTGGGTGTCCGTAAACGTGCGCGAGGACCGGTATCGCGGGCTGCGGATCGGCAGTGTGCTGACCGGCAGCGTCCCGGCGCTTGGGCAAAGTTCTGCGTTCCGGGTCCATACCATTGCCCCCCGCGCCGATTTCGCGACATGGCGTGCGACCCGGCAGTCGTCGGGCTATGACGTGCGGTCGTTCGAAATCCGGCTGCGCCCGGTTTCCCGCATCGCCGATCTGCGCCCCGGCATGAGCGTGTTGTTCGATTGGCCGCAGTGACCGGAGCGGCCGCAGCGGACTCGCCCGCAGCAAGGGCGGGTGGACCATTTGGCCGGGCGCTGGCCGCCGAACTCGCGCACCTGCGGCATGACCGGTGGGACCTGGCGATGCTGACCTTGATGCCGGCGTTGCTGCTGTTCCTGATGGCGGCGATGCTGTTCGGCGGTGTTGCCCGCGACCTGCCGGTGGTTGTGGTCGATAGCGACGGCACCAGCGCAAGCCGCGCGTTCATTCGCGCCGTGGACGCATCGCCTGCGGTGCGGGTCGCCGGCGTTTCAGGCGACCTGGATGCGGCGTTGCGATGTGTACGCCGCGAACAGGCATGGGCGATCGTCGACCTGCCCCGCAACCTGGGCGCCGGTCTGGCGCGCGGCCGCACGCCTGCGATCCGTATCCTCTACCAGGCCAGTTTCCTGTCGACGGGCACGCAGGCGCTGCGCGGGATCGAGGCCGCGATACAGGCTGCCACCGCTGATATCGCAAGCGCGCAATTGTCGGCGCACGCCTTGCCGCCGATCCCGATCGTGCCGCTGACCGTGCAGGCCACGGCGCTGTACAACGCTGCGACCAGCTTCGAATGGTATCTGCTGTCGCTGATCGCTCCGGCGGTGCTGCATCTGTTGACCGCTTGCGTCGCCGTCATGGCGGTTGGCCGCGAGCTTCGCGACAAGTCGCTCGCACATTGGGCCAGCGCAAGCGGCGGTGTGCTGCCGGCACTGGCAGGCAAGCTGCTGCCCTATGTCGCCGCAGCGAGCGCCTGGGGCACCGTCTGGCTGCTGTACCTGACACTGTCGCGTGGCTGGCGGGTGGAGGGCAGCATCCTGCTGATCGTCGCTGCGCAGACTATCTTCTACGCAGCGACCGCTTGCGTGTCGGCGTTGCTGGTCGCAGTGACGCGCGAGACCGCGACCGGGCTGTCGGTCAGCGCCATTTATGCCGGCTCGGCCCTGGCGTTTTCCGGCGCGACGCTGCCGCTCGAAGGCGGCGGTCTCTTTGCGCGCCTGTGGAGCGTCGTCCTGCCGCTCACCCACTATCTCAGGCTGCAGATGGGCCAGTTCACCGGCGATCCCGCCGCAACTGCAATCGGCCCGGTGGCGGCGCTGGCGGCCTATATCGTGGTGGCGGGCGGGTTGGCAGGGCTGCTGATCTGGCGCAGAGCGCGCGTGTCCCGATGACCTTCCGCCAGGGCTTCGAGGGGACATGGCGAGAGGTGCTGACGTCGCGGACATTGGCGAGCACGCTGCTGCTCGCAGTGATCCTCTACGCCTTTTATTATCCCGCACCCTATGCCCACGAAACCGCGCAGCGCTTGCCTGTCGTCGTCGTGGATCAGGAGGACAGCAAGCTGACGCGCACAGTCGTGCGAAATCTCTCGGCAACGCGCGAAATCCGCGTCGTGGAGCGGGTGGGGACCATGAGCGAAGCCGTGGCGCGGATGCGCCGCGGTGAGGCCGACGGCATCGTACTCCTATCGCACGGGCTGGCGCGTTCGCTCCTGGCCGGCGCGCCGGGCGGCGGCGTCGGCATCTGGGTGAACGGCGCCTATCTGCTCCGCGCCAGTGCGATCGGGGAGGGTGTCAGCGCGGCGCTCGCCGGGGCTGCGGAGCAGGCACTTGGTCCGGCGGCGCGCCCGCTCGGCTTGCGAACCCCGGTCCGTATTATCCCGGAACCGCTGTTCAATACGAGCGCCGGCTACAAGGACTATGTGTTTCCGGCGGTGGCCAGCGTGATCCTGCAACAGACGCTGCTGTTCGGTGCGGCGACCCTGATCGCCGGACGGCATCAGCGGCGCGAGGCGCGGCTGGATGGATCCGGCTTTGCCGGAACCTGGGCGGCCATGACGATGATCGGGTGTATCGCGGCGTTCTTTTACTTCGGCTTCGTCTTCTGGATCCAGGACGTTCCGCGCGGCGGCAACGTGCCGGCCTTGCTGGTCACGGTGCCGCTGTTTGCCGCGGCCGTTGCGGCACTCGGCCTGTGGCTCGGCAGCCTGTTCGACCGGGCCGAACGCGCGATGCAAGTTCTCATCCCGACCTCGGTGCCGCTGTTCTTCCTGTCGGGCTCGGCATGGCCGCTCGAGCAGATGCCGGGCTGGCTGGCCACGCTGTCCCATCTCGCTCCATCGACACTTGCAGTGCACCTCTTCGTGCCGCTCAATCAGATGGGCGCAAGCCTTGGAGATGTGGCGTGGAAGGTCGCGCTGCTCGCGGGCCTGGTCGCGCTGTACGGATCATTGGCATTCTACAGGTTGACCCGGCATCCAGGTCAAGACCGTCCCGAAGAACGGCCAGTGGCCAATTCGCCGATCTAGGCCGAGAAAATGGTGCCGCCACTCGTCCAGATTGAGCGGCACGTCGACACGGAACCACAACGAAGGAACCGCGTTCTCCCGGCTATCTTGCCGTGCGGCAACAGGTGCGGCTGACGATCACGTCATTTGCATCCAGACCTTCAACGTCATGAAGGGCGGCGAATACCTGTTCCTGCCGAGCCTGTCGGCACTTCGGTGGTTATCAACGGCAGGATGGGGGGCTCCGGAGGCATACCAGGGAGGTTAGAGAGAGGCTGTTCGAAGCGTTGACGCGCACTCGACAAGCTCTCGCAGGTCGAGATCGACGATGATTGCGCGTTTGGCAAGCGCACCGTCGAATCCTTCGATCACCTGTCCGAAAACGGGCTCGAGGAGTCCTCGATCAAACCAGTCATGCGCACGATATCTCGCTCCATATGCGCGACCATTTCGGCGGCTGGCTCGGGCCGCCTGAGCAGACGCTGTGTACCGGCTTCAGCATCACGGGAAGCCATCAGGCCCCCGGTCGAACACCAGCCTGTCGACAATGAAACCCCGCCCCGGACTTTGACCTCAGCCCTGCAGCATCAAGCTCACACGTCCGACACGTGCGGCCGCGCACGGCGTTTTACGTTGTGACAGGTGCGTTGAGACATCCTTCGAGCGGCTGACCGGCACCGGCTGATCAAACCGCCACGCCTCCGCCAATTCCCTACGCACCGGCGCCGTTCGCCTTGAAGTGCGCCATTAGCCGGGCCCAGCCGTCCTTGGCGGCCTTTTCGTTGTAGCTTGGGCGGTAGTCGGCGTGAAAACCATGTTCGGCGTCGGGATAGACGATGATCTCGTCGTTGCGGCCCGCTGCCTTCAGCGCCGCGCGCATCGCCTCGATGTCGGTGAGCGGAATGCCCTTGTCGAGCCCGCCGTAGAGGCCGAGGACCGGGGCCTTGAGTTCGCCAGCGATGTCGAGCGGATATTTGCGCACGTCGGTGACGGGTTCGCCGGGCTTGGGTCCGGCGAGACGGCCGTACCAGGCAACCCCGGCTTTCAATTGCGGGAATTTGGCAGCCGCCATCCAGACGACGCTGCCCCCCCAGCAAAAGCCGGTGATGGCCAGCCGCCTGGCGTCGACGAACGATTGCTTGCCGAGCCAGTCGAGGGTGGTGGCGACGTCGCCCATCACCTGATCGTTCTTCGCCTCGCCGACGATCTTGCGGATGACGGCGAAATCCAACGTCGCCGCCAGCGTCCGGTTCGGGTCATTGCGATAAAAGAACTCGGGCGCGATGGCGACATGGCCGGCCTTTGCGAAGCGGCGGCAGATGTCGCGGATATATTCGTGGAGGCCGAATACCTCGTTGACGACGATCACCGCCGGATGCCGCCCCTTACCCGCCGGACGCGCGACGAAGCCGGGCAGGCCGGCGGGCATGGTGACGCTGTCGATGGTGAGGCCGGCGGTGTCGGTGACCGTCGGCGCGGCTTCTGCTCCCGCAGCGGCGGCCGCGTAACCGGCGGCGACGATGGCTGCAAAGCTCCGGCGCGAGACGTGCAGATCTTCCGGCATGGAGCCTTCAGGGCGAGTCAGGACAGTCATGCGATACTCCTTCCGGGCGGCGGCGAATATGAACAAGTTCAACGAAGTTCATCCCGACGCAATAGTTGTCGCATTCCCGCGCCGGCGGCAATCTACAGCGTCGACGATCAACCAGTATAACCGTATTGGTGATATTGTCAAGAATGTTCGATGGCGATCACGGCCTTGCCGGTCAGTTTTCCACCGGCCATCGCGGCAAACGCCTCGGCCGCCCGTTCGAGTGGCAGGGTCGCCCCGATGACCGGGCGCAGCGCTGCGGCGCGCGAATCGATGGCAGCTATGAAGCCACGTCCGGCCGCCGGGTCTTGGCGGCCCGCCTCTCCGGCGCGGACGCCGAGGATCTCGATCTCCTTGAGCAGCGCGCGGTTGGTTGGAAACGGCGGCGGCATCCCGCCGGCAAAGCCGATGATGAGGTAACGCCCGCCGCGCCGCAGGGTGCGGATCGACGGGTGCGCCAGCGCACCGCCGACCGGATCGAACACGATGTCGATGTCCCGGAAATCGAACGCCGGTGCGACGCGGTCGATGAGCAGCGTTTCCTGCGCCCCGGCAGCGCGTGCCGCCGCCAGCCGGTCCTTGGTGGTTGCCACTGCCACGACATGCGCGCCTTCGTGCACCGCCAGCGCGACCGCCGCCAGTCCCATGCCGCCCCCTGCCCCGTTGACCAGCACGCGCTCGCCGCGCGTCAGGCGACCACGCGCCATCAGCCCGACCCAGGCGGTCAGCGCGCCGACGGTGAATGCGGCGGCTGCGGGATCGTCGAGGCCGGCGGGAACCGGCCGGACGGCGCTCACCGCGACGGTCAGGCGCTCGGCGAGGCAGCCGAGTCCGCCGACGATCACGCGCTGGTCCGCCAGATGTTCGGCACCCACGCCGGTAGCAACAACCGTACCGCTCGCTTCGGTACCCGGAATGAACGGCAGCGCCGGTTTGGCCTGATAGCCGCCCGACAGCATCAACAAGTCCGGAAAATTCAGCGCCGCATGCGAGACGGCGACCGTTACCTGCCCCGGACCCGGAACCGGCGGCTCCGGCCACGCCGTTTCACAGGCGAGGCCCGACCGGTCGTCGCTCAGGCGATGGCAGACAAGCGCGCGCAAGGTCAGGGCTCGCGGTCGGGTTCGCGGTTCCACGCCTGGATCAGCACCAGCCCGGTCAGGAAGCCGCCGATGTGCGCCCAGATCGCTATGCGGCCGATCCCGCTGTCACCACCGAGCGCCAGGCCGGTCAGCAGCTGCAGCCCAATCCAGACGGTTGCATACCACAGCGCGGTCATCGCCTCCGACGAGATGTCGACACCGAGGATGCGGCGCCCGCTGGCCCGGCTGCGCGCGAACAGGACGGCATAGGCACCAAAAATTGCGGCGATGGCACCGCTGGCACCGACAACCGGGTCGGGCGAAGCGGGGCTGCTCGCCACTTGCGCGAGGCTGCCGGCGATGCCGCCGCCGATGAACAAAAGCAGCAGCGGCCCGCGCCCGATCACCCATTCGACGTAGCGGCCGACCCAGGCAAGAAAGATCATGTTTAGCAACAGATGCGTCCAGCCGCCGTGCAGGAACAGCGAGGTGACCAGGGTCAGCACCGCCGGAAAGACCGGGACAGCACCGTGGAGCATGGCAAGGATGCGCGCCGGAACAAGGCCCCAGCCTATCGTGACCGCTTCGCCGAAGCCTGGTCCGGCAACAAGGGCTGCGGCCTGTAGCGCGACGCAGACGCCGATCAGCGCATTGGTGACGACCGGCGTCGGCGGCTTGAAAGGTTTCAATGTCTAGTTCCTCCCCACCTTCGGGGAGGGGGACCGCCCGCCCCTTCGGCGGGTGGTGGAGGGGAACTTCCTGCTTGACGCAACCCCTCTGCTTTCAATGGCCCCTCCACCACCTGAAGAGGCGGTCACCCTCCCCGAAGACGGGGAGGAAATCGAAGTCACGGTCAGATGAACTCCAGGCTCTTGATCGTATAGTATTTCTCGCCCGATGGGGTCGACACTTCGACCTCTTCACCGACCCTGCGGCCGATCAGCGCGCGACCCAGCGGCGACGAATAACTGATGCGGCCGCGGCGCGCATCGGCTTCGGTCTGGCCGACGATCTGGTAAGTGACCGCCTTGTCGTCTTCGTCGATCAGGTGGACGGTGCCGCCAAACACGACCTTGTCGCCCGACAGTGTCTTGGGGTCGATGACGATGGCGCGCGCCAGCCGGTCCTCAAGATCGATGACCTGCGCCTCGACCTGCCCCTGACGCTCCTTGGCGGCGTGGTACTCGGCATTTTCACTCAGGTCACCGTGCGCCCGGGCGGTCTCGATGTCCTCGACGATCTGCGGCCGTTCGTCCTCCTTCAGACGGCGCAGCGTTGCGACGAGCGTCGCATGACCCTCCGCGAGCATAGGCAGCTTGTCGACCGTCGCCATCGTTTACTTGTCCCGTTTCCTGTCTTCGGCGACGCCTTCCCGGCCGGTGGCTGACCACCGCATTTGGTCCGTCTTTCCGGGGAGGCCTACGCCAGAGGCTGAATATGATAGGCTTGCAGCGGCCGTACTTCAAGCGGATGCAGCCGCAGTGCAGCAATTGAGGCAACGGCGGCGATGGATGCTGCCGCAGTCGTGAAATACGGAACGCGACCGTACAGTGCCGAACCGCGGATCGATGCCGAATCCTTCATCGACTGAACGCCTTCGGTGGTATTGATCACAAAGGCGATGTCGCCGTCCTTGATCTTGTCGACGATATGCGGGCGGCCCTCGGCGACCTTGTTGACGCGCGTGACCGGCAGGCCCTGTTCGCCAAGATAACGCGCCGTGCCGTCGGTGGCGATGAGCGTGAAGCCGAGCGCCGCCAGATCGCGCATGGACGGCACGATCATCGCCTTGTCACTGTCCTTGACCGAAACGAACACGGCGCCGGACTGCGGCAGCACGATGCCCGCCCCCAGCGTCGCCTTGGCAAACGCCGTGGCGAAATCCGCATCGATTCCCATGACTTCGCCGGTCGACTTCATTTCCGGACCGAGCACCGGATCGACGCCGGGGAAGCGTGCGAACGGGAATACCGCCTCCTTGACGGCGATATGCTGACCGGTGCCACGCGGGCGAAGGTCGAAGTCGGCAAGCTTCTCCCCCGCCATCACGCGGGCGGCGATCTTGGCGACGGGGATGCCGGTAGCCTTGGCGGTGAACGGCACCGTGCGGCTGGCGCGCGGATTGCCCTCGATCAGATAGACATCGCCGTCCTTGACCGCAAATTGGACGTTCATCAGGCCAACGACATCAAGCGCTTGCGCCAGGACCTTGGTCTGCCGCTCGATCTCGGCGACGATCTCGGGTGCCAGACTGTACGGTGGCAACGAGCAGGCGCTGTCGCCGCTGTGGACCCCTGCCTCCTCGATGTGCTGGAGCACGCCCGCGACGAACACATCGGTGCCGTCGGCGACGGCGTCGACATCGACCTCGATAGCGTCGCGCAGATAACGGTCGATCAGCACCGGGGCGTCGCCCGAAACGACGACCGCCTCGCGGATATAGGTGTCGAGCTGCTGCTGGTTCTCGACGATCTCCATCGCGCGGCCGCCGAGCACGAAGCTGGGGCGCATCAGGACCGGATAGCCGATCGTGTTGGCCACCGCGACCGCCTCGTCGCGCGACCGGGCGAGGCCGTTGGCGGGCTGCTTGAGCTTCAGACGGTCGATCAGGTCGGCGAACTGCTCGCGGTCCTCGGCAAGGTCGATGCTGGCCGGCGAGGTGCCGAGGATCGGGATGCCGGCGGCTTCGAGCGCGCGCGCCAGTTTCAGCGGCGTCTGCCCGCCGAACTGGACGATGACGCCTTTCAGCGTGCCGTTCGATTGTTCCTTGTGGAGGATTTCGAGCACGTCCTCGGCGGTCAACGGCTCGAAATACAGCCGGTCCGA
>JBBQWN010000053.1:0-11298 GCA_038210595.1 Sphingomonadales bacterium | reverse complement strand
AGCGCCAGCGCGGTGTTGAGCGCCGTCTGCCCGCCCATCGTCGGTAGCACCGCGTCGGGCCGCTCCTTGGCGATGATCTTGGCGACGACCTCGGGCGTGATCGGCTCGACGTAGGTCGCGTCGGCCATCTCCGGGTCGGTCATGATGGTGGCGGGGTTCGAGTTGACCAGGATGATCCGGTACCCCTCCGCCTTCAGCGCCTTGCACGCCTGGGTGCCCGAATAGTCGAACTCGCACGCCTGCCCGATGATGATGGGGCCGGCGCCGATGATCAGAATGGAAGAGAGGTCGGTGCGTTTGGGCATTGACGACTATGCTTTCATTGCATACATTGCTGGCAAGGGAGATGCGATGTGGCGACCTTTACCGTTCGGAATGTGCCCGATGATGCCAAGCACCGGTTTCGCCAAGTCGCGGCGGCGCATGGCCGCTCGATGGAGGAACATCTGCGTCAACTCGTGATCGACGCGGATTTCGGCGACGCGGGCGCCCCCACGGGCCGCGTTGCCGAAGCACCGCAGGCGTTCCAGTCCGCGCGCCCCGCCCCCGACGCGATCCGCGAACTGCTGCGGGCGGCGGACGGGGGGGATGACGACGGGTCCGACCGTCGCAGACATGCCGAAATCCGCTTCAAGTCCGCCAAGGATGCGATGGCGGAATTGCGGCGGCTGGCGGGCGGCGTCGGCTTCGACCCGCCGCCGGGGTTGAGCACCGAATTGGACGCGCCGGAGTTTTGATCCTCGTCGACACCAACGTCTGGAGCGAACTGACCAAGCCGCACGGCGACCCCGCCGTGCTGGCTTGGCTGGAAGCGCATGACGACGATCTGGCGCTGTCGACGCTGGTGATCGCCGAAATCCGCTACGGCATCGAATTGCTCGAGCGGGCGGACAAGCGCGCTTTCCTCGCCGCATGGCTCGACGGGCTCGAGTCACGCTATTGGGGCCAGACGTGGCTGTTCGACCGCGCCGATGCCTATATCTACGGCCGGATTGCCGCCTTCCCCGAAGTGAAGGCGCGCAAGCCGCAAGTTATCGACATTCAGCTCGCCGCTCAGGCCATCGCGCGCGATGCGAAATTGGCGACGCGCAATGTGAAGGACTTCGCGTGGACGGGGGTGAAGCTGATCGATCCCTGGGGCGACTGACGCGCCGCACGCCTGCCCGATGATGATGGGGCCGGCGCCGATGATCAGGATGGAGGAGATGTCGGTGCGTTTGGGCATTAGTACGTGCTTGCTTTCTTCTCGACGGGCCCAAATGCAGTTGCGCCTACGCCCTGCTTACTGAGCAAGCGCTCGACGCATTCGCTTTTGCCAACGATGCCAATCTCGTTGCTGTCATAGTCGATGACCATCCGCCCACCCTGTTTAGGGTCAGCTTCGAGAGTGCGTGAACTGACACCGCACGCTTGCATTGCGGTTACGACCTGGCTCCTCGTTGCATTCGCCAGTCCGGACTCGTCGAATGGAAAGCAGCCTGCGAGCGGGATCGCTCCAGCCAAGGAAAGAACCCCACCCAGTCTCACCGCAGAGACCCCACGAACCGCTCGAACAGATAGTGGCTGTCCTGCGGGCCCGGGCTGGCTTCGGGGTGGTACTGGACGCTGAAGGCGCTCCGGTCGGTGAGTTCGAGGCCCGCTAGCGAGCCGTCGAACAGCGACACGTGCGTCGCGCGGGCATTCGCCGGCAGCGTGTCCGCCTCGACCGCGAAGCCGTGGTTCATGCTGGTGATCTCGACGCGGCCGTCGTCGAGGCGCTTGACCGGGTGGTTGGCGCCGCGGTGGCCCTGGTGCATCTTGTAGGTCTTCGCACCCACCGCGAGGCCGAGCATCTGGTGGCCGAGGCAGATGCCGAACAGCGGCGTGCCGCCGTTCAGCACCTGCTGGATGACCGGCACCGCGTACACACCGGTCGCGGCCGGGTCGCCGGGGCCGTTCGACAGGAAGATGCCGTCGGGCCGGTGCGCCATGATCTCGTCGTAGGTCGCGGTCGCGGGCACCACCGTCACGCGCGCGCCGGCGGCGACGAGGTTGCGCAGGATGTTGCGCTTCATGCCGTAGTCGACGGCGACGACGTGCGGGCCGTCGGGATTGGCGGCGTGGGTCGCGTACCCTGCCCCGAGCGTCCACAGGCCGTCGTCCCAGGTGTAGCTCTGGGTCGCGGAAACCTCCTTGGCGAGGTCCATGCCTTCGAGGCCGGGCCACGCCTGCGCCTGGGCGAGCAGCGCGGGGATGTCGAACTCTCCGTTCGCGTTGTGCGCGATCACCGCGTTCGGCGCGCCGAGAATGCGGATGCGGCGGGTCAGCGCGCGGGTGTCGACGCCGCTCAGCCCGATGCGGCCCCAGCCGCGCAGCCAGTCGTCGAAGGTCCGCGTCGCGCGGAAGTTCGCGGCCTCGCTGATGTCCTCGCGCAGGATGCAGCCGAGTGCGTGCGGGTTGGTCGCCTCGACGTCCTCGTTGTTGGCGCCGACATTGCCGATGTGCGGGAAGGTGAAGGCGATGATCTGTGCCGCGTAGGACGGATCGGTCATCGCCTCCTGATAGCCGGTCATCGCGGTGTTGAAGCAGACCTCGCCGACCGCCGACCCTTCCGCGCCGCAGCCGCGGCCCCAGACGATGGTGCCGTCCGCCAATACCAATACCCCGGTTGCGCCTTGAGGTTGCGCGGAAGGGGTCTCGGGCAAAGCGTTTCCTTAGGGCTCGGGCGGGCAAACGCCGGGCGGACTAGAGGCCCGGCCCGGCGGCGTCAATCTATGAATCGGCAAGCGGATGCCCTAGCCTAGGTGCTCACAAAAAGCGAGGGGGCGCGCATGATCCGCGACGACATCAAGGCCGCGACGATCACCGCTATGAAGGCCAAGGAGAGCGTCCGGCTGGGCACGCTGCGCCTGATTTCGGCGGCGCTGAAGAACAAGGACATCGAGTTGAGAACGGGCACGGCGCCCGCCGACGACGACGTGCTGGTGGCGGACGTGCTGTCCAAGATGGCCAAGCAGCGCCGCGAATCGATCGAGATGTACGTCAAGGGCGAGCGCCCCGAACTGGCCGACGCCGAGCGCGCCGAGCTTGGCGTGATCGAGGGCTTCATGCCGGCGCAGATGTCGGCCGGCGAAGCCCAGGCGGCGGTGCGCGCGCTGGTCACCGAGATGGGCGCGACGAGCCTCAAGGACATGGGCAAGGTCATGGCCGCGGTGCGCGAGAAGTTCGCCGGGCAGATCGACATGGGCAGCGCGAGCGCGATGGTGAAGGCGGCGCTGGGGTAGAAAGGAGTAGCATCAGCGAGCGAGTCCCCCTCCCGGAACGGGAGGGGTTAGGGGTGGGACTTACGCGAGGGGACGAGATGAAGTTCATCCCGACAGTTCAACGCGAACGCGCGCAAACGATGCGGAACCTCCCGACGATCGCGGAGCGCAAGGTTTGGCACCGGCTACGCGGTAGCCAGCTCGATGGCATCAAGTTCAGCCGGCAGATCGCGATCGGGCCATTTATCGCCGACTTCGTTGCGAGATCGCGGCTGCTGGTCGTGGAGATCGACGGCAGCCAGCACGGCGGGCCACGTGATGTGGCGCGGCAGACGTATATCGAGGCCAAGGGATTTCAGGTGCTGCGTTTCGGC
Organism: Sphingomonadales bacterium; assembly: GCA_038210595.1. Taxonomy (GTDB): domain Bacteria; phylum Pseudomonadota; class Alphaproteobacteria; order Sphingomonadales; family Sphingomonadaceae; genus Glacieibacterium. The sequence goes on along the minus strand of JBBQWN010000053.1, from coordinate 7,682 downwards.
AATCAGGAAGTGTCCGAAAACATCGACGGCGTCGTGCGGGCGATATGGGAGGCGGCGCGGGTGCGGCCTGAACTTCGCAGGGCCGAGCGCGTGAAAGTCGCACCCCCTACCCCTCCCGTTCCGGGAGGGGGGCAGGGCGGCCCCCTCCCCGCAGGGGAGGAGGAGTCGCTCGCGTGACCATCCCCCCCGCCTTCCTCGACGAGCTGCGCGCGCGCGTCACGCTCTCCTCGGTCGTCCAGCGGCGCGTCAAGCTGACCCGCGCCGGGCGCGAGATGAAGGGCTGCTGCCCGTTCCACAACGAGAAGACGCCGTCGTTCTACGTCAACGACGACAAGGCCTTCTACCACTGCTTCGGCTGCGGCGAGCATGGCAGCGTCATCGACTGGGTGATGAAGCAGGACGGCCTCGCCTTTCGCGACGCGATCGAGACGCTGGCGGTCGAGGCGGGGCTGGAGATGCCGCTGGAGTCGCCGGAAGGGGCGGAGCGCGCCAAGGCGGCGGCGGGGCTGCACGAGGTGACGGCGCGCGCCGCGGCGTGGTTCGCGGAGCAGCTGGCGAGTGCGGGGGGTGCGGCGGCGCGGGGCTATCTCGACAAGCGCGGGCTGACGCCGGCGACGGTGGCGGCGTTCGGGCTGGGGCTCGCGCCGGATGCGCGCACGAAGCTGAAGGCGGCGCTCGATTCGGTCGGCGAGGCGATGCTGGTCGAGGCGGGGTTGCTGGTGACGCCGGACGAGGGCGACACTTACGACCGCTTCCGCGGACGCCTGATGTTCCCGATCCGCGATCCGCGCGGCCGCGTCATCGCGTTCGGCGGGCGCATCCTCGGCGACGGCCAGCCGAAGTATCTGAACTCGCCCGACACGCCGCTCTTCGACAAGGGGCGGACGCTGTATAATTTCGACAAGGCCGGGCCGGCGGCGCGGAAGTCGGCGCGGCTGCTGGTCGTCGAGGGCTATATGGACGTCATCGCGCTGGCGCAGGCCGGGTTCGTCGAGGCGGTCGCGCCGCTCGGCACCGCGCTGACCGAGGCGCAGCTCGGCCTGTTGTGGAAGGTCGTGGCGGAGCCGGTGCTGTGCTTCGATGGCGACGCGGCGGGGCAGCGCGCCGGGCTGCGGGCGGCGCTGCGCGCGCTGCCGCTGCTGGAGCCGGGCAAGTCACTGCGGCTCGCCACCCTGCCCCCGGGCGTCGACCCCGACGACCTGGTGCGGACGCAAGGGGCGGCGGCGTTCGAGGCGCTGCTGGCCCGCGCCGAGCCGCTGATCGACCGGCTGTGGCGGGCCGAGACAGAGGGCATCGATACCGGCACGCCCGAACGACGGGCGGCGGTGCGCGAGCGGCTGCGCGAGCATAGCCAGTCGATCCAGGACGGATCGGTGCGGTCGCTCTACGACGCCGAGTTCCGGGCGCGGTTCGACGCCCAATTTTTCCCGCGGCGCGAGTACGGCGGCCGGATGGGCAAGCCGTTCGCGCCGATCCATGCTTCGGAGGGGCTGAAGGCGCTGCATGCCCGCGGCACCGGCTCGGGCGAGGTCATCGCGTTGATCGCGGGCCTGCTTGAACATCCGTGGCTGGCAGACCGGCACGGCGAGCGGCTGGCGGCGCTCGATGCCGGCAGCGCGCCGCTGACCCGCCTGCTCGACGCCATTCTGGAACGGCTGACCCACGACCCCGACCTTGACAAAGCCGGCCTGTCACACGATTTGCACACTCGTGGACTGGCGGCCCTTGCGGTCGAGGTCCGGCAAGCGAACCGTCTCGGGTTCTCGTTCACGCGGCCCACGCCTCCGGACCCGGGTTCCGGCCATGTGGCCAACGTCGAACGCGATTTCGAGAGTCTGGTCGACTCCGTGCTCGCACGGGCGCGCATCGACGGTGAACTCGCGGCGGCAACCGCGCGCTTTGCCCAAACGGCAACCGAGGCCGACTGGAACGCGCAGCAGCGGCTGCGCGCCGAGCGGGCCGAGGTCGACGCGGTGCTGATGAAACTTTCCGAAGATTTGCGCGAAGCGCAACTGTGACAACAACAGCGTGAGCAAACTCACGCACGGCAGGAAACGAATTCTGATGGCAAAGACCAACGGCGCGGCAATCGAAACCGAAGCAAAGCCGGAAGGCGACGGCGCGCCGCTGCTCGACCTCAACGAGGCGTCGGTCAAGAAGCTGCTGACCCGCGCCAAGAAGCGCGGCTACATCACCTACGACGAGCTGAACGAGGCGCTGCCGCAGGACCAGATGTCCAGCGAGCAGATCGAGGACGTCATGGCCGCGCTCAGCGAGATGGGCATCAACGTCATCGAGAACGACGAGCCCGCCGAGGACGGCGCCGAACCGGCCGCCGCCGCTGCGAACGACGACGATGAGGATGAGGCGGAGGCCGACCCCGCGGTCGCCGCCGCACCCGTCGCCAAGGCCGCGCCGCTCGACCGCACCGACGATCCGGTGCGCATGTACCTGCGCGAGATGGGCGCGGTCGAACTGCTCAGCCGCGAAGGCGAGATTGCGATTGCCAAGCGCATCGAGGCCGGTCGCAACACGATGATCGCCGGCCTGTGCGAGAGTCCGATGACCTTCCAGTCGATGATCGACTGGTCGAACGCGCTGAATGAAGGTCGCATGCAGCTGCGCGAGATCCTCGATCTCGACGCGATGCTGGCAAAGGGCCCGACCGAGGCCGAGGTCGCCAATGCCGACGCGCCTGCGACCGGGGCCGAGCTGCCCGCCGACGCCGGGTACAAGGACGAAGAGGCACCCGAGCACAAGGCGCAGCCGGAGGAGGCCGAGGACGAGGTGCACAGCTTCACCGAGCGCCGCCTGCGCCCCGATGGCCAGCCCGCGATTCCCGACGACGACGACGAGGACAACACTCTGTCGCTGGCCCAGATGGAGGAGCAGCTCAAGCCCGAGGCGCTGGAGAAGTTCGCTGAGATTACAGCGACCTATAAGAAGTTCCAAAAGCTTCAGGTGAGCCGGCTGGAGGCGTTCGGGCACAGCGGCGATTTCGCCGCCGCCGACGAGCGCAAGTACCAGAAGCTGCGCGAGGAGCTGACCCGCGGCGTCCAGTCGATCCACTTCAACAACGGCAAGATCGAGTTTCTGGTCGACCAGCTGTACGGTTATAACCGCCGCCTGCTGGTGCTCGGCACGGCGATGATGAAGCTGGCCGACAAGCACAAGATCAACCGCAAGCAGTTCCTCGACGAATATGTCGGGCACGAGCTCGACGACGGCTGGATGGTCCGCGTCGCAGGCATCGACAAGCGCTTCGCCGCCTTCGCGGCCGCAGAGACCGGCGCGGTCGAGGCGATCCGCGCCGAAGCCGCCGATGTCGCGCACGCCACCGGCGTCGACCTGGGCGAGTTCCGCCGCATCACCAATATGGTCCAGAAGGGCGAGCGCGAGGCGCGCATCGCCAAGAAGGAAATGGTCGAGGCGAACCTGCGGCTCGTCATCTCGATCGCCAAGAAATACACCAACCGCGGTCTGCAGTTCCTTGATCTCATTCAGGAAGGCAACATCGGCCTGATGAAGGCGGTCGACAAGTTCGAGTATCGCCGCGGCTATAAGTTCAGCACCTACGCGACGTGGTGGATCCGCCAGGCGATCACCCGCTCGATTGCCGATCAAGCCAGGACCATCCGCATCCCGGTCCACATGATCGAGACGATTAACAAGCTGGTCCGCACCAGCCGCCAGATCCTCCACGTGATCGGCCGCGAGCCGACGCCCGAGGAGCTTGCCGAGCGCCTGTCGATGCCGCTCGAAAAGGTCCGCAAGGTGATGAAGATCGCCAAGGAGCCGATCAGCCTCGAGACTCCGATCGGGGACGAGGAGGACAGCCACCTCGGCGACTTCATCGAGGACAAGAATGCCGTCATCCCGGTCGACGCGGCGATCCACGCCAACCTCAAGGAGACGGTGACCCGCGTGCTGGCGTCGCTGACGCCGCGCGAGGAGCGCGTGCTGCGCATGCGCTTTGGCATCGGCATGAACACTGATCACACGCTGGAGGAAGTCGGCCAGCAGTTCAGCGTGACGCGAGAGCGCATCCGCCAGATCGAGGCGAAGGCGCTGCGCAAGCTGAAGCACCCGAGCCGGTCGCGCAAAATGCGGAGCTTCCTCGACGTCTAGGAGACTGGCGGACGCTTGACCGCCATATTTTGCGCTCCCAAAACAAGCGGGGGTGCCGCGATGTCGAGATCATTCATGCTGTTCGTCGGAGCCGGCGTGTGCGCGCTGCTTGCAGTACTTTTGTACATGTGGGGGTTTTTCCAGGCCATCGCACAGCACAATGCCGGTGCATGGAATGATGCTGCCTTCATTTTGTGGATTTACGCGGCCGGCTTCGTTCTGGTCGGCATCGTCTTTCTGGTGACGCGAAGCGATCCGCCCGCCGGGTCGGTCGCGAGCCAGTGGCTTTCGGTGGCGCGCTATGCAGCTTTTGCGTGCGCAATGCTCTTCGTCGTTCAGCTTTGCCGCAAGCACCTGGGCATGATCAAGGACTCGGCGCACTGGCCGGATGCGCCGACCTTTGCCGCGCTGGTCGCGGTCGTCTGCGCGGTCGCCAGCGCCTTTGCTCCGCAACGCTGACCCAGACGCGGAACTGCAACACTCGCGCGCTAACCGGGCCGCCCGCGATCCACCGAGGCTTTCCGAACATGCTCCGCCGTGCCGCCATGACCCTCGCCTGCCTCGCTGCCGTGGCGGCGGCGCCGGTCAACCGGCCGCACTCCGATCCGGTGGTCGTCCAGCGTTTCGTCGAGCTGCTGCGCGACAACATCACCCTGGGCAAGCTCCCCGACGGTTCGCCGATGGCGCTCGAGACGCCGGCCGAGCGCGCGCAGCCGATCCTGCCGCCGGTGCTGGCGCAGCAGGCCTTCGACCGCGGCCTGATCAGCGGCGGCATCGAGGCGTGCGCCGGCAATTGGCGGGTGATGAACTTCGACCCCTTTGTCGCCGAACTGAAGTCGCGCCGCGGCCTGACGCCAAAGCAGCTCGGCTTTGCGGTCATGGTCCACGACGCCGGACGCGAGCAGGGCAATCACATTCCCGACGACCAGTGCACGCCGGAACACCAGGCAGCGCTGACCGCGGCCGCGGTCGCGGTGCGGGGCCAGAGCGCCACGCAACCCTGAGCTGCCTTGACGGCGCGGCGGGCTTCGCCTAACAGCCGCCGCTCGCAGCATCGGCGGGGCCTGTCCCCGCCGTTTGCTTTTACGCCAGCCGGAGGGGCGTCGCATGGTGCGGCGTCAACGATCGGCAGAAGGATCAAGCGACACATGCCAGCTTATGAGCATGTCTTCCTCGCGCGTCAGGACCTGGCCACTGCCCAGGTCGAAGCGATGACGGAGACTTTCAAGCGCATCGTTACCGACGGCAAGGGTGCCGTCACCAAGGATGAATATTGGGGTCTGCGCACCCTCGCCTACCGGATCAAGAAGAACCGCAAGGCGCACTATGTCCTGTTCAACATCGACGCTCCGGCCCCCGCGGTCGCCGAGCTCGAGCGCCAGGTCGCGCTGAACGAGGACATCCTCCGCTACATGACCGTCAAGGTCGACGCGCACGAGACCGAGCCGTCGGCGATGATGCGCCGCAACGAGAGCCGTGAGCGCGAGCGCGATGGTCGCGGCGGCGGCGACCGTGACCGGGGCGACCGTGGTGACCGCGGCGATCGTGGCGACCGCCCGCGCGGTGGTGGCTTCGGTGGCGATCGTGGTGCCGGTGGTGCGGGCGGTTTCCGCCCGCGTGGCGAATAAGGAGGGCTGAAACATGGGACGTCCGTTTTTCCGCCGCCGCAAGTCGTGCCCGTTCTCGGGTCCTGACGCGCCCGTCATCGACTATAAGGACGTGCGCCTGCTGCAGGGCTTCGTCTCGGAGCGCGGCAAGATCGTGCCGAGCCGCATCACCGCCGTCAGCGGCAAGAAGCAGCGCGAGCTCGCCCAGGCGATCAAGCGCGCCCGCCATCTGGGCCTGCTGCCCTACCTCGTTAAGTAGGAGCTAGACCAATGGATGTGATCCTGCTCGAGCGCGTCGAGAAGCTTGGCAACATCGGCGATGTCGTCAATGTGAAGCCCGGTTTCGCCCGCAACTTCCTGCTCCCCCGCCACAAGGCGCTGCGCGCGTCGGAGGCCAACCGCAAGCGCTTCGAGGCCAACCGCGCCACCATCGAGGCCGACAATGCCAAGCGTCGCGACGAAGCCAAGGCCGATTCGTCGGGCATCGACGGCCGCACGGTGATCCTGATCCGTCAGGCGTCGAACACCGGGCAGCTGTACGGCTCGGTCGCCACCCGCGACCTCGCCGAGGCGCTCGAGGCCGACGGTGCCAAGGTCAGCCGCAACCAGATCGTGCTCGACAAGCCGATCAAGTCGCTGGGCATGCACGACGTCCGCGTCAGCCTGCACCCCGAGGTGACGGTGTCGATCAAGGTCAACATCGCGCGTTCGCCGGAAGAGGCCGAACTCCAGGCCAAGGGTGTCGACGTCACCGCCGACATGTTCGAGCGCGACGATGCGGGCTTCACCGAAGCCTACGATCCGAACGCCGAGCCCGGCACCATCGCCGGCGACGACGTGGCGGAAGCCGAGGCTCCGGCCGAAGCGGCTGCCGCGGCGGACGACGTAGACGAGAACGCCTGAAACCGCCGTCATCCCAGCGAAAGCCGGTACCCATCTTCCGAGTTCAGGTGATGGGTCCCGGCTTTCGCCGGGATGACGCGGATTAGCTAAGGTCGCGATCATGACCGACGATACCCCTGTCCCCGCACCGATCACCGACACGCCGCCGGACCGCCTGAGCGCGACGCATGGCAGCCCGTATTTCGATGAGGCGGCGCTGACCCGTGGCGTCGGCATCCGCTTCAACGGCGTCGAGCGCACCACGGTCGAGGAATATTGCGTATCCGAGGGCTGGGTCCGCCTGACCATCGGCAAGACCCGCGACCGCAAGGGCAACCCGATCACGCTGAAGCAGCAGGGCGTTGTCGAGCCCTGGTACAAGAGTTGAGCTTGCGCTGAACGCCTGCCGGTCCCAATTCGGGGCATGGCCGACTTGTTCGCCGCGGAGCCGGCACCCGACACCGCCCTGCCCGGCCAGCCGCTCGCCGAGCGACTGCGGCCGCGCGACCTGTCCGAGGTCGTCGGCCAGGAGCATCTGACGGACCCCGCAGGCGCCATCGGCCGGATGGTGGCGGCCTGCAAGCTCGCGTCGCTGGTGCTGTGGGGACCGCCCGGCACCGGCAAGACCACCATCGCGCGGCTGCTGGCGCACGCGGTCGGCCTGCGCTTCGTGATGATCTCGGCAGTGTTCTCTGGCGTTGCCGACCTCAAGAATCTGTTCGCCGAGGCGCGCGCCGCCGCCCGTTCGGGCCAGCGCACCTTGTTGTTCGTCGACGAGATCCACCGCATCAATCGCGCCCAGCAGGACGGCTACCTGCCTTATGTCGAGGACGGCACGATCACGCTGGTCGGCGCGACCACCGAGAACCCGAGCTTCGAGCTCAACGCTGCTTTGCTCAGCCGGGCGCAGGTGTTGATCGTGCGGCGGCTCGATGCAGCCGCGCTGGAGCAATTGCTGGACCGTGCCGAGGCGGTAGAGGGGCGCGCTCTGCCGCTGACCCCCGAGGCGCGCGAGGCGCTGGTGGCGTCGGCCGACGGTGACGGCCGCTTCCTGCTCAACCAGAC
>JBBQWN010000052.1:0-11684 GCA_038210595.1 Sphingomonadales bacterium | reverse complement strand
GCGGCTCGCCGAGCCACGGCAGCGGCATCGCCCAGTGCCAGAGCAGGAACAGGATGACGATGGCGAGCGCGCCCAATGCGGCCATGGCGCGCGCCGGCAGCAGGGTCGCGGAGATCGTCACCGGCACCACCAGCAGTATCGCGAACGGATTTCCGATTCCGCCGGTCAGGTACAGCAGCACGCCCGCCTGGACGAGATCGAAGGCGAGGTGGAGCAGCACGGCATTGCCCTGCAGCCGCGCCTGCCGCGGATACAGCGTCGCCAGCCCGATGTTGAGCACCGCCGCCGCCGCCACCGCCGCGACCAGAGACGGCCAGTGCAGCGGGAAGCGCAGGTACAGCCCGACGTAGACGAGTGTGGCAAGCTGCCCGCCGATGGCGATCCAGCGCAGCGACACGAGGGTCCAGACCCGGACGCCAGGGCGTTCGAGTGCCGCGGCAACCAGCGAGGGCGACGGCTTCATGGGCGGCGTTGTAGGCCGGTCGTTACGCGATGGCGATGCGGCGGATTAGACCGGCCGCGGCACGCCCGGCACGCCGATCCCGCAGTCGAGCGCCGGATCCCAGCGTCCCAGCGTCGCGGCGGCGCGGTAGGTCGCCTCCAGGAAGCCGAGCAGCATCGCGTCGGGGTCGGGCGCGGCCTGCACCGCGGCATAGTCGAGCAGCCATTCGCCGAGGTTCACGTCCCAATAGGCCGGCGCGGGCACGGCGGCGTCCCTGAAGCCGTCGGGCGACGGATAGGCATAGCTGTAGAACGCCGCCTCATGATCGGCGTCACCGGGCCAGAAGCCGGCGCTGCTTTCCTGATGGCTGTACGCCTCGACCGTCACGTCGTCGGGCAGGCCCGGGAAGCCGCCGGGGTGACGCGGCGCCGGGTGTCCGGAAAAGCGCGTCGCGGCAAGGTCGAAACTGCCCCAGAAGAAGTGGATGGGACTCGCCTTGCCGAGGAAGTTGGTGCGGAAGCGGCCGAAAATGCGCGCCGCCTGCATCACCGCGCGCCAGAAATCGTGCATCGCGGCGGCGTCATAACTGCGGTGCACCTCGTCGTCGGGGAAGGCGACCGGGTCGGGTACTTCGTTGGGCAGCACGTCGATCGCCAACGTGATACCGGCGTCGGCAAGCAGGGCCATCGTGCGACGGTAGAATTCCGCGACGGCCATCGGGGCCAGCGGGAAGCCGGTGTCGGGCGCGCCCGCGCGGCGCAGGATCAGCCGGTGATCGACGAAGTCGAACTCCAGCTCGAACGCCTGTTCCACGTGAAACACCGGGCCGGTGCCGAGGCCGCGCGTCGTCGGGTACAGCGCGACGTGCCAGCTGTGGTTCAGCCAGGGCGTCAGCGTCAGTCGCACCTTGCCGACGATCTGCGTCCACAGTTGCACGGTCCGCACGGTGTCGGCCCAGGCGGCGAAACGGGGCAGCGGCGGCCACATGCTAGCGCACCGGACCCTGGACCGGTGCCGATTTGCGCGCCGGTGCGTCCTTGAGCAGCCGGGTCAGCGGCCCGCCGCGCGTGTCGGCCAGCGCGACACTGCGCGGGGAATTGCCGCTGTTGTCGGTGGCGTCGGGGTTGGCCCCGGCCTCGAGCAGCAGCCGCGCGACGGTCAGGCTGCGGCGCTGCACCGCCTTCAGCAGCGGCGTCTCGCCCAGCCGGTTGGCGAGATCGACCTGCGCGTGCACGGCGATCAGCACCCGGACGCCGTCCTCGAAATCGATCGTTGCGGCGACGAGCAGCGGGGTCGAGCCGTCGCGGTCGCGGGAATTGGGGTTGGCATCGGCCTGCAGCAGGAACCCCAGCCAGGCCGCATCGGAGCGCCGCACGACGATGTGCAGCGCGCTGTCGCCGGTTTCCGCGTCGCGCGCGTTGACCAGCGCATTGCCGGGCACGTCGAGAATCTTCTTGGCGGTGGCGCCGTCCTTGTCCTTGACCGCTTTCAGGAACTTGTAGGCGTCGGAAAACTGCGCCGCCGCCGGGCTGGCCAGAGCGACGATCGCAAGTGGGGCCAGGAGGCGTGCACCCCAGGTCGACATAAACGGCGCTCCATCCTAAATGACCGGTTCCTAGTCTAGGTCGAGCAACCCCGGATGAATAGCCGCCGCACCTTGCTGATGGCGCTCGCCGCCGTCGGCCTCGGGCTGGCGGCGTGCACGCCGTCGGCGCCCGCGCCGGGCCCGCTGGCGGGCAGCGCGATCGGCGGACCTTTCGCGCTGGTCGACCAGAACGGCCGGGCGTTCACCGACAAGGACCTGAAGGGCCGCTATGCCCTGGTCTATTTCGGCTACACCTTCTGCCCCGATGTCTGCCCGCTCGACGTGCAGACCATCTCGCAGGGGCTGAGCGCGTTCGAGGCGGCCGAGCCGGCGCGCGGTGCGAACGTCGTGCCGGTGTTCATTACCGTCGATCCCGAACGCGACCGCCCCGCGGCGCTGAAGGCGTTCGCGGCAAGCTTCCACCCGCGCCTGATCGCGCTGACCGGCACCCGGCCGCAGGTCGATGCGGCGATGAAGGCCTACCGGATCTATGCCCGCCGCGCTGGTCCGGCGGGGGCGGCGGACTATCTGATGGACCATATGGCGATCACCTATCTGATGGGCCCCGATGGCAAGCCGATCGCCTTCACCGGCCACGCCGCCACCGCCGCCGAAATCACCACCGAACTGAAAACCTATGTCCGATAGGCCGTTCTGGGAGCGGGTGCCGCTGCGCGCCATGACCCGCGAGCAATGGGAGAGCCTGTGCGACGGCTGCGGCAAATGCTGCATCCACAAGCTCGAGGACGAGGACACCGGCGAGCTGCTGCCGACCAATGTCGCGTGCCGGCTGCTCAACCGCACGACTGGCCTGTGCTCGGACTATCGCAACCGCCGCGCCCATGTCCCGGAATGCGTCCGCCTGACCCCGCAGAAGCTGGAGACGCTCGACTGGCTGCCGTCGAGCTGCGCCTATCTGCGCGTCCATCGCGGCCAGGGGCTGCCCGAATGGCATCACCTGGTGTCGGGCGACCGCGAGGCGGTGCACCGCGCCGGCGCGTCGGTGCGCGGCTGGACGATCAGCGAGGACGATGCCGGCCCGCTGGAGAACCACATCATCGAGACGCCGCTGTAGATGCTGTTCCGGATCGCCCCCAAGGTGGTCCGCGGCGAACCGCGCTTCCTGCCGCCGCTGGACGTCGCCGGACGGCGGGTCGAGGTCGAGGTGCGCCGTGACGCGCGCGCCCGGCGGCTGACGCTGCGCGCCGACGCGGTGCGCGGCACGCTGCGGCTGACCCTGTCGCCGCGGGCCCGGCTGTCGGAGGGTGCGGCGCTGATCACGGCCAACCGCGGCTGGATCGCGGCGCAGGTGGCGCGCTGGCCGCAGCCGCTGCCGTTCGCGCCCGGCGCGGTCATCCCGTTCGACGGCGGCACGCTGACCCTGGGCGGGGGACCGGGGCGCAGCATAACCCGCGACGGCGACCGGCTGCTGGTCGGCGGCGATCCGGCGGCGTTGCCCGGCCGGGTGACGCGCTGGCTGAAGGCGCAGGCGCTCGCCGACCTCGCCCCGGCGACGGCGGCGCTGGCGGCGGCGCTGGGTCGGACCGCGACCGTGCGCGTCGGCGATCCGGCGGCGCGCTGGGGCAGCTGCGCCTCGACCGCGCGCATCGCCTACAGCTGGCGGCTGATCCTGGCGCCGCCGCGCGTGCGGCACAGCGTCGTCGCGCACGAGGTCGCGCATCTGCTCCACCCCAACCACGGCCGCGCCTTCTGGGCGCTCGCCGCCGAGCTCAACGGCGGCGATCCCGCGCCGCAACGCGGCTGGCTGAAGGCGCACGGGGCGGCGCTGCACTGGGTGGGGCGTGCCGCCTGACGGCGGCACTGCGGGGGTCGGCCGCGCCGTCTGAAGGCTTGCCGCTCGCCGGGGCTGCCGCTACGCACCCGTCATGGATTTCGCCGCGATGCTGACCCCCGAAGCGCTCGCCGTGTTCGGGCAGGTCGTGCTGATCGACATCGTGCTGGCGGGCGACAATGCCATCGTCGTCGGCGCGCTGGCCGCCGGCCTGCCGCCGAAGGACCGCAACAAGGTCATCCTGGTCGGTATCGGCGCGGCGTTCATCATGCGGATCGCGTTTGCGCTGCTGGCGACCTGGCTGCTGACCATCGTCGGGCTGGTGCTGGCGGGCGGGCTGCTGCTGTGCTGGGTGGCGTTCAAGATGTGGCGCGAACTGCGCCAGCCGCCGCACGAGGAGAATACCGCGCATCTGGCGCAGCCGCGGAGTTTCCGTGCGGCGGCGGTGCAGGTTGCCTTCGCCGACCTGTCGATGAGCCTCGACAACGTGCTGGCGGTCGCCGGCGCGGCGCGCGAGCACCCCGGCATCATGGTCGTCGGGCTGATCCTGTCGGTGGCGCTGATGGGCCTGGCGGCGAACGGCATCGCGCGCATCATCGAGCGCTACAAGTGGATCGCCTGGATCGGTTTCGCGATGATCGTCTTCGTCGCCGGCAAGATGATCTGGGAAGGTGTACACGAAGTCGCACCGATGGCGCAGCAGCTGATGGGCGGCTGAGCCTTGTAACCATGGCGGATGCGGCCACGTATCTGTTTCCATGATCAAAGTCATCACCCGCCGCGCCGCCTTGCGCTTTGGCACCATTGCCGCCGCCGTGCCGTTCGTCGCGCAGCTCGGACGCGCCGCGCCGGCGCCGGCGCGTTTCGAAGTCACGCTGACCCCGGCACAGTGGAAGGCGCGGCTGTCGCCCGAGGCCTATTACGTGCTGCGCGAGGCCGGCACCGAACGCCCGTTCACCTCGCCGCTTAACGACGAGCACCGTCCCGGCACTTTCGTTTGCGGCGGCTGTGCGCTGCCGCTGTTCGCAAGTTCGACCAAGTTCGATAGCCACACCGGATGGCCCAGCTATTGGGCACCGATCAAGGGTGCGGTCCGGACTTCGACCGACCACGCCTTCATGATGGAGCGGGTCGAAGTCCACTGCCGCCGCTGCGGGGGGCATCTTGGCCATGTGTTCGATGATGGTCCGCCACCGACCGGCAAACGCTATTGCATGAACGGCGTCGCGATGCGCTTCGTCCCCACCAAGGCTTGAGGATCGTCATGAGCAAGACTGTCACTGCACTTGTCAGCTTCGGCGTCGCCGGGGTCGCCGCGCTGTCCTTCCTCCAGCCTGCGGTGTCGGCGGAAGCGGTGCGCGTCATGCCCGTCGCCGCCGCCGACGAAGCGCCTCGGCCCGGCACCGCGGTCGCTGTCCTGGCGGGCGGGTGCTTCTGGGGCCTGGAGGGCGTGTTCGAGCATGTCGCCGGCGTCCGCAACGTCGTGTCTGGCTATGCCGGCGGCAACGCGGCCACTGCCCATTACGAGATCGTCGGGTCCGGCATGACCGGCCATGCCGAGGCGGTGCGGATCACCTACGACCCCTCGAAGGTCAGCTTTGGCCAGCTGCTGCGGGTCTATTTCTCGGTGGCAACGGACCCGACCCAGCTGAACCGCCAGGGCCCGGACACCGGCAGCCAGTATCGCGGCACGATCTTCGCGCAGACGCCGGAGCAGGTGCGCGTGGCGAAGGCCTATATCGCGCAGCTGAAGCCGCTCTACAGCCGTCCGGTGGTGACGACGATCGAGACCGGCAAGCCGTTCTACCCGGCGGAAGCCTATCACCAGGATTTCCTGCGGCAGAACCCCGACTATCCGTATATTGTCGTCAACGACCTGCCGAAGGTGGCGGCGCTGAAGCAACTGTTCCCGGCGCTGTATCGAGGCGGCTGAACGGCCGGATCAACTGTTCGCCGAGGTGGCCGCCGACACCGGTGTCGGTGCCATAGTCGGCCGGCCACGCGCTCGGCAGGTGGTGGGTCCCGAACAGCCGGTCGAGCACCGGCAGCATCGACGCGAAATTGCGGTCGACGTGGTCGCGGCGCGTATGGTGCCAGTGGTGGAAGGCGGGCGTTGCCACTACCCACTCGAGCGGCCCCAGCCGCCAGCGCAGGTTGGCGTGGATGAAAAAGCCCCAGAACGTGCCGATGACGATGACCAGCGGGCCGACCGTGGCACCGCCGCCACCGCCCGTCAGGCCCAGCACATAAAGCGGGATCAGCCCGCACAGCCGGGTGAACACGATGTCGACGGGATGGGCGCGGGTGTTGACCAGGAAATCCATGTGCTCGGCCGAATGATGCACGGCGTGGAAACGCCATAGCCACGGCAGCGCATGGGTCAGCCGGTGGCCCCAGTAGAAGCCGATCTCGCCAACCACGAGTGCCGCGACGATGCGCAGCCAAAGCGGCAGCGCCGCCACCTGTTCATAGAAATCGGCGGGCACCACGGCATGAACTGCCCGGGCCACCGCCGCCATCGGCAAACCCAGCAAGAGCGCCGGCACGAAGCTCGAAAGAAAATAATAGCCGAGATCGGTCGCCGCCTGGGGCCGCCACAGTTTCGCGCCCCGCAAGGCGAACAGCCGCTCCAGCGGCACGAACACCGCGATCAGCAGCGCCAGCCACACGGTGAGACGGAACACCTCGAAGGCGAACTGCGACACGGCAGGCACGGGGCAGACCTCCAGTTACGACGATGCCGGACGGGGAGTCCGCCCCCGCCCGGCACCTTAGACGCTCAGCTACGGTTTAGGCAGCGACGCTGTTGCCGCGGCGGCGGCGGGCGGCAAAGCCAACCAGGCCGAAACCGCCAACCATCATCGCCCAGGTCGCCGGCTCCGGCACCGCGGCGGCGCTGACTCCGTCGAGCAGCGAGAACGGCGGCAGGCCTTCGGGCGTGCCGACGGCGAGGAACGACAGCACGTTGTTGGCACCGTCGAAGGTGAACACGAAGCGCTCACGCATCCAGCCCGAAAAACCGTGGTTGGGGTTGGAATAGACCGACGTGGCGATGGTCTGGCCGCCGAGGCTGACCAGCCACTGCTCCGTGGTCGCACCGTTGAAGCCGAACTGCTGCGCCGCCGCCCAGTCGAACTCGACCGCGTAGCGGCTGCCGACGACGAGGCCGGTCAGCGTCTGCTGGATCGGCGCAACTTGGAAAGCGCCGTCGGCGCCGATGAAGTTCCCGCCGAACGAACTCTCCGTGATGGTGTCCGTACCGCCGTTGTTGGTGCCCCACAGCTGCAGGTTGCCGTACTGGCTGGTGGTCGAGCCGACGGTGTCGGCGGTACCCGGCGCGAAGCCGAAATTATAGCCGTTCGAGGTCCAGCCAGGGAACTGCGTATCGCGGTCGAACTCGAAATTCGGGCCGTTGGTGCTCAGCTCGAAGCCGCCGTTGACGACGAGGTTCGTGGCGGCCTGGGCGCTGACGGCAAGGCCGGCGGTCGCGGCGAGCGCGATCGCAAAGTGGGAAAGACGCATTCGAAACTCCTGAAGCTCATGGGACGCAGAACGAACCAGCGCACCCATGCGCGTGCCCCCGGATACGGGCGGCCCGCCGCATCCACCATCAAACAAGCAAATATCGTGCCAGCTTTATTAATCTGTTTCGGGTGCGTCGACTACGCAAATACAATGAGATAGATGATCTCCATGCCTCCGTTGCCTCAAAACGTTAACACTTAACTGTCGGTAAATTTTACACTTCCGTACGCTGGTGGACAGTCGCTGACGCCTTGGTTAAGCCCGCGGCGGGAGATTTCCGATGCCAAGCACGAGCACCGACGTCGTCGTCATCGGCGGCGGCCACAACGGCCTGACCTGCGCCGCCTATCTGGCCAAGGCGGGGCTCAAGACCGTCGTCATCGAACGCCGCGACATCGTCGGTGGCGCGGCCGTGACCGAGGAGTTCGCGCCGGGCTTCCGCAACTCGTCCGCCAGCTACACCGTGTCGCTGCTCAACAAGAAGGTCATCGCCGACCTCGACCTGGCAAAGCACGGCCTCGTCATCAAGCACCGCCCGGTCGCCAATTTCCTGCCGACCGAGGACGGCGGCTCGTTGACCACCGGCGAGGGGCGCACCCACAAGGAAGTCGCCAAGTTCAGCCAGAAGGACGCCGACCGCCTCGACGCTTATGAGGCGCAGCTCGCCAGCGTCGCCGAGGTGATGCGCGACCTGGTGCTGGAGACGCCGCCCAACGTCACCGACGGCTCATGGCGCGAGGCCTTGCCCGAAATCCTGGCCGGAGCGCGGCTCGGCAACCGGATGCGCAAGCTCGACATGGAGGAGCGGCGGACTCTGCTCGAGCTGTTCGCCAAGTCGGCGGGCGATTACCTCGACGGCTGGTTCGAGAGCGCGCCGATCAAGGCGATCTTCGGCTTCGACGGCATCGTCGGCAACTACGCCTCGCCCTACCAGCCGGGCAGCGCCTACGTCCTGCTCCACCACGTCTTCGGCGAGGTCAACGGCGTCAAGGGCGTGTGGGGCGTCGCCATGGGCGGCATGGGTGCGATCTCGGATGCGATCTGCCGCAGCGCGGTCGCGGCGGGTGTCGACGTGCGGGTCGGCGACGGCGTCGCGGAGGTGATCGTCGAGAAGGGGCGCGCGGTCGGCGTGGTGACCACCGGCGGTTCGACGATCCGCGCCAAGGCGGTGGTGTCGAACGTCCACCCGCAGCTGCTTTATCAGCAGCTGATCGACCCCGCCGTGCTGCCGCCGGAGTTCAGTCGCCGCATCGCCGGCTACCGCTCCGGCTCGGGCGTGTTCCGCATGAACGTCGCGCTGTCGGAGCTGCCGAAGTTCACCTGCGCGCCCGACGACGGCGGCGACCACCTGCGCGCCGGCATCATCATCGGCCCGACGCTCGATTACATGGAGCGCGCCTGGCTCGACGCGAAGACTTTGGGCGTCGCGCGCGAGCCGATCGTCGAGATGCTGATCCAGAGCCTCTACGACGACAGCCTGGCGCCGCCCGGCTGCCACGTCGCCAGCCTGTTCTGCCAACAGGTCGCGCCGGTGCTGCCGGACGGCCGCAGCTGGGACGACGAGCGCGAGGCCGTCGCCGACCACATGATCGGAGCCCTCGACAAATGGGCCCCCGGCTTCAAGGCCAGCGTCCTCCACCGCCAGATCCACTCGCCTTTGGATTTGGAGCGCAAGTTCGGCTTGGTCGCAGGCGACATCTTCCACGGCCGCCTGACGCTGGACCAGCTGTTCAGCGCCCGGCCCATGTTGGGCCACGGCGATTACCGCGGGCCGCTCAAGGGCCTCTACATGTGCGGCAGCGGCACCCACCCGGGGGGCGGGGTGACGGGTGCGCCAGGGCATAATGCGGCGCGGGAGATCGTGAAGGATTTCAGGGGGCGGCGGGTTTAAGGTCTGCCCCCTCCCCCCACCGGGCGCAGCCCGGTAGAGTGGGGAGGGACGGGGTGGGGGTGTCCGTGCGCGACGCGACGCTGATTGGCAGGGCACAAACGCTGCGGCGCGAGGCGACGCCGCCCGAGCGGGCGCTGTGGCGGGTGCTGCGCGCGCCGCCGTTCGATGGGTTGCACTTCCGGCGGCAGGTACCGTTCGGGTCGCGGTACATCGCGGACTTCGCCTCGCACCGGGCGCGCCTCATCGTCGAGGCCGACGGGCGATCGCACGACGTAGCGGTCGATTACGATGCGGCGCGCGACCGGTGGTTCGAGGGGCAGGGCTACCGGGTGTTCCGGCTGTCAAATGCGGAAATCGTCGACCCGAATTACAATGTCGCGGGGACGCTCGCGAGCTGGTTCGGCATCTGAGTCCGTGGCCTGCCCCCACCCCGACCCTCCCCACTCTACGTTCGCCGAAGCGGCTCACGTGGGCTGAGGGGGAAGCTTTACACCGTCACCGCCCCCTGCCGCCTGAGCACCACCCACGGCAGCGCCCCCACCACCACCGCCAGCACGCTGACCCCGAGCAGCTTCGGCTCGCTCGCCGCGCACACGCCCGCGGTGAACACGAACATCGCCGCCCCCAGCCAGCGGTCGCGCGCGCTCCCGATCCTTGCCAGCACGCAGCAGATGCCGAGATAGGCGAACAGGCAGAACAGCGTCGAGACGTTGATGATCGTCGCGAACTGCCCGCCGATGGTTGGGGCGGCGGTGGCGGCGGTGAGGAGGCTGAGCGCCACCGCGACGATCAGCAGCGCGCGCTTCGGGGGGCGACCGAACTCGTTGTAGAGCGCGCGCGGGAACAGCCCGGCGTGCGCCCCGGCGCGCCCGGTCTCGGCGGCGACGAGCAGCCAGCCGCCGAGCGTACCGGTCGCCTTGATCAGCGCGCACGCCGCGACCAGCCCGCCCGCGATGCCGCCGACGGCGCGCGCCACGGCGGCCGCGAACGGCGCGGTCTGCTTCGCCATCTCGAGCGCCGGGGTGATGCCGCTGAGCGCGGTGCAGGCGGCGATGTAGATGACCGCGGCGATCGCCACGCCGGCGACGGTGGCGATCGGCACGTTGCGCTTCGGGTCGGCGACCACCGCGCTCGCCATCGCCGCGCTCTCGAAGCCGGTGAACGCCCAGAACACCAGCACCAGCGACGCCGGCAGCGCGCTCGCCATCGGCTGCCCGCTGACGTTCCATGAGGCGCTGAACGTGTCGGCGGAGAACCACCACCAGCCGGCCACTGCGACAAGCAGCACCGGCACCAGCCCGATCAGCAGCGTCACTGCCTCGATCCGGCCGACCGTACGCGCGCCGAGCAGATTGGCCCCGGTCATCAGCCACAGCGCCGCGACGGTGCCGACCAGCGTCCAGCCCGGCTCCGCCAGCCCCGGCACGAACCACGCCAGATAGCCGACCGCGGCGAGCGCGACCGCGATGCAGCCGACCGTGGCCGACAGCCAGTAGACCATGCTCCACACGTACGCCGCGAACGGACCGAACTCGGCCCGCACCGTGTCGGCGAGCGTGAAGCCGGGCGTCAGCCGCAGCACCGCGACGCGCGCGAACACCAGTGCCAGCAGCAATGCGCCCGCCGCCACCACCACCCACGACAGGATGGTCATCGAGCCGATGCTCGCGGTCGTCAGCGGCAGCAGGTAGATGCCCGAGCCGATCATGTTCCCCGCCACCAATGCGGTGGCGAGGCCGAGGCCCATCTGCTTGCCGGTGGCGCTCAGAACTGGCCCGTGAACGACTTGCCGTCGGCCGCCAGGCGCTTCAGCAGCTGCGCGACCTCGTAGCCATAATGCTCCAGCCGCTCGACGACCTTGGGCAGGCCGACCGAGTCCGCCCAGAACATCGGGCCGCCGCGATAGACCGGCCAGCCATAGCCGTTGATCCAGACGATATCGATGTCGCTGGCGCGCTGGGCCATGCCCTCGGCGAGGATCTTCGCGCCCTCGTTGACCATCGGGTAGAGGCAGCGCTCGAGGATCTCCTCGTCGCCGATCTCGCGCCGGTTGACCCCGCGCTCGGCGGCATAGGCGAGGATGATCTGGTTGGCGACGGGCGACGGCACGCGGTTGCGCTGGGCGTCATAGTCGTAAAAGCCCTTGCCGTTCTTCTGGCCGCGCAGGCCCGCCTCGCACAGGCGGTCGCGGATGGTGACGCCCTTCGACGTCTCCGCCGACCAGCCGATGTCGAGGCCGGCGAGGTCGGACATCTGGAACGGCCCCATCGGCCAGCCGAAGTCATAAAGGACGCGGTCGACCTGCTCGGGCATCGCGCCCTCGACGATCAGCGCCATCGCCTGCGCCTGGCGGCCCGACAGCATGCGGTTGCCGATGAAGCCGTGGCAGACGCCCGCCACGACGGCGACCTTGCCGATCGCCTTGGCCGACGCCATCGCGGTCGCCAGC
>JBBQWN010000051.1:0-12236 GCA_038210595.1 Sphingomonadales bacterium | reverse complement strand
CCATGCTCAGTCTCCGGATGAAGCGAATCGGAACGGTGTGATGCCGCGCGTACGTTCGTCGACGACCAGCCTGGACCCGCGCGGCGGCAGGCTGCGCTGGCGACATGCCGCGCGGCGGCACGATGCGCAACCCAGTCCGATCGGCGTCGCCGGGCCACTATCGAGATCGAGCCCCGCCGCATAGACCAGCGGCCGGGCATGGGCGACCTCGCAGCCGACCAGGCAGGCGAACTCAGGCCGCGCCTGTCCGTAGGGCATACCGTAAGTCCGGACTGTGCGGGTGATGGTCAGATAGGCAGCGCCGTCCTCGGTCTCGACGACCTGGCGGACGATGACGCCGGGCCGGTCGAAGGCGGCGTGCAGCGTCCAGAGCGGGCAGCCGCCGCCGCGCGCCGCCAGCGTCGAGCGCGAGCCCGAGAAGCGCTTCGAGATGTTGCCGGCCCGGTCGGTCCGCAGCATGAAGAACGGCACCCCGCGCAGGCCCGGCCGCTGCAGCGAGGTCAGGCGGTGCGCGACCTGCTCGAACCCGGCGCCGAAGCGCGCCTGCAGCAACTCGATGTCATAGCCGGTCGCCTCGCAGGCGGCGTGGAAACGGCCATAGGGCATCATGATCGCAGCGGCCGCGTAGTTGACCAACGTCTGCACCGCGAGCCTCTGGGCCGACGCGGGCAGGGCGGCCGCGGCCAGCACCGCGTCGATCTGCGGGCGAAGCTCGTTCAGCGCGAGCTGTCCGGCGACCGCAAAAGTCCGGCTCGCGGCATCGAGCATCTCCGACAGCTGCAGCTGGCGCGCGTGAAGGTCGAGGCGGCGGAGCAGGTCGGGCATGACACCCGCCGGCAGGATGCGCACCCCCAGGCCGTGGCGGGTGCGCAGCCGGTCGGCGATG
Source organism: Sphingomonadales bacterium (assembly GCA_038210595.1). Taxonomy (GTDB): domain Bacteria; phylum Pseudomonadota; class Alphaproteobacteria; order Sphingomonadales; family Sphingomonadaceae; genus Glacieibacterium. Next base: position 11,350 of record JBBQWN010000051.1, on the reverse strand, counting down.
GCGGCGGCGACATCGCCCGAGGCGAGGCGGAGTTCGTCGGCCAGCGCCTCACACGCGGCGTCGAGGTCGGCGAAGTGGTTGCGGCGGTCGAGCAGGAATTCGGTGACCGCGTCGATCTCGCCGGGCTCGTCGGGCGCGCTGCCGCCGCCGTGCGCGGCGTGCAGGCGGAGCAGCGCCTGCGCCACGCCCGGGGAGGCGACGGCGACCTCGGCCAGCTCGGCCCGCGACACGTCGATGCCGGCCAGCACCGGCTCGGCGAAGACCCGTTCCAGTTCGCTGGCCAGCGCGTCGCCGTCTTCGCCGGTCAGCTGGCGCAGGTCGAGATTATAGGTCGCGGCCAGCTTGAGCAGGAAGGCTGCCGTCAGTGGCCGCTGGTTGCGCTCGATCAGGTTGAGGTAGCTGACCGAGACGCCGAGATCGGCAGCCATGCGGGTCTGCGTCACCCCCTGCGCCAGGCGAAGCCGTCGCAGGCGCGCCCCGGCGAACAGCTTGCGCTCGCTCATCGTGTCAAAATCCTAGACAAAGTGACAACTCCCGCTGGATGCATCTACACACCTCGACACGAATTCGACAAGCGAGGCAATTGACCCGTCACGGCGCCCGGCGCAAAGCCGCATCACTGGTTAGGGGGGAGGATCGGCGGGAGAGGCTAAACAGCCCCCCGCCGCATCATTGTAAAGAACCGGTCAAAGGATTCGTCCCATGTCATATCAGGATCACATTACCGCCATCGGCGAACTCGTTTCGGCGAAGTCCGGCACCTGGGACGGCATCAGCCCGGAGGCGGTCGCGCGGATGCGGCTGCAGAACCGCTTCCAGACCGGCCTCGATATCGCCCGCTATACCGCCAAGATCATGCGCGCCGACATGGCTGCCTATGATGCCGACCCGGCCAACTACACCCAGTCGCTGGGATGCTGGCATGGCTTTATCGGGCAGCAGAAGCTGATCTCGATCAAGAAGCACTTCGGGTCGACCCAGGGCCGCTATCTCTATCTCTCGGGCTGGATGGTCGCCGCGCTGCGTTCCGACTTCGGCCCGCTGCCCGACCAGTCGATGCACGAGAAGACCTCGGTGCCTGCGCTGATCGAGGAGCTCTACACCTTCCTGCGCCAGGCCGATGCCCGCGAGCTCGGCGGCATGTTCCGCGACATCGACGCCGCGCGCGCCGCCGGCAACGAGATCGAGATGAAGCGGCTGCTCAACGCGGTCGAGAACTACCAGACGCATGTCGTGCCGGTGATCGCCGACATCGACGCCGGCTTCGGCAATGCGGAGGCGACTTATCTGCTCGCCCGCAAGATGATCGAGGCGGGCGCCTGCGCGCTGCAGATCGAGAACCAGGTCAGCGACGAGAAGCAGTGCGGCCATCAGGACGGCAAGGTCACGGTGCCGCACGAGGACTTTCTGGCGAAGGTCCGCGCCTGCCGCTACGCCTTCCTGGAGCTCGGCGTCGAGGACGGGATCATCGTCACCCGCACCGACTCGCTCGGCGCCGGCCTGACCAAGCAGATCGCGGTCTCCAAGGAGCCGGGGGACATCGGCGACCAGTACAACAGCTTCCTTGACTGCGAGGAGATCGACCAGGCGACGGCGCGCAACGGCGATGTCATCATCAACCGCGACGGCAAGATGCTGCGGCCCAAGCGGCTGCCGTCGAACCTGTACCAGTTTCGCGCCGGCAGCGGCGAGGACCGCTGCGTGCTCGACAGCATCGTGTCGCTGCAGAACGGTGCCGACCTGCTGTGGATCGAGACCGAAAAGCCGCACATCGAGCAGATCGCCGGCATGGTCGACCGCATCCGCGAGGTCATCCCGAACGCCAAGCTGGTCTACAACAACTCGCCTTCGTTCAACTGGACGCTGAACTTCCGCCAGCAGGTGTTCGACGCCTGGGTTGCGGCGGGCAAGGACGTTTCGGCCTATGACCGTGCGCGGCTGATGAGCGTCGACTATGATGCGACCGAGCTGGGCGCGGAAGCCGACGAGCGCATCCGCACCTTCCAGTCGGATGCCGCCAAGCGCGCCGGCATCTTCCACCACCTGATCACGCTGCCGACCTACCACACTGCCGCGCTGTCGACCGACAACCTCGCCAAGGAGTATTTCGGCGACGCTGGAATGCTCGGCTATGTCAAGAACGTCCAGCGCGCCGAGATCCGGCAGGGCATCGCCTGCGTGAAGCACCAGAACATGAGCGGCTCCGACCTCGGCGACGACCACAAGGAGTATTTCGCGGGTGAGGCGGCGCTGAAGGCCGGCGGCGCGCACAATACCATGAACCAGTTCGCAGCCTGAGCGCGGCCGGGCGCAGTGCCAGCTGCGCCCGGTGCCGTCCGACGGCACAGCTTCGCCGCGACGCCTACTCCTTCGCCGTCAACGCAATCACGAAGCGCGCGCCCTTCGCACCGTCCTCGACGGTAACGCTCGCCCCGATTTGGCGACCGAGTGAGCGGACGATCTTCATGCCCAGCGAGCTGCCGCGTTCGATCGAAAAGCCTTCGGGAAGGCCGATGCCGTCGTCGGCGACCGCCACCTCGACGCGCTCGCCGTGGCGGTGCAGCGTGACGCAAACCGTGCCCTTGCCGCCGTCCGGGAAGGCGTATTTGAAGGCGTTGGTCAGCAATTCGCCAACGATCAGAGCCAGCGGTACCGCCTGGCTGAGTTCGAGGACCAGCTCGTCGTCGGCGGTGAAGTCGAGTTCGATCAGGCCCTCGGCCCCGTGCGCTGCGACATTCTCGGCCGCCAGCTCGCGCAGATAGGCGACGAGGTCGACGCGGTCGTGCGCGCTGGTCGAATACAGGCGCTGGTGCATCGAGGCGACGACCGCGACCCGGCCCCGTGCCTCCAGCAGGCTGCCCCGCAGCGTCGCATCCGCCGCCTGCGCGGCCTGAAGCGACAGCAGCGCGGTGACCAGCTGCAGGCTGTTCTTCACGCGGTGATTGACCTCGTGGAGCAGCATGTCCTTGGCTTCGAGCGCCTGCGCCAGCGCGGCCTCGGCCGTCTTGCGCGCCGTGATGTCGAGGCTGGCAATCGACAGCCGCGGCTTGCCGGAGGGGCCGGGCGGCATTGGCATCAGCGTCGCGGCGAACCAGCGCTCACTGCCGTCGGCGGCGCGGAACGGATACTCAAGATGCGTGGTCTTGCCGGCCGCGGCGGCGGCCTTCATCGTCGGCAGCATGGTGCGCGGCAGGCGGCCGCCCGACAACTCGCGCGCCGACCGCCCGGCGATGCCGTCACCGCCCCAGAACCGCGCCATCCGCCTGTTGGCGAGCACGAAGACGATGTCGTCGTCGTCCAGATCGAAGATCGCGGTGAACAGGCCGGAGGTCTCGAAGAAGGCCCGCAGCGCCGCTTCCGACTCGCTCAGGCGCGTTTCAAGCGCCGCCTCGCCGCTGACGTCGATGTTGATGCCGTACCAGCGCGTCACCTTGCCGGCCGCGTCGCGGACGGGTTGGACCCGCGACAGAAACGGCCGGAAGCTGCCGTCGCGGCACCGCAGCGGAAAGGTCATCTCGAACGGCTCGCCGCGCTCCAGCGAGCCTGCCCATTTGGCCATGACCGCGGGAAGCAGCTCGGGATCGTGCACCGAACGCCATCCCCAGCCTTCCATTTCGGCGGGTGTCGCGCCGGTGTACTCGAACCAGCGGCGGTTATACCAAAAGATGTAGCCGTCGGGGTTGGCCATCCAGCATAGGGTCGGCAGGTGATCCGCCATCAGCCGGAAGTCCCGGCCCGCGTCCGGCGATTCGACAAAGGTAGACTCTGTAAAGTGCTGTAATCCCTCTCCCGCGCCTAGCGCGGGGTCGTTCGAAAACGGGTCGGCAGGTGGTCCGGACATCAGGTCCATTAGACGCGCCCAAGCTGAAAAGCCAAGCGCGACACAGGCGGCCTTCGACAAGCCCGCAGCCGCGCGCTAGCTAGGGAACCGACCATGGCCCGCTCCGATCCCGAACCTTTGTCACAGCCGCGCCGCGTCAACCGGCGGCGGTTCCTGATCGGCGGCGGCGCGGCCGTTGGCCTTGTCGTCGGCTATGCGGTCTGGCCGCGACATCGCGCGCTGAACTGGGCGGCGGCGAGCGACGAGACGGTCATCAATGGCTGGGTCAAGATCGGCACCGACGGGCGGGTGACGGTGGCGGTGCCGCAGGCCGAGATGGGGCAGGGCGTCTATACCAGCCTGCCGCAGATTCTTGCCGACGAACTGGGCGCCGACTGGAACACCATCGCCGTTGAGCCGGCCCCGCTGCATCCGGTCTACGCCAACAAGGGCATGACGCTGGACGCGGTCGCGGGGATGCCCGCGGCGTTGCAGGGCATCGGCGGCTGGGCGATGCGCGAGCTGGTCGAGCGCTTCGACGTGCAGATGACCGGCGGCAGCACCTCGATCCGCGGGTTCCACGACACGGTGCGACTGGCAGGTGCAGCAGCGCGCGAGATGCTGCAGCGGGCGGCCGCGCGCGAATGGGACTGCGACTGGCGCGATTGCCGGGCGGCCAAGGGCTTCATCACCTATCAGGCGCGCTCTGCGCGCTTTGCCGAACTGGCCGGCAAGGCGGCGGCGGAGGACGCGCCGTCGTCACCCGAACTGCGCCCTGCCGCGACCCGCACGCTGATGGGCAAAAGCGCGCCCCGGCTCGACATTCCAGGCAAGGTCGACGGCACGGCGCGCTTCGGCCTCGACGTGCGGCTGCCGGGGATGCGCTATGCCGCCGTGCGGTCGGGGCCGGCGGGCGATCCGAAGCTTATCTCAGCGACCGCACCGGCGGGTGTCGCGATGGTCAAGGGGCCAACCTGGGTGGCGGTCGTTGCCGATGGCTGGTGGGCGGCCAAGACCGGGCTCGATCAGGTCGTCGCGGCGTTCGCCGGGGCGGAGAAATCGCCCGGCCCGTGGATGGAGGCGGAGCTGCGCGGCGGCCTGGCGCGGCAGGGGACCGAGGTCGCCAGCCACGGCGACGTGTCCGGGCTCGCCGGCAAGGGCGTGGTCACTGCCGATTATAGCGTGCCCTTTCTCGCGCACGCCTGCCTGGAGCCGATGAACGCGACTGCCCGCGTCGCCAACGGCCGCGCCGAAATCTGGGCGCCGACCCAGTCGATCACGCTGACGCTGTGGGCGGTGGCGAAGGCGCTCGGCATCGACGAGAGCGCGGTCACCGTTCATCCGACGCTGCTCGGCGGCGGTTTCGGGCGCAAGGCGGAGAGCGACGCCAGCGTCCAGGCGGCGCTGATCGCCCGCGCCGTGGGTGCGCCGGTCCAGCTGATCTGGAGCCGCGAGGAGGACATGGCGCAGGACCGCTTCCGTCCGGCGGCGGCGGCGCGAATGCAGGGCGTGCTCGATGCCGGCAAGCGCGTCGCGGCGTGGCGCAGCCGGGTCGCGGTGCCCGATGTCGCGACCTCGTTCATGAACCGCAACATGCCCGCGCTGGGCGGCAAGCCCAAGGCCAATGCCGCTGGCGTCGATGGCACGCAGGCGCTGCCGTACGATCTGCCGGGCTTTGCCGCCGAACACGTGCTGGTCGACCTGCCGGTACCGCTGGGGTTCTGGCGCTCGGTCGGGCATAGTTTCTCGGGATTCTTCGTCGAGAGTTTCGTCGATGAGCTGGCCCATGCGGCAGGCGCCGATCCGGGCGCCTTCCGGCTGGCGATGCTGAAGGACAGCCCGCGCCACGCCCGCGTTGTCGAGGCCGTGCTGACCGCCAGCGGGCCGCTCGGTGCCGACGGTCCGGGCGCGGGCCGCGGCATGGCGCTGGTCGAAAGCTTCGGCAGCATCGTCGCGCAGGTCGCCGAGGTCCACATCGACGGCACCGACATCCGCGTCACCAACGTCTGGTGCGCCATCGACTGCGGGCCCGTGGTCAATCCGGGTATCGTCCGCGCGCAGATGGAGAGCGGCATCCTATACGGGCTGACAGCGGCGCTGAAGGGTCAGGTCAATTTCAAGGACGGCCGCGCCGAGCAGGGAAATTTCGACACCTATCCGCTGCTGAGTTTGGCCGAGGCGCCGGCGATCGAGACGATCATCCTGCCGTCGACCGCGCCACTGGGCGGGGCGGGCGAGCCGGGCACGCCGCCGATCGCGCCCGCGGTCGCCAATGCGATCTTCGCCGCCACCGGCAAGCGGCTGCGCGACCTGCCGCTCGCGCTGGCGTGACCGCACTCCCCGTCGATCACCCCCCGGTTGCCTTCGGCCGGGTCGGGCTGCTGCTGGTCAACCTCGGCACCCCCGACGCGCCGGATGTCGGCTCGGTGCGCCGCTATCTCGCCGAGTTCCTGTCCGACCGCCGCGTCGTCGAGCTGCCGCCGGTGCTCTGGCTGCCGCTGTTGCACGGCTTCGTGCTGCGCACCCGGCCGAAATTCACCGCCGCCAATTATGCGCGGATCTGGGGTGAAGGGGGTTCACCGCTGGCGACGATCACCGCCGAGCAGGCTGCGGCGATGGCGGCGGCGTTTCCGGGCGTGATCGTCGACTGGGCGATGCGCTACGGCAAGCCCGACCTGCCGACCGCGCTGGCGCGGCTGCGCGACCAGGGCTGCGAGCGTATCTTGATCGCGCCGCTCTATCCGCAATATTCCAGCGCGACGACCGGCACCGTGGCGCAGCTGGTCCATGAAACCGTTGCGGGCTGGCGCTGGCAGCCGGCTTTGCGCACCTTGCCGCCCTATCACGATGCGCCGGACTATATCGACGCGCTGGTGGCGTCGGTTGAGGCGGGCATCGCCGCGCTCGACTTCACGCCCGAATTGGTAGTGGCGTCGTTCCACGGCATGCCCAAGCGCACCCTTGAGCGTGGCGACCCCTATCACTGCCAGTGCCAGAAGACCGCACGCCTGCTCGGCGAGCGGCTCAGCATACCGCTGCGCATCAGCTTCCAATCCCGCCTCGGCCGCGCCGAATGGCTGAAGCCCTATACCGACGCGACGCTGACCCGGCTGCCGGAGGAGGGCATCAAGCGCATCGCCGTCGTCTCGCCCGGCTTCTCCGCCGACAATCTCGAAACCCTCGACGAGATCGACCGCGAGGGCCGCGAGATCTTCATGGAGCATGGCGGCGAACGGTTCGCCTACCTGCCGTGCCTCAACGCCTCGCCGCCGGGGCTGAGCATGTTGAAGGCTTTACTGGCGCGTGAACTTGCCGGGTGGGTAACCCCGCAATAAGGTTCGCCGAAAAGAAACGAACCTTGGGAGACTGGCATGGCACGGGTAGCAATCGTCACGGGCGGCACGCGCGGCATCGGTGAGGCGATCAGCCTTGCCCTTTGCGAGATGGGCGTCACCGTCGCGGCCAATTACGGCGGTGACGATACCAAGGCTGCGGCCTTCACCGGCCGCTGCGGCGTCAAGGCGTACAAGTGGGACGTCGGCGACCACCAGGCCTGCCTCGACGGCGTCGCCAAGGTGGAGGCTGAGCTTGGCCCGGTCGACATCGTCGTCAACAACGCCGGCATCACCCGCGATTCGACCATGCGCCGGCTGACGCGCGACATGTGGGACCAGGTGATCGACACCAATCTCGGCTCCTGCTTCAACATGTCGAAAGCAGTGTGGGACGGCATGAACACGCGCGGCTTCGGCCGCATCGGCAACATCGGCTCGATCAACGGCCAGGGCGGCCAGTACGGCCAGGTGAACTACGCCGCGGCCAAGTCGGGCATCCACGGCTTCACCAAGGCGCTGGCCCAGGAAGGCGCGTCCAAGGGCATCACCGTGAACGCCATCGCGCCGGGCTATACCGATACCGACATGGTCTCGGCGGTGCCGGCCAACGTGCTCGAAAAGATCGTGGCCAAGATCCCGGTCGGGCGGCTGGGCAAGGCCGACGAGATTGCGCGTGGCGTGCTGTTCCTGATCGCCGACGACGCCGGTTTCATCACCGGCTCGACCTTGTCGATCAACGGCGGCCAGCACATGTACTAGGGGCGCATAAGGCACATACAGAGGAGGCAGCCATGGCCAAACTGGTCGAATACAAGGACATGGCGCCTCGCGCCAAAGCCGTCGTCGATACCCTCGCACGCGGCCGTAGCATCAAGCCGGACGAGATCAACAACGTCTGGAAGGCGCTCGCCCGCCATCCCGACGTGATGGAGCGTTTTGCCGACGAGCTGAAGCTTGCCATGGGACCGGGCAAGCTCGATCCGCTCACCAAGGAGTTAATTTATCTCGCTGTATCGATCGCCAACGGGTGCGACTATTGCATCGCCTCGCACACCGCGATGGCCGCCAAGAAGGGCCTGAGCGACGAGATGCACGAGGAGTTCATGGCGGTGGTGCTGGCGGCGCAGAAGGGCAACAAGATCGCCCAGGGCTACCGCGTGCCGGTCGATGCGGCGTTCGAGGAGAAGTGAGCCGTGGCTGAAGCGTCTACGAAATGGGATGCCAACCTCTACCTGAAATTCGCCGATGCCCGCATGCGGCCGGCCCTCGACCTGATGGCCCGCCTCGATCCCGCCAACGCCGAGCGTCCGGGCCATGCGATCTATGATCTCGGCTGCGGCGCCGGCAACATCGCGCGCATCCTGGCCGAGCGCTTTCCGGAGAGCGCCGTCATCGGCATAGACTCTTCCGAGGACATGCTCACCAAGGCGCGCAGTCAGACGGTCGACAAGAGGGTGACTTTCGCCAAGGGCGACCTCGCGCACTTCAAGCCCGCCACGCCGCCCGCGATCCTCTACAGTAACGCGGCCTATCAGTGGCTGCCGGGCCACATCGACATGTTCCCCGACCTGCTGAAGCTGCTGCCGTCCGGTGGCCAGCTTGCGATCCAGATGCCGCGCAATCTCGAAGCGCCGTCGCACGCGCTGATGCGCACGGCAGCGGAAGCGGGACCATGGCGTGACAAGCTCAAGAACGTGGGCAGTGTCATTCGCGTCGAAGAACCCGCGCAGTACTACGACAGGCTGAAGCCGCTCTGCGCCGATCTCGACATCTGGGAATCGATCTACCAGCAGGTGCTGACCGGCAGGGACCCGGTGGCGCAGTACACGTCGAGCACCGGCTTGCGGCCGTTCCTCGAAGCGCTCGACGAGACCGAAGGCAAGGCCTTCTACGAGTGCTATGCCGGCATGATCGCCAAGGCCTATCCGACGCGCGCCGACGGCATCACGCTGTTTCCGTTCCGCCGCATGTTCATCGTGGCCCGCCGCGCGTGAGGCGCCTGCGCGCCGTTCTCGCTTTCGCGCTGCTGATCGGTGGCGTCGAGGGCGCGCATGCCGAGCCACGGCAGATGGTGGCCGCCGCCCATCCGCTGGCGGTCCAGGCCGGTCTCGAAGTGCTGGCACGCGGCGGTTCTGCGATCGATGCTGCCGTTGCCGTGCAGATGATGCTGGGCGTCGTCGAGCCGCAGGCGTCCGGCGTCGGCGGCGGCGGCTTCCTGCTCTATTACGACGGCGCCACGCACGCGATCACCGCCTATGACGGCCGTGAAGCCGCACCTGCTGGTGCCACGCCCACGATGTTCCTCGGTGCCGACGGCCAACCGCTGCCGTTTCGTCAGGCCGTCGCGTCGGGCATGTCGGTCGGTGTTCCAGGTGCCATCCCCGTGCTCGAACTCGCGCACAAGGAACACGGCAAGCTCGCCTGGAACAGTCTGTTCGCAACGTCGATCGCGGCAGCACGCAATGGCTATCCCGTCTCCTCGCGATTGGCCGCATGGCTCGAGCTGATAAAACCGTTCCGCGACGAGCCTTCGGCGCGCACGACCTACTACAATGCCGACGGCTCGCCCAAGAAGCAGGACGACTCTGTCGTCAATGCAGCCCTCGCCGACACGATGCAGATCCTCGCCGACAAGGGCGGCAGCGTCCTGCGCGAAGGTCCGATCGCCGAGGAGATGGTGAAGCGCGTGCGCGAGCACGTTCGGCCCGGCACCTTGTCTCTGGCCGATCTCGCGGCCTACCAGCCGATCAAGCGCGAAGCGCTGTGTGGGCCGTATCGTGTCTGGACGATCTGCGGCATGGGCCCACCGTCGTCGGGCGGACTCGCCATCCTGCAGGCGCTGGCGATCCTCGAACCGTTCGAGCTCTCGCACGACCAGCCCAACGACCTGCGCGCGCTTCATCTCATCGCCGAGACCAGCCGGCTGATCTTTGCCGATCGCGCGCACTACATCGACGATCCAGCGTTCACGCCGGTGCCCGTCGCCAAGCTGCTGGCGCCAGCCTATATCGCCCAGCGCCGCGCGCTCATCTCGACGGACAAGAGCATGGGCCCGCAGGGCACCGTGCCGCCGGGCTATGTCGAGCATGGCACCAGCCACATGACGATCGTCGACAAGCAGGGCAATGCCGTCAGCTTCACCACGACCATCGAATCGCCTTTCGGGTCGTTGATGATGGTGGGTGGCTTCATCCTGAACAACGAACTCACGGACTTTTCGGCCGTGGCGGTGCGCGACGGCCAGCCGGTCGCCAACCGGGCCGAGCCAGGCAAGCGGCCGCGCTCGTCGATGTCGCCGACCTTCGTCCTGAACAAGGACGGCAGCCTGGTCCTGTCGGTGGGCTCGGCCGGCGGCCAGCGCATCATCGGGGACACCCTGCACGCGCTGATTGGCATGCTGGACTGGAACCTTTCCGCACAGGCCGCGCTCGATCTGCCCCGCATCCTCAACATGAACGGGCCGACCGAACTGGAGGAAAAGGGCGATTTACCCGCCCAGGCAGGGCGCTTGCGCGAGCTGGGCCATGAAGTACAAGTCCGCCGGCATGAAGGCGGCCTGACGGCCATCCACCGCGAGGGGGATGGTTGGGGAGGGGGCGCCGATCCGCGGCGCGACGGCGTCGCTAGAGGCGACTAAGGGCGCCGAAGGAGACGTAAGCGTGACCAATAAATTTCCCAGCGTGCTGCTCAAGGCCGGCGAGGATCGCCGCGTGCGCTCGGGCCACCCCTGGGCCTTCTCCAACGAAATCCTGATGGATGCCGAGACCAAGGCCCTGCCGGCCGGGTCGCTGGTCGTCATGCGCGCGCCGGGCGGCCAGGCGATCGGCGTGGCCCCGTTCAATCCGCATTCGCTGATCGCGGCGCGCATGCTGACGTCCAACCCCGAAGCGAACATCGACGCGCTGTTCCTCGGCCGGCGCATCGCCCAGTCGGTCGCCTTGCGCGACAAGCTGATCGGCGTGCCCTACTACCGGCTGATCCATGCCGAGGCCGACGGCCTGCCGAGCGTGATCGTCGATCGCTTCGGCGACGCGCTGGTGGTCCAGGTCAACAGCGCCGGCATGGATGCGCTGACGCCGGTGCTGCTGGAAGCGCTCGAAGCCGAGCTGTCACCCAAGACCATCGTGCTCAAGAACGATTCGCCGGTGCGCGAGCTCGAAGGGCTGAAGCGCGAAGTCACCGTCGTCAAAGGCGA
>JBBQWN010000050.1:0-13046 GCA_038210595.1 Sphingomonadales bacterium | reverse complement strand
ATGTAGAAGTCGGTGTCGTGCTTGAGGCTCTGCTGGTACAGCGCGTGAAGCATCGCGTGGCCGGTGCGGTCGGCTGCCGCGCACGTCCGCTGCGCGGGCGGCCCGTTGCCCATGTCCTGCGTCATGCCGCCGAACGCGCGTTGGTAGATCTTGCCTTCCTCGGTCCGGCTGAACGGCACGCCGAAGTGTTCGAGTTCGTACACTGCCTTGGGGGCTTCGCGGCACAGATATTCGATCGCGTCCTGGTCGCCGAGCCAGTCGGAGCCCTTGACGGTGTCGTACATGTGCCAGGTCCAGTGGTCCGGCCCCATGTTGCCGAGCGAGGCGGCGATGCCGCCCTGCGCCGCGACCGTGTGGCTGCGGGTCGGGAACACCTTGGTGATGCAGGCGGTCTTGAGGCCCGTCTCGGCGATGCCCATCGCCGCCCTGAGCCCGGAACCCCCGGCCCCGACGACGACGGCGTCGTAGACATGGTCGATGATCTTGTAGGCGTCGGCCATCAGGCGGCTCCGAGTGCGATCTTGAGGACGCAGAAGGCCGCCACGGCCGCGCCGGCGGCGGCATAGAAATTCAGCGCGAGGATGGCGAGCAACTTAGACCCTTCATTGTGCAGATAATCCTCGATGAACACCTGCAGGCCCAGCCGGAAATGCCAGAAAACCGTGGCGATGAGCAGCAGGAGCGGCACCGCAGCGACCGGTTGCCGCAGCCACAGCACGACCGTGGCGTAGTCTAGGCTCGGCAGGCGGACCAGCGAGGCGATGAACCACAGCACCAGGATCAGGTTTCCCGCCGCGGTCACCCGCTGCTGCCACCAGTGCCCGGTGCCCGACTTGGCCGAGCCTAGGCCGCGAACCCGGCCGATCTCGGTGGCGCGTCCCATGCTCAAAGCCCCTTCGTCAGGTAGATGACGATCCACGTCAGCAGCGTCAGCAGCACCGAGCCGATCAGGGTTGCGGTGGCGAACGCCTTCGACGATTGCAGCTCCAGCGCCGCGCCGGTGTCCATCACCAGGTGGCGGATGCCCGACATCATGTGCTGAAAGAAGACCCAGGTCAGGCCGAAGCCGACGAGCATGCCGAACCAGCCGGTCGCGACCTTCAGGAACACGCTATAGGCCTCCGGCCCGGTCGCGGCGGCGATCAGCCACCACAGGAACAGCACCACGGCGCCGGTCGCCAGCGCGGTGCCGGTGGCGCGGTGCAGGATGCTCACCGTCATGTGCACCCGCCACTTCCAGATCGACAGGTGCGGCGACATTGGCCGCGGCGGAGACGCCATGCGAAGTTTCCCTTATCGGCGAGTTGCGCGCCTTTTCAGCCAAAGCGTGGCCGTGCGCAACCGGCGATCGAGCGCCGCCTGCCATGCCGTTGCCGCATGACGCGCAGCCGGCTTGGCTGCTAGGACCGTCAATCCGCACACCGCGCAGGTTATCGCCGCTTGGCCCATGTCGCCCTCTACGTCCACGATCTGCGGTCGAGCGGGGTCGTCCGCAATGCGCTGGTCTATGCCAGGCGGCTGGCGCGCGACCACCGCGTCACGCTGATCGCGGGCAGCAGCGACGGCCTGTTTGCCGAATCGGCTGCGACTGAAGAGTTCGCGCTGGTCACGCTGGCGGCGGGCGGCGGCCGACTGTCGCGCCCGGCGGCGATACTCGCCCTGCGGCGCTGGCTGCGCGCGGCGCGGCCCGCGGTGCTGCTGTCGGCCGGCAACCTCGGTCACCCGACCGTCTATGCCGCGACGCGGGGCATGGCGGCACCGCGCCGCATCTACCGGATCAGCAACGCCGTGGCGCGCGGCGACGGGCTGCGCAGCGCGTTGCGGGAACGCTGGATGGCGGCGCTGGTCGCCGACGCGGCGGCGATCGCGCTGGTCGGCGCGGCGCAGGCCGGCCTGCCGGTGTTCGCCCGTGCGCTCGCCGACGGCCGCGCCGTCGAGATCGCCAATGGCGTCGACCGTGACGACGCGCTGCGGCTGGCGGCGGCACCCGCGCCGCATTCGTGGCTCGGCGGCGAAGTCCCGGTGGTGCTCGCGATCGGCCGCCTGCGGCCCCAGAAGAACTTCGACCTGCTGATCGATGCGGTCGGCCTGGCGCGCGCCGCCCGGCGGCTGCGCCTGATCCTGCTCGGCAGCGGCACGCCGGAGGAACAGGCCCGCCTCACCGCCCGCGCCGCCGCCGCCGGGCTGGGCGACGACTTCCTGCTGGCGGGCGAGACCGACAATGTCTTCGCCTGGCTGGCGCGCGCCACCGTCTTCGCGCTGCCGTCCCGCTGGGAGGGGTCGTCGATGGCGCTGCTCGAGGCGCTGGCGGTCGGCGCGCCGGTGGTCGTGTCGCGGCAGGCGGGCGATGCGGTGACTGTGCTGGCCGACGGCCGCTACGGCGTGCTCGCCGATGGCGGCGACGCCGGGGCGTTTGCCGCCGCCCTGCTGGCCCAGACCGGCCCCGATCCGGTGCGGCCCGGCGACCGCGCGCTTGCCTACGGGGTCAGTGCCGACCGCTATGCCGCGCTCGTCGCCACGGTGCTGGACGGGGGGCCACCCGACGACGCGCTGGCCAACGCCGCGGATCGGGCATAGCCTCCCCGTTACGACGCGAACACGCGCGACCGGGGAGTTCGACCATGGCCACCCAGCTCAAGACCGACGATCTGGCATCGCTCGACATCAGCCGCATGGAAATCTGGCGCGACGACGCCTGGCGCGCGCCGTTCCAGCGTCTGCTCGCCGAGGCCCCGGTGCATCATTGCGCCGACAGCGTCTTCGGCCCCTATTGGTCGGTGACGCGCCACGCCGACATCATGGCGGTCGAGGCCCATCCCGAGATCTTCTCGTCGAGCCACGACTATGGCGGCATCACCATCGCCGACCTGCTTGGCGACATGAACCTGCCCCAGTTCATCGCGATGGACCGCCCCAAGCACACCGGCCAGCGCCGCGTCGTCGCGCCCGCCTTCGGCCCCGGCGAGATCGTGCGGATGGGGGAGGCGATCCGGAAGCGGACCCGCGAGCTGCTCGACACGCTGCCGGTCGGGGAGGACTTCGACTGGGTCGACACCGTGTCGATCGAGCTGACCACCCAGATGCTGGCGATCCTGTTCGACTTTCCCTGGGCCGACCGGCGGCTGCTGACCCTGTGGTCGGACTGGGGCGGCGACATCGAGGCCGCGGTCGACCCGGCCCGCAGCCAGATCCGCCACCAGCACCTGATCGACATGACCAACTACTTCGACCGGCTGTTCGCGGAACGCAAAGCGCTGCCGCCGTCGGGCGATCTGGTGTCGATGATGGCGCATTCGGACGCGATGGGCGACATGGAGTTCAAGGAGCGGACCGGCAACCTCATCCTGCTCGTCGTCGGCGGCAACGACACGACCCGCAACTCGATGTCGGGCGCCATCCACGCCTTCGACCAATATCCCGACCAGTGGGACAAGCTGCTGGCCGACCCGTCGCTGATCCCCGGCGCGGTGCCCGAAATCATCCGCTGGCAGACCCCGCTCGCACACATGCGCCGCACCGCCAACCAGGATACTGAGATCGCCGGCACGCCCGTCAAGAAGGGCGACAAGGTCATCCTCTGGTACATGGCCGGCAACCGCGACGAGAGCGTGTTTCCCGATGCCGAGCGGCTCGACGTGACGCGGTCCAACGCGCGCCGTCACCTTGCCTTCGGCTTCGGCATCCATCGCTGCGTCGGCGCGCGGCTGGCCGAGCTGCAGCTGCAGATCCTGTTCGAGGAAATGGCGGCGAGGGCGTGGCGGGTGCGCGTCACCGGCACGCCCGAATACGTGCCGCAGAGCTTCGTCCACGGCTATACGCGGCTGCCGGTGCGGATCGACGTCGTCTAGTTCAGCCCCGGCACTGCAGCAGGACGGTGCGCTCCAGCCCGGCATAGCGGTGCGGCAGGCCCTCGCTGCGGTACTGCTCGTTCGCCATCATCGCCAGGAAGTGCGCCTTCGACGGGTAGCGCACGACCAGGACCTTGTCCCATTCGGCGGCGTCGTTACCCACCACGCCGATCATGATCCGCTCGACCGGGCCGTCGTACAGCACCTGCGCCTGGCTGGTCGCGCCGACGGTTACGGTGAACACGTGCTGGTAACGCTGATAGGCCTCGACGCCGGTGCAGGGCGCCTGGCCGCTGCCCGCGTCGTACGCCGCTTCCGCCCTGAATTTCAACAGGTTGAGCATCACGATCGGCCCCTCGTCCGGGGCATCGCGGAGCGCCCGCACCTGGTCCGCCGTCGGGTCGATACTGCGGTCGATCATGTGCTCACTCCCAGCCGGCTGGCATGCCACCGCAGATGGTCCGCGATGAAGCTTTGGACGAAATAGTAACCATGTTCATAACCCGCCTGCCACCGCAGCGTCAGCGGGATGCCCGCCGCCGCGCACGCCGCTGCCAGCAGCTCGGGGCGCAGCTGCTCGGCCAGCCACGGATCGGCGTCGCCCTGCTCGACCAGCAGCTCGGGCAGCCGCGCGCCATCCTCGATCAGCGCCACCGCATCGTGCCGCCGCCACGTCGCCTCGTCGGCCCCGAGATAATTGCCCAGCGCCTTGCGGCCCCACGGCACCTGGCTCGGCGCGACGATCGGCGCGAACGCCGAGACGCTGCGGAACCGCTCCGGATTTCGCAGCCCGATGGTCAGCGCGCCGTGCCCGCCCATCGAATGGCCGCTGATGCCCTGAAGCTCCATGTCGGCGGGAAAGTTCGCGGCGATCACGCCGGGCAGCTCCTCGACGATGTGCGAATACATCCGGTAGTTGTCCGCCCAGGGTTCCTCGGTGGCGTTGAGGTAGAAGCCGGCACCCAGGCCGAAGTCGTACGCCGCCGCCGCATCGTCGGGCACGCCTTCGCCACGCGGGCTCGTATCGGGCGCGACGAGGATCAGGCCCAGTTCGGCCGCCACCCGCTGCGCGCCCGCCTTCTGGGTGAAATTATCCTCGGTGCAGGTCAGGCCCGCCAGGAACCACAGCACCGGCCGCGGCCCCTCCTGCGGCGGCACGAACACCGCGAAGCGCATCGGCGTGCCCGTGGCCGCGCTGTCGATGCGGTACGTCCCCTGGGTGCCGCCGAAACATTTCGCGGTGGAGAGAGTCTCGATGGTCAAAGCGTGCCGTCCTTCGCTTGCGCCCGGGCCAGCGCCGGGCGGGTGGTGACACGCTCGACATAGGCATCGACCTGCGGGTCTTCGGGCAGCATCCGCCGCATCCATTGCAGCGCGCTTCCGACGAACAAGTCGACCGCGGTGAAGTTTTCGCCGGTCAGGAACGGCCCGCCGGCAAGCGCGTCGAGGATGCGCCGCTGCACGTTGCCGAGCGCCTTCGATTTGTACGGCGTCCCCAGTTCGTCGGCGAAGAAGTAAAACATCGCCGGCTCCATCTCGGCCGCATACCAGACCAGCCAGCTCAGGAACGGGCCGCGGTCGAGGTGCCCGGCCGGCGGCGCCAGTCCAGCGTCCGGAAACTTCTCCAGCAGGTAGAGCGCGATCGCCACCGATTCGGTGATCAGCACGCCGCCATCGAGCAGCGCCGGCACCTGCTTGAAGGGATGCGGATTGGCCGGGTCGGGCGCGCCGGTGTTGGTCATGCCACGGACGATGTCGACCTCGCGGATCTCGCAGTCGACGCCCAGTTCCTCGAGCAGCCAGATGATCCGCGACGAGCGCGACTGCGGCGAATGGTAGAGTGTCAGCATCGGCGTCTCCCGGTGGCCCCGGCCCAATATCGCGCTTGCACCGCCCCCGCCAGCGGCGGATGCTGGCGCCATGGCCGAGTTCCTGCATCCGGGGGTCTTCGTCGAGGAGACCAGCTTCCGCGCGAAGCCCATCGACGGCGTGCCGACCGGAACCGCGGGCTTCGTGCGCGCCGACACCGCCGGGCCGGCGGTCTCCGGCCCGTTCGCCGACACCGCGGCGTTCGAGCAGCAGCATTTCCAGTGGGACGCGGCGCGCGCCTTCTTCGAGGAGGGCGGCAAGCGCCTGTTCGTTGCCCACGCCGCCACCGACGACGCCGCGGGTCTCAGCGCCGCGCTCGCCAGCCTGACCGATGCCGATATCGTCGCCGCGCCCGGCCTGACCGCTCCGCATGTCGCCCCGGCGCTGATCGCACATGCCGAGACGCACCGCCGCTTCGCCGTCATCGACCCGCCGCCGGGCCTCGACGTGGCCGGCGTCCGGGCCTTCCGTGCCGGGCTCGATACCAGTCACGCGGCGCTCTACTGGCCGTGGGTGGTGACGCCCGCCGGCGTGCAGCCGCCGTCGCCGCATATCGCCGGCATCGTCGCCCGCACCGACGTCGAGCGCGGCGTCTGGAAGCCTCCGTCCAACGAGGTCGTGCGCGGCGCGAGCGGTTTCGAGCGCGACATCACCACCGCCGAGCAGGAGGTGCTCAACCCGCTCGGCATCAACTGCCTGCGGTCGTTCGAAGGCCGCGGCCACCGGGTGTGGGGCGCCCGCACCCTGTCGAGCCATCCGGAGCACAAGTACATCAACCTGCGCCGCCAGCTCGACTGGCTCATCTGTTCGCTTACGGCTGGACTAGCCTGGACGGTGTTCGAGCCGAACGTTGGGCCGCTGTGGTCAACGGTTCGCAACGCTGTCGCCGTCTTCCTATATACCCATTGGCGGGCGGGCGGCCTGGTCGGTGCAAAGTCCGAACAGGCGTTTTATGTACTCTGCGACCGGACGACGATGACACAGGACGACATCGACAATGGGCGGCTGATCGTGATGATCGGGATCGCACCGCTCAGGCCGGCGGAGTTCGTGATCTTTCGCATCGAACTGCGGACGGCAGCACAGTCGGCGTAGGCGTCAGCGCAATCTGGCGCGGCGTTCGGGCGACATCTGCGCGACACTCGCGGCCACTGCGTCTTGGCCGATGCCGACGGGCACGCCGGTCAGTTCGGCGATTGCCTGCGCCACCGCGGCCGGGTCCGGGACGCCGTCGAAGTCACGAAACTTGGCCCGCTTGCCTGTCCCCGACACCAGCCCGCGTCGCCACAGCCTGATGCGGCCGAACGGCGCGAAGACCTTCATCTGCCAGATATCGCCGAGCCCGAAGCTGTGGATGGGGCCGCTCCGCCGGTCGATCTGGAGCAAACGGCGGTCGGTCAGGGCATAGACGACATGCGGGTAGAGCAGGTGCCGCCGCCACGGCTCGAACAACAGTCGCAGCCCGATCGCGGCGAACAGCAGGCCGACGGCAGCGAACACGAGCAGCGGCGGCAGGTCATCACCCCGCGGCGTTCCGAGATGCGACACTGCCATGCGCAGGGGAAACCAGCTTATCGCGAACACCGGCACTGAGTAGGCGAGAGCAACGACGCCGGCACGTTGCATCGATGCGGCCGCCGGCGCCGCGTGCAGCAAGGTTTCGCCAGGCTCCAGCAGCGCGTCGACCAGCACCTGGTCGGAAGCGTGCGGTTCGCCCAAGGTCATTGATCGCCTCCGGTCCGGCCGCCCTAGAAGATCACCACGCTGCGGATGCTCTCGCCCCTGTGCATCAGGTCGAAGGCGTCGTTAATGCGGTCCAGCGGCATGGTGTGGGTGATCAGCGGGTCGATGCTGACCTTGCCGTCCATGTACCAGTCGACGATCGTCGGCACGTCGGTGCGGCCGCGGGCGCCGCCGAAGGCGCTGCCGGTCCAGACGCGGCCGGTGACCAGCTGGAACGGGCGTGTGCTGATCTCCTTGCCGCTTTCGGCGACGCCGATAATGACGCTCTTGCCCCAGCCGCGGTGGCAGCACTCCAGCGCCTGGCGCATCACGTCGGTGTTGCCGGTGCAGTCGAAGCTGTAGTCCGCGCCGCCGTCGGTCAGGCCGACGAGGTGTGGCACGAGGTCCGCCACCTCGTGGCTGTTGACGAAGTGCGTGATGCCGAACTGGCGCGCCATCGCCTCGCGGCCCGGGTTGATGTCGACCCCGACGATGATGTCTGCGCCCGCCATCCGCGCGCCCTGCACGACGTTCAGCCCGATGCCGCCCAGCCCGAACACCACGACATTGTCGCCGGGCTTGACGCCCGCGGTCCAGATCGCCGCGCCGACGCCGGTGGTGACGCCGCAGCCGATGTAGCAGATCTTGTCGAACGGCGCGTCGGCGCGGACCTTCGCCACCGCGATCTCGGGCATCACGGTGAAGTTCGAGAAGGTCGAGCAGCCCATGTAGTGGTGCAGCATCTGGCCCTTGTAGCTGAACCGCGAGGTGCCGTCGGGCATCACGCCCTTGCCCTGCGTCGCGCGGATCTGGGTGCACAGGTTGGTCTTCCGGCTGAGGCACGACTTACACTGGCGGCATTCGGGCGTGTACAGCGGGATAACGTGGTCGCCGACCGTCACGGACGTGACGCCCGGCCCGACCTCGCGGACGATGCCGGCGCCCTCGTGGCCGAGGATCGACGGGAACAGCCCTTCGCTGTCCTTGCCCTCCAGCGTGTAGGCGTCGGTGTGGCAGATGCCGGTCGCCATGATCTCGACCAGCACCTCGCCGGCGCGCGGCCCGTCGAGGTCGACCTCGACGATCTCCAGCGGCTGGTTGGCGGCGAAGGCGACGGCGGCGCGGGTCTTCATTTCGGGCGGGCTCCTTTGCCGATGGCTGTTCGCGCATCTATGACCGCGCCGCAATGCCCGTCCCCGCCCCCTATGACGCGATCGTGCTCGGTGCCGGCGGCGCGGGCCTGATGTGCGCGGCGACCGCCGCGCAGCGGGGCAAGCGCGTGCTGGTCGTCGATCACGCCGATGAGCCGGGTAAGAAGATCCTGATCTCCGGCGGCGGCCGCTGCAACTTCACCAACCTCGGTGCCGGGCCGGACCGTTACCTGTCCGCCAATCCGCACTTCGGCAAGTCGGCACTCGCCTCCTACACAGCGCAGGATTTTCTCGCGCTGGTCGACCGCCACGGCATCGCCTGGCACGAAAAGACGCTGGGGCAGTTGTTCTGCGACGGCTCGGCGCGCCAGATCGTCCGCCTGCTGCTCGACGAGTGCGACGGCGCCGAGGTCGCGCTGGGCCAGGGCATCACCGACGTCGCCCACGCGGACGGGCAGTTCCGCGTCCGGTTCAGTGCGCGCGCCGCCACTGCCCCCGCGCTGGTCATCGCCACCGGCGGGCCGGCGATCCCCAAGCTCGGCGCCACCGGCTTCGCATACGACCTCGCCCGCCAGTTCGGCCTCAAGGTCGTCGAGCCGCGACCGGCGCTGGTGCCGCTGACCTTGGGCCAGGACGAGGCGCTGTTCCGCGAACTGTCCGGCGTTGCCTGCCCGGTCGAGGCGCGCACCGGTCGCGCGGCGTTCCGCGAGGCGGCGCTGTTCACCCACCGCGGCCTGTCCGGCCCGGCGATCCTGCAGGTGTCGAGCTATTGGCGGCACGGCGAGGCCATCGATATCGATTTCCTGCCCGGCGCGCCCGCCGGCTGGATGCTGGCGGCCAAGCGCGAGCGGCCCCGCGCGCACATGCGCGGCCTGCTTGGCGCCCACCTGCCGGACCGGCTGGCGGAGGCGCTGGGCGGCCGGCTCGGCCTGCTCGGCGACCTCGGCAACCTTCCCGACCGCGCGCTCGCCGACGCCGCACGGCGGCTGTCGTCGTGGCGCTTCCAGCCTAACGGCAGCGAAGGCTTCGCCAAGGCCGAGGTCACGGCCGGCGGCATCGCCACCACGGGGCTCAGCTCGCAGACGATGGCCGCCCGCCACCTGCCCGGCCTCTATGCCATCGGCGAGGCGGTCGACGTCACCGGCTGGCTGGGGGGCTATAATTTCCAATGGGCCTGGGCGAGCGGCGTTGCGGCGGGCCGAGCCTTGTGAGCCCCGCACCGGTCGCGCATAACGCGCCGCAGATGACCGCCGACCGGCCCGCCACCGTTTATAATATCCAGGCGTTGCGCGGATTGGCCGCGATGTTCGTCGTCTGCCTGCACCTCGAACCGGCGTTTACGGCGCTCGGCGTGCCGCCCCCCGCCGGCGGCGTCGAGCTGTTCTTCGTCATCTCCGGCTTCATCATGACCTTGACGACACGGCGCGTGCCGACGTCCCCGGCGACCTTCCTGGCGCAGCGGGTCGCGCGGATCGTGCCGATCTACTGGTTGTTCACGTTCGGCATCTTCATCGGCGCGGCGATCGCGCCGCAACTGTTCGTCAACAGCCGGCCGGAGATCGGGAAGCTGCTGCTGTCGCTCGGGTTTATCGCTTATTCGAAGAACGGCATCACCGCCCAGCCGCTGCTGTTCGTCGGCTGGACCCTCAATTACGAGATGGCCTTCTACCTGTTGTTCACGGCCGGGCTGGCGGCGGGCCGGTGGGGGCTGGCCCTGATCGTCGCGGTGCTCGCCGGCGCGGTCGTCGCGGGGGCGTTTGTCGATCCCGCCGCCATCGTCGCGCGCTTCTACACGTCGCCCTATCTGCTGCTGTTCGCCGTCGGCATCGGCGTCGCGCTGGCGGCGGAGCGCGGCTTTGCCTGGGCGCGCGGGCGGCGCTGGCTGCTGGTCGCGTGGATCGCCGCGGCGACCCCGGTGATGTTGTTCGGTGAACATCACTGGCCGGGCGTCAACCCCGCCTGGACGGTCGGCCCCGCCGCCGCGATCGTGCTGTACGGCGCCGTCGGTCTGGAGCGGCTCGGCACGGCGACGCGCAACCGGACACTGCTGCGTCTCGGCGACGCCAGCTATGCGATCTACCTCAGCCACCCCTTTCTGACAGTGGCCATGCTGCTGCTGGTCGCGCGCCTGCCCGCCACGCCGGTTGTCGCGGTCCTGACCATCCTGATCACCCTGCTCTTCGCGGCCGTCACGGGCTGGCTGATCCACCGCTATGTCGAGCGGCCGCTGACCACCGCCGCGCGGCGGCTGCTGCTGCCGGGGAACGCGGCCGCCCGCCGCTGGACCGGCCCGTCGGCCAGCCTCCGCCCTTGACGTTGCCCCCGCTCCCGCGTCATCCGTTCCCGCGAACGGAGCGCAGCCATGTCCATTCCCCTTCTCGCCGACTGGCAGGCCCTTGCCGAGCGTGAGGCCAAGGGTCCGCTGAAGGACTGGACGACGCCCGAGGGCATCGCGGTCAAGCCGCTCTACACGGCCGAGGACACCGCCGACCTCGACCCGGGCCTGCCCGGCCTCGCGCCCTTCACCCGCGGCGTGCGGGCGACGATGTACACGGGGAAGCCGTGGACGATCCGGCAATATGCGGGCTTCTCGACCGCGGCCGCCTCCAACGCCTTCTACCGCCGCAACCTCGCCGCCGGCCAAAAGGGCCTGAGCGTCGCCTTCGATCTCGCCACCCACCGCGGCTATGACAGCGACCATCCGCGCGTCACCGGCGATGTCGGCAAGGCGGGCGTCGCCATCGACAGCGTCGAGGACATGAAGATCCTGTTCGACGGCATCCCGCTCGACAAGATGAGCGTGTCGATGACCATGAACGGCGCGGTCATCCCGATCCTGGCGTTCTTCATCGTCGCCGGCGAGGAGCAGGGCGTGCCCCGCGCGCAGCTCGACGGCACTATCCAGAATGACATCCTGAAGGAGTTCATGGTCCGGAACACCTATGTGTATCCGCCCGAGCCGAGCATGCGGATCGTCGCCGACATCATCGGCTACACGATGCGCGAGATGCCGAAGTTCAACTCGATCTCGATCAGCGGCTACCACATGCAGGAAGCCGGCGCGACGCAGGTGCAGGAGCTTGCCTTCACCATCGCCGACGGCATGGACTATGTCCGCGCCGCGCAGGCCCAGGGCCTCGACATCGACGCGTTCGCGGGGCGGCTGAGCTTCTTCTTCGCGATCGGCATGAACTTTTTCATGGAGATCGCGAAGCTGCGCGCGGCGAGGCTGTTGTGGCACCGTGCGATGACCCAGCTCGGCGCGCAGTCGGAGCGGTCGAAGATGCTCCGCACCCATTGCCAGACCAGCGGCGTCTCGCTGACCGAGCAGGACCCGTACAACAACGTCGTCCGCACCGCCTTCGAGGCGATGGCCGCCGTGCTCGGCGGCACCCAGTCGCTGCACACCAATGCGCTCGACGAGGCGATCGCGCTGCCGTCGGAATTCGCCGCGCGGGTGGCGCGCAACACCCAGCTGATCCTTGCCGAGGAAACTGGCGTCACCAACGTCGTCGATCCGCTCGGCGGCTCCTACTATGCCGAGGCGCTGACCAGCCAGCTCGCCGAGACCGCCTGGGCGCTGGTCGAGCGGGTCGAAAGCGAGGGCGGCATGACCCGCGCCATCGCCGCCGGCTGGCCCAAGCAGATGATCGAGGAGGCCGCGGCTGCCAGCCAGGCCCGCGTCGACCGCGGCGAGGCGACCATCGTCGGCGTCAACAAATACCGGCTCGCCGAGGAAGCCGCGATCGACATCCTCAACGTCGACAACGTCCAGGTCCGCGAGGATCAGGTGGCGCGGCTGAAGACCCTGCGCGCCGCCCGCGACGAGGCCGCCTGCACCGCCGCGCTCGATGCCCTGCGCGACGGCGCGCGCGGCACCGCCAACCTGCTCGAACTGGCGGTGACGGCCGCCCGCGCCCGCGCCACGCTGGGCGAGATCAGCCTGGCGATGGAGGACGTGTTCGGCCGCTACGGCACCACGCCGGTGCCGGTGAAGGGCATTTACGGCGAGGCCTACAAGGGCGACCCGAAGTGGGAGCAGGTGCAGGGCGGCATCATGGCGGTCGAGCAGCGCCTCGGCCACAAGCCAAAGATACTGATCGCCAAGATGGGCCAGGACGGCCACGACCGCGGCGCCAACGTCGTCGCCTCGGGGTTCGCCGACCTCGGTTTCGACGTGGTCTCCGGGCCGCTGTTCCAGACGCCCGACGAGACGCTGGCGATGGCACTGAAGGCCAGCGTCGACGCGATCGGCTGCTCAAGCCTCGCGGCGGGCCACCGCACCCTGATCCCGGAACTGATCCAGCGCCTGCGCGAGGCCGGACGCGGCGATATCAAGGTCTTCGCCGGCGGCGTCATCCCGGCGGGCGACTATGAGTTCCTGCGCGAGGCTGGCGTCTCGGGCATCTACGGCCCGGGCTCGAACATCGTCGATTGCGCCGCCGACGTGCTGAGG
>JBBQWN010000049.1:0-14020 GCA_038210595.1 Sphingomonadales bacterium | reverse complement strand
GAATAGGTGTCCATGTCGTTGTGGTCGAAGGTCGCGTCGGACCGGCCATGTCCACGGCGGTCGTGCGCGATGGTCCGGAAGCCGTGGAGCTGCAGGAACACCAGCTGCCGCTCCCAGTCGTCGCCGGTCAGCGGCCAGCCGTGCGAGAACACGACGGTCGGACCAATGCCCGCATCCTGGTAGAAGATGCGGGTGCCGTCGCTGACGGTGACGAAGGGCATGGCGGGCTCCTGTTTGGCAACAGAGGCTATCACTGCAGCCGTTACGAAACCGTGGCAAACTTGACAAAAGCCAGCCCGGCGTGTGTCACCCGCACCCTGCCCAGACCCCGCAAAGATCGGTCCCGATGCACGCCTATCGCTCCCACACCTGCGCCGACCTGCGCGCCGCCGATGCCGGCAGCGAGGCGCGCCTGTCGGGCTGGGTGCACCGCAAGCGTGACCATGGCGGCGTGCTGTTCGTCGACCTGCGCGACCACTATGGCCTGACCCAGGTCGTCACCAACGTCGGCTCGCCGGCGTTCGAGGTGCTCGACCGGCTGCGCGTCGAGAGCGTCGTCACCGTCACCGGCCCGGTGGTGGCGCGCGACGCGGCCGCGGTGAACCCGAAGATGGCGACTGGCGAGATCGAGCTGAAGGCGACCGACGTCGTCGTCCAGTCCGCCGCCAACGAACTGCCGCTGCCGGTCGCGGGCGAGGCCGAGTATCCGGAGGACATCCGGCTGAAGTACCGCTTCCTCGACCTGCGCCGCGAGCGGCTGCACAAGAACATCCTGCTGCGCTCCGGCGTCATTGCCAGCCTGCGCCGCCGCATGATCGAGCAGGGCTTCACCGAGTTCCAGACGCCGATCCTGACCGCCAGCAGCCCTGAGGGCGCGCGCGACTTCCTCGTTCCCAGCCGCGTCCACCCGGGCAAGTTCTATGCGCTGCCGCAGGCCCCGCAGATGTTCAAGCAGCTGCTGATGGTTGCCGGCTTCGATCGGTATTTCCAGATCGCGCCGTGCTTCCGCGACGAGGACGCCCGCGCCGACCGCTCGCCCGGCGAGTTCTACCAGCTCGACTTCGAGATGAGCTTCGTCACGCAGGAGGACGTGTTCGCCGCCATCGAGCCGGTTCTGGCGGGCGTGTTCGAGGAGTTCACTGGCTTCGTCGACGGCAGGCCGAAATCGGTCACCAAGCCGCCGTTCCCGCGTATCCCGTACGCGGAGTCGATGCTGAAATACGGCAACGACAAGCCGGACCTTCGCAACCCCATCGAGATCGCCGACGTGAGCACGCACTTCGCGGGTTCCGGTTTCGGGCGCTTCGCCTCGATCGTGGCGGAGGGCGGCGTCGTGCGCGCCATTGCCGCGCCGGGCAGCGGTACGTCGAAGAGCCGCAAGTTCTTCGACGACATGAACGCCTGGGCCCAGTCCGAGGGTTTTGCCGGCCTCGGCTATGCGACCCGCAAGGGCGGCGAGTTCGGCGGGCCGATCGCCAGCAACCACGGTGCGGAGGGGATGGCGAAGCTGAGCGATGCGCTCGGCCTCGGCCCCGACGACGGCGTGTTCTTCGCCGCCGGCCCGGCCGCCACCGCCGCCAAGCTGGCGGGTTTGGCCCGCACCCGGGTCGGCACCGAGCTCGATTTGATCGAGCAGGGTACCTACAAGTTCTGCTGGATCGTCGATTTCCCTATGTTCGAGTATGACGAGGACGCGAAGAAGATCGACTTCAGCCACAACCCCTTCAGCATGCCACAGGGCGAACTGGAGGCGCTGGAGACGCAGGACCCGCTGACCATCCTCGCTTACCAGTACGACATCGTCTGCAACGGCATCGAGCTGTCGAGCGGCGCGATCCGGAACCACCGGCCGGAGATCATGTACAAGGCCTTCGAGATCGCCGGCTACAGCCAGGCCGACGTCGACCGCGACTTCGCCGGCATGATCAACGCCTTCAAGTTCGGCGCGCCGCCGCACGGCGGCTCGGCACCGGGCGTCGACCGCATCGTCATGCTGCTGGCGGACGAGCCCAACATCCGCGAGGTCGTGACCTTCCCGATGACCCAGAAGGCCGAGGACCTGATGATGAACGCGCCCTCGCCGGCGACGCCGAAGCAGCTCAAGGAGCTGTCGATCCGCGTGGTCGAATAGGCGGCGTGGCGGGGATCGGCTAGGTTAGCCCGATGTCCAAACTCCGCCTGAAGAACTTCGAAGCCGCGCCCGAGATTTCGGGTCATGAATATGATGATAGATTGCAGGCGCTGCAGTTCACGCTGGCGCTGATCCAGGCAGCTTATATCGTCCAGGGGCTGCGCGGCATCATCGCGGTCGAGGGCTGGGACGCCAGCGGCAAGGGCGGGCTGATCAAGCGGCTGACCGCCGAGCTCGATCCGCGCTTCACCAACGTCTGGTCGATCGGCGCGCCGACCAAGGAGGAGCTGGCCCATCATTTCCTGTGGCGCTTCTGGCAGCGGCTGCCGGCGGCGCGCGAGATCGCGGTGTTCGACCGCACCTGGTACGGGCGCGTGCTGGTCGAGCGGGTCGACAAACTGACGCCTAAGCCGGATTGGAAGGCCGGCTATGCGGTGATCAACGCCTTCGAGGCCGAACATGCGGCGGCGGGCACGCGGATCTGCAAGATCTTCCTCCACGTCACCCAGGCCGAGCAGGACCGGCGTCTGCGCGAGCGGCTGGAAACGCCGTGGAAGCGCTGGAAGACCGGGCTGCAGGACTACCACAACCGCTCGCTGCGGGCCGACTACCTGAAGGCCTATGAGGACATGTTCGACGAGACCTCGACCGACGACGCGCCGTGGCACATCATCGCCGCCGACGACAAGAAGGCGGCGCGGCTGGCCGCCATGGAGGCCGCGGTCGCGGTGCTGGGCGAGGATGTCGACCTCAGCTATCCCCCGGTCGACCCCGAACTGCGCGCGACGGCAGAAGCTGCGCTCGGCGTGTCGCTGAACCTTTAGCCCGGCGTCGATTTCCCCAGGTACCAGGACAGCCGCCGCGCCGGCGGGCTGAGTGCCGTCGCCGGGTGGAGCAGGTCGTACATGACGGCGTTCTCCAGCACGCGCTGGACATAGGTGCGCGTCTCGAGGATCGGGATCGCCTCGATCCAGTCGACGACATCGGTGCCGGGAATGCGCGGATCGCCCTGGCGCGCGACGAACTTGCGGGCGTTGCCGGGGCCGGCGTTATAGGCCGCCGCCGCGAGCACCCAGCTGCCGCCGAGGCTGGCGCGGATGCGTTCGAAATAGGCGCCGCCGAGCGTGACGTTATAGACCGGGTCCTCGGTCAGCCGCGCCTCGCTGAAACGCAGGCCGAGCTTGGTCGCCTGCTCCGACGCGGTCGACGGCAGCAGCTGCATCAGGCCCTTGGCGTTGGCGGCGCTGACCGCGGCGCGGTCGAACTGGCTTTCCTGCCGCGCCACGGCGTGGACCGCGGTCCAGGTGCCTGACAGTTCCGGCGGCAGGGTCAGCTGCGGGTAGGCGAACGGCAGCAGCGTCAGCTCGCCGTCCGACCGCGCCGCCTTGCCCATCAGCACGCCGAGGTCGGGGCGCTGGATAGTCCCCGACAGCTCGGCAGTCAGCTGCGCGGCCTCCGGGTTGTCGCTGCGCTCGACCAGAGCGCGCATGAACAAAGTCTGCCGGTTGCGGTCACCGAGATCGCCGAGCGCCTGGGTGGCGCGGACCAGCTCGTCGGCGGCGAACTTGGCGCGCGCCGGCTGGGCAATGAACGGGGGCGCGGCCGGGGTCAGCGCCAGCGGCCGGCCCAGCCGCTCGGTGGCGAGCTGGCCGTAGAAATAGTCCGGGTGGCGCGCCGCCGCCTCGTAATAGCGCGTTGCATCCGGCTTCAGACCCGCGGCCTCGGCGGCGCGGCCCGACCAGTAATCGCCGCGCGCCTGGCTGACCGGGGTCAGCGCCGCGGCGCGCACGCCGACGAAGCGGCTGAGCGCGTCGGACGGACGGTTGAGCTGGCGCAGCGCGATCCAGCCCGCCACCCACTCGGCGTCGATGAACGCGGCGCGCTCGCCCAGCGACCGTTCCGCCAGCGCGCGCCCGAGCGGGAAGGCGGCGTGATTGGCCGCGATCCGGTAGGCGGTGGCGGCATCGCCCTCGCGCATCGCCTCGCGCGCCATCTGGACGCGCAGCTTCAGCCACACCTCCGGCTCGACGATCAGGCCGGGCGGATAATTGGTAGCGGCCATGATCGCACGCGCTTCGGCCTGCCGGTTGCTCCGGCGTAGCCAGTTGACCCGGTCGAAGGTGATGCCGGGTTCGCTGGCGAGGCTGGCGGGCAGGGTGGCGAGCATGCGGTCGGCGTTGGCACCGCCGCCCTGCAGCGTCGCGCGTGCCCCGACCCACGCGGCGCGGTCGGGGGCCAGGCGGGG
Source organism: Sphingomonadales bacterium (assembly GCA_038210595.1). Taxonomy (GTDB): domain Bacteria; phylum Pseudomonadota; class Alphaproteobacteria; order Sphingomonadales; family Sphingomonadaceae; genus Glacieibacterium. The sequence goes on along the minus strand of JBBQWN010000049.1, from coordinate 9,644 downwards.
CAGCAGCCGCACGGCAGCGCTGGTCTGGCCGCTCCACAACAGCCGGTCGGCACGCGACAGGTGATCGGCGGGCGTCAGCTGCGGGCCGAAGGTGGCGAGCAGCTCGGCCTCGGTGGCGGCATCGAGGCCGGCCGAGTCCCACGCATCGCGCGCCATCGCCACCGCCTCGTCCCGCTTGCGCTGCACCAGCAGGGTCTCGGCGAGACGGAACTTGGCTGCCGCGGTGACCGGCGGCAGCACGTTGAAATAGGCGGTGCGCTCGGCAAACGGCGTCGCGACATCGATCGCCTTTTCGGCGCGGCGACGCAGCACGACCTCCTGCGGCCAGCCGCGATGGGTGCGCATGAACGCGCTGAGCTCGGTGAAGCTGGCGCGGTAGCTATCGCGCCGCAGCCGGTCCCACTGCACGACCGCATCGAGCAGCGGATCGCTGGGGATGCTGGCGAGCGGCGACAGGGCCAGGGTCGTGAACCGCCCGCTGGCGTTCTCGGCCAGCCGCGCGGTGTAATAGGCGCGGCTCGCCTCCGGCACGGCCGCCCCGGCGGGCAGCGCCAGAACCAGACAGATCAGCGCGGGAATTGCCTTCATACACCTCTCGACACTACAAACCCCCGTCCGCGCGCCTGTCTATGGGCCGGTGCGGCCAGGGCCAAGGACAAAGGTTCGCATGTTTTCAGGATCCATCCCGGCGCTGGTGACGCCGTTCAGGAACGGCGCGGTCGACGACGCGGCGTTTACGGCACTCGTCGACTGGCAGATCGCCGAGGGGTCGAGCGCGCTGGTGCCGTGCGGAACCACCGGTGAATCCGCAACGCTGACCCACGACGAGCACCATCATGTCATCCGCCTGTGCGTCGAAGCGGCAGGCGGCCGCGTGCCGGTGATCGCGGGCTGCGGTTCGAACGATACCGCCACCGCGCTCCAGCACCTCGCGCGCGCCGCGACATCGGGGGCCGACGCCGCGCTGGTCGTCTGCCCCTATTACAACAAGCCGTCGCAGGCCGGATTGATCGCGCATTATACCGCGCTGTCGGCGGCGAGCCTGCTGCCGATCATCGTCTATAACGTTCCCGGCCGCACCGTCGCCGACCTGCTGCCCGAAACGCTCGCGGAGATCGCGACGCTGCCCAATATCGCGGGCATCAAGGACGCCTCCGGGCGGCTCGAGCGGGTGGGTCTGCAGCGCGCCGCGTGCGGCCCGGATTTCTGCCAGCTGTCGGGCAACGACGAGCTGGCGCTGGGGTATATGGCGAGCGGCGGCCACGGCTGCATCTCGGTGACCGCCAATGTCGCGCCGCGCCTCTGCGCGGACTTTCAGGCGGCCTGCGCGGCGGGTGATTTCGCGGCGGCGCGGGATCTCGATGCGCGCCTGTTGCCACTCCACCTCGCGATGTTCGCCGACGCCTCGCCCGGCCCGGCCAAATACGCACTGGCGAAGGCCGGACGCATCGCCGACGAGCTGCGCCTGCCGCTCCTCAGCGCCAGCCCCGCCGCCCGCGCCGCGGTCGACGCGGCGCTCGCGCACGCGGGGCTCGGCTGATGCCCCGTCCGAAGGGCGAGACCGGCCTGAAGGTCAAGACCGTCGCCGAGAACCGGCGGGCGCGTTACGAATTCTATATCGAGGATACGGTCGAGGCCGGCATCGCGCTGGCCGGCACCGAGGTGAAGGGCCTGCGTTCGGGCCAGGCGTCGATCGCTGAATCCTATGCCGAGGTAAAGGACGGGCAGGTCTGGCTGGTGAACGCCACCATCCCCGAATACAAGCAGGGCAACCGCTTCAACCACGAGCCCAAGCGGCCGCGCAAACTGCTGCTCCACGAGCGCCAGATCGAGAAATTCCACGGCCTGGTGACGCGTCAGGGGATGACGCTGGTGCCGCTGTCGGTGTATTTCAACGACCGGGGCCGCGCCAAGGTCGAGCTGGCGCTGGCCAAGGGCAAACAGCTCCACGACAAGCGCGAAACCGAGAAGACGCGCGACTGGAAGCGCGAGGCGGCCCGCGTCATGCGGGAACGCGGTTGACGAAAGTGTAACCTTTGCAGCGTCATGCCGTATCCCTGAAAAACGTCAGGAGCCGTGCCACGCCGCCGTCCGCCGGCCATTATCCGCTGCCCTTCGCCGTCGGCGGCGACGACTGGCGCCTGGCCGAGCTGCTCGGCGTGCTGCCGCTCGGGCTGGCGCTGCTCGACAAGCAGGCCCGGCTGCTCGGCAGCAACGAGGCGTTCCGGCGGACCATCGGTCATGCCTGCCCCATTGGCGCGCCGCTGCCCCACGAAATCGCGGTGCCGGACGACCGCGCGATGCTGGCCCGCGCCATCGACGACGCGCTCAATGCCGGCAAGGTCCCGGTCGAACTGCGGGTGCGGACCGCGTCGCGGCCCGAGGAGCCGCTGGTGGTGACGCTGGCGCGCTCGCCGGTCGGGATCGAGGCAGCGCTGCTGGTCGCGGTGCGCGACATTGGCGAGCAGTTGCGGCTGGAGCGCCAGGTCGCGCAGGTAACGCGGATGCAGGCGATCGGTCAGCTGGCGGGCGGCGTCGCGCACGACTTCAACAACATCCTGACCGCCGACCTCGGCCTCGTCGAACAGATGCTGGCGCGCCACGTGCCCGGCGACGCCGACCATGCCGACCTCGAGGAACTGCGCGTCAATGCGATGCGCGGCGCGACGCTGGTCCGGCAGCTGCTCGCCTTTGCGCGGCAGCAGACGCTGCGGCTGCAGCTGCTCGACCCGCGGACCGCGATCCGCGCGCTGGCACCGCTGCTCGGGCGGCTGCTGGGTGACGACATCGTGCTGGCGCTCGAGCTTGAGGCGGTCGGCCCGATCCGCGTCGATCCGGGTCAGATCGAGCAGGTCATCGTCAACCTCACCGTCAACGGCCGCGACGCGATGCCCGGCGGCGGCCGGCTGGTCATCGCCACCCGCGCCGTTGCGGCCGCCGATGTGCCGGCGCTCGGCCACGCCGTCATGGCACCGGGCGACTATGTCGAGATCGCGGTCTGCGATTCAGGCACCGGCATCCCGACCGAACTCGGGGCCAAGATCTACGAGCCATTCTTCACCACCAAGGGCAGCGGCCAGGGCACCGGGCTCGGGCTGTCGACCGTCTACGGCATCGTCAAGCAATCGGGCGGCTTCGTCTTCAACGCGCCTCAGGCCGGCGGCGGCACGGTGTTCAGCCTGTATTTCCCCCGCGCCGAGGGCGAGGCCTCCGCCGCTGCCGCGCCGCCGCCCGTGCCGACCGGCACCGACGACCGCCACCTCGCGGTGCTGCTGGTCGAGGACGAACGCGCGGTGCGGATGGTGCTGCAGCGCGCGCTCGCCAATGCCGGCTTTACGGTCACTGTCGCCGCCGATGCGCTGGCGGCGCTGCCGCTGATCGACGATGCCGCGACCCGCATCGACGTGCTGGTTTCCGACGTCATGATGCCGGGCATGGACGGCGGCCAGTTGGCGGCCCATGCGCGCACCCGCCGGCCCGGCCTGCCGGTGCTGCTGATGTCGGGCTACGCCGAACCGGCGCGCCGCTCCGCGACCGCTGACGAGCACCTCGACTTCCTCGCCAAGCCGTTCAGCGGGGCGGCGCTGATCGCCGCGGTACGCAACGCCGCGCGTCCCGATTGAGCCTGCTGCGAGGCTTTGCTAGAAAGCGTACAATTCCGCACCGACCCAACGGTATGGCGGGGACTATGGTCGCGGGGTACCGGGTGGAGTTCACGGCTGAAATGCAGCGCGTGCTGATCGTCGAAGACGAGGTGCTGATCGGCCTGGTGCTCGAGGACATGCTCGAGATGCTGGGCTGCGTCGTCGCCGGCAATGCTGAATCGGTGGCCGCCGCGGGGGCCGCGGTCGAGGCGCTGGGGCCCGACGGCTTCGACACCGCGGTGCTCGACGTGCATCTCGGCGGCGACGAGGTCTATCCGGTCGCCGACCGCATCGCCGCGCTCGGCAAGCGCATCATCTTCGCTACCGGGTCGCACCGCGATACCGTGCCGGAGCGTTTTGCGGGCTGCGGCGTGCTCGCCAAACCCTATGCCTTTGCCGCCGTCGAGGCGCTGCTCGGCGCCGGCAAGGCGGCCGCGTAAATAGTTTCGTTCGCGGCTTGTTCCTGCAGAACATTAGTGGTACGTCAGTCGCCTTGTAGGGGCGTCGGGCGATCGCTAGGGAGACTGGGAATGGCTGCAAATCTGAAGGTGGTGGACGGCGTGGGGGCAATTTCCAAGGCTGACGACAAGGCCAGCGCCGACAAGGCGCGGGCGCTCGAGGCGGCGCTGGCGCAGATCGACCGCGCCTTCGGCAAGGGCTCGGCGATGAAGCTTGGCTCCAAGGAAGCCATGGAAGTCGAGTCGATCTCCAGCGGTTCGCTCGGGCTCGACATCGCGCTCGGCATCGGCGGGCTGCCGCGCGGCCGCGTCATCGAGATCTATGGCCCGGAGAGCTCCGGCAAGACGACGCTGGCGCTGCACGCCATCGCCGAGGCGCAGAAGATCGGCGGCACGGCTGCCTTCGTCGATGCGGAGCATGCGCTCGACCCGGCCTATGCCAAGAAGCTTGGCGTCAACATCGACGAACTGATCGTCTCGCAGCCCGACACCGGTGAGCAGGCGCTGGAGATCGTCGATACGCTGGTCCGCTCCAACGCTATCGACGTGCTGGTTGTCGACTCGGTTGCCGCCCTGGTGCCGCGCGCCGAGATCGAGGGCGAGATGGGCGACAGCCATGTCGGCCTGCAGGCCCGGCTGATGTCGCAGTCGCTCAGGAAGCTGACCGGGTCGATCAGCCGCTCGCGCTGCATGGTGATCTTCATCAACCAGCTGCGCATGAAGATCGGCGTCATGTACGGCAACCCGGAGACGACGACGGGCGGCAACGCGCTTAAGTTCTACGCCAGCGTCCGCCTCGACATCCGCCGCACCGGCCAGATCAAGGACCGCGACGAGGTCGTCGGCAACACCACGCGGGTTAAGGTCGTCAAGAACAAGGTCGCGCCGCCGTTCAAGCAGGTCGAGTTCGACATCATGTACGGCGAGGGCGTGTCGCGCATCGGCGAGATCCTCGACCTCGGCGTCAAAGCCGGCGTCGTCGAGAAATCGGGCGCGTGGTTCAGCTACGATTCGATCCGCATCGGCCAGGGCCGCGAGAACTCGAAGAAGTACCTTAAGGACAATCCCGACATGGCCGCCAGGATCGAAAAAACGATCCGCGACAATGCCGCCGGGATTTCGGACGCGCTGATGACCGGCGGGCCCGACGCGGACGACGGCGACGACGCGGAGATGTAAGCACGCGTGTCCCCGGCTTTGATCCGGCCGGGGGCGTCCGCTGCGAACCGGGAGCGGACGATGAACGAGGCGATGCGCGATTACTGGAACGGCGATGTCGGCCGGACGTGGGTCGACATGCAGGCGCGCATGGACAATGCACTCGCGCCGGTCGCGGCAGCGCTGCTCGATGTGGCGAAGGCGCGGCTGGGGGAGCGGGTGCTCGATATCGGCTGCGGTTCGGGCGCGACGACGCTGGCGCTCGCTGCGGCGGTCGGTGATACCGGTCATGTCACGGGTGCCGATATTTCCGCACCATTGCTCGACCTCGCGCGCCGTCGCGCCGAGGCGACCACTGCGGCCTTCATCGAAGTCGACGCCGCAAGTTTCGCGACGACGCTCCGCTTCGACCTGATCGCCTCGCGCTTCGGGGTGATGTTCTTCGATGATCCGGTCGCCGCCTTCACCCATCTGCACGGCCTCGCCGAACCCGCGGGACGCCTCGCCTTCGCCTGCTGGCGCGCGCCTGCCGAAAACCGCTGGGCGACGCTGGCTGTCGCGGCGCTGGGTGACCTGCTGCCGCCCGCCGCGCCGGCCGATCCGCATGGGCCCGGGCCGTTTGCCTTCGCCGATGCCGCGCGCGTCTGCGCCATCCTGTTGGACGCCGGCTGGCAGGATGTTGCCGCGGCCCCGTTCGACTTCGGCATCCGGATGGGCGAAGGCGGCGAACCGGCCGCCGCCGCCACCGACTTCGCGCTCCGGATCGGTCCGGCCGCTCGCGCCGTCGCCGACGCCGCCGATCTTGACCGCGATGCGGTCACGGCAGCGCTCAACCGCGCCTTCGCCGGCGAGGTGGCGGATGGTGCCGTGACGCTCGCCGCCGCGGTGTGGCTCGTCACCGCCCGTGCTTGAGATGCGCCCGCCCGTGCCCTAAGTCCGATGGCATGACCTCCACCAACGATATCCGCCGCGCCTTCCTCGATTATTTCGCGGCCGCCGGTCACACGGTCGTCGCGTCCGCACCGCTGGTGCCGCAGAACGACCCGACGCTGATGTTCGTCAACGCCGGCATGGTGCCGTTCAAGAACGTCTTTACCGGACTTGAGAGCCGCCCCTATGTCACCGCCGCCTCGTCGCAGAAATGCGTCCGCGCCGGCGGCAAGCACAACGACCTCGACAATGTCGGCTACACCGCGCGCCACCACACGTTTTTCGAAATGCTGGGGAATTTCAGCTTCGGCGACTATTTCAAGGAACAGGCGATCACCCACGCCTGGACGCTGCTGACCCGAGAATTCGGCCTCGATCCCGCTCGCCTGACTGTCACCGTGTATCACACCGACGACGAGGCGTTCGCGCTTTGGCAGCGGATCGCCGGGTTACCCGAAGACCGCATCATCCGCATCGCCACATCCGACAACTTCTGGTCGATGGGCGACACCGGCCCGTGCGGCCCGTGCAGCGAGATCTTCTACGACCACGGCGACCATATCCCCGGCGGGCGCCCGGGCAGCCCGGACGAGGACGGTGACCGTTTCGTCGAGATCTGGAACCTCGTGTTCATGCAGTACGAGCAGGTCGACGCCGCGACCCGCCTCGACCTGCCGCGCCCGTCGATCGATACCGGCATGGGCCTGGAGCGCATCGCCGCGGTGCTGCAGGGCGTCCACGACAACTACGACACCGACACCTTCAAGGCGCTTATCGCCGAATCCGGCGCGCTGACCGGAACCGCGACTGACGGCGAGCACAAGGCCTCGCATCGCGTTATTGCCGACCATCTGCGTGCTTCGGGCTTCCTGATCGCCGACGGCGTGCTGCCGTCGGCGGAGGGGCGCGGCTACGTCCTGCGCCGGATCATGCGCCGCGCCATGCGCCACGCGCAGATCCTCGGGAGCGCCGAGCCGCTGATGCACCGGCTGATTCCCGCGCTGGTCGCGCAGATGGGCCCCGCGTTCCCCGAGCTGCTGCGTGCCCAGCCGCTGATCGAGGCGACGTTGCTGCAGGAGGAGACGCGTTTCCGGGTGACGCTGGCGAACGGCCTGCGCCTGCTCGACGAGGCGACCGCGACGATGGCGCCCGGCGGCACGCTGCCCGGCGCGACCGCGTTCAAGCTCTACGACACGTTCGGCTTCCCCTATGACCTGACCGAGGACGCGCTGCGCGGCCACGGCTTCGGCGTCGACCGCGCCGGCTTCGATACCGCGATGGCCGAGCAAAAGCGCGCCGCGCGCGCGGCCTGGGCGGGCTCGGGACAGGCAGCGTCGGAGGCGGTGTGGTTCGACATCGCCGAAGCCGAGGGCGCGACCGAATTCGTCGGCTATGCGACGGCGACCGCGCAGGGCCGCGTCGTCGCGCTGGTGAAGGACGGCGCGCGCGTTGACAGCGCCGCCGCCGGTGACACGGTCGCGGTCGTTACCAACCAGACGCCGTTCTACGGCGAGTCGGGCGGCCAGCAGGGCGATGCCGGCACGATCAGCGGCGACAACGGCCTGATGGTTGCCGTCGCCGACACCGCCAAGCCGCTGGGCAAGCTCCACGTCCATCTCGGCACCGTCGAGGCCGGGATCATCCGCGTCGGCGACACGGTGACGCTCGCCATCGACGCCGGCCGCCGCGACCGGCTGCGCGCCAACCACTCGGCGACGCACCTGCTGCACGCGGCGCTGCGGCGGCGGCTGGGCGCGCATGTCACGCAAAAGGGCTCGTTGGTCGCGCCCGACCGGCTGCGTTTCGACTTCAGTCAGCCGAAGGCGCTGACGCCGGACGACATCGCCGCGGTCGAGGTCGAGGTGAACGGCCATATCCGCCACAACCAGGTCGTGACGACGCGCCTGATGACCCCCGAGGCGGCGGTCGAGTCGGGTGCGATGGCGCTGTTCGGCGAGAAATACGGCGACGAGGTGCGGGTGCTCAGCATGGGGCTGGACGACGCCGCCGATTATTCGGTGGAGCTGTGCGGCGGCACGCACGTCGATGCGCTCGGCGACATCGGCCTGTTCAAGATCGTTTCGGAAACCGCGGTCGCGGGCGGCATCCGCCGCATCGAGGCGCTGACCGGCGAGGCGGCGCGCCAATATTTGACCGAGCGCGAGACGGCGCTGAAGGAGGCGGCGGCCGCGCTCAAGGCACAGCCGGCCGAAGTGCCGGCGCGCGTCGCCGCACTCCTCGAAGACCGCCGCCGGCTGGAGCGCGAGCTTGCCGACGCCAAGCGCGCGCTGGCGCTGGGCGGCGGCGCGGCCAAGACCGACGCAAGCGCACCGGAACAGGTCGGCGGCATGGGCTTTGTCGGGCAGGTCATCGCCGGGCTCGACGCCAAGAACCTGCGCGGCCTCGTCGACGACGCCAAGAAGCAACTGGGCAGCGGCGTCGCCGTGCTGGTCGCGGTCAACGACGGCCGCGCCAGTGTCGCGGTCGGGGTTACCGACGACCTGACAGCGCGGACCAGCGCGGTTGATCTCGTCCGGCTGGCGGCGGCGGCGGTCGGCGGGCAGGGCGGCGGCGGCCGGCCCGACATGGCGCAGGCGGGCGGCCCCGACGGGGCGAAGGCGGCGGACGCGGTCGCCGCGGTCAGGGCGGCGCTGGGCGAACTCGCCGCCGCCGCCTGAAGCGTGGTCAGGCGCGCGCCAGCACCACGCGCTCTAGGATGACCAGCGGCATCGAGCCCTGGCGCAGCACGTCGTGGAACGCCTTCGGATCCCACGCCGCGCCCTGCTTGGCGCGCACCCGGTCGCGCAGCTCCACCCATTTGGTATGGCCGACCTTGTAGCTTAGCGCCTGCGCCGGGCCGACGGCGTAGCGGTCGATCTCGCGCTGGATGCGCGGCCGCGCCGATCCGGTGACGCCGATCAGATAGTCGGTCGCCTTCTCGCGGCTCCAGCGCTTGTAGTGGATGCCGGTGTCGGTCACGAGCCGCCCGGCGCGGAACAGGAAGCTTTGCAGATAGCCGATGCGGCCGAGCGGATCGCCCTCGTAGACCCCGAGCTCGTCGGCGACCTGCTCGGCGTACAGCGCCCAGCCTTCCGAATAGGCTGAATAACCACCGCGGCGTCGGATCAGCGGGATGTCGGTCGACTCGAGCGCCACGCCGACTTGCAGGTGATGACCGGGCGACGCCTCGTGATAGGTCAGAGTCGGCAGGCTGAACTTCGGCCAGTCGGTGGTGTCCTTCAGGTTGATGTAGAAGGCGGCGGGGCGCGAACCGTCGAGCGCGGCGCTCTGGTAATAGCCGTTGGCGGCGCCGTCCTGGATGAACACCGGCACGCGGCGCACCTCGACCGGGGCCTTGGCGATGGTGTTGAACAGCCGCGGCAGCATCGCGTCGACAGCCCTGATCTGCGCGTTGAGCGAGGCGATCAGCTCGGCCTTGGCGGCGTCGGTGTTG
>JBBQWN010000048.1:0-14245 GCA_038210595.1 Sphingomonadales bacterium | reverse complement strand
CGACCTCGAACGCCTGCTCTCCATGCTGCTGTTCGGCGACGGCTGCGCGGCGACGTTGGTGACGGCGGACGAGACCGGCATCGCGCTCAACGACTTTCGTGCCGCGACCATCGAGGATTCGGGCGAGGCGATCACCTGGCGCATCGGCGACCAGGGCTTCGACATGCATCTGTCGGGCGAAGTGCCGGGCAAGATCCAGCGCGCGCTGAAGTACGAGAACGACCGCAACGACAGCGAGGGCCTGCTGCGCGGCACGCGGCCCGCCGACTATGACCTGTGGGCGGTGCACGGTGGCGGGCGTACCATCCTCGATGCGGTCGAGACCGGCTTCGACCTCGCGCCCGGCAAGCTCGACTGGTCGCGCGGGGTGCTGCGCGACTATGGCAACATGAGTTCGGCGACGATCATGTTTGTGCTCAGCCGCATTCTGGGCGAGATCGGCAAGTCGGTGTCGAAGGCGAGCGAGGGCTTCGGCGTCGCGTTCGGACCCGGACTGGCGGCGGAGAGCTTCCGCTTCACCGCGGTGGGGTAAACCATGCTCCGCCACGGCCCGCCGGAGCGGCACCGGATCGAGCGGATCGGCTGGTTGCGGGCGGCGGTGCTGGGCGCGAACGATGGACTGTTGTCGACCGGCAGTCTGCTCGTCGGGGTCGCCGCGGCGGCAGTTGCACCGCAGCAGCTGCTTGTCACCGGCATCGCTGCGCTGGTTGCCGGTGCGATGTCGATGGCGGCGGGCGAATATGTCTCGGTCAGTTCGCAGTCCGATACCGAAGCGGCCGAGCGCGCGCTCGAGCGCGCCGAGCTGGCCAGCGACCCCGAGGCGGAGCGGCGCGAGCTGGCCGGCATCTACCGCAAGCGCGGCCTCGACCGCGCGCTTGCCGACCGCGTCGCGGCGGAGCTGACGGCGAGCGATGCGCTCGGCGCGCATATGCGTGACGAGCTTGGCCTGTCGGACGCGACCGCGGCGCGGCCGGTTCAGGCGGCGCTGGCGTCGGCAGCGTCGTTCGCCGCGGGCGCGGCGCTGCCGCTGGTGACGGTGGTGGTTGCCCCCACCGCGTGGCAGACCACGGCGATCTTCGCGGTGGCGCTCGCCGGCCTCGCGGTGCTTGGCGCGATCGGGGCGCGGCTAGGCGGTGCGCCGGTCGGCCGCGCGATGGTGCGCGTACTGTTCTGGGGTGCGCTGGCGATGGGCGTGACGATCGGCATCGGCCGCCTGATCGGGACGGCGGTATGAGCTGGCTGCCCATGCGCGCGTCGACGCCCGAGTGGATGGACGGCGACGACGTGCCGACGGACGTGTTCGCCGCAGTGATGCACGACCTTGCCCGCGTCAATACGGTGACCCGGGCGCGGCCGCCGACGCTGCGCTGGCTGGCGCGGGCGGCGCGCGGGCTGGAGCGGTTCAGCGTGCTCGACATCGGCTTTGGCGACGGCGACATGCTGCGCGCCTGTCGCCGTCGCTTTGGCGAGCGCGCCGTGCTGGCCGGCATCGACATCAATCCGCGCAGCAAGCCGGCGGCCGAGGCGGTGACGCCCGCTGGCATGGCCATCGACTACCGGACGGGCGACGCCTTCGCACTGCCCGACGCCCACGACTTCATCATCAGCTCGCTGACTGCGCACCACATGGACGATGCCGGCCTCGTCACCTTCCTGCGCTGGATGGAGGCGTCGGCGGTGCGCGGCTGGTTCGTCAACGATCTCCACCGCCACTGGCTGGCCTGGCGGGGGTTTCGGGTATTGAGCTGGGCGGCGCGCTGGCATGCGTTCGTGCGGCACGACGGGGCGGTTTCGGTGACGCGCAGCTTTCGCCGTGCGGACTGGCAGCGGCTGCTGGCGGACGCCGGGATCACGGCGGCGACGGTGACCTGGAAGTTCCCGTTCCGCCTCTGCGTCGGGCGGGTGAAATGACCGGGCCGGTCATCGTCGGCGGCGGGCTGGCGGGCGCGGCCGCGGCAACGCTGCTCGCGCAATCCGGCCAGCGCGCGCTGCTGCTGGAAAAGACCGACGGCCCCCACGACAAGATCTGCGGCGAGTTCCTGTCGACCGAGGCGCAGGCGCATCTGCGGAGCCTCGGCTTCGACGTCGCACGGCTGGGCGGCGCGCCGATCGACCGGCTGCGGCTGGTGGCGGGCCGGCGGACGATCGCGACGCGGCTGCCGTTCCGCGCCGTCGGGGTGACGCGGCGGCTGCTCGACGAGGCCCTGCTGGAACACGCCGCCCAGGCCGGGGCGACGGTCCGGCGCGGTGTCGCGGTGCGCCGCATCGAGGGCAGCGCGCTGGAAACCTCGCACGGCCCGCTGACCGCCCGCACATTGCTGCTCGCCAGCGGCAAGCACGACATCCGCGGCATGAAGCGCGACACCGCCGGCACCCTCGACGGGCTGATCGGCTTCAAGCAGTATTTCCGCGTCTCCGCCGCCGCGGCGCGCGCGCTCGCCGGCCATATCGAGGTGGTGCTGTTCGACGGCGGTTACGCCGGGCTGCAGCTGGTCGAGGGCGGCGTCGCCAACCTGTGCCTGCTGTTCGAACGCGACGCCTATGACGCGGCGGGCGGCTGGCCGGGGCTGATGCTGCGGCTACTCGACGAGCCGCATCTGCGCACCCGGCTGGGCGATGCGGAAGGCCTGCTCGACCGGCCACTGACGATCTCGGGCGTCCCCTACGGCTTCGTCGACCGCGGCGACGGCGCCGCCTTCCGGCTCGGCGATCAGGCGGGCGTCATCCCGTCGTTCTCCGGCGACGGCATGTCGATCGCGCTGCACTCGGCCCGGCTGGCGGCGCGGGTTGTTGCGGACGGCGGCGACGCCACCGCCTACGCGCGCCGCTTCCGCCGCGACTGCGCCGCGCAGATCGGCCGCGCCACCTGGCTGCAGCGCGCCGGCACCGTGCCGCTGGGCCGCCTGGCGCTGCTCACCGGCCTGTCGTTGGTGCCCCGCGCGATGGCGCTCGCCGCCGCCTGGACCCGCGTCAGCCCGCCGGCGCTGGCGCGGGCAGGGGTGGCGTAACGCGCGCCAGGGTTTAGACAGCGGGGATGAACCCGTTGCGCCTGGCCCTTCCCGTTCTCGCGCTGGCGGCGGTGGCCGCGGCCCCGCCGCCCCTAGTCAAGCCGCTCGACCCGGCCGCGGCGTTCCAGGGCGACCGCGGGCGGGTGGTCTTCGATCCGGCATGCCGGGACTATGACGTCGTCAGCGTCGCCGCCAACCCGGCGTGCGCGGCCCGGCTGGCGGCGGGTGACACCGCCATCTCGCTTGCCGTCGCAGCGCAAACGGCCGCCGGGCCGCAGCCGCAGCGACGCGAGGCGGTGGCCATCCTGGAGCGGGCGATCGCGCGGGAGAACCACCCGGCCGCGCATTATCTGCTGGGCAACCTGCTCGGCACCGGTCAGGCGCTGCCGCCCGAACCGGCGCGCGCGGTGCAGCACCTCAGCTTTGCCAGCGAACACGGCAATCCGGCCGCCGCCGACCTGCTCGCCAGCCTGATCGTCGCCGGGCGGGGGACGCCGCGCGACATGCCGCGCGCGGTCCGGCTGTACGAACAGGCGGCGGCGACGGGTTGGCCCGAGGCGGCGACCAGCCTGGCGGTCCTGTATCTGCAGGGCCGGCTGCTGCCGCGCGACGAGGCGCGGGGACGCGCGCTGCTCGCGGCCGCAGCGGCGGCAGGCGACGAGCGGGCCGCGAAACTGGTGCCGATTGCGGCGGCGGACAACAAGGTGAACAATGTCCAACTGCTTCCGGCCGCCACCGACGCGGCGATCAGGACGCAAAGCTACGGGGTCTTCGACAACCCGGAGATTCCGCCGAACTTCGGCTATGACGAGGCGCTGCAGGCGCTCCACGCGCTGCCCTATGACGACCCGGCCGCGCTGGCGATGCTCGACCGCGACTGGCGGATCCTGCGGACCCCGTACCTTTACGAGTTCGCGCGGCGGCTGGCGGTCGGCGACCCGCAGCGCTCCGTGCGGGTCTATTTCCTTGCCAAGACGCGGATGAATTACGACGCCGCCCGCTGCGCGGACAACGCAGCGACGGAGGCCTCGACCGCGTGGGACCGGCTGATCGCCAACGACTTCGCGCCGGCGCTGGTTCAGCTCGACCGCGCGCAGCGGGCGGCCGCGGCCCGGGCCGCGGTCGCGGACGAGGCGTTGCTGCCGGGCGATACGCAGCCGTGGTGGGTGTGCCGTTCGGGCCTTGCCGCGATGTCGGCGGCACTCACGGGCAAGCCGCTGCCGGTGGCGTACAAGCCGGCGAGCGAATGGCCGGCCCTGCGCGACGCGGCGCGAGGCCCGCTGGTTGCGGTGGCGGCGATGGTGGTTTCCCCCAAGTGATCACCGCCGCCGGCGGACCCGCCGGCGCTGGCGCGGGCGGGGGTGCGCGGCTAGGTTGGCGGCATGGCCGAACGGATCGCATGGCTGTTGCTGGGTGCCGTCCACCTGCTGCCGGCGGTCGCGCTGTTCCGGCCCGCGCTGATCACCCGGCTCTATGGCGTCGCCCCCGACAGCCCGATCTTCCTGCTGCTCCACCACCGCGCCGCGCTGTTCGCGGTCGTCCTGCTCATGTGCCTGTGGGCGGCGAACGACGCCACGGTGCGGCCGCTCGCGACGGTCGCGGTGGCGGTCAGCATGGTGTCGTTCCTGCTGCTCTACGCCCGCGCCGGGTCGCCGCGGCCGCTGCGGACGATCGCAGTCGCCGATCTGGTCGGGTTGCCGATCCTGTTGTTCGCAGGGCTGAAGGCGTTCGGGATCGTCTAGAGCGGGATGAAGTTGGTCTGAATCGTCATCCCCGCGCAGGCGGGGACCCAGTCCGGCAAACAGCGCCGGCGCAGCCGACCGTGTTCTTTGTGAAGCGGACTGGGTCCCCGCCTGCGCGGGGATGACGGGCGTGGTGCAGCATCCCCGCGCTCCGGGCTTGCCGCCGTGTCGTGGGCCAACTACCCCGCCACCATGATCATCGCCGTCGACGGACCCGCCGCGAGCGGCAAGGGCACCATCGCCCGGGCGCTGGCGCGCCAGTACGGCCTGCCACATCTCGACACCGGCAAGCTCTACCGCGCCGTCGGGCTGGCGGTGCGGCGAGCGGGCGGCGACGCGGCGGACGCGGTGTGCGCCGAGCGTCACGCCCGCGACCTCGATGCGGCCCTGCTCGACGAGCCCGACCTGATGAGCAGCGACAATGCCGAGGGCGCCAGCATCGTCTCGGCGCATCCCGGCGTCCGCGCGGCGCTGCTTGAACGGCAGCGCGCGTTCGCGGGGCAGGCGGGCGGCGCGGTGCTCGACGGGCGCGATATCGGCACGGTGATCGCGCCGCACGCCGACGCCAAATTGTTCGTCACCGCGTCGCCGGAGGTGCGCGCCCGCCGCCGCCACGCCGAGCTGGCCCGCGTCGGCGATACCCGTGACTTCGTGCAGGTGCTCGCCGACATCGCGGCGCGCGACGCCCGCGATTCGAACCGGGCGGCCGCACCGCTGCACCGGGCGGACGATGCCGCCTTGCTGGATACGTCCGAACTGAGTATAGACGCCGCCGTTCAACGGGCGATCGCGCTGGTATCGGCGGCGATTCTCCGGACCGGCAAACTCACAAGCTGATCGGAACGGTCCTTCGGGACAACAAGGACGCGCTCGCATGGTGCGGCGCGGACGGCGTGGAACGAGGGGCATGGTGCCGCTCGAACAAGACTAGGACGTAAATGCTTATGGCGACTGCGGCGCAACCGACCCGCGACGATTTCGCAGCGATGCTCGAGAGCTCGCTCGGCAAGAACCAGAGTTTCGAAGGTCGCGTGGTCAAGGGCCGCGTCACCGCCATCGAGAACGACCTCGCGGTCATCGATGTCGGCCTGAAGTCGGAAGGCCGCGTGCCGCTGCGCGAGTTTGCAGCGCCGGGCATGAAGGCCGAGCTGAACGTTGGTGATGAAGTCGAGGTGTTCGTCGACCGGGTCGAGAATTCGATGGGCGAGGCGATGCTGTCGCGCGACCGCGCCCGCCGCGAGGCCGCCTGGGACACGCTGGAGACGCAGTACGCCGCCGGCGAGCGTGTTGAGGGCGTCATCTTCGGCCGCGTCAAGGGCGGCTTCACCGTCGACCTGTCCGGCGCCGTGGCGTTCCTGCCCGGTTCGCAGGTCGATATCCGTCCGGTCCGCGACGTCACTCCGCTGATGAACCTGCCGCAGCCGTTCGTGATCCTCAAGATGGACCGCAAGCGCGGCAACATCGTCGTGTCGCGCCGCTCGATTCTCGAAGAGAGCCGCGCCGAGCAGCGCACCGGCCTGATCCAGAGCCTCGCCGAGGGCCAGATCGTCGACGGCACGGTCAAGAACATCACCGACTACGGCGCGTTCGTGGACCTCGGCGGTATCGACGGCCTGCTGCATGTCACCGACATGAGCTACAAGCGCGTCGGCCACCCGTCTGAGGTGCTCAACATCGGCGACGTGCTGCGCGTCCAGATCGTCCGCATCAACCGCGAGACGCAGCGCATCAGCCTGGGCATGAAGCAGCTCGAGGCTGATCCGTGGACGACGGCGGCCGAGCGCTATGCGGTCGACACCAAGCACAAGGGCCGCGTCACCAACATCACCGAATACGGTGCCTTCGTCGAGCTGGAGGCGGGCATCGAGGGCCTCGTCCACGTCAGCGAGATGTCGTGGGTCAAGAAGAACGTCCACCCGGGCAAGATCGTCAGCACCAGCCAGGAGGTCGAGGTCATCGTCCTCGAGGTCGACGAGGACAAGCGCCGCATTTCGCTCGGCCTCAAGCAGGCCCAGCGCAACCCGTGGGAGGTGTTCGCCGAGCAGTTCCCGGTCGGCACTGTGGTCGAGGGCGAGGTCAAGAACACCACCGAGTTCGGCCTGTTCGTGGGTCTCGACGGCGACGTCGACGGCATGGTCCACATGTCGGACATCGCCTGGGGCCTGACCGGCGAGCAGGCGCTGGCGGCGCACCACAAGGGTGAGCGCGTCAAGGCGGTGGTGCTCGAGGTCGATGTCGAGAAGGAGCGCATCAGTCTCGGCATCAAGCAGCTCGACGAGACCAAGGTGCAGCCGCAGGGCAGTGCCGGCGGCGACGCGGGCGCGGGCGGCGACTTCCGCAAGAACCAGATCGTCACCGCGACCGTCATCGAGGCGCGCGACGGCGGCATCGAGGTGCAGGTCGGCGAGGACGGCCCGCTGGCCTTCATCAAGCGCGGCGACCTGTCGCGTGATCGTGACGAGCAGCGCGCCGAGCGTTTCCAGGTCGGCCAGAAGGTCGACGCGATGGTCATTGGCTTCGACAAGGGCAAGCGCCCGGCGCTCAGCATCAAGGCGATGCAGATCACCGAGGAGAAGCAGGCGGTGGCACAGTACGGCTCGTCCGACTCGGGCGCGTCGCTGGGCGACATCCTCGGCGCGGCGCTGAACAAGGCGAAGGCGGGCGACGCCGACAAGGACTGATGCCGGCCGGGGCGGCGCGGATCGGCGGGCGTGGCCCGCGGTTCGTGCCGCCCCTGTCATTTCGCGGCGATATCGCTTAATATACAAGGCTTGACCGCTCGTTACGGTATCGTAAGCTCTGTAGGTGCGCGGCCCGGGTCAGGGGCAACGTGCACGGGGGGACGACGATGATCAGGTCCGAACTGGTACAGGCAATCGGTGCCGCCAACCCGCATTTGACGCTGCGCGATGTCGAGCGGGTCATCGGCACGATCTTCGACGAGATCGTCGCCTCGCTCGCGGCAGGCCGCCGGGTCGAGCTGCGCGGCTTCGGCGCGTTCTCGACCCGCGACCGCGACGCCCGCACCGGGCGCAACCCGCGCACCGGCGCGTCGGTGGCGGTCGATGCCAAGCGCGTGCCCTATTTCAAGCCCGGCAAGGACTTACGCGAGCGCCTCAACGTCGGCTAGACAGCCGCAGGCCGCGCCCGCCCGCGTGGCGGAATTGGTAGACGCAAGGGACTTAAAATCCCTCACCTTTCAGGTATCCCGGTTCGATCCCGGGCGCGGGCACCAGCGGCAGCTATTTGCCAGCCGCTTATTTGATCGCGGCGGCCCAGCGCGCATCGACCGCGGCCTTCAGCGCTGTGGGCGAGGTCCGGCGCACCAGCGTGATGCCCTCCAGCTCGATCGCATAGGGCTGCAGCCAGCGGCCGCGCATCCGGTAGCCGATGTCATAGACCGCCGCGTCGCGCCGCGTGCGGTCGCCTTCGATGAACACCGTAACGATGCCGACCGGCAGCCGCGGCGGCGCGCTGACCCGGTCCTTGGACACGCCGCGCCGGATGCCCGACGCGATCCAGTCCGCCTCGATGCGCGCGTCGCCGGTGGTGTCCATCTCCTCGCCACGCACGATGGTGGGGAAGATCAGCTGCTGGATCTGGATCACCGCATCGGGGTGCGCCGGCTTGAGCGCCAGCGTCGCGCGCGCCGCGTCAGCGGTCGCGGTCAACAGCAGGGGGGCGGGGGTCGGCAGCGCCGCCGCGACCTCCGCGCGCTCGCGGTGCGAATCCCAATAGCTGGCACCGGCGATGACCAGCCCCGCGACGGCTGTGAACTCGGCCAAGCTGATCCAGCGCAGGCGGCGGCGCTTGGCGGCGGGAGTCTCGGGGGTATCCGTCATAGCCGCGCCATACAGCGGCGCGCGCCTGCGCGAAAGCCTCAGCCGAACGGCCAGATGTGGAAGACCGCCAGCAGGATGATGATCGGCAACGGCACGCCCACCGCCCACAAAATGCAACCCTTGCCCATGATCCACGTCCTTCGATAATGTCCGGGCGTGTAACGAGATGGTAACGAAGCGGTTCCCTCAGGCCGCGAACAGCTTGCGCAGGTCGGTCTTGACGATCTTGCCGTTGGCGTTGCGCGGCAGCGGGCCGTCCCAGAAGCGTACCTCGACCGGCACCTTGAACGCCGCCAGCCGCGCGGCGACGAAGGCGCGCAGCTCGTCGGCGTCGGCGGCGGCACCGGGCTTCAGCGTGACGATCGCGGCAGGCTCCTCGCCCAGCGTCTTGTGCGGCCGCGCCACCAGCGCCGCGTCCATCACCGCGGGGTGTTCGTAAAGCGCGTTCTCGACCTCGACGCAGTAGATGTTCTCGCCGCCCCGGATCAGCATGTCCTTGGCCCGGTCGATGATATAGCAGAAGCCCTCCTCATCCAGCCGCGCCAGGTCGCCGGTATGGACCCATCCGTCGGTGAAGGTCTCCGCGGTCGCCTCCGGCTTGTTCCAATAGCCCTTCACGACGTTCGGCCCCTTGCCCCATAATTCACCGATGGTGCCGGCGGGCAGGTCGCGGCCGTCGGCATCGACGACCTTCAGGTCGCACACCGGCACCGCGGGGCCGCAGCTGTCGGGCCGGTTCTCGTAATCCTCGGCACCGTGGTGGGTGAAGGTCGCGCTGGTCTCGGTCATGCCCCAGCCGTTGCCGGGCTTGGCGTTCCGGAACTGCGTGCCGATCTGGCGAACCAGCTCCGGGGCCGACGGCGCGCCGCCATAAGCGACGCTCTCCAGGCTCGACAGGTCGTATTTGTCCCGGTTGGGGTGCTCGATGATCTGCCAGGCGATGGTCGGCACGCCGCCGCAGGCGGTCAGGCGCTCGCGCTCGATCAGCTGCATGGCGCGCTCAACGTCCCATTTGCGCATCATCACCAGCTTCAGCCCGCCGAACAGCGACGGCGACAGCACCGCGTGGCAGCCGGTGGCGTGGAAGAACGGCACGCTGAGCAGGCTGCCTTTTTGCGGACCTTGCGGGTCCGGCGCGGGCGGCATCTCGCCCCGGCGCAGGAAGTTGCGCGCCGCCGACAGCGCGCTCGCCGTGATGTTGGAGACGATGTTGCGGTGCGTGCCGAGCGCGCCCTTGGGCTTGCCGGTGGTACCGCTGGTGTAGAAGATCGTCGCGTCGTCCTCGGGCGCGATGTCGACCGCGGGCAGGTCGCCGGCGGGCAGGCTGCCCCAGGTCTCGGGCGCGCCGATGACGCCTTCCAGCCGGGCGATCAGCGGGTTCGCCATCGGCTCCGAATACTCGTCGGTGGCGCGCGCGACATAGACGCGCTCCAGCGCCGGGCAGGCGGGGAGATGCTCGGTCAGCCGCGCCAGCCGTTCGGCATCGACGACCAGCAGCTTGGCGCCCGAATCGCTCAGCCCGTATTCCAGCTCGCCGCCGGTCCACCAGGCGTTGAGCGGCGTCACGATCGCCCCGCACAGCGACGCGGCAAAAAACGCCACCGGCCATTCCGGCAGGTTGCGCATGACCACCGCGACGCGGTCGCCCTTGACGATGCCGTCGGCGCGGAACTGCGCCGCCAGCGCCAGCACGGCGCGGCTGAACGCCTCGAAGCTGACGCGCTCGTCCTCGTGCACCAGGAACACGCGCTCGCCGTGCTGCCGCCCGGCGAGGAAGACGTGCGCGAGCGTCGGCGGCGCGTTCTTCCAGGTCCGGGTTGCGATGCCGCGGATGTCGAGCGTTTCCATCTCGAACGGCTGGCCGGGCGCGGTCAGCAGCGCGTGCGCCTGCGCGATCGACATGGCCGGCCAGGCGGCGGCGGGGGCGGTGGCCATCGTTGTTCCTCCAAGGTCTTTTTCTTTCGACCATAGGGGGGCTTGGGCGGTCTTGCCTAGGGGACGCGCTCGCGCTTCAGGGCCGGGGCAAGCGCGGCATAGGCGAACAGCAGCACCAGCGCGCCCGCCGCCAGCCAATAGGGAAGCGCCGGGGCCAGTTCGTACAGGCCGATGCCGACGGCGGGCGCCAGCACGAAGCAGGCGCCGTTGACCTGCGTCACCGCGCCCGCCACCGCGCCCTGTTCGTGGTGCCCGACCGCGAGGCTGGCCCCGGCGGTGAAGCCCGGCCGCGCCAGGCCGTAGCCGAGCGCGGTCAGCGCATAGCTGAGCACCAGCAGGTGAAAGCTGTGGCCGAGCGCGATGCCGAGCGTGCCTAGCCCGGCAAGCACGGTGCCCCAGCGCAGCAGCAGCGGCGGGGTCAGCCGCAGCATCGGGATCAGCCCCCATTGCGCCAGCAGCGTCGCGCCCGCCCCGGCCATGAACACGATCGAGATCGACGCCTGTGCGGCCAGCGCGCCGCCGCCCATCCGGTCGATGATCAGGAAGCCGAGCGTCTGGCCGGTCGCCGCCTGGATGCTGCCGCTGCCGAAGCCGAAGATCATGAAGGCGCGGATGCGCGGATCGGTGAGTTTCAAACTGCGGTGGCGGCCGGCATCGGCGGCGAGCGTGCTGGCCCCGGTCTGGCCGCCGGCCAGCGACGGCTCGGTCGACGGCGCGCCGTGGTGGCGGCGGTCGCGGTGGCTGAACTGCCGCGGGTCGTCATTGGGGACGCCGCGCCACACCGCGACCATGACGACGACGGCGATGGCGGCGAAAGCGAACAGCGGCCCGGCCAGCCCGGCGCTGCCGAGGATGAACAGCGGGGCCAGCGCCGGGCCGATGATGGTGCCCAGCCCGAACGCCGAACTGAGCGACGAGAGCGCGTTGGTGCGCTCGGCCTCCGTGGTGCGGGCCGCGACATAGGCCTGGGTGGCGGGATTGGCGGCCGAGCCGAAGATGCCGAACACGCCGCGCAGGGTGGCGAACACCGCAAAGGTCGCCAGCGGGGCGAGCCAGCCCTGCAGCCCGGCATAGATGGCGATGCCGCAGCCCAGCATCGACACGCCGAAGCCGGCGACGCCGACGATGGTCAGCAGCTTGCGGCCGCGAATGTCGGACTGGCGCGCCCAGTACGGCGCGCTGAACGTCCACAGCAGCGCCGACAGGGAGAAGATGATCGCCACCAGCATGTCGGGCAAATGAATGACGCGGGCGATCGCCGGCAGCACCGATTGCAGCGCGGTGTTGCCGGCCGCGACCGTCAGCAGGGCCGCGAACAGCAGCGCGAAATGACGGCGGGGCAGGGTGGCTTCGCTCACCGCGCCGTCGATGCCGGGCGGCGGCCGGTTTGCCAAGCGGGCGCGTTGGTTCTTTTTTTGGGGCGGATTCACATCCTCATACGTATCTCCTATCTTGGCAGCGGCGTGTTGCTTCGCGGGAAGGTACGACGATCAAGCAGGTTGCAGCACTTCCCTATCGCGCTGGCCCCCGGGGCCATCCCGAAATCCTGCTGATCACGTCGCGCGGTACCGGCCGCTGGGTGCTGCCCAAGGGCAACCCGATCCGGGGCCTGCGGCCGCACCAGGCGGCGGCGCGCGAGGCCTTCGAGGAGGCCGGCGTCACCGGCGTCGCCGCCGCCGCGCCGGTCGGCAGCTACCGCTATGCCAAGGAACGCCGCGACGGCAGCCAGCGCCCGGCGCTGGTCGCGGTCTATCCGCTCGCCGTCCACGCCGTCGCTTCGGTGTTCCCGGAGCAGCATGAGCGCGACAGCCGCTGGTTCACGCAGGAAGCCGCCGCCCGCGCCGTGATCGAACCGGAACTGCAGGCGATCATCGCCGCCTTCCGCAACCCCGGCCTGCCGGTGCCGCCGGTCGCCAGCCGCGCGGCCCGGGCGGTGCGCTGGCTGCGCGAACTGCGCCCGCGCGCGGCGCTGCTGTTCGGCGCCTAGCGCTTTGCCGGGTCGCGGCGGCGGCGCTGCATGCCGAAATCGGTGATCTTGCCGGCGCGCGGATAGCGCCGCTTCCACCGCACATAACGCTGCCGCGCCCATAGCGAGTTCCTGAGCACCAGCGCGAGGCCGGCACCGAACAGGACCAGCCCGACCGGAAACGGCACCGGCAGCGGCGCGCCGACGACCGGCCCGCCGACCATCAGCACGACGCCGAGACCCAGCTGGACGACGCGCAGCGGCTCGCTGCGAATCAGCATCCGGAAGAAGGTCAGGCGCGCCATGCCCGCCGCTTAAGTGCGGCGTGGGGCGCAATTGCGGCGGCGGCTTGCTCGCGCGCCAGCCCCCGCTAAAGATAGGGCGGGGCAAGGGGGAAGACATGGTCGCGCACGTCGGAACGGTGGCGTTCCTGGGGCTGGAAGCGCGCACCGTCGACGTCCAGGTGCAGATCGCCGGCACGCAGGCGGTGTTCAACATCGTCGGCCTGCCCGACAAGGCGGTAAAGGAAAGCCGCGAGCGCGTGCAGGCGACGCTCGACGCCATCGGGCTGGCGCTGCCGCCGCGGCGGATCACCGTCAACCTGTCGCCCGCCGACCTGCCCAAGGAGGGTTCGCACTATGACCTGCCGATCGCGCTCGGGCTGCTGGCGGCGATGGGCATGGTCGATGCGGAAATGCTGAGCCAGTATATCGCGGTCGGCGAGCTGGGCCTCGACGGGCGGCTGGCGGCGGTGCCGGGCGTGCTGCTGGCGGCGCTTCACGCCAGCGCGGCCGGGCTGGGCCTGATCTGCCCCGCCAGCCAGGGCGGCGAGGCGGCGTGGGCGGGCGAGGTCGAGGTGCTGGCCGCGCCCGACCTGCTGGCGCTGGTCAATCACCTGAAGGGCACGCAGCTGCTCGGTGCGCCGGTGCGCAGCCTTGCCGAGGCGGTCGTGCGCGGCCCCGACCTCGTCGAGATCAAGGGCCAGGAAACCGCCAAGCGCGCGCTCGAGATCGCGGCCGCGGGCGGGCATAATTTGCTGATGAGCGGTCCGCCGGGGTCGGGCAAGTCGCTGCTGGCCGCCGCGCTGCCGGGCATCTTGCCGCCGATGACGGCCGCCGAGGCGCTGGAAGTGTCGATGGTGGCGTCGATGGCGGGCGAGCTGGAGGGCGGCAAGCTGCTGCGCTCGCGGCCGTTCCGGTCGCCCCATCACTCCGCGTCGATGCCAGCACTGGTCGGCGGCGGCGCGCGGGCGCGGCCCGGCGAGGTCAGCCTGGCGCATCTCGGCGTGCTGTTCCTCGACGAGCTGCCGGAGTTTCCGCGCGGCGTGCTCGATTCGCTGCGCCAGCCGCTGGAGACCGGGCAGGTGTCGGTGGCGCGGGCGGCGGCACACGTCACCTATCCGGCGCGGGTGCAGCTGATCGCCGCGATGAACCCGTGCCGCTGCGGCTATCTCGGCGATGCCGCGCTGGCCTGCAGCCGCGCGCCGAAGTGCGCCGCCGACTATCAGGCGCGGGTGTCGGGGCCGCTGCTCGACCGCATCGACCTGCACGTCGACGTGGCAGCGGTCAGCGCCGCCGATGTCAAACATCGTAGTGTGCTGGAATAACCGAAGCTAGCTGGAATTCCAGTTTGCCGTGCCGCATGTCCACCCTGACTTAAGCTCAACAAATTATACGAGATTCTGATGAAATGTAAGCGCTCGCCCACGTCTGCACGAATGCTTTAAGGCAGTCTATATTCGGTATATTTTCC
>JBBQWN010000047.1:0-14399 GCA_038210595.1 Sphingomonadales bacterium | reverse complement strand
AGGGTCGCGGAGAGGTGTGGTCGCGAGACACCGGTCGCAGCCGCAGCGGCGCTCACAGTGCGCCCTCCGGCCACGAGCTCGAGCGCAACAGCAGTTTTTTTGGGCCTGCGGCCCGGGTCACGGCTTCGCGCAGGACCTCGTTCTCCATGGTCTTCTTGCCGAGCAGGCGCTGCAACTCGCGGACCTGGCCTTCGAGAGCGCGGTACTGCGACGCCGGGACGACCTCTTCGCCGGCACCTGCCGCAGTCAGCGCGCCTTGCGCCATCAACCGGCGCCACGCGAACAACTGGTTGGCGGCGATGCCGTGACGACGGGCCACCAGCGACACCGAGTGGCCCGGCAGATAGGTCTCCTCGACGATCCGAACCTTCTCCTCAGGCGTCCAGCGCCTCCGGCGCTGGACGCCGAGCACATCCGTCCGGCCAACCCGGCCGCCATCCTCATACGTGCTGGTCATAACGTCCGGCCAAATCAACACACTTCCATAAGTGTGAGGGCCGGTCAGGCGATTTAGGGGGCTACTTCATCAACACACATCGAAGAAATCGGCACCATACACGACCGCGCGTTCTGCGTCGGTTCTTGCAACCGCTCATGCAGTGCGCATGGACGCCGACGATCATAATCACGACGAGCCGACGCACCTGTCAACCGGCCCTGTCTCCAACGCGTGCGCGGTTCTGCCGAGTGACAGAGTCCTGCCAAAAGTTGCCGGCACACGAGCCAAAAGCACATCGATAAAGTCATCGCAGTGCGTGCCAGGCAATGCCACTCAGACGCCTAACCAGGCCGCCCGACCCGTCATCAAAGGCGATGTGAAGAGGCTACCCGTTGCGAATGTCAGTCGTCGGCGGTGCGCGTCGCCTCCAGCGAACATGTCTGACACGACATCGCTCACAGTCGATTGCCGTCTGCCTGTATCCATCGGCGTGATGCCGGAAGAGATCGCCTTTCTTTTTCGAGCTGTAGGCAAGCTATTACCCGCCCTCTTCGAGCCATAGGCGGTTCGCAAATCTACGCGGTCCGACAACACCGATGCATCGCCACCCAAACCACTTTTTATGAGGTTTCACATGTCGCTCTCGGCGCAACCACCGGCACCTAGACTGAGAGCGGTCAGCTACGAAAGGGTGTCAACCAAGGATCAGGAAGAAAACGCGCTGTCGCTGGCCGAGCAGCGGAGCGCCGCGCAACGATACTGCGACAGCAAAGGCTGGGACCTGGTCAACTTCTATCGAGAGAAAGGCGCATCTGCGACGAACGCTCGGCGGCCGATGTTGCAGACGATGGCTGCTGATGCCGAACTGACACCGCGCCCGTTCGATGTGGTCGTCGTATTGAATCAGTCTCGCTTCTTCCGGGACTCCTATCTTTCAGAAACCTACTACCGCCGCCTGGAAGCCGCTGGCGTCGAGTTTGTCTCGGCGACCCAAAATTACGGCACCGGGAAAGAGGCGAATTTCACCCGCCGCCTCATTGGGCTGGTGGACGAGCTTGCGTCCACGACAAACGGTGAACAGGTCCAGTCCATGATGATCGCCAACGCGGCGTCCGGGTGGTGGAACGGCTCCAAGCCGCCATTTGGATACGAGACTTGCTTTGCTGTGCGAGTCGGCAAGAAGGACAAGAAGAGGTTGAAAATCGATGCTGCGGAGGCGTCGATCGTTCGTCGCATCTTCCAGCTTTATCTGTTCGGCGAACCAGGGTGCCGCCCTGCTGGGCTTAAGGCTATCGCTTCCAAGCTGAACCATGAAGGCGTCCGCATTCGAAACAAGCCGTTTCTAACATCGACGATCAGCGACATTCTCCATCGCAACGCCTATGTCGGAACCTACTACTACAACATGAAGGATAGCCGATCTGGGAAGCCTCGAGACTCCTCAGAATGGGTGGCGGTCCCGGTGCCGCCTCTTGTGTCACAGGCGGACTTTGACGCGGTGCAAGCCCGTCTGGCTCACAACCATCCCAAGGTAACGGCACCACGAACGGTCAATTCACCGACGCTGCTGGCTGGTATTGGCACGTGCGGTCACGATGATTGCGGAGCAGGCTTGCTCCTCATGACCGGCAAGGGCGGAATGCACCGCTATTACACCTGCCAGAAAAAACGCACGCAGTCGGCAAAGGCCTGTGGCGCAAAGGCGAGGAGAATGGCCGACGTTGACGGTGCAGTTCTCGATGCCATCGAACGGCTCATATTGGCCCCGGGCCGTATTGAGCCGTTGCTCGCGGGATTACTGGAGCAGTCGGACGAAGCGGCGGCAGAGAGGCGCGCCGATCTTGGCCGACTAAGTGCGGAAAAGACGCGCGCCAACGCGGCCCTCGCGGCGATCTGGGAAACGATCGAAGCAGGCATCGCATCGCCCAAAGACGCGGACGTGGCCGATCGGATGACTAGGACGCGGTCAACGATCAAGCGATGCGGTGACGAAATCCGTCTGATCGAGGATCACGTCTCGACACCGTCACGGCGAATCACACCCGAGGTCGTGGCCAAGTTCTCAGAGACGGTGCGATCCGCGCTGCGCGGCCATGACTTCGGGCTACGCCAGGATTACGTCCGGCTGCTGATCGACAATGTCGTGCTCTCGGCCAGCGGGCTGACCATTCGAGGATCGAAAAAGGCGCTCGAGCACGCCGTCGGAGCCCAGAGGGCATCCGACGGCAGAGTTCTTACTTTTGCCCAGAAATGGTGCGCCCGGCTGGACTCGAACCAGCGGCCTCAGGATTAGAAGTCCCGTGCTCTATCCAGCTGAGCTACGGGCGCGTGTCGCACTAGGCGCTATCTGAAATTATCGGCGTAGGCCTGGAGTTTGAGCTGTTTGGGCGGCAGCGGCACTAACTCATAGGCCATGCCCCGCGCTTTCGCATAGGCGACCGCCGCCTCGCAGCTGCCGAAAAGGAGCTCGACCTGCGTTGCGGTATCACCTGAACCAGCCCAGCCCGTCAGCGGATCCTGATGCTGCGGCTCGCGGCGCTCGAACGCAATCACCCATTGCCCGATGCGAGCCTTGCCCGACTGCATCGAGCTTTTCGGGCGCTGATAGATGCGGGCCTGCATAGCCGCCGCTCTAGCAGATTAGAACGCCCGTGCGATAGCGAACTCGACCGTCTCGACCAGCGCATCGCGCGGCGGCCCGTGCGGGAACGCCGCCAGGGCATCGATGGCCCGAGCACCGTACAGCCGGGCACGGTCGAGAGTATCGGCGATAGCACCCGATGAGCGGAGCAGCGCGGTAGCGCGCGCCAGCTCGGCTTCACCCGCAGCACGACCAAGCATGGCATCGCGCCAGAAGCGGCGCTCGTCCTGCGAGCCGCGGGCGTGCGCCAGAATCACCGGCAAGGTCACCTTGCCGTCGCGGAAGTCGTCGCCGACGTCCTTGCCCATCGTGCCGGCGTCGGAGACATAGTCGATGGCATCGTCGACCAACTGGAAGGCAATGCCGAGGTTGCGGCCATAAGCTTCGAGGCTCGCTTCCAGCGCGGGACCACGCTCGGCGACCACCGCGGCGATCTGACAGGCGGCGGCGAACAGCACCGCCGTCTTGGCGGTGATGATCTCGAGGTAGCGCTCCTCGGTGGTCTCAACGTCGCGCTGGGCGGTCAGTTGCGCCACCTCTCCCTCCGCGATCACCGCCGAGGCGCCGCTGAGGATCCGCAGCACCCGCAACGAGCCGTCCTCAACCATCAGCTCGAAGCTGCGGCTGAAGAGGAAGTCGCCGACCAGCACGCTCGCCGAGTTGCCCCAAATAACGTTGGCAGTGGCCTTGCCGCGGCGCAGGTCCGACACGTCGACAACATCGTCGTGGAGCAACGTCGCGGTGTGGATGAACTCGACGCAGGCCGCCAGCTTGTGGTGGCGGGTGCCGGCGTAATCGAACAGCTGCGCGCAGGCGAGTGTCAGCAGCGGCCGCAGACGCTTGCCGCCGCCGGCAATCAGATGGCCGGCGAGCTCAGGGATCAGCGCGACCTTGCTCTGCATCCGCTCGAGGATGACCTGGTTGACTGCGTTCAGCCCCGGCGCGCACATCGTCAGCAGCGGGGTAAGCGACGGCGCGCGGTCGCGGGGGCGCAGGGGCTGGACGGTCGCGCTCATCGGCCCTGCGTCTTAGCGGCGGACGGAGGCAGCGCAAGCCTTGCGATTGCCGCACGGTGCCGCGACAGTGGCCGCATGACCGACAAGACCTTGGGCGGATTCCGCGACAGCATCGACAACATCGACGCGGCACTGGTGTTCCTGCTCGCCGAGCGGTTCAAGGTGACGCAGCAAGTAGGCGCCTACAAGGCCGCCGCCGGGCTACCGCCCGCCGACCCAGGCCGCGAGGCCGAGCAGATCGCCCGGCTGCGCGCGCTCGCCGTTACCGCCAAGCTGGACCCGGAGTTCAGCGAGAAGTTCCTGCGCTTCATCATCGACGAGGTCATCCGCCACCACGCCGCCGCCGCGCAGGGTTAGCGGCTATCGCGGCGCCGGGCAGGCATGCGCCCGCTCCAGTTCGTCCAGGCGCTGATCACGCGCTGCGATCGCTTTCAGTTCTGTGCGCACGCTGTTCGAAAAGTCGAGGAAAAGCGGCGAGAGCAGCAGGATGCCGATATTATAGCCAGGCTTCTGATCCTTTTCGTGGGTCAGGTCGGCAACCCGCCGCCGGTTGGCGGTCCGCTCGGCCGCAAGGTGGTCGCAGCTCAACTGCGCGTCAAAATCGTTCGACAGCGCCACGGGTTTGGCGACCCTGCCCCCGCACGCGCAAAGAATCAGACATATCAAGACGATCGATACGCGCATTTCGCCCCCCGTTTCGCGCCGCCTTCTGGCGGGACGCTGCGTCGCTGGCAAGTGGTTGACGCGCCGGCAGTCCCGCCGCTAGAGCGCGGCGACAATTGGGGGTAATCATGCGTATTGCGCCGATCCTGACCTGCGTTTTGCTGGGTGCCTGCGCGGCGTCGCCGGGCGCGATGATCGTCCCGGTATCGCAGGCCAACATCATCGCCGAGACCTCGCCGCTGCGCGGTGCCGTCGTGGTTAAGGGCGTGACCGGCGGCGGCACCAGTAAGAAATGGGATCAGGGCCTGTCGGCGGACGCATTTGGTGAGGCCTTGCGCCAGTCGCTCGCGGTCCATCTCATCCTCGGCAAGGACGATGCACGCTATCAGTTGACCGCCGAGTTGGTGCAGCTGCGGCAGCCGCTGGCCGGGGTCAGCATGACCGTCACCGCGCGCGTCCGCTACACGCTTGTGCGGGCCACCGGCGGAGCGCCGTTGTTCGAGCGGCTGATCGAGACACCGTACACGGCTCAGTTCGGAGATGCCTTCGTCGGCATGAAGCGCCTGTCCCTCGCCAACGAGGGGGCGGTGCGAGCCAATATCCAGGCCCTGATCGACGCGCTCGTCGCGCAGTCGCGAAGCGACCCCAATTTCACGGCCGCCGATGCAACCGTCCTGGGTCAGCTGCGGCAGTTGGCGGCAAACTAGGCGCTCCGCCCCTCAGGCCGCCGCCGGCAGCGTCAGGGTCACCGCCAGCCCGCCGAGGTCCTCGCTCTCGCCCAGCGCCACCGTGCCGCCGTAGATCTCCGCCACGTCCCGGACGATGGCGAGACCGAGGCCCGTGCCGGGCTGCGCGGTGTCGAGTCGGGCGCCACGCTCGAACAGACGCTCGCGCTCGTCGGCGGGAATTCCGGGGCCGTCATCCTCGATCAGGATGACCGCGTTGCCGGCCGTGGCCGAGACAGTGACGAACACCCGCCCGCCCCCATAAAGCGCAGCATTGTCGAGCAGATTGCCGACCATCTCCTCGAGGTCCTGCTTCTCGCCACGGAACGCCAGGGTCTTGTCGCCGTCGACGTCGATGACGGTGCCACGGCCGGTGTGGATGCGCGCGATGGTGCGCGCGAGTGCCTCCAACGAAGGCCAGATGTCGGCGCGGGAGGCCGATGCGGCGCGCCGTCCGGTGGCGCGGGCACGGGCGAGGTGGTGATCGACGTGACGTCGCATGATCGCGGTCTGGCTCTCGACGGTCGCGGCAAGATCGGGGGCGCCGGCCCGCGCCTCGCCGAGCAGAACGCTCATCGGCGTCTTCAGCGCGTGCGCCAGATTACCGGCATGGCGGCGCGCCGCCTCCGCCTGCTCGTCGTTGTGCTGCAGCAGTTCGTTGAGTTCGGCGACGAACGGCGCGATCTCGCGCGGGAAATCCTCAGGCACGCGGGTCGCGGTGCCGGAGCGGATGGCCGCGATCGACTGGCTGACGCGGCGCAACGGCCACAGGCCGTAGATCGACTGCAGCGCCGCCAGCGCCAGCAGACCCAGCCCGAGGATCGACAGCGACCACAGCAGCACCGAGCGCAGCGACCCGATCTGCGCGTCGAGATCGGCAGTCGATTGCGCGACCTGGAAATGGAACCGAGTCGGCGCGCCGGGCAGCGCGACATCGCGCTCGACCATGCGCAGCGGCTCGTCCTTGAACCGCGCGTCGTTGGTGCGGCAGGTGGTGCGGCAATCGGTGGTGCTCGGGACCAATGTCCGGTCCCACAGCGACCGCGATACGAACGCCTCCTGGCCTTTGGCGGACACCTGCCAATAAAGCCCCGAGTACGGCTCCGAAAAGCGCTGGTCGCCGAGCGGACGAGTGAAGCGCACTTCACCCGTCGGGCCGATGTCGGCAGCGGCGATCATCGCATCGAGCGCGAAGTCGAGCTGCCCATCGAAGTTGCGCGTGACAGCGTCGGTAAGCACCCGGTCGAGCGTCGCCCCGCCGATCGCCAGCAGCGGGATGATCCACACCGCCGCCAGCAGGATCATGCGCTGCGTCAGCGACCGCGCGCGCTGCGGCTTCACCGCCGCCGCGTCACCGAACCCCGCTTCAGGCGACGTCGAGGCTATAGCCAAGGCCGCGAGTGGTGCTGATGAGCTCGGCACCCAGCTTCTTGCGGATGCGCGTGATGAACACCTCGATGGTGTTCGAATCTCGGTCGAAATCCTGATCGTAGATGTGCTCGATCAACTCTGTCCGGCTGACCACCTTGCCCTTGTGATGCATGAGATAGCTGAGGAGCTTGAACTCCTGCGCCGTCAACTTGACCGGCTCGCCGTCAAGTGTGACGCGCCCCGAACGCGTGTCTAGGCGGACGTCACCCGCGGTCAGCTCCGACGAGGCATTGCCGGTCGAGCGGCGGATGAGGGCGCGCAACCGGGCAATCAGTTCCTCGGTCTGGAACGGCTTGGCCAGATAATCGTCGGCACCGGCATCGAGGCCGGCGACCTTGTCGGACCAGCTGTCGCGCGCGGTCAGAACCAGCACCGGCGCTGTCCGCCCTTCCTTGCGCCAGCGGTCGAGCACGGTCAGGCCATCAACCTCGGGCAGACCGAGATCGAGGATGACCGCGTCATAATTCTCGGTCGCGCCAAGGTAATGCGCGTCCTCGCCATCGCTGGCGGTGTCGATCGCATAGCCCGCGCCTTCCAGCGCACCCTTCAGCTGCCGCAGCAGATTGGGCTCATCCTCAACCACCAGTACGCGCACTACCTACTCCCTCGACGCCCGAGAATCTGGCCCGTGCGAGCATCGACGACGACATCGACCACCTCGCTGCCGCGCATATAGCGCATCTGGTAGATCAAACTGTCTGGATCATAGTCGGTGCCGATCAGACGGCCGCCAACGGCACGATCAGCCCGGGCCTTGATCTCCGAAAACGGCAAGAGCGGCGGCCTCCCAACCTGAGCCGCCAACGGCGTCTGCGCCGCCACCGGAAGGATCGGCAAGCCAGCGGCAAACAGCGCCACAAGGGCAAGGAAAAGCTTCGACACCATGGACGTTTGGCATAGGGTTCGCGCCGTGAACAGGCTGTGAATACTGCAGGGTTGCCAGCGCTTGGCGGCGCTCCTAGGCCTTGCCGACGTGCCCGATACCAGCCGCCCTGCAGCCATCGAGGATCCGACCAACCGGTTCGTCGTGCACCGGCTGAGTGCCGCATTGCTGCCGTGGGCGGTGCGCGCCCGCATCCACCCCAATACCGTGTCGATCATCGGGTTGGCCTTCGCGGGCGGAGCCGGCACCGCCTATCACTATTGGCGGTCGCCCGGGATGGTTCTGCTTGGCTTCACGCTGACCGTGGTATGGCATGTCTGCGACGGCCTCGACGGCCAGCTGGCGCGCGCCACCGGCCGGGCTTCGGCGCTGGGGCGACTGGTCGATGGGGTGTGCGACTATCTGGCGTTCTTCGCCATATTAATTCCGGTGGCGACAAGCTTTCCGGACTGGGGCGACAAACTGACCCTGTGCCTGACCGCGGGCGCGGCGCATGCGTTCCAGGCGGCCTATTACGAGGGTGTGCGGGACGCCTGGGTGCGGCGCTGGCAGGGTCATTTCGGATCGCGCGCCCGGCCAGCCACGGGGAACTTCCTTGAGCAAGGGCACAATGCGCTGGAGCGGCTAGTCAGTGGCGCCGGACCGCTCGATGCAGCGTTACGCGCGGACCCGTCGCGGCTGCCCGCCGCGCTGGCGGCGACCGCGCCCTGGGTGCGCGGGCTGCAGCCGCTCTCGGCAAACGGCCGGACGCTGGCACTGCCGCTATTCTGCCTGATCGGACATGCCGAATGGTTCTGGTGGTGGGAACTGGTCGGGCTGAATATTTATGCCGTTTTCGTGACAATCGGCTTGCGAAATGCCGAAGCGCGCATTGTCGCGGGCGAAGCCGCGGTGCTACACCGGAACCACCGCCGACCGGGAGGGGATAGCGGGTTCAAAGGGGCGGAATGAGCGACGACGACTTAGACGAGCGGCCGCGACGCTGGCCGGCCCTGCTGCTGTTCGCAGCTGCGCTCGTCTGGCTCGGTGCCGCCGCCGCCATCACGACGGCGGGCGCGCAGGACTATGCGACGCTGTCCAACCAGCCGGTGCGAGAGAGCCTTGTAATCTTCGGATCGTTCGTCCTGCAGATGCTACCGCCGCTCGCGGTGGCGGTGCTAGCGCTGCAGGTCGCGCTGCGCCAGCGGCCGCAGACCCACCAGGCGCTGCTGGCAATCGAGCAGCGGCACGGCGCGGCGATGGCGGCGACGCTCAGCATCGCCCGCGACCTAGAGGCGGTCGACACGATGCTCGACCGCATTGGCGAGCGGGTCGCGGCGCTGCGCGATGCCGCAGCGGTGCAGGGTGGCGGGCTGAGTGCAAGCGCCACCCACCTCGATACGGCGGCCGGGCGACTGGTGGAGAGCGCCACTCGCGCCCGGGACGCCGGCTTGGCACTGACCGATTCGTTACCTGAGGCCGATGCACGGGCGCAGCGCCTCACGACCCTGCTCGACAACAGTGGCCGCGAGTCGAAGCGGCAGCTCGGCGAGCTTGAAACCATGCTGACCGGCCTGGCCGCCGCGACCGAGGATGCCGGTGCCCGGCATCAGGCGGCTGTAGCCGGCGCGCAGGAACGGCTCGCCGCGCTCGGCACGCTTGCCGATCGTACTGCCGCCCGCGTCGGTGAGCAGGGTGCCGCACTGCGGGCCGACGCCGATGCCGCGCTGATCGCTACCACCGCCGCACTCGACACCACCCGTGCCGGGGTCGACGCGCAAACCGCGTCGCTGCTCGCCAGCGTCGACCAGGCCCGCGTCGCGCTCGATCATATCGGCGGCGAGGCGATGCGGGTCATGCAGGGCCGTCTCGACCGCCTGCTCGAAGCCGCCGATACGCTCGGCCAGTCGCTGAGCGAGCAGGACGCCCGCTCCAAGATGTTCATCGACACGGTCGAGCGCAGCTTCCAGGTGCTCGACGCCAAGCTCGGCAACGCCACCGCCGCCGGCAACGCCGTCCTCGACACGCTCAGCCACCGCATGGACGGCGTCCGCGAGACCGTCCACCGGCTCGGCGATCCGCTCGGTGTCACCCAGGGTGTCGTCGGCGAGATCGAGGACGCTGTCGCCCGGCTTCAGGTGTCCGCATCCGCGGCGATCCGCAGCCTCGGCAGCGACCTGCCCGCCAGCCACGGCGGCGTCCGCGCCCTGGCCGAAGATGTCGGCCTCGTTCGCGACCATCTTGCCGCGTTGATAGCTCCGGTCGACATGACTCATGCGACCGTCCAGCGCATCGGCGCCGGGTTAGTCGAGGCCCGGGCCGCCGCCGCGGATGTCGAGGCTGCCACCGGAACCGGCGCCGTTTCAGCGTCCACCCGCCTGATCGAAGTGCTTGCCCGGGTCCGGGACGCGGTCGACCATTTCAGCCTGCCGCTCGCCGGCACGCAGGCGACGGTCGGCGAAATCGAGGCCTCGGTGGCGCGGCTGCAGGAGGCGGCCACGGCGGCGATCCGCAGCCTGGGCAGCGACCTTCCGGCCAGCCATGACGGTGTCCGTGCGCTCGCCGACGATGTCGGTGCGGTCCGCGACCGCCTGACCGCGCTAATCGCGCCGGTCGACCTGACCGACGCCGTCGTAGAGCGCATCGCCGGCCGCCTGACCGACGCCCGCGCCATCGCCGCCGATGTCGAGACCGCGACGGGCACGGGTGCCGTGACCGCATCGAACCAATTGATCGAGGTGCTCGGCCGCGTCCGCGAGGTCGCCGCCGCCACCGCGGGCACGATGCGCGAGACGCTGGACGCCGTCGTTGCC
Source organism: Sphingomonadales bacterium (assembly GCA_038210595.1). Classification (GTDB taxonomy): domain Bacteria; phylum Pseudomonadota; class Alphaproteobacteria; order Sphingomonadales; family Sphingomonadaceae; genus Glacieibacterium. The sequence continues at coordinate 3,809 of JBBQWN010000047.1, read as the reverse complement.
GAGGCGCAGCAGGCGCTGCACGAGGCCGGCGGCAACACCGCGCGGGCGGCCTTCGGCGACCCGATTCGCGCCGAGTTGGAAGCGGTCAAGGCCGCTACCGACCGCGCCGCCAGCGCCGCCCAGGGCGCGTCGGACCGCGTCAGCCAGCGCCTGCTCGGTCTCGCCCAGACCGTCGCCACCGTCGAGGCGCGGATCGATCAGGTCGACACCGCCTACGACGTCAAGTTGCGCGACGACCTTGCCCGGCGTTCGCAGGATCTCGTGGTGTCGCTGAACGCCGCCGCCATCGATATCGCCCATCTGCTGGAGGTGGAGGTCGGCGATGCGGCGTGGACCGACTATTTGCGCGGCGACCGCGGCGTCTTCGCGCGGCGCGCGGCAAAGCTGCTCGACGCCGGCTCGGCGCGCAAGATTTCGCGCCACTTCAGCCATGACGATCCATTCCGCGAACAGGTCGTGCGCTTCATCACCGAATTCGAAACCCTGCTCGGCCGGGTCAACACCGACCGCGAAGGCAAGGCGCTGGCCGTCACGCTGCTGACCAGCGACATCGGCAAGCTGTATGTCGTGCTGGCCGAAGCGACAGGGAAATTGCGGTGACGACGAGCGTGATCCTGACCGTCGTTGGCAGCGACCGGCCCGGCCTGACCGGCACGCTGGCCGATGCCGTGCTGGCGGCCGGCGGCAACTGGCTGGAAAGTCACCTGGCCCGGCTGGGCGGCAAATATGTCGGCTCGGTGCTGGTCGAGCTGCCTGCCGAGCGCCTGCCGGCGCTGGCGGACGCGGTCCGCGCCATCGACGCGGCCGGGCTGACGGTCACCATCGTCGAGGCCGGAGCCGCGGCTGCCGCGGCCGGCCACGCCCTGACCCTGGAAGTCGTCGGGCAGGACCGGCCCGGCATCGTCCGCGAGGTCACCGCCGCGCTGGCCGCGCTGGGGGTCAACATCGACGCCTTCACCAGCACCGCCGAGCACGGCTCCTGGTCCGGCGAACGGCTGTTCCGCGCCGAGGCGGTGCTGTCGGTGCCCGATGCCGTCGGCAGCGATGCGGTCCGCGACGCGCTGGAGCGCATCTCCGGCGACATCATGGTCGACTTCACCGTCGCCGCGAAGGGCTAGCCCCAGCCGGGGATATCGTCGAGCGTCACCCAGCCGGCGGTGTAATTGGCGTAGAACAGCGCGAACAGCGCCGTCGCGATCACCGTCGTCCACGCCGCCTTCTTCCACAGCATCGGGTTGGCGGGCGCGCTGTCGGCCTCGCCTAGCCCGCGCGCGACACCCGCCTCGTCGCTGGTGCGGACGCCCCACGGCAACACCGCGAACAGCGTCAGCATCCAGAACAGGCAGTAGATGGCGAAGGCGGAAACCGGCCTCAGAGCTGCACCACCTGCACGTCGGTGACCGGCTTCTTGCCGGTCCAGTCGCGGGCGACGCGGCGGACCGCGATGCGGATGCCCTCGGCGTATTTCTCGGCGTTACGCGAGTCGCCCCGGCCCGCCTTGCCCGCCGCTTCGGCCATTTCGGCGATAAAGTCGTCTCGGTCTTCCTCGACCGGCACGCCCTGCATGATGATCGAGGGAGCCGCGGCCAGGCGCCCGGCCTTGTCGAGCACCATCGTCGCCGAGACATAGCCATTATGCATCATGCGACGGCGCTGGGTCATCGTCGCGCCGTCGGCGGGCAGGATGACGTCGCCATCAAGCACCAGCCGGCCGACCTTCTCGTGGCTAAGCAGCTTCGGACCGTCGGGGGCGAGGCGGATGGCAGCGCCGTTGACCGGCACCATCGCCTTGGGCACGCCGCAGTCGAGCGCCAGCGTCGCGTGTGCCTCCATATGGCGGCGCTCGCCGTGGACGGGGATCGCGATCGCGGGGCGAATCCACTCGTACATTTTCTGGAGCTCCGGGCGGCCGGGGTGGCCGGAGACGTGGACGTGGGCCTGCTTCTCGGTGATCACCTCGATACCGCGCGCCGCGAGCGCGTTCTGGACCGCGCCGATGGCGAGCTCGTTGCCCGGGATCTGCTTCGAGGAATAAACGACGAGGTCGCCGGGCGAGAGCTTCAAGTGGCTGTGGCTGCCCGCCGCGATCCGGCTGAGCGCCGCGTTCGGTTCGCCCTGCGCGCCGGTGCAGACGATCAGCAGCGATGACGGATCGGCCTTGGCGGCATCGTCGAAACTCATGATCGGCGGCAGGTCCTTCAGGTAACCTGCGGCCTTCGCCGTCTGGGTGATGCGGTCCATCGAGCGGCCGACCAGCACCAGGTGACGCCCGGTGCTCTTGGCGACTTCGCCCAGCGTGTGCACGCGGGCGGCATTCGACGCGAACGTCGTGACCAACACGCGGCCGGTGGTGCGCGCCGAAATCAGGTCGCTGAGGCCGATACGGACGCCCTCCTCCGAACCCGAGGCCTCGGTGTTGAAGACGTTGGTCGAGTCGCCGACCATTGCCAGCACGCCGGAATCGCCGATGGCGCGCAGTTCCGCCTCCGTCGAGGGCGTGCCCATCTGGGGCATGTCGTCGAGCTTCCAGTCTCCGGTGTGGAAGATGCGGCCATAGGGCGTGTCGATGACCAGCGCGTTGCCCTCCGGAATCGAGTGCGCCAGCGCGGCATAGCGGAACTTGAAGTCGCCGAGCTGCAGCGAGCCGCCCATCGGGATGATGTTGAGCTTGAGCTTGGCAGCGTCGCCGCCCTCCTCCTCCAGCTTCTTGCGGATCAGGCCGGCGGTGAACGGCGTCGCGTACAGCGGCACGCCGAGGTCGGCGGCGAGATAGGGGATCGCGCCGATATGGTCCTCATGGCCGTGGGTCAGCACGATACCGAGCAGGTCCTTGCGACGCTCCTCGATGAAACTGAGGTCGGGCAGGATCAGGTCGACGCCAGGATAATTCGGGTCGGCGAAGGTCATGCCGAGATCGACCATCACCCATTTGCCGTTGCAGCCGTACAGGTTGACGTTCATTCCGATCTCGCCGGAGCCGCCGAGCGGCAGGAAGATCAGTTCTTTACCAGGTGTCATTAAACTCTTTTCTTGTTGTTCAGGTCGTGCAGGCGGATCAAACCGCGAATGGTGAGGTCGCCATCGACCAGATCGATGGCCTTTGTATGGCGGTTGAAGAGCGTGGCGAGGCCGCCGGTGGCGATCACGGTTACGGGACGCCCGATCTCCGATGTAATGCGCGCGACCAATCCTTCAATGAGGCCGACATACCCCCAGAACACGCCCGACTGCATGGCGTGGACGGTCGACTTGCCGATGACTGCGCCGTTGCCGCCTGGCGGCTCGACCGCAATGCGCGGCAATTTGGCGGCCGCGGCATAGAGTGCATCCATGCTCAGGTTGATGCCGGGCGCGATGACGCCGCCCTGGTAGCTGCCGTCCGCCGCCACGACGTCGAAGGTGGTGGCGGTGCCGAAGTCGACGACGATGAGGTCGCCCGGGTGCGCGGCATGGGCAGCTACGGCGTTGACGATGCGGTCCGCGCCTGCCTCGCCCGGGTTTGGCAGGTCGATCCGCATACCGAAGTCGAGATCGCCGAACGCCACCACCAGCGGCTCGACGTTGAAGTATTTACGGCACAGGCGCTGCAGATTGAACAGCGTCGGCGGTACGACGGTGGCGATGATGGCGGCATCGATATGCGTGCGCTCGACATGCTCCAGCGTCATCAGCTGGTTGAGCCACACCGCATATTCGTCCGCCGTGCGGTTGTGATCGGTGGAAATCCGCCAGCGCCACTTGATCGCTTCGCCCTCGCACAGGGCGAAGACGATGTTGGTGTTGCCGACGTCGATGGCGAGCAGCATGGC
>JBBQWN010000046.1:0-14466 GCA_038210595.1 Sphingomonadales bacterium | reverse complement strand
GCTCGGCGGCACCTACGACCTGACGACGGGCGTCTATACCGGCCCGACCTACAACACGGTCGGGGCAACCACCGCGACGTCCGTGCAGGGCGCATTCGACAACTACACGACCGCGATCAACAACCTGACCGGCGGCACCGCCGGTCTCGTCCAGCAGGCCGGGCCGGGTGCGCCGATCACCGTCGGCGCGGCAACCGACGGCACGGTCGTCGACTTCACCGGTACCGCGGGCACGCGGACGCTGACCGGCGTCACGGCGGGTTCGCTGGGCGTCGCCTCGACCGACGCGGTCAACGGCAGCCAGGTCAATGCGCTGGCGACCAGCATCGCCAACAACTTCGGCGGCGGCGCGACCTTCAACACCGTCACCGGGGCGATCTCGGCACCAAGCTACACGGTGCAGGGGTCGAGCTACAATAATGCCGGCTCGGCGTTCAGCGCGATCGACACGGCGATCACCAACATCGGCAGCGGCACGGTCGGGCCGGTCCAGCAGACCGGCGCGCCGAACGGCCTGGCGCTGGTCGCGCCGGGCGGCACCGGGGCCGCACCCGGCGCGCCGCAGGCGCTCGGCAACGTCGCGGCAGCGACGCTCAGCGCGGGCTCGACCGGAGCGGTCAACGGCAGCCAGCTGTTCGCCACCCAGGCGGGCATCGGCGACATCGTGACGGTGGTCGGCGGTACCTACAACACGACGACCGGCGGCTATACCGGGCCGACCTACAACACGGTCGGCGGCACCACCGCGACGACGGTCCAGAACGCCTTCAACAACTACAACACCGCCATCGACAACCTGACCAACGGCTCCGCGGGCCTGGTCCAGCAGGCCGGCCCCGGCGCGCCAATTACCGTCGGCGCGGCGACTGACGGCAGCGTCGTCAACTTCGCCGGGACCGGCGGCACGCGGGTGCTGTCGGGCCTGTCGGACGGGGTGCTCGGCAGCGATGCGGCGACGGTCGCGCAGCTGGCGGCGGTCACCGGCGGGGCGCTCAATGCGGTCCAGTACGACACCGTCGGCGGCACGCGGCAGAACAGCATCACGCTGGTCGGCGGCGCGGCCGGGCCGGTGACGATCAACAACGTCGCCGCCGGCACGGTGGCGCCGGGGTCGACGCAGGCGGTCAACGGCGGGCAGTTGGCCGCGACCAACGCGCAGGTGACCAACATCACCAACGGCACCGCCAATGCCGGCGCCTTCCGCTCCGATAACACCGCCGGCGCGGCACCGTCCGCGGCGACCGGCGCGAACAGCTCGGCGGGCGGCTTCGGGGCGAGTGCGACCGGCACACGCAGCCTGGCGCTTGGCAACAGCTCGACGTCGTCGGGGACCAATTCGGTGGCGCTGGGCGCGGGCTCGACCGATGGCGGCGTGGCGAACGTGGTGTCGATCGGTTCGGTGGGAGCAGAGCGGCGCTTGACCAATGTCGGACCCGGGCTTTCCGGCACCGACGCGGTCAACCTGTCGCAGCTCCAGGCGGCAACCAGCTCGTTCACGACGACGACCAACGGGCTGCAGAGCCAGATCAACCAGCTCGACTTCGACCTGTCGAAGGCCAAGCGCCGGGCCAATGCCGGGACCGCAGGCGCACTGGCGATCGCCGGGCTGCCGCAGCCGTTCACCGAAGGCGCGGGCATCGTCGCTGGCGGTGTCGGCTATTGGCAGGGCCAGGTCGCCTTCGCGGTCGGCGTGGCGAAGATCGTCAGCGACAAGGTGATCGTGAAGGCCGGCGCGTCGGTCAGCAGTCGCGGCACTGCGGGAGGCAACGCCGGGGTCGGCTTCCAGTTCTGACGGAAGCTAGGCGCGGGCCGGGGCTGCCGCTCCGGTCCGCGCCGTCACCTCGATCTCGATCCGCATCGCCGGGTCGATCAGGCCGGCCGCGATCATCGTCGCGGCCGGCCGCTGGGTGGCAAAGGCGGCGCGCAGTTGCGGCCAGCAGGGTTCGAAGTCGGCGGGGTCGGGCAGGATGTAGGTCACGCGCACCACGTCGTCGAAGCTTGCCCCTGCGTCGGCCAGCGCGCGGCCGATCTTGGCCAGCGTGTTGGCGCACTGGCCCTCGACATCGGCGGGCAGGGTGCCATCCGCCGCGCTGCCGGTGCAGCCCGATACGAACACCCATTCGCCCGACACCACGGCGCGGACATAGCCGATGTCGCGCTCGAACGGCGAACCCCAGTCGATCTGCCGCCTCAGCGCGGATTGTCCGCGAGATCGCCCGAACCCTGCTCGGCGAGCCGCTCCATGACGCCGTCACTCAGGTCGTCGACCTCGGACAGGTTGGCGGCAACGGTCGTGACTTGCCCGCGTGACCGCCGGGTCAGCACGTCGAAGCCGGTGTCGAGCAGGTCGGTGACATTGCCGTCGCGGGCCAGCCGGTTCGGCCCGCCGAGCACTACCGCGACCAGCCGGACGCCGTCGTGCGCCGCGCTGGCGGCGAGCGTGAAGCCAGCGGCGTTGGTAAAGCCGGTCTTGATGCCGTCGACGCCGGGCAGGGTGGTCAGCAGGTGATTGTGATTGCCGATGGCCTCGCCCTCGAAGTCATAGGCGACCTTGGAAAAGACATAGTAATATTGCGGGAAGTCGCGGATCAGCGCGCGGCTGAGCGTCGCGATGTCGCGGGCCGTGGTAAGCTGCCGGCTGTCGGGCAGGCCGGTGGCGTTGACGAAGGTCGTGCGGCTCATGCCGAGCGCGTGCGCCTTGGCCGTCATCTGCGCGCAGTAGCCGCTTTCGCTGCCGCCGATATGTTCGGCCAGCGCCACCGCGATGTCGTTCGCCGACCGCGTCGCGATGACCCCGATGGCGTCGCGCACGCTGATCTGGCTGCCGACCGCGAGACCCAGCTTCGACGGCGCCTGCGCGGCGGCGCGCGGGGTGACGGTAATGAGATCGGTCTCGCGCAGCCGTCCCTTCGACAGCGCGTCGAAGGCCAGATACAGCGTCATCACCTTGGTGATCGAAGCCGGATAGCGCGGCGCGTCGGCTTGGCGCGCGTACAGAATTTCGCCGCTGTCGGCGTTGACCAGGAAGGCCGCGTATTTCGGCACCGCGTAGAGGCTTTTCCCCGACACCGGGACAGCGGTCAGCAGCGCGGCGCAGACCGCGCCGCAAACTCCCTTGGCAACTCGCTGACTCCGCACCGGAAACTCCCCGCTCCCGCCTTGCGCCGACAGTAACACACGCCGAATCGCTGCGAAAGAGTCGTTGAACGCTGGGCCGCACCGCTCTGGCGCGCTCAACGGTTGGAATGGCAACCCGGGCGGCGTAGGGAGCGCGCATTCCAATTGCCGAGGCCCGATCCATGACCAACACTCCCGATGAAGCCCAGATGGGCGGTGTCCCCGGCCGCAGCCGCAAGGTTGCCGATCAGTCGGTGACGATCGGCAACCGCCGCCTTCACCCGTCGACGATGATGATGGGCCATGGCTATGACCCGACGCTGAGCGAGGGCGCGCTAAAGCCGCCGATCTTCCTCACCTCGACCTTCGTGTTCGAGAGCGCGGCGCACGGCAAGCGCTTCTTCGAAGGCGTCACGGGCGTCCGCCCGGGCGGCGCCGAGGGGCTGGTCTATGGCCGCTTCAACGGACCCGGCCAGGAGATTCTCGAGGACCGTCTGGCGCTATGGGAGGATGCGGAGGAGGCGCTGACCTTCTCCAGCGGCATGTCGGCGATCGCCACGACCTTCCTGGCGCTGGTCAAGCCGGGCGACGTCATCGTCCACTCCGCGCCGCTCTATGCCGCGACCGAAACGCTGATCGCGCGCATCCTCGGCAAGCTCGGGGTGACCTGGCTCGACTTCCCGGCCGGCGCGACGCGCGCCGAGATCGAGGCGGTGCTGGTAGCGGCCAAGGCCAAGGGGCGGGTCGCGGCGATCTATCTCGAAAGCCCGGCCAATCCGACCAACGCCCTGGTCGATGTCGAGGCGGTGCGCGACGCGCGGGCCGCGGTGCTGGGGGACGAGCCGCCGCCGATCCTGATCGACAACACCGTCCTCGGCCCGATCTGGGCGCAGCCGGGCAAGCAGGGTGCCGATATCGTCATCTACAGCCTGACCAAGTACGTCGGCGGCCACAGCGACCTCGTCGCCGGCGCCTGCGTCGGCACCAAGGCGGCGCTGCTGCCGGTGCGGATGATGCGCAACACCATCGGTACGATCACCGATCCGCACACCGCCTGGATGCTGCTGCGCAGCCTGGAGACGCTGGAGCTACGCATGAACCGGGCGGGCGAGAATGCCGCCACCGTCTGCAACTGGCTGAAGGCGCACCCGAAGGTCGAGCGCGTCGGCTATCTCGGCTTCCTCGAGCCCGGCAGCCGCCAGCACGACATCTACACCCGCCACTGCGTCGGGGCGGGCTCGACCTTCTCGCTGATCGTGCGTGGCGGCGAGCCGGAAGCGTTCCGGCTGCTCGACCACCTCAAGCTGGTCAAGCTCGCGGTCAGCCTGGGCGGCACCGAGAGCCTCGCCAGCCACCCCGCCGCAATGACCCATCTGTCGGTCGCCCCGGCGCGCAAGGCCGAGCTCGGTATCACCGACAACCTCGTCCGCGTGTCGATTGGCGTCGAGCATCCCCAGGACCTGATCGCCGATTTCGAGCAGGCGCTGGCGGCGGTGTAGGGGCGCGCGCCCGTTGTACCCCGCGGCTCCGCGTCTCAAAGACGGGCTCGCTAGGGCGCTTCTCCGGTCCACTCCCAGTGCCAGGGTTCGAACGGGTAGTTGACGAAGCCGTAGGTGCGCGCGTTGCGGAGCAGCCAGCCATAAGCGGCGCTGCGGGTCATCGCCCGGCGGTTGGCGTCGGCGCTGCTGTCGGGGCCGTAGCCCTGCGCCTGCCCGACATAGACATCGAGCGCGAGGCCGGTGCGGTGGGCCGAGCATTTCGCGCGCACGATGCCGTTGCAATTGCGCTCGCGGACGCAGCGCGCGGCGTCGGACGCGGGGTCGCGGAAGCCGGAAAAGATGGTCAGCCAGCGCGCGTCCTGAGCCAGGGCGGGGACGTCGCGCTTTGCCGCCGCGACCAGCTTGCGCCACGCCAGCAGCGTGCCCCGGCGCGTGCGGATCGCCTTGCCGAGATAGGATTCGGCCGGCGCGGCCAGCACCACGGCCCGGGGCGGCGGCGGGCAGGTGCCTTTGGCGCGCAGCGCGACATAGGGACGGCGGCCCTGCCACACGGCGCTCAGCCGCGCGAAAGTCTGGGCGTCGACGGTGCCGGTGGCGCTGAGCCCGTGGCCTGCCTGCCACCGCGCCAGCGCGGCCGCAAAGCCGGCGGTCGGCGCGCCGCACGCCGTGCCGGTCTCCTGCGCGATCAGCGGCGCATAGACCTCCCAACCGGTCTCGACGCGGCCATAGGGCGACCACACCAGGGTTCGCAGCGAGGCGGTGTTCGCGACCGCCGCCGGCCCCGGCCCGGCATTGCAGGCCGCCGGGACGCCGGTCGTCAGGGTTGCGGCGAGCGCCAGCGTCAGGATCACCGCTACCTCACAGGCCCGGAACATTCGCCGGTCGAATGGACTTAGACCGGCACACGCTGCCGAAGGTCAATCCCATGCCGAATACCCGTCTGCTCGCCACCGCCGCGCTGATCGCCGCTGCGCCCCTGATGGCCGCGACCGTGGTCAAGCCGGCCGCCAAGCCCGTCGCCGCCGCGACGCAGGAAACCGCGACCGAGACCGCCGGCCCGGGCTCCGACGCGCCCGCCGCCAAGGCGATCAACGCGCAGGGCTTTGTCGCCGGCAAGGACAAGGCCGCGACGCGCCGCATGCTGATCCGCGCCCAGGTATTGCTCGACCGCGCGCATTTCTCGCCCGGCGTCATCGACGGCAAGACCGGCGGCAACCTCGAGCTGGCGGTATCTGGATACCAGGAAGCAAAGGGCATGCCGGTCACCGGCAAGCTCGACAAGGCGACCTTCGCCAGCCTCGTCGCCGCCGACTCCGCCCCGGTGATCCGCGACTATACCACGGTCGATGCCGACGTCGCCGGCCCCTTCGCCGACCCGGTCGAACCGGGCGACTATGTCACCATGGCGGCCCGCCCCAGCATGACCTGGACCTCGCCCCTGGAGGCGATTGCCGAACGTGCCCACATGGATGAGGCGCTGGTGATGTCACTTAATACTGCCAAAGACATCACCAAGTCGGGCACCACCCTCCTCGTCGCCAATGTCGGCCGTCCGAAGCTGGCGCCGGTCACTCGCATCGAGGTCGACAAGGCAAAGCAGGAGCTCCGCGCCTATGCCGCCGACAAGGTCGTCGCGATCTACCCGGCAACGGTCGGCAGCACCGAACGGCCCGCCCCAAGCGGCGACTGGCAGGTCCGCACCGTCGCCACCGCCGCCACCTACACCTTCGACCCCAGCCGCCTGACCTTCCACGCCAAGGGCGGTACCGACGACAAGCCGGTCGGCAAGCTGACGATCAAGGCAGGCCCGAATAATCCGGTCGGCACAACCTGGATCGACCTGACCAAGGACACCTACGGTATCCACGGCAGTCCCGACCCGCGGCTGGTCGGCAAGCGGGCATCGCATGGTTGCGTCCGCCTGACCAACTGGGACGCCCAGGAATTGGCCAAGGCGGTCAAGGCGGGTGCGAAGGTCAGCTTCGTCGGGGTCGAGACCCGGGCAAGCTAGTCGCGCACCGCGCCGCGCCGCAATCGGTCGTTGATTGCGATGCCCAGTCCCCGCTCCGGGATCGGGGCAACGGCGATCGAGGCCCGGCCCGAGGCTTCCGCTTCGTGCAGCGCCTCGAACAGCGCGGCGGCAGCTTCGTCGAGGTCGCCGGACAGCGACAGCGAGCGGTCGCCGCGCACCGCGCCGAAGCCAATGTGGAACGCGTCGAGGCCGGCTGTTCTCGCGTCGAGGTGGAGCGGCTGGCGGGGCGCGTAATGGCTGGCAAGCTGGCCTGGCGCAGCGATACTAGGGGCCGTTACACCGAACCTTATCCCGAGCCGTTCGACGGAGATCGCGCCGGGCCGCAGCAGGGTGGCGGTTTCGCCGTCAACGCGAACGATGGTGCTCTCCAGGCCCGCCGTGCATGGCCCGCCGTCGAGAATCAGCGGGATCCGCCCCGCCAGCGATGCCCGCACATGCTCGGCACGCGTCGGGCTGAGCCGGCCGCTGCGGTTCGCCGAGGGTGCCGCGAGCGGCCCGGCCCCCGCGATCAGTGCCTGCATGACCGGATGCGCCGGGCAACGCACGGCGAGGGTGGGCAGTCCGGCGCGGACGGCGGCGGCCACCCTTGCGTGGCGCTTGACCGGCAGCACCAGCGTCAGAGCACCCGGCCAGAACCGCGCCATCAATCGCACCGCCAGATCCGGCAGCTCGACAAGCGTCGAAGCCTGCTCGACATCGGCAACGTGGACGATCAGCGGGTTGAAATCGGGCCGGCCCTTCGCCGCATAGATGCGAGCCACCGCGGCCGGGTCGGCGGCGCGGGCGGCGAGGCCATAGACGGTTTCGGTCGGCGCCGCGACGACCTCGCCCGCAAGCAGCAGCCGCACTGCCGCCGCGACACCGGCGGCGTCCGCGGCCAGCATGCCCGTGGTTGGTCCCTCCATCGCGGGGCGGTATAGCCGAGCGTGTCCGTCCCGCCAAAGGCTGCCCCATGACCTACGCCGCACCACTCGCCGAACAGCGTTTCGTCCTGGACGCCATTGCCGACATCGGCGGCTTGAGCGCACTGCCCGGTTTTGAGGCGGCGACGCCGGACATGGTCGAGGCAATCCTGAGCGAGGCGGGCAGGCTCGCGGAGAATGTTTTCGCGCCGCTGAACCGCGTCGGCGACACGCAAGGTGCGGTCAAGGACGGCGACGAGGTCCACCTGCCGGCCGGGTTCGCCGCGGCCTACAAGCTGTATGTCGAGGGCGGCTGGGCGTCGCTTGGGGCTCACCCGGCGCACGGCGGGCAGGGCCTGCCGTTCGTGCTGGCGAGCGCGGTGCAGGAACAGCTGACCAGCGCCAATATGGCGTTCAGCCTGTGCATGATGCTGAGCCAGGGCGCGATCGAGGCGCTGCAGGCGCACGCCTCGCCGGAGTTGCAGGAGACTTATCTCACCAAGCTGGTCAGCGGCGAATGGACCGGCACGATGAACCTGACCGAGCCGCAGGCGGGCAGCGACGTCGGCGCGCTCCGCACCCGTGCCGACCCGCACGCCGACGGCAGCTACAGGGTCAAGGGCCAGAAGATCTACATCACCTGGGGCGAGCACGACGTTGCGCCGAACATCGTCCACCTCGTGCTGGCGCGCCTGCCCGATGCGCCGCCGGGAACGAAGGGCATCAGCCTGTTCCTGTGCCCGAAGATTTTGCCCGACGGCACGCGCAACGACCTCCGCGTCACCGGTTTGGAGCACAAGCTGGGCATCCACGCCTCGCCCACCTGCACGATGGCGTTCGGCGAGCATGACCATTGCGTCGGCTACCTGATCGGTGACGAGGGCGCCGGGATGCGCGCCATGTTCACCATGATGAACCATGCCCGGGTCAACGTCGGGCTGCAGGGCGTCGCCATCGCCGAGCGCGCCTATCAGGGCGCGCTGGCGTTCGCGAAGGAGCGTGTGCAGGGCCGCGGCCGGATCATCGAGTATCCCGATGTGCGCCGAATGCTGATGACCATGAAGGCCAGCACCGAGGCGATTCGCGCGCTTGCCTATCTGAACGCCGCCGCTGTCGACCGGGCGCACGCGGGCGAGGCGGAAGCGCTTGGCCTGGCGGACCTGCTGACGCCGATCACCAAGGCCTATGCCACCGACCTCGGCGTCGAACTGTCGAGCCTTGCCGTCCAGGTATTCGGCGGCATGGGCTATGTCGAGGAGACGGGCGCGGCGCAGCATTTGCGCGACGCCCGCATCGCGCCGATCTACGAGGGCACCAACGGCATCCAGGCGCTCGATCTGGTGGGGCGCAAATTGGCGTCGGGTGCGTGGAAGCCGCTGTTCGCCGACATCCGCGATGATGTGCGGATGCTGCCGACGGACGGCGACCTGGGGGTGATGCGCGAGTATCTCGACGATGCGCTGGGCGCGCTGGAGACCGCGACGGTGTGGATGACCGGGAACGCGGGGCGTCAGGCCGATGACGTGGCGGCGGGCGCGACGCCCTATCTGCGGATGTTTGGGGTGACGCTCGGCGGCTGGCTGCTGGCGAAGCAGGCGGTGGCGGCGCGGACGCGGCTGGCGGCGGGGGAGGGCGACCGGGCCTTCCTCAATGCCAAGATCGCGACGGCGCGCTTCTATGCCGAGCAGATGCTGCCATCGGCGACTGCGCTGCTCGGCCCGGTGACGCGCGGCGCAGGCACTCTGTTTGCCATTCCCGAGGCGGCGCTCAGCGCTTGACCGGGCCTTCGGCGACTGCGTCCGGGGCCTGCGGTTCCATCGCGGCGTACCAGGCGGCGCTGGCGTCGATCTCGGCGTCGGTCATCGCGGCGGCAACCTTGAGCATCGGGTTGATCGCCCGCGCCTGACCGCGGGCACCGCTGCGGTAGAGGCGCAGCTGGTCGCGCAGGTAAATCGGGTTCTGCCCGGCGATGGCGGGGTATAGGCGGCGGTTCGCCTTGTTGATGTCGTGGCAGTTCTGGCACGCCCCGACGCCGCGCGTCGGAATCCCCTGTTCAGCGATCTGCCGGCCGAGCGCCAGCGCCTGCGGCGTCTGCGCGAACTGCGGTGAGCGGGTGCGTGGCAACCCGGCGAAATGCGCGGCCAGCAGGTCGATCTGACCGTCGGTCAGCTGGGTCGCCACCGGCATCATATAGGCGCTTTGGCGGCTGCCGTCGGCGTAGGCGGCCAGCGCCTGCTTGATCGTCGTGGGGTTGAGCACGGTCAGGTTGGGGAAGGCTCCGCCGGCCCGGCCCGCGCCATTCTCGCCGTGGCACTGCACGCAGCTTTGCGCGAGATCGGGCGCGACCGTGCCGCGCCCAAAGGCAGCGGCCGGCCGAAGATAGCTCGACTCGCCCGGATAATTGTCGGGGTGCGCGGTTTTGAACGGCCGCGGCGTCGCCGGATCGAGCGGCGGCGCGAAACCGGCCGGGAACGCCGCCGATCCCGCCGAACCCTGTGCCAGCGCCTCGTACTCGGCGCGGCCCAGCGTCGGCAGGCGGCGCAGAAAGGCAACGATCGACCAGATCTCGTCGCCGCGCGCCTCGGCGGGCCAGGCCGGCATGGCGCTGTATTTCACACCGCCGTCGAGGATGTAGAACAGCTCCGGCGCGCTGTACTGGCCGACGACCTTGGCGAGATACTGGGGTTGGGGCCGCATCGCCAGCGCGATCGGGTTCTGGCCGAGGCCGGGGCCGCCGTGGCAGCTGCTGCACACCCGGGCGAAATAGACCGCGCCCTTCTGGACCCGGTAGGCGGTGTCAAGATCGGCCGGTACGGCAATGTCGGCGGCGTGGTGCGCGACCGACCGTTTGAACGTATAGTGGAGCAGGGTGGCCCACCCTTGCGGATGCGGCGTCGAGGCCCGCAGGTTGAGCATGCCACTCGATACCAGCAGCAGCGCGACGATGCCGCCCACCACAGCCGCCGCGATCAGCGGCCCGAGCCAGTGGCCGAAGCGACGCGGAAACAGGACACCGAGCAGCGAGGTGCGGGGGGACGGGGCCATGGCAGGATAATGGCCAGACCCCGGTATCGTTCCACCGCCGGTGCGGCGGCTTGCCACAGGCACAAGTTCGGGGCTTAATCAGATCGGGAGGGACGACGATGACCCGCGATCCCCGCGTTGATGCCTATATCGCCCGCGCCGCGCCGTTCGCGCAGCCGATCCTCGGCCATCTCCGTGATGTCGTGCACCGCGCCTGCCCCGACATCGAGGAGGCGATCAAATGGTCGATGCCGATGTTCCTCTATAACGGCAAGATCATCGCCAACATGGCGGGCTTCAAGGCGCACGCGAGCTTTGGCACGTGGAAGCGCGAGGCCGGCTCCACCGCCGACACGCCCGACGGCATGGGCCAGCTCGGCAAGATGGCGAGCCTCGCCGACTTGCCGCCGGATGACGATATCATCGACCGAGTCCGGCGCGCCGTCGCTGCGGTCGAGGCGGGCGGCAAAATCCGCAAGCCGGCTGCGCCCAAGCCGCCGCCCGCGGTGCCGGACGATCTGCGCGCCGCGCTCGATGCGGTGCCCGCCGCGGCCGCGGCGTTTGACGGTTTCCCGCCCAGCGCCCGGCGCGAATACAGTGACTGGGTGACGGAGGCGAAGCATCCGGAGACGCGCGCCCGGCGGCTGGCCCAGACGGTCGAATTGTGCGCCGAGGGCAAGCGCCGCCACTGGAAGATGGCGGGGCGCTGAGGCTTGCGTCAGGCGGCGATGCGTCGTGAGCGCAGGCGCAGCCCGCCCAGCCCGAACCCGGCGATCATCAATGCCCAGCTCGACGGCTCGGGCACCGACAGCGCCCAGGTGCCGCCCCAGTCGATATCCTGGCGGTTATAGATCGCCTGCCAGGTGTTGCGCCCCAACACCTCGATATCGCCGTCATAGTCGACAAAGAGGTCGATGCCGGTCAGGCGGCCGGCAACGAACGAGGCCGAGCCGCCCTGGTAGGGCACCATGCCGCTCGATGCCCCCGAGCGGCCGCCCGCGACCGTCCAGCGATAGCCCTGCTCGCGGTAGAACAGCGCACCCACGTCGAACTGGAAATTGCCGGTAAAATTGTCGGGCAGCGCCGCGTCGGGGCCGATCAGCAGCGAGCCGGTGATCGTCACCGGCGTGCCGACCACGGGCGCGATCGGCGGCGGAAACTCCGGCTCGGCGCCGATGTGGTTGTAGGTGACGCGGCCGATCCCGTGGAACGCGACGGTCTGGATCAGCGCGGCGGCCGGAACCGGGGCCAGGACGAGCAGGATGCCGCCGAGAATCATCGCACGCATGGTCTCTCCCCTTTCGGCGAGCATAGCATTTCGGCGGCGAAACCGGAAGGCGGCGGCCGGACCCGGCCGCCGCCACGCTGTCTCAGTCGGCGAACAGCTTGGCCCAGCGGCGTTTCGGGCGGTTCTTCCAGACGCCGCGGTGATAGGCATCGGACGCCAGCAGCGGCATGACGCTGCCGGCCTCGGCGAACACCATCTGCTCGATGCCGGTGTTGACCTTGCCCCAACTGGCAGCCTCCTGCAGGGTCGAGGAGCTGCAGGCGCCGTCGCGGACGTCGGCGACGGTGATCTGGACCGCGTACTTGTGGACCTGAACGTCGTCGTGGCCGAGGATCTCGGCGCAGACGACGGTGTCCTGGATGAAGTTCTTCGGCACGCCGCCGCCGATCATCAGCAGGCCAGTGACGCCCGCCTCGATCTTGATCTGGGTCAGCTCGCGGAAGTCGGCGATGGCGTCGAGCACCATGTACGGCTTGCCCGCCTTGACCGCATCGACCTGGTGCTTGACCAGCCCGAAGCCCGCCGACGAGTCGACGAACGCCGGGCAGAAGATCGGCACGTCATGCTCGTACGCGAGTTTGACCAGGCTGTTGTCCTTCTTGCCGTGCTCGACCAGGTACTTGCCCATCTCGCGGATGAAGGCGCGGCTGGAATACGCCTTGGGCTCGAGCGTCTCGGCGATCTCGAAGATCGTGTGGTCGACGTGCTGGAGCTCTTCCTCGTCGATATAGGTGTCGTAGATGCGGTCGATGTAGAGCGAGCGCAGCGTATCGTCGTCGGGGATCTCGAGCGCCTGGTAGTGCTTGTGGCCAAGGCCCTCGAAGAAATCCATGTCGACGATCGACGCGCCGGTGGCGACGATGCCGTCGACCATGTTGTTGGCAACAAGCTCCGCATACAAGTCCATGCAGCCGCCGGCCGAGGTCGAGCCGGCGATGACCAGAAACACCGAGCATTCCGGATCGGCCAGCATCTGGTTGTAGATACCGGTGGCGCGCGCGAGGTCGCGGCTGGTGAAGCTCATGCCGGCCATGCCGTCGATGATCGGGCGGGCGTCGAAGCTCTTGATGTCGATGTGGCGGACCGGCGTGCTGAGCAGCTCGGCCTTGCGGGTGTCGTTGACGGGGGCGGTCATCGGGTGGTCTCCAGGTCTGACTGGCTCGGCACCGAAGTGCCGCCCGCGGCTGGATTGTCCAGCGCCGAACGGGGAAAGGCTATGAAGTCTATGTCCATACGCCGGTTTGTGCGTCGGCGTCGTGACGGGTCGCCGGTGCGGACGACCCGTCTAACCTATTGTAAACGTTCAGCTATCAGCGCTTTGCTCGGCGGATCGGGGTGACGACTTCGCGGACCGGCTGCGTGACGGTGTAGGCGCTGGCCATCGGCTCGTCGTGGGCGATGCGGGTATCGCCGTTGCCGAAACCGTTGAACGCCGTCCGCATCGCGCAGCCATAGGCGCCGAGCATGCCGATCTCGATATAATCACCGGCCTCGACGTCGGCGGGCAGCATGAACGGGCCGCGCATGAAGTCCATGTCATCGCAGGTCGGGCCATAGAAGCTGAAGCCGATCTCCTTGGCGCGACTGTCGGCGGCCCGGACCAGCTCGACCGGGAAGCGCCAGTCGATGTGCGCGGCGTCGAACAGCGCGCCGTAGGCACCGTCGTTGATGAACAAAGTGTCGCCGCGGCGCTTTTCGACGCGCACCAGGATGCTGGCATATTCCGCCGACAGCGCGCGGCCCGGCTCGCACCACAGCTCGGCCGAATAGCTGACCGGCAGGTCCTCGAACGCGCGCCCGATGACCTCGAAATAACGGTCGAGGCCGCCCGGCTCCATGCCCGGATAGATCGACGGGAAACCACCACCGACATCGACGACGTCGACGGTGACGCCGGCCGCGACGATCGCCGCGCGGACGAGTGCCATCGCGTCCGAGTAAGCGGCCGGGCTCATCGCCTGGCTGCCGACGTGAAAGCAGATGCCGAGCGCGTCGGCAGCCTGGCGGGCGGCGTGGAGGACAGGCGCGGCCTCATCGACCCCGACGCCGAACTTGGCGGCAAGGCTGAGCTTTGAATGCGCCGACGACACACGCAGGCGGACGCACAGCGTCAGGTCGGTCGCGGGAACACCATCGACGGATGTTGCCTCAACGATCTTCTCGACCTCCTCGACGCTGTCGAGCGAGAACACGCGGACGCCGTGGACGTGATAGGCCTCGAACACCGCCTCGAACGGCTTGACCGGGTGCATGAAGCACAAAGTCGCCTCCGGCAGCGTCTCGCGGACCAGCCGCACCTCGACGATCGACGCGACGTCGAACGTCTTGATGCCGCCGTCCCACAGCACGCGGAGCAGGTCGGGCGACGGGTTCGCCTTCACCGCATACATCGACGTGCCCGGAAACTTCTCGACGAAGTAGCGGGCCGCGCGGGTGGCAGCGTGCGGGCGGACAAGGGTAACGGGTTGCGACGGATTGGTGTCGCGGGCTACCCCCAGCGCGTTATATGGCCTGTGCAATTCAAGGGACCTCCAGGGCGATGGTTCGCAGCGAACTTGCTGCAATCAACTGCCTTGCGGTTGGAAGTCCCATGGGGCAGCGGAG
>JBBQWN010000045.1:0-14903 GCA_038210595.1 Sphingomonadales bacterium | reverse complement strand
GAGCGGGATAGGGCGATTTATCCGCGAAACCGGGTATGACCACGGCCGTCATGAGCCGAGGCAAGCTGGCGAGAGATCTCCGGCGTGAGCCACTCCTGTTCCACGAGGTCGCGGAGTTTGTAGGCCCGATCCAGCGCCTGTCTGCTGGCCGCATGCCATTCATTGGAAGCATCGGGATTTCCGTCATCGCCGTGTTCGGCCATCTGGAGGCAGAATTCGGCGCGCTCGTTGAGAAACCGGACCGCAGCCCGCATGACTTTCTCCATCTCCTCGAACTGCGCCGCAGCCATGTTCTCTGCGGTATAGCTGTGCCCGATGTGGCAGCCGAATTTGACGATCGAACCGACCTCGAACCTTTTCAGTGCGCCGCCGCAGTCCGGGCAGGTCACTGTCAGAGGGCGCTCGAAAGTCCGGCTGTCGATGATTTCGGGCTCTTGTCCGTCCCGTTGCGAAGAGTTTTTCGGCATGGCAACGTCCCTTCCGCCCTTTCGATCGACCAACTCAACAAGCAATTTTGGTATTTCCGCGAGCGACAGGCAGTAATCTAGCGCGACGTGCTCAGCCGCGCTCCTCGGCATTTCGGGATAGTCGGCATCGGTCGGATCCTGGGCGATTGCAACTCCACCGCATCGCTTGATTTCGAGCAGGCCAAGCGTCCCGTCGTTCAAGTTGCCTGTCAGGACCACGCCCACGGCGCCCGGACCATAGCTTTCAGCGAAACTCCGGAACAATGGGTCGATGGCCGGCCGCGCGCAGTTTTCCTTGGGACCACGTAAAAGACGTAGCCGTCCGTCGGCGACGATCAAATGGCGATCCGGAGGCGCTACATAGATGTGACCAGGGTAAATAGCTTCGCCGTCCTCGGCATGCTTGGCAGACAGCGGGCCAGCCGCGTTCAAAAGGGCGGGCAATTCGCTTCGATAGGCGCCGATATGAAGAACGACGAGAATAGGGGCGGAAAGCGTACTTGGCAGTGCGGCTGCCAAGGAGCGCAATGCAGCCACGCCGCCCGCCGAAGCGCCTATGGCGATGATCGAGGAACGAGCCATGACGACCTTTGATGTAGGGGCTGATCTCGGGGATCGAGGATCAACGCGGAATGTGGAGGAAGGTTCACCGGCGCGCGGATCGACATCAGAAACGGCACTGCACACACTCGGCAAAGATCGCGATGCGAAGCCGATCGACGAACCACTGAAGATCCACGACGGTCGGTACTGGAGTGGCCGGCCAAATAATACCTTTGAACGGAGCGTCGGCCGATTCCGTGACAACGAGGGCGTTGGCGATGAAGGATAGCCATCCCTCAAAGCCAATGACTGGCTCGTCCAACATGTTCGCGTAACTGACAGCTGTCTTGCGAGCAGCGATGATCGGCTTGATGGAGGCAGGTAGGTCCGCAAGTTCCTCGATTGTCTCAAAGACCGCGATTTCGAGATTGGCCATCGTCTTGCCGCCGGCACTGACTGACGTCCCGGACCCGGTCAGGACGACAAGATTCTCCATCCGCAGCCACTCTGCGATCAGCGCCTGGAGGCGGACGCGACCCTGCTTTTGATCGAGGCCGGACAGGATGTCGCCGACGTCGCCGCTCTCGGTTAGCCCTACAAGCTGGTATTCCAATGGCGTCGCGGCTGGCCCTGTCATTTCCGTCCCCCGTCGCCGTCCCTGATTGGGTTGACGATCTTTATGTCGAAGAAGTCCTTTTCGTTGTCGGTCACGACGATGCAGTCGTTGGCCTCCGCAACGGCGGCGATAATCGTGTCGAGTGCGCTTCGAGTGCGCCCCTTGGCTCGGCCGTTGGCCATGAGCCGTGCCCATATGAGGCCAGCTCTCTCGTCGAACGACAGAACCCGGCCTGCAAAAAGCATCTGCGGACCGTCCGGCCCCGCGAACCAGTTTTCGAGTTCGTCACGCCGCTTGCCCGACGGCTTCTCAAGCACGCCGCGGCGAATTTCGGCGACAGTGAGCGAGGCGATGAAAAGGTCATCGTCCTTTTGGTCAGCCATCCACGCGAGGAGGGACTCCGACGGGGTCGGCTTCGTAATGTTGCTGATGATGTTCGTATCGAGCAGATATCGCATCAGATCTCCACCTTGCGTCCTTCTTCGCGAGGACGGCTAAGGTCGAGATCGGCTCCAACGAGCGGGGATCGGCGCAGCGCGGCAAGGATGCCGCCTTTCTTCGGTGGCTCACCGGCGATGGTCTGGCTGACAGCCGCGCGGAGACAAGAGGCATCCGGGCCATCTTCGGCCAGGCGGCGGGCCAATGATCGGATGAGGTCGCGATCGGCATCGCGACCAAGCACCTCGAAGCGCGCCAAGCCGCGCTCGCTTAGGCGAGATCGATAGTTTTGAATGGCGCGTTTTTGCGAGCTGCCCACGGTAACCTCCGACTTATTTCCAGTAATATAACCAGAAGGTAGCGTTTTAACAAGGTTCGATTACCACGCGCGGCTCGCCTGCGGCCGGATGGCATCCGCTCGCGATGCGTGATATGGTTTGAATGACGGTACTTTTTGACGCGAGTCGAGTACGCCGCCGGGCGCCGCTAGGTGCAAAGATCGTCCGACTGGTGCCGATAGTTGGCGAAACCTCAAAAATATTTTTTTGGCAATTTTCCCTTTAAAATCAAAAGCGTAACTTTTTGACGGCCTCAGTGTCGGAATTTTCGCGCCGACAAGAGGAATTTGCCAGCAATTTCAATTGGTTGTATGCTGCTTAAACAATCGAGTGGGAGTGAGGGGCTGCGTACGGCGGTAACAGCCTAGTTCCGGGGTCGCCGTAATCGCCCGGTCCGACTCAATCCGCAAACCGCTCTGGCGGTGCACCGCACAGACGGGCTAGCAGGTATCGTGGCAATTCCGATCCGAACAGCGGCGCGACCAACCATCCTCGCGTCCTTGATCGGAGGGCGATCGTCGTCGTCCCTCTGGCAGGACACGGTTCCCGTCCGTGCAGAGCTGTTCGGGGCCGAGCGACTGGAAGACCATGCCCGGTCACTTGCGCGTGCACAGCGCATCGAACCGGGCTCGCCGCGTTCGAAGGAGTTGCTGCGGCGGCTCGATGACAATGCCGAAATGCTGCTCGCAACCTATCAGCAGACCGCGGACGCCCTTCAGAGCGAACGCCCGATCGCACCGGCGGCGGAGTGGCTGATCGACAATTATCACACCGTAGACAAGCAGATCCGCAAGATCCGCGACGACCTGCCGAGCGATTACTACCGGCAGCTTCCCAAGCTCGCCGACGGGCCGCTGGCGACACTGCCGCGAGTTTTCGGGATTGCCTGGGCCTATGTCGCGCACAGCGACAGCCGCTTCGAGGTGGACCGGTTCAGGGGGTTTATCGCGGCTTATCAGCAGATCAGTGCGCTGACGATTGGCGAGCTGTGGGCGTTGGCGATCTCGCTCGAGCTGGTGATGGTCGAGAATCTGCGACGGCTGGCCGATCTCGCGATCGCCGACGAACACGACCGGAGCCGCGCCGACGCTTTCGCCGACGCGCTGTTTGCGGCCTCGAGCGACGCGGTCGCGCTCGCAAGCCTGACCACCATCGATCGACCGCAGACCCCGGCCTTTGTCAGCCAGCTCGCGCTTCGGCTCCGCGACGTCGACGACCGCAGCGAGATGGCGCGGCGCTGGCTGACCTCGCGCACCGCCGCCACTGGCGCCAGTATCGCCGACATCGACGCCGCCGCGCAGAACGAGCTGATCGCATCGACGGCATCGATCCGTAACGTGATCATGTCTATGCGCATCATCGCCGAGACCGACTGGGGCAGCGTCGTCGAGGCGCTCAGCCTCGCTGACCGCGTCCTCCGCAACGGCAGCAATTTCGCGGCGATGGATTTCGCCTCGCGCAATCTCTACCGTAACGCGCTCGAGGAACTGTCGCGCGGGTCCGCTTATACTGAGGACGCGGTGGCGGTGCGGGCGCTCGCGCTCGCCGCGGGCCGGGTCCGCGACAATCGCGTCGACAAGGATCCCGGCCTCTATCTGGTCGGTGCCGGCCGCGCCGACCTCGAGGCCGACATCAGTTATGTGCCGCCGATCGAGACCAGGCTGGCGCGTAAGGTCCGCTCCGCTGGTATCGGGCCCTACATCGCCCTGATCATGGTGCTGGCGCTGGTATTGGCGCAGCTGCCGCTGACCGGCTTGCGCGGCGTGTCATGGTGGTTCGCGACGGCGATGGCCGCCGCAGTGCTGGTGCTGGCGCTGGAGACTGCAACGGCGGTGGTCAACCGGGCGATGGCGTCGCTGCTGCCCCCGCGGATCATCCCCGCGCTCGAGCTGGCCGACGGCGTCGACGCGACGCTGCGGACGCTGGTGGTGGTGCCCATCCTGCTCAGCTCCGCCGATCAGGTGCAGGCCGCGATCGCGGACCTCGAAATCCATCACCTGACGACCCGCGAGGATGCGGTGCGCTATGCGCTGCTGTCCGATTTCAGGGACGCGGCGAGCGAGACGCTTCCGGGCGAGGCCGAGACGCTGGCCGGTGCCCACGCTGCGGTTGCCGCGCTCAACGCCCGCTATGGGACGTCGGGCGACGATCCGCGGTTCCTGTTCCTGCACCGCCGCCGGCAATATAATCCGGCCGAAGCGTGCTGGATGGGCTGGGAGCGCAAGCGCGGCAAGCTCGACGAGCTCAACCGCCTGCTGCGCGGGGCGGTCGATACCTCATATTACGGCCCTGACGGCGGCTCGCCGCGGGTGCCCGCCAATATCCGCTACGTCATCACGCTCGACGCCGACACGCAGTTGCCGATGGGCGCGGCGCGGCGGCTGATCGGCAAGATGGCGCACCCGCTGAACCGGCCGCGCTTCGACGTCGCGCGGCGTCGGGTGGTGTCGGGCTATGGCATCATGCAACCCCGGGTGACGGTGGCCTTGCCGACGCATCGCGGCCAGTCGCGCTTCGAGGCGCTGGCCGGCGGCCCCGCGGGCATTGACCCCTATGCCGCGGCGGCGTCGGACCTGTACCAGGATCTGCTCGGCGAAGGCTCGTTCACCGGCAAGGGTATCTACGAGATCGACATCTTCATGGCGTCGCTGGCGGGCAGGGTGCCGCCCAATACGATGCTGAGCCACGATCTGTTCGAAGGCATCTACGCCCGCGCCGGGCTGGTGTCCGACATCGAGGTCGTCGAGGATTTTCCCGTACGCTATGACGCCGCGGTACGCCGCCAGCATCGCTGGGTGCGCGGCGACTGGCAACTGCTGCCGTGGATCCTGGCCTGGCGCCGGCGTCCGGCCGATAGCCTGCCCGGCAATGGCCGCGCCAAGATGCTCGACAACCTGCGGCGGTCGCTGGTGGCCCCGGCGACGTTCGCGGCACTGCTCGGTGCCTGGTTCCTGCCGCCGCGGGGGGCGGCGGAATGGACGATCGGCATCCTGCTGTTGATGGCGATCCCGCCGTTCATGCCGCTGCCCTCGCAACTACTCGCGCCGCGCCGTCGCAACGTGCCGTTGCGGGCGCACTGGCTGGTGATCGCCAATGATATCGGCACCGCCTGCGGCCATTTCGCCCTGCAGCTGGTCAGCGTCGCCGACCAGGCGGTCCGCATGATCGATGCCATCGTGCGGACGCTGGTGCGGGTGTTCGTCACCCGGCGCCGCCTGCTCGAATGGACGACCGCGGCCAGCGCCAGCGCGTCGCCCGACCCGAGCGTCGCCCAGCTTTACGGCTTCATGCGCCAGTCGGTGCTGCTGGCGATCGTCGCCGCGGGCTTGGCGATCTGGCGCGAGCCGGCGATCTGGCCGCTCGCCCTGCCGCTGGCGCTGGCGTGGTGTGCGGCTCCGCTGATCGTGGGGTGGCTGAGCCGCCCGCGCCCCGTCGCGACGCAGCCGGCGCTGGACGCCGGGCAGCAGCAGCAGCTCGAGGCGATCGCCCGCCAGACCTGGACATTCTTCACCAGCCTGGTCACCGCCGAGCACAACCATCTGCCGCCCGATAACGTGCAGGAGACCCCGGTGCGGGTCGTCGCGGGCCGCACGTCCCCGACCAACATCGGGCTTTATCTGCTCGTCGTCGCCACCGCGTGCGACCGCGGCTGGTGCACGACCGGCGAGGCGCTCGACCGGTTGGCGGCGACCTTTGCGACACTGGCGCGGATGGCCAGGTTCAGGGGGCATCTGTTCAACTGGTACGACACCCGCGACCTGCGCGTGCTCGAACCGGCCTATGTCTCGACGGTCGACAGCGGCAATCTCGCGGGCCACCTGCTCGCGCTCGCCAACCTCGTCGCGGCGTGGGACGACCCGCGCGCTGCAACGATCGCTGCCGAGGCGCGCGCGCTGGCGCTGGGCATGGACTTTGCCTTCCTGCTCGATCCCGACCGGCAGCTGCTGTCGATTGGCTGGTCGATCATCGACAACCGCCGAGACGAAAGCTGCTACGACCTGCTCGCCTCCGAGGCCCGGCTGGCCAGCCTGTTCGCCATCGCCAAGGGCGACATCCCAGCCAAGCACTGGGGCCGGCTGGGACGCAGCGCGACGCCGGTCGGCGGGGCATCGGTACTGATCTCATGGTCCGGGTCGATGTTCGAATATCTGATGCCGTCGCTGCTGATGCGCGCGCCCGACGGCAGCCTGCTCGAAACCTCGAACCGCTTCGTCGTCGAACGCCAGCGCGACTATGCCCGCGAAGCCGGCGTGCCGTGGGGCATCTCCGAATCCGCCTACAATGCCCGCGACCGCGAGATGACCTACCAGTATTCGAACTTTGGCGTGCCGGGGCTCGGCCTCAAGCGCGGCCTGTCCGAGAATCTCGTCATCGCGCCCTATGCGACGGGCCTCGCGACCATGGTCGATGCGGCCGCCGCGCTGCAGAACTTCGCCGCACTCGAAGCCATCGGCGGGCGCGGCGAGCTCGGCTTCTACGAGGCGATCGACTTCACTCCGGCGCGCGTCCCCGAGGGCGAGCGCTTCGCGGTCGTGAAGACCTATATGGCGCACCACCAGGGCATGGCGCTGCTGGCGATCGCCAATGTCCTCGACGGGGGGCGGCTACGCGACGCCTTTCACGCCGAGCCGATGATCCGCGCCACCGCGCTGCTGCTTCACGAGCGGCCGCCGCGCGGCGTCGGCACTTTCAATCCGCGCGCCGAGGAGGCGGCGATCGCCGCGACGGACCGGCCGGCAGAAGCCGGCACGACGCGGACCTACGCGATGGCCGACGAGGCGGTGCCGCCGGTGCAGCTGCTGTCGAACGGCCGCTACGCCGTGCTGCTGACCAGCTCCGGAGCGGGCTATAGTCGCTGGCAGGGGCTGGCGATCAGTCGTTGGCGCGAGGATCCGGTGGTCGCGGGGCACGGCTCGTGGCTGTACGTCACCGACCGCCAGAGCGGCGAGACATGGTCGGCGACGCTCGCCCCGCGGGGCGGCGAACCGAGCTATTACAACGCGATCTTCTCGGAAGGGCGCGCCAAGTTCCGCCGCCGCGACGGTGCGCTGACGACCACCACCGAGGTCCTGATCTCGCCCGAAGACGATGCCGAGGTGCGGCGCGTGTCGGTCGCCAACCGCGGCAACCATGCCCGCGGCATCGACCTGACGTCGCTGATCGAGCTGACCGTCGGAGCGCAGTCGACCGACCTCGCGCACCCCGCCTTCGCGCGGATGTTCGTCGAGACCGAGCAGCTGGAGGGTCCGGTGCTGATCGCCCGCCGCCGGCCGCGCGATGCTGGCGACCCGTCGATCTGGGTCGCGCACCTCGCCGTTGCCGACGGCGACACCGCCGCGCCGATGACCTGGGACACCGACCGTTCGGCCTTCATCGGGCGTGGCCGCAACGCCACCGACCCGATCGGGCTGGGTCGGCCGCTGGGCGGCCATGCCGGGACGGTGCTCGACCCCGCGTTCGTGCTGCGCTGCCCGGTGGTGGTGCCGCCCGGCCAGACCGTGCGGGTCGCGTTCTGGACGATCGCCGCGGCGTCGCGGCAGGCGCTGCTCGATGCCGTCGAACGCCATCGCGGCAGCAGCGCTTACGACCGTGCCCAGGTCGGCGCGTGGACACAGGCGCAGATCGAACGCCGTTTCCTCCGCCTCGACCCCGGCGATCCCGCCGACTTCCAGCGTCTCGCCGCGCACATCGTCAATCCGGGCGCCGTCCATGCGCCGCCGCCGGCACTGGTTGCCGCCGCCGCCGGGCCGCAGTCGGCGCTGTGGGTCCACGGCATCTCGGGCGACTTGCCGATCGTCGTCGTGCGCATCGACGACCCCCGCGACATGGGGCTCGTCGCCGACCTGCTGCGGGCGTTCGAGTTCCTGCAGGCGCGCTTTCTCGCGTTCGATCTCGTCATCCTCAATGAGCGCACGGCCTCGTATATCCAGGATCTCCAGACCGCGATCGACGATGCGGTGCGCGCCGTGCGCGCCCGCCCGGCACCGGCGGGCGTCGGCGGGCAGGTCTATACGCTGCGCAGCGACCTGATGCTCGAACCGCAGGTGGCGGCGCTGCGCGCGCTGGCGCGGGTCGAGCTGCTCGCGTCGCGCGGCGCGCTGCGGCGGCAGCTGCAACGGCCGGAGACGCCGGCGCTGGCGCTCGCCGTGCCGTCGCGGACGTCGCGGCCGCCGCGCCCCGGCCGGGCGCGCGACCTTGATCTGCCGACGGCCGAGAGCCTGGAGTTCTGGAACGGTCTCGGCGGTTTCCACGACGACGGCCGCGAATATGCGATGATCCTGCACAGCCGCCAGACGACTCCGGCGCCGTGGATCAACGTCATCGCCAACGCCGAATTCGGCTGCCAGGTCTCGGCTGATGGGCTCGGATCGATCTGGGCCGGCAACGCGCGTGAGAACCAGCTGACGCCGTGGTCGAACGACACCGTGTCGGACCCGCCCGGCGATGCCCTCTACCTGCGCGATCTCGACACCGGGCAGACATGGTCGCCGACCGCGGCACCGGCGGGCGCGGGCGGCGCGCGGATCATCCGGCACGGTTTCGGCTACAGCCGCTTCCACGCCGTCGGGCATGGCATCGAGAGCGACCTGCTGATCCACGTGCCCGTCGATGCACCGGTGCGGCTGGCCCGGCTGACCCTGTGCAACCGCTCGGATACGCCGCGCGAACTGTCGGTGACCGGTTATGCCGAGTGGGTGCTTGGCGCGGCACGCTCCAAAACCGCGGCGCACATCGTCACCGAATACGACGCCGAAACCGGTGCGCTGTTCGCGCGCAACCCCTTCGACCCGGAACACGGCGGGCGTATCGCCTTCGCCGATCTCGACGGTTGCCAGACCGGCTGGACCTGCGACCGCGCCGCGTTCGTCGGGCGCGGTGGCAGCCTCGCCGCCCCGGCGGCGCTGTGCCACGACCGGCCGCTGAAGCCCGTGGCCGGCGCTGGCCTCGATCCATGCGCGGTCCTGACCACCGACATCAAGCTGGCCCCCGGCGCGTCGTGCGAGATCGTCTGGACCATAGGCCAGGCGGCCGACCGCGACGCGGCGCGGGCACTGATCGCGCACTGGCGGGCCGCCGATCTCGACGCGGAAATGGCGCGGACCAAGGCGCAGTGGCGGTCGACGCTGGCCACCGTGCAGGTCCGCACTCCGAACCGCGCGCTCGATATCATGCTCAACGGCTGGCTGCTGTATCAGGTGCTCGGCTGCCGGGTGTGGGGCCGCGCCGGCTTCTACCAGGCGAGCGGCGCCTATGGCTTTCGTGATCAGTTACAGGACGGCGGCGCGCTGCTGCTGGCGCGTCCCGATCTCGTCCGCCCGCATCTGCTGCGCGCCGCCGGCCGCCAGTTCCGCGAGGGCGACGTCCAGCATTGGTGGCTGCCCGAAACCGGGCGCGGCGTGCGCACCCGAATCTCGGACGATCGCGGCTGGCTGGCGATCTCGGTTGCCGATTATGTCGAGACCACAGGTGACACGGACGTTCTCAACACGCCGATCCCGTTCCTGCTCGGCCGGCCGCTTGAACTGCACGAGCACGACGCCTTCTATCAGCCGGAGACCAGCCTCGACCGGGCTTCGCTCTACACCCACTGCGCGCGGGCGCTCGACCAATCGGTGGCGATGACCGGGGCGCTGGGCCTGCCGCTCATCGGCGGCGGCGACTGGAACGACGGCATGAACCGCGTCGGCGAGGGCGGTCAGGGCATGAGCGTCTGGCTCGGCTGGCACCTGATCCACGCCATCACCCGGTTCGCGCCCTTCGCTGACGCCCGCGAGCCGGAGCGCGCTGCGCGCTGGCGCGCCCATGCCGACGCCGTCCGCCAAGCCATCGAGACCGTCGCCTGGGACGGCGAATGGTACCGGCGCGCGACCTATGACGATGGCACTTGGCTGGGGTCGAAGGACAGCGACGAGTGCAAGATCGACTCGATCGCCCAGACCTGGGCGGTGATCAGCGGCGCCGCCGATCCGGCGCGAGCTGCCCAGGCAATGGCATCGGTGCGCCGCCACCTCGTCGACCGCGCGCCGCGACTGGTCAAATTATTCACCCCGCCGTTCGAGCACACGACCCACGACCCGGGGTATATCCGCAGCTATCCGCCGGGCCTGCGCGAAAACGGCGGCCAGTACAGCCACGCCGCGATGTGGACGATCCTCGCGACCGCGCGTCTGGGCGACGGCGGCGCCGCGGTCGACCTGTTCGATTTGCTCAACCCGATCAACCATGCACTGACCGCCGAAACCGTCGCGCATTACCGGGTCGAACCCTATGTCGTTGCGGCGGACATCTATTCGGTGCCGCCGCATGCCGGACGCGGCGGCTGGACCTGGTACACCGGCGCGGCGGGCTGGATGTACCGGGCGGGCATCGAGGGCATCATCGGGCTGCGCCGCACGGGCGACAGCTTCCGCCTCGACCCGCGACTGCCTGCGGATTGGCCGGGCATCACGGTCGAACTGCGCGTCGACGACGCGCACTACAAGATCGAGATCCGCCGCGGCGCGCCCGGCAGCATGGGACAATTCAGGCTCGACGGGACGCTCGTCGAGATGACGCCCGGACCTTTCATATGGCCCATCGCAGCCGGCGCGCATGTCATCGAGGCTTGGATATGAATATGATGACAAATCGAAAGGTGTGATGTTCTGGACCGCATCCGATGATTGCGGCATCGTCGGGCGGTGGGGACGCTCAGCTGGACACTGACCATACTCGCGCTGAACGGCGTGCTGATGGGTGCGCTGCTCGCCACGTCCGGTCGCAACCGGACGGCCAATCGCTTCCTTGCCGCGCTGGTCGTGATCATCTCGGTACGGCTGGCGATCTACGTGCTCGGTTTCGCGGGTGCCTATGATGATCACCCCTGGATCATCTTTGCGCCGCTCGATGCCTCGCTGGCGTTCGGGCCCCTGCTCTGGTTGTACGTCGAAACGCTGACCCGCGGCCGGCCGCCGGGCAACTGGCGTCTGCACCTCATCCCCGGGGCAAGCCAGATCGCCTATTCCTGCGTTGCCTTCGCGCTGCCGCTGGACGCCAAGCTGCGGTGGTTTCGAGGGCCCCACCTGGATTGGATCGAGCCCGCCGGACTGGCCGCGCTGCTGGCGTCCTGCGGCGTCTACCTGATGCTCGCGTGGCGGCGGCAACGCGACTACCAGCGCTGGCTCGACGACAGCTTCGCCGAGCGCGAGCGGTGGCGCCTCGGATGGATGAAGGTGATCCTGGCGGCGTTCGCGGCGACGGCAGCCGCCGCCGCGGTCACCGCAATCGTCGATGTCGCGATTGCACCGGTCGACTATTTCGGACGCACGACCGTCGTCGTCGCCTCCTCGCTTCTCGCTTATGCCCTCGGGCTCCTCGGCTGGCACCACGGGTCGCTCGACCTGCCGGCGCAGCCCGTCGCGCAGGCGCCGCCGGAGCCGCGTCCGTCCCGTCCCGCCGCCGCCTTTCCCGCCTGGTCGCGGCGGGTGGAGGCAGAGGGCTGGTGGCGTGAGGAGGGGCTGACGCTGTCGGAGGTCGCCAGCCGTCTCGCCACTTCGGAGCGCACCCTGTCGCGGGCACTCAGCGAAGCGACCGGCTGCAACTTCAACGCCTTCGTCAACGGCTTCAGGGTCGAGGCGGTGATGCGCGCGATCACTGCCGGCACCAAGGACGACCTGCTGTCGCTGGCGCTCGACTGCGGGTTCAGTTCGAAGGCGAGTTTCAACCGCGCCTTCCTGCGCCACACCGGCATGACGCCGTCGCGCTGGCGGGCCTCGGCGTCGCAACTTCCGCCAATCGAGGCGGCTGGCGCGACTTGAAGCGACGGCGGTCGGACGGTTCCCCAGCAGCGGCTCTCAACCGGGAGCCCATGAATGCTGACCTTGCTGATGTCGATTGCCGTCGCCGCGCCGATGCCGAGCGCCAGAAGCCTGTTGCCGAGCGGCCGCGATGCGCCCGGCTGCGCGCTCGATGTGCGCCGTGACGGCCGGCCGCTGGAGGCCGTCGCGACGGGGCTCGCCAACCTCGAGGATGGGACACCGATCAGCGCCGACACGATTTTCGAGGTCGGTTCGGTCTCGAAGCAGTTCATCGGCGCCGGCATCGGCCTGCTCGCCGAGCGCGGCCGCCTCGCCGTCGATGACCCGATAACGAAGTGGCTGCCAGAGCTTCCGGTGCTTTACCGGAACATCACGATCGCCATGCTCATGCATCACACCAGCGGCATCCGCAGCTGGAACAACCTGGCCGAACTGACGGGACGCGGCGAGGACTCGACCGGTTACGACAATGGCTGGGTGCTGCGCGCCGTGGCTCGTCAGCGTGCGCTGAACAATCCGCCGGGTGCCGAATATCTGTACAGCAACTCCAACTTCGTCCTCGCTGCGATCATCATCGAGCGGGCATCGGGCCAGTCGCTCAATGCGTTCTACCGTGACGCGCTGTTCGCGCGGCTGGGGATGACGCGCACGCGGTGGCGCACCGATTTCCGCGAGATCGTGCCCGGCCGCGCACAGGCCTACCTGCCGAACGAGAGCGGCGGGTGGCAGCTGGACATGCCGCTCAACGGCGTCGC
Organism: Sphingomonadales bacterium; assembly: GCA_038210595.1. Lineage (GTDB taxonomy): Bacteria > Pseudomonadota > Alphaproteobacteria > Sphingomonadales > Sphingomonadaceae > Glacieibacterium. Next base: position 1,949 of record JBBQWN010000045.1, on the reverse strand, counting down.
CGGGGCCGGCGGACTTCTCTCGACCGTCGGCGACCTGCAGCGCTGGACTGCGGCACTCGCGGCACCCGCGCCCGCGGACCAGCGCTGGGTCGCCAGGGTGCTGCGACCGGGCAGCCTAAAAGACGGCACGGCGCTGCGCTACGGCATGGGCATCGAGACCGGGGCCGTCGCTGGCGAACCCGCGTTCAGTCACGCCGGGTCGACCGGATCCTATCGCGCCTGGCTCGGCTTCTTCCCGGCACCTCATCTGTCGGTGGCGCTGCTCTGCAACACGGGTGCGGTGAATACCGAAGACCTCGGCGAAGCCGTCGCCGCCCGGTTCCTTCCCGAAGCGGTCCCGCCGGCCAGCGGGCGTGTGGCAATTACCGCGCCGCCGGCAGACCTCTCCGGTCTCTACCGCAATATTGCGAACGACAGCCGGGTCGAGGCCAAGGTCGACGCCACCGGCCTGCATTTCAACGGCGGGGCGGGCTTTGGTGTCACAGGGCCCGGACGCCTGACGACGGCCGATGGGCGCCGCACCGCGACCGTTGCGCGGAATCGGCACGGGGCGGTGACCGGCATGACGGTGACGCGCATCGGCAACGCGCCAACCACGCTCCGGCGCGTCGGCGAGTGGACGCCGACCGCTGCCGACCTGCGCCGGATCGTCGGCGACTATACGAGCGACGAGATCGACGGCGTCCAGTCTATCGAGCTGGCTGCGTCCGGACCGTTCTGGCGCGACCCCTGCGGCACGGTCCACCCCCTGGTCCCAAGCTACGAGACCGTGTTCGAGGCACCCGATGCGTCATGGACCCTACGCTTCGACAGCAGGCCCGGACGCGGGATCGCGCTGATCATGTCGATCACTCGCGCCAGGCAGATCGAGTTCTACCGCCGCCAGAGGGCGGGACAGCAAATCCCCGCGATCAGGCCGTAACGCGCGCGATCATGACGCTGGATTTGAACGACCCTGGGCTGCGTGCGCCGCCTAGGCCGCCGCTTGCAGCTTGTCCGCGGTGCTCGTCTCGAAGTCGCTGGCATCGTGGCGCTCGTGGAGCTGGCTGGCGGGATCGCCCATCACGCGATTGACCATGCGGCCACGGGCGGCGGCGGGGCGCGCCGCGATGGTATCGGTCCAGCGCTGGACGTGGGTATAGTCCTGCACCTGCAGGAACTCGCCCGCCTCGTAGACGAGGCCCTTCACCAGCGCGCCGTACCAAGGCCAGATCGCCATGTCGGCGATGGTATAGTCCGGCCCGGCGATGAACTCGTTCTCCGCCAGGCGGCGGTCGAGCACGTCGAGCTGGCGCTTCACCTCCATCGCATAGCGGTTGATTGGGTATTCCAGCTTGACCGGCGCATAGGCGTAGAAATGGCCAAAGCCGCCGCCGAGGAAGGGCGCGCTGCCCATCTGCCAGAACAGCCACGACAGGCATTCGGCGCGCGCCGCCGGCTCGGTCGGCAGGAAGGCGCCGAACTTCTCGGCAAGGTGCACCATGATGGCGCCGGATTCGAACACCCGGATCGGGGTCGGGCCGCTGCGGTCGACCAGCGCCGGGATCTTGGAATTGGGGTTGGCGGCGACGAAGCCGCTGCCGAACTGCTCGCCCAGATTGATGCGGATCAGCCAGGCGTCGTACTCGGCCCCGGTGTGGCCTGCGGCAAGCAGCTCCTCGAGCAGAACGGTCACCTTGACGCCGTTCGGTGTCGCCAGCGAATAAAGCTGCAGCGGATGCTTCCCGACCGGCAGCTCCTGGTCGTGGGTCGGCCCGGCGATCGGCCGGTTGATATTGGCGAACTGGCCGCCGTTTTCCTTGTCCCAGGTCCAGACCTTGGGCAGGGTATAGTCGGGCGCGTCGCTCATGCGGGGTCTCCGTTGATCGCCCGACGGTTGCGCGTCCGCGACCGGCTTGTCGAGATGGCTTTCGTCGCCGACCGGGTAGCTGGGCTTGCGAATGCTAGAG
>JBBQWN010000044.1:0-15198 GCA_038210595.1 Sphingomonadales bacterium | reverse complement strand
CCCAGATCATCGCCATCTACGGCAAGGGCGGCAGCGGCAAGTCGTTCGCGCTCGCCAACCTCAGCTACATGATGGCGCAGCAGGGCAAGCGCGTGCTGCTCATCGGCTGCGATCCCAAGTCCGATACCACCAGCCTGTTGTTCGGCGGCAAGGCGACCCCGACGATCATCGAAACCAGCGCCCGGAAGAAGCTCGCCGGCGAAGAAATCAGCATCGAAGACGTCTGTTTCCAGCGCGACGGCGTCTTCGCGATGGAACTCGGCGGGCCAGAGGTCGGCCGCGGCTGCGGCGGGCGCGGTATCATCCACGGCTTCGAACTGCTCGAGAAATTGGGCTTCCACGAATGGGGCTTCGACTACGTCCTGCTCGATTTCCTGGGAGACGTGGTCTGCGGCGGCTTCGGCCTGCCGATTGCCCGCGACATGTGCCAGAAGGTCATCGTCGTCGGCTCGAACGATCTGCAGTCGCTCTATGTCGCCAACAACGTCTGCAAGGCGGTCGAATATTTCCGCAAGATGGGCGGCAATGTCGGCGTCGCCGGCATCCTGATCAACAAGGACGATGGCAGCGGCGAGGCGCAGGCGTTCGCGGATGCGGTCGGCATCCCGGTATTGATCTCGATCCCCGCCAACGAGGACATCCGGAAGAAGAGCGCCAACTATCAGATCATCGGCACGCCCGAGAGCCAGTGGGGCAGCCTGTTCGAGACCCTGGCCGAGAATGTCGCGAGCGCGCCGCCGGTGCGCCCGACGCCGCTGTCGGCGGATGGCCTGCTCGGCCTGTTCTCGCCCGAAGATACCGGCGCCAACGTGACGCTCAAGCCCGCGACCCAGGCCGACATGCGTGGTGCCGAGTACGTGACCAAGCCCAGTCTCGAAGTGGTCTACGACACCGTATGACCGACCTCGGCTTCTCTCCGGCCAATGATGCCGAAGCGATCGAAGGGGGCTGCAGCAGCGGCTCGACGATGCACGATGCCGCCAGCAAGGCCGGCAAGTCGGAAATCCTGGCGCGCTACGCCGCCGACTATCCAGTTGGGCCGCACGATCAGCCGCAGTCGATGTGCCCGGCGTTCGGCTCGCTCCGGGTGGGCCTGCGGATGCGCCGCACCGCGACGATTCTCTCGGGCTCCGCCTGCTGTGTCTACGGCCTGACCTTCACGTCGCACTTCTACGGCGCCCGCCGCTCGGTCGGCTACGTGCCGTTCAATTCGGAAAGCCTCGTCACCGGCAAATTGTTCGAGGACATCCGCGACGCGGTCCACGAGATGGCCGACCCGGCGCACTACGACACCATCGTCGTCACCAACCTGTGCGTGCCGACCGCGAGCGGTGTGCCGCTGCAGCTGCTGCCCGACCAGATCGACGGCGTCCGCATCATCGGCATTGACGTGCCGGGCTTCGGCATCCCGACCCACGCCGAGGCCAAGGATGTGCTCGCCGGTGCGATGCTGGCGTATGCGCGCAAAGAGGTCGAGGCCGGCCCCGTCGCTGCCCCCGCGACCCGCACCGACAAGCCGACGATCACCTTGCTCGGCGAAATGTTTCCGGTCGATCCGATCGGCATCGGCCAGATGCTCGAGCCGCTCGGGCTGGCAGTGGGCCCCAACGTCCCGACCCGCGAATGGCGCGAGCTCTATTCGGCGCTCGACTGCGCCGCGGTCGCCGCGATCCACCCCTTCTACACGGCATCCGTCCGCGAGTTCGAGGCCGCCGGCCGCAAGGTGCTGCCGTCCGCCCCGGTCGGCCGCGATGGCACCGCCGCCTGGCTCGACTCGGTCGGTGCAGCTTGCGGCATCGCGCAGGCGCAGGTCGATGCCGCCAAGAACAAGTTCCTGCCCGCCATCGGCGCGGCCTTGGCCAATGCCCCGATCAAGGGCCGCATCACCGTCTCCGGCTACGAAGGCTCGGAGCTGCTGGTCGCCCGGCTGCTGATCGAGAGCGGCGCGGAAGTGCCTTACGTGGGCACTGCCTGCCCGCGCACGAAATGGTCCGACCCGGACCGCGAATGGCTCGAGGCCCGCGGGTGCACGGTCCAGTACCGCGCGAGCCTCGAGAACGATCTCGCCGCGGTCGACTTCTTCAAGCCCGATCTCGCCATCGGCACGACGCCAGTCGTTCAACATGCCAAGTCGCGCGCGATCCCGGCGCTCTATTTCACCAACCTGATTTCGGCGCGTCCGCTGATGGGCGTGGCGGGGGCGGGCAGCCTCGCGACGGTCGTCAATGCGGCGCTCGGCAACCAGGTCCGTTTCGACCGCATGAAGGCGTTCTTCGAAGGCGTCGGCACCGGTGACAGCGCCGGCATCTGGGAAAGGACCCCGGTCGCCCGTCCCGAGTTCAAGGCCAAGATCGCCGGCAAGCGCATCGCCGCTGCCAAGGCCGAAGAGTCGATCGGGTCATGACTCTGATCATCGATCATGACCGGGCCGGCGGCTATTGGGGGGCGGTCTACGCCTTCACCGCGATCAAGGGCCTGCAGGTCATCATCGACGGGCCGGTCGGTTGCGAGAACCTGCCGGTGACCAGCGTCCTACACTATACCGACGGGCTTCCTCCCCACGAACTGCCGATCGTCGTCACCGGGCTGGGCGAGGACGAGCTCGGCCGCCACGGCACCGAGGGCGCGATGAAGCGGGCCTGGGCGACGCTCGACCGCGACCTGCCCGCCGTCGTCGTGACCGGAAGCATTGCCGAGATGATCGGCGGCGGCGTGACGCCCGAGGGTACCAACATCCAGCGCTTCCTGCCGCGCACCATCGACGAGGATCAGTGGCAGTCGGCCGACCGCGCGCTGACCTGGCTGTGGACCCAGTACGGCACCAAGAAAGTGCCCGCGCTCCGCCCCCGCAAGGAGGGTGCGAAGCCCAAGGTCAACATCATCGGGCCGCAGTACGGCTGCTTCAACATGGCATCCGACCTGCACGAGATCCGCCGCCTGATCGAAGGCATCGGCGCCGAGGTCGGCATGGTGTTCCCGCTCGGCAGCCACCTGGCGGACGTCAAGCGGCTGGCCGATGCCGAGGTCAACGTCTGCATGTACCGCGAGTTCGGCCGTGGCCTCTGCGAGACGCTGGAGCGCCCGTACCTGCAGGCGCCCATGGGCCTGACATCGACGACACTGTTTCTCGAGAAACTCGGCGAACTGCTCGATCTCGACCCGCAGCCGTTCATCGCGCAGGAAAAGCACACCACGATCAAGCCGCTGTGGGACCTGTGGCGGTCGGTGACCCAAGACTTCTTCGGCACCGCGAGCTTCGCGGTCGTCGCCACCGAGACCTATGCGCGCGGCATGAAGGCGTTCCTGGAGGACGACCTCGGCCTGCCCTGCACCTTTGCGTTCAGCCGCACCGCCGGGGTCAAGCCCGACAATGCCGCGGTCAAGGCAGCGCTCAAGACAACCCCGCCGCTGGTGATGTTCGGCTCCTCCAACGAGCGCATGTACATGGCGGAGCTCGGCAGCCGCGCGATCTTCGTGCCGGCCAGCTTCCCCGGCGCCGCCATCCGCCGCGCCACCGGCACCCCGTACATGGGCTATGCGGGCGCGACCTGGCTGGTCCAGGAAGTCTGCAACGCGCTGTTCGACGCGCTATTCAACATCCTGCCGCTGTCGACCGCGATGGACGCCGCCGACGCGACGCCGGCGCGCATCCTCGCCCAGGTGGCGTGGGAAGACGAGGCCAAGGCCGAGTTCGACGCGCTGGTCGAGGCGCAGCCGGTGCTGGTGCGGATTTCCGCCGCCAAGCGCCTGCGCGACGCCGCCGAGCGGCAGGCGCGCAATGCCGGGCTGCCGGCGGTTACTGCGCGCGAGCTGGCCGCTGCCGCCCGCGCCATCGAGAGCATGGCCGCATGATACGGTCGCGCACCCTTTCGGCCCAACAAGGGCCTCAACCGATCGTCGCGGCGGTGGTCGCTGCTTCGATACCGCCAGGAGTCGCCGCAAGCGTCCTCCATGTTCCGGCGGACAACCTGGAGATGGAGCAATGAGCGATATTAGACCGACAGACGACCGCATCGGCGCGAGCACGTATCTGACCGAAGCAGAGGCGAAGGAGTTCCACGGGCTCTTCATCACCAGCTTCATCGTGTTCACGGTGATCGCGATCATCGCGCACTTCCTCGTCTGGCAGTGGCGGCCGTGGCTCGGTGAAGCCAAGGCACTGGCCGACGCAACCCCGGTGATGGCACCCGCCAGCACCACCGGCCTGGCATAAGGAGCCCTGACCATGTGGAGAATGTGGCAAATGTTCGACCCGCGCCGTGCGCTGGTCGCTCTGTTCGTATTCCTTTTCATCCTCGCACTGCTGATTCACTTCATCCTGCTCAGCACCGAGCGCTTCAACTGGCTCGACGCGCCGACCCACGGAACCGTGGCCGCCGCACCGGCCGCAACGTCCTGACTGACGCTCCGGCGGGATGGGCAACCACCCCGCCGGACGTCACCGGTTTGATTTCACTGAACGGACGGCGACCCGCGTGAGGGTTAGCGGTCGGAGGGCCTGGCAATGGCGCTGTTGAGCTTCGAGCGGAAGTATCGCGTACGCGGGGGCACGCTGCTCGGCGGCGACCTGTTCGATTTCTGGGTGGGTCCGTTCTTCGTCGGCTTCTTCGGGATCACGACGCTGTTCTTCAGCATCCTCGGGACCAGCCTGATCTTCTACGCCGCCTCGCAGGGGCCGACGTGGAACCCGTGGCTGATCTCGATCGCGCCGCCCGACCTGAAATACGGCCTTGCGCTCGCTCCCTTGGCTGAGGGCGGCTTCTGGCAGATCATCACCGTCTGCGCGATCGGGGCCTTCGTGTCCTGGATGCTGCGCGAGGTCGAGATCTGCCGCAAACTCGGCATCGGCTATCATGTGCCCTTCGCCTTCGGCGTCGCCATCTTCGCCTATGTCAGCCTGGTGGTGATCCGGCCGCTGCTGCTCGGGGCCTGGGGCTTCGGCTTCCCCTACGGCATCTTCAGCCACCTCGATTGGGTGTCGAACACCGGCTATCAGTACCTGCATTTCCACTACAACCCGGCGCACATGCTGGCGGTGAGTTTCTTCTTCACCACGACGCTGGCGCTCGCGCTGCATGGCGGCCTGATCCTGTCGGCGGTCAATCCGAAGAAGGGCGGCGAGGTCAAGACGCCGGAATATGAGGATACGTTCTTCCGCGACCTGATCGGCTATTCGATCGGCACGCTCGGCATCCACCGCCTCGGGCTGTTCCTGGCGCTGAACGCCGGGTTCTGGAGCGCGGTCTGCATCATCATCTCAGGACCGTTCTGGACCCGCGGCTGGCCCGAATGGTGGACCTGGTGGCTCAACCTGCCGATCTGGTCGTGAGGGGGTAAGAACAATGGCGCGCTATCAGAATTTCATCACCCAGATCCAGGTTCGCTCGGCCCCCGAACTCGGGGTGCCGCTGCCGACCGGGGATTTCCCGCGCGACGGCAATCCGGGCTATAGCTACTGGGCCGGCAAGCTCGGCGCGGCGCAGCTTGGGCCGATCTATCTCGGCCGGCTCGGCCTCGCCTCGCTGATGTTCGGTTTCCTGGCGTTCGAGATCATCGGCCTGAACATGTGGGCCTCGGTAAATTGGGATCCGGTACAGTTCGTCCGGCAGCTGTTCTGGCTCGCGCTCGAGCCGCCGGCACCGAAATACGGGTTCCAGATCCTGCCGCCCCTGGCGCAGGGCGGCTGGTGGGTGATCGCAGGCTTCTGCATGACCACCTCGGTGCTGCTGTGGTGGGCACGCACCTACATCCGGGCGCGGCGGCTGGGCATGGGCACGCATGTCAGCTGGGCCTTCCTGTCGGCGATCTGGCTGATGCTGGTGCTCGGCTTCATCCGGCCGCTGGCGATGGGATCGTGGTCGGAAGCGGTGCCGTTCGGGATCTTCCCGCACCTCGACTGGACCGCGGCGTTCTCGATCCGCTACGGCAACCTCTTCTACAACCCGTTCCACTGCCTCTCGATCGTCTTCCTCTACGGTTCGACGCTGCTGTTCGCGATGCACGGTGCGACGATTCTCGCGGTTGGCAGATACGGCGGCGAGCGCGAACTGGAGCATATCACCGACCGCGGCACCGCCGCCGAGCGGGCGGGACTGTTCTGGCGCTGGACGATGGGTTTCAATGCTTCGTACGAATCGATCCACCGCTGGGCGTGGTGGTTCGCGGTGCTGACCACCTTCACGGGTGGCATCGGCATCCTGTTGACCGGCACCGTCGTCGACAACTGGTACCTGTGGGCGCAGCAGCATCATTATGCGCCGATCTATCCCGCGACCGGGACGATCGACCCCGCCACGCTTCCGGGAGCGCCGAAATGACTGTGAACCTGCGGACGCTGGCGCTCACCCTCGTGCTGGGTGCCGGTCTCGCCGGCTGCGATGTCGGCATGAAGGAGTGGAAGCAGACCGGGTATCGCGGCACGGGCGGCGACCAGGTCAACGACACCAGCCTGCTGAAGAAGGCGGCCGCCAAGGTCGCGCCGGTGCCGGCGCCGCCCTATCCGCTCGAGCCCGCGATGCTGGAAGGCGAGCGCGCCGGCGCCGCCTATCAGAACGTCAAGGTGCTGAACAACATCAGCACCGAGCAGTTCAACTATCTGATGGCGGCGATGACGACCTGGATCGCGCCCGGCGATGGTGAGGGTCAGGGCTGCAACTACTGCCACAACCCCGAGAACATGGCGTCGGACGAGAAATATACCAAGGTCGTCGCGCGCCGGATGATCCAGATGACGCAGTCGATCAACGGCCAGTGGGGCAAGCATGTCTCGCCCGCCGGGGTAACCTGCTGGACCTGCCACCGCGGCAATGCGGTGCCCGTCAACAAGTGGGCGATCGACCCCACCGGCGGCGACAATGGCGGCGTGCTGAAGGGCAACAAGCGCGGCCAGAACACGCCGCTGAAGACCGTCGCCTTTGCGTCGCTGCCGTCCGACCCGTTCAGCGCCTATCTGCGCGACAATCAGGAAATCCGGCTGGCCGGTGCGACCCCCTATCCGGCCAACGCCGGTGGCGGCGTCAAGCACGCCGAGAAGACCTATGGGCTGATGATGCACATGTCGTCGGCGCTGGGGGTCAACTGCACCTATTGCCACAACGCCGGCAACTTCCAGTCGTGGAGCCTCAGCATGCCGCAGCGCGGCACCGCCTGGTACGGCATCCGCATGGTCCGCAACATCAACAACGCCTATATCGAGCCGCTGGCGGGCGTCTTCCCGGCGAACCGCAAGGGGCATCTTGGCGACCCCTACAAGGTCAATTGCCTGACCTGCCACCAGGGTCTCGCCAAGCCGATGAACGGCTATCCGATGCTCAAGGACTATCCGGCGCTAAAGGGGCCGTTCGGTCCGATGACGGTGGCGCGGGCGTCGTCGCAGTGGCGGGCGCCGCTCGGACCGGACAGCTGGGAGGCGGTTACACTGAACCCGCAGCCGTTGCCGCCCGCCGGGGTAGTTGCCGCCGCGGTCGAAGTTCCGGCCGGGGCAGGGGTCACCGCTACGACCGGGCAGCTGAACGTCTTCTTCGATACCGGCAAGTCCACGGTGTCGGCCGATCTCGCCGCCAAGGGCGCGCAGATCATCGCCGCGCTGAAGGCGTCGCCGACGGCGAAGGCGGTGGTGTCGGGCTACAACGACCCGACCGGTAACGCCGCCGCCAACAAGCTGCTTGCCAAGCAGCGCGCTTTCGCCGTTGCGGCAGCGCTGAAGGAAGCGGGCGTCGACGAGAGCCGCATCGTGCTGGAGAAGCCGGCTGAGACGACGCAGGGCGCCGGCGACGACAGCGCCGCCCGCCGCGTCGAGGTCAACGTCCGCTAGAGGCTGCGCCGGCCGGTGTTCCACGTGGAACACCGGCCGGCTGCGTCGTCGGCGCGGGGTTGACCCGCGCCGCTGCCTCCCCCACTCCCGCCGCCGTGACCATCGCCAGTTTCGAGGATGTCGAGGCCGAGTTCGAGGCGCTCGATGATTGGGACGACCGCTACCGCCTGCTGATCGATCTCGGCCGCGCGCTGCCGCCGATGGACGCGGCCCTGCAGACCGACGCCACCAAAGTCCGCGGCTGCGCCAGTCAGGTGTGGCTCTACCCGACCCGCGGCCCCGACGGCCGGCTGCATTTCGCCGCCGACAGCGACGCGGCCATCGTCAAGGGGCTGGTGGCGCTGGTCTTGCTGCTGGTCCAGGACCGGGCCGCGGCGGACATCGACCCGGCGGCGATCCGCGCGCGTCTCGACGGGCTGGGCCTGTCGAAACATCTGTCGTCGAACCGCACCCAGGGGCTGGCCTCGATGATCGCGCGGATCGGCGAGCTCGCGGGGTGACGCCGGCCGAGACGATGATCCAGCGCTTCATGGGCAGCGTGCCGCACGTCGTGGCGCTCGGCATTCTCTACACCGGCCACGGCAGCGACTGGGCGGAGCTGGCGCTGCCGCCCGATCCCCGCCTCGTCGGCTATCCCGACAATGGCTTCGTCTCGAACGGCGCGATCTTCAGCCTGGTGGATTCGGCCGCCGGCTTCGCGGTGTCGGTGCGGCGCGGCGTCATCGGCCATGCCACGCTCGACCTGCGCCTCGACTATCTCAGCCCCCCGCCGCCGGGCGCGACGATCACGGCGCGGATGACCTGCTACCGGGTGACCCGCAAGATCGCCTTCGTGCGCGGACAGGCCCATGCCGGCGACCCGGAGCGTCCGATCGCGGCAGCGACCGGCACCTTCATGTTCGCCGAGCCACGGAATTGAGCCCCGGCGCGCCGCAGGCGCTGCGATGAGCATCGCCGCCGCCACCGCCGCGCTCCGCACCGGGGGCCGCGGCATCGTCCTCGACATGCTGCCCTATGCGGCGCTGCTCGATGTCCGCGCCGATCGCGACGGCGAGGACGTGGCGTTGTTCATGCCGTTCCATGACCGGCTGGTGGGTGCACCGGGGCGTCTGCACGGCGGCGCCGTGGCGGGACTGCTCGAGCTCGCCGGCATTGCCCGGCTGCTGGTCGCCCTCGACGGCGATGAGGCGCTGCCGCAGCTCAAGCTGATCACCTGCACGGTCGACTATCTGCGCGAAGGCGGCAGCCAGGGCACCCATGCGACTGCCACGGTGACGCGGCAGGGGCGCCGCATCGCCAATCTCCAGGCGGTTGCCTGGCAATATGATCACAGCCGCCCGATCGCGACCGCGAACCTGAACTATTTTCTCGACCGCGGGTGACCTGGCTCACGCTCGGCGCAACGACTTTTGCAGACCCTAGCCTATCAGATCGCCGAGGATCAGTACGATGCCGACTTGTGCCGCCATCCAGCACGCCGGTCTCACGCCGATCGGTCCGAAAGCATAGGCCAGGACATAAAGGCACCGCGCCGCGAGAAACAGCCAGGCACCGAGCGCAGCCCAGTATCCCGCGACGCCAGCGGCGTGGACAACGAACAGAGCCGCGACGAACTGCGGAAATATTTCGAGCAGATTGCGATGGGCTCGCACGAAACGCCCCGACACCCCGCCCACCGTTCTTGGCTCGTCGCGTGGCCCGGCGACCCAGTGACCGCCAAGTTGGCGCAACGTCAGGATGCTCGCGACCATGAGCTGAGCCATCGCAAGTCCGATGGTTGCAACGAGCGCCCAGAGGTCGGACGTCATCGCGGCCTGCCGCCCCGAACGCTTGGCCGGTGCGCCGGTCGTGACGGCCGGGTGCCGCCAACGGGTTGGCAAGCAACGGCCGCCCGTTGCCCAGCCACCCCGGCCCGGTCGCCCACCGCCTAGCGCCCCACCGCCGCGACCGCGCTCGCCGGATCGTCGGCGAACAGACCGTCGATGCCGGTCGCCAGGAAGATGCGGTATTCGCCCGCCAGGTCGCCGTGCGCGGCGGGATCGGTGCCGGTGCGCAGGTCGGCGGGCAGGAAATAATTTTCAGGGCGGAACGTCCAGGGGTGGAGCTTCAGCCCCGCCGCATGGGCGTCAGCAACCAGCGGGCTCGGCGTGGTCAGCCGACCGGCGGCGTCGCGGGGGATGATGCGGTCCTTGTTCGGGCCGATGCCGTCGGCATAGGCGGCGACCGCGCGCAGCCCGGCCGGGGTGACCATCGCGTCATAGCCGTGGCCGTCGGCGGAGGTACCGGCGTCGATCAGCTGGATCAGGCGGACCTGCGTCTGCCCGCGCAAAGCCTTCAGATTACCGACCTCGAACGACTGGATGAACACCGGGCTGTCGCGGTGCCTCCAGCCCGCGGCGTTCAGCGCGGCGAGCAGCGGCGGTTCGAGCGGCAGGCCCAGGCCGCGGAAATACGACGGATGCTTGGTCTCCGGATAGATGCCGACATGGCCGTGCTTTGCGAGCGCGATGATCTCGGCGAGCGTCGGGATGCGCTCGTCCGTGAATGCGGTGTTGGCGGGCCGCAGCTGGGGCAGGCGCTCGCGCGCGTGCAGCGTCTTGAGCTCGGCCAGGGTAAAGTCCTCGGTGAACCAGCCCGTTGCGCTGACGCCGTCGATAAGCTTCGTCGCCTTGCGCGTGGCGAATTCGGGATGGTCGGCGACGTCGGTGGTGCCCGAAATCTCGTTCTCGTGGCGGGCGACGAGGACATGGTCGCGGGTCGACACCAGGTCGGGCTCGATGAAGTCCGCGCCGACGCGGATCGCCTCGGCATAGGCGGCGAGCGTGTGTTCGGGCCGGACCGCGCTGGCGCCGCGATGGGCGATGACGATGGGCGCGGCCGCCGCCGCCGAACCCGCCAGTATCGCCGCCGCCATCGCGCCTGCCCTCCACATTCAGCTGCTCTTTCAGACGCCTGTCATTACCGGGACTTGTTTCGCGGCCATGTCCGGGCTAGTCTTTACGAGTTCGCAAGGGAAGAGGCGACGATGGCCGCGGCGGGGTGCCCGCGAGCCGGAGCCTGACGGCAACGACCGTCCCCGTGTGAGGGAGTTGCTTCAGGGGGTTTCTCGAATGGCGCTACGCTTGGCGCAGGTTGTAACGGCCAGGTTGATCGCGGCTGTCGTGGCGGTCGGCGTCGCCGTGCCCGCGCTCGCCCAGAACTCGACCAGCCTGCCGACCCGCAACGAACTCAACCCGGCCGAGCGCACGCCCGACACGACCCAGCAGCCCGACCTGTTCACCCTGCCCGCGCCCGGCCCGTGTCCGCTGGCGAGCTCGACGCTCAGCGTCGCGTTCAAGGGCGCGCAATTCTCGCACCTGACCGGCGTGCCGGCCGAGACGCTGAGCCCGGCGTGGAAGCCCTATGTCGGCAAGACGGTGCCGCTCAGCGATTTCTGCGCGATGCGCGACCGGATTTCGGAGCTGTTGTTCAAGTCCGGCATCCTCGCCCGCGTCGAGATTCCGGAGCAGCGGATCGATGCCGGCATCGTCACCTTCGAGGTCATCGAGGCGCGGGTGATGAGTGTCCGCGTCACCGGCGAAGCCGGGCCGGTGAAGGCGCGTATCGACGATTATGCCCACCGGCTGCGCGGCATGAACCCGTTCAACCTGGCGGTGGCGCAGCGTTACCTCCTGCTCGCGTCGGACCTGCCGGGGATCACACTGCGGACGATCGTGCGACCGGCAAAGGCGGGCGGGCGCGGCGCGGTCGATATCGAGCTGAACGTCACGCGGCGGCCGGTCGCGGTGGTGTTCAACACCCAGAACTACAACAGCCGCGCAACCGGGCGCTTCGGGGCACTGGCGCGGGTCGATTTCAACAGCCTGACCGAGGCGGCCGAGCGTACCAGCATCATCTTCTACCACACGGTGCCCGACAACGAGCAGTTCGTCGGCCAGCTGCTGGAGGAGGTCCGCATCGGCGGCGACGGCCTGCTGGCGCGCGCCAGCATCGCCTATGGCGAGACGCGGCCCGGCGCCGAGCTCAAGTCGCTCAACCTGCGTTCGATCTCGACGGTCGGCAGCCTGGAACTGGCCTATCCGCTGATCCGGCTGCGCCGCGAGACGCTGAATGTTGCCGGCGGGTTCGAGGCGATCAGCCAGAAGAGCGGCGTTCGCGGCGGCGGCGTGCGCTTCCTGCAGGACGATCTGCGAATCTTCTACGTGCGCGGCGATTATGAGGTGCGGCCGTTCGTCGGCACGCGCCAGGCGGTGTTCGGGGCCGACGTGACGCTGCGCAAGGGCATAAAGGGGCTGGGCGCGAGCGACAATGGCTCGATCCTGCTGTCGCGCTCGGACGGCGAGGCGGACGCCTTCGTGGCCCGCGCCTCGGCGCGCGCGCTGGTGCCGCTTGCCGACATCTTCACCCTGTTCGGCCGGCTCGAGGGCCAGGTCGCGAGCGCGCCGCTGCTCAGCTATGAGGAGCTGCCGATCGGCACGCTGACCATCGGCCGCGGTTACGACCCCGCCGCGGCGTCGGGCGATTCGGGCATCGCGGGCGCTTTCGAGGCGCGGCTCGGTCCGTTCAACCTGGGCTCGAAGCTGGTGCTCAGCCCCTACGGCTTTTTCGATGTCGCCAACGTCCACAACATTAACAGCCTCGGCTTCGACGGCACGCTGACGTCCGCCGGCGGCGGCGCGCAGTTGCGTTACGGCCGCGGCGTGCTGCTCGATCTCGCTTATGCCAAGCCGTTCGACCGGCCGTTTGCGGGCATCAAGCGCCCGGGCGGCCGGGTGTTGGTCAACCTGACCGTTGCGTTCGATTAATTGAGGGACCGAGCCATGGCCCGCACCGTTGCTGGAACGAACGGCCGCCGGGCGGCGCTGCTGCTGTGCACCGCGCTCGGCGGGCTGATGCTGGCGGCAGGACCGGCGCGCGCCCTGCCGGGTGCGCCCGCGGTCGTCGCCACCAATACCGGCGGTGGTGCCCCGGTGCTGACCAATCCGGTCGCCGGCACGCTGAACATCAAGCTCAACGCTCCGCGCACCGTCCTGCAGTACGGCAGCTTCAACGTCGGCGCGGCGGAGACGGTCAACTTCCGTTTCGACAACCGCAGCGACCTGGCAGTTGTCCACGCGACCAGCAGCGCGATCAACATCGACGGCACGCTGGCCAGCTATGTCGGTGCCAATTACGGCGGCAATGTCTGGCTGTTGTCGGCGGCGGGCGTGTTCATCGGCGGCACCGCGCGGATCGATGTCGGCGGCCTGCTCGCCAGCACGTCGATTCCGTCGAACCTGCTCAGTCCGACCGGCGCGGTCCTGACGCCGACCGCGCTCAGCTTTGATTTCGGCGACGGGGCCGGGATGGTAACGATCGCCGCGAATGCGCGGGTGACCGGCCATGGCGGCACGCTGGCGTTCCTCGCGCCCAGCGTCCGCACGGCCGCCAATGCCCAGATCGGCGGCGCCGGTGATACCGCGGTGCTGTACGGCGCGGCGCAGCGCTACACTGTGCGCTTCGTGCAGGAGGCGGGCAACGACCTCGACCTGCTCGATTTCGAAGTTCCCGGGCTGACCGCGGGGTCGACCGCGGCGATGCCGCTGATGCTCGCGGGCACGACCAACGCGGGCAATGTCTATCTCGCCAGTGTTTCGCGTGCCGATGCCGTCCGCGCCGTCCTCGACGCGCAGGGATCGATCGGCGCAACCGTCGCGGGGCTCGAGGGCGGCAGCGTCGTGCTGACCGCAGGCGGCGGCATTTCGAACCGCGCCGCGGCACCGCTGCTTGCCGGCGGGACCTTCCTGCACGATCTCAGCACCGGCACCGTGACCGCCGCCGTCGACATCGTGGCGCAGGCGACCGGCACGCTCGACATCGGGCTGACCAACGCCGGCCGCGACCTCAGCCTGCTGTCGACGGGCGACGCCATCGGCGTATATGACAATCTTTCCGCCGGGCGCGACCTGCGGGTCGATGCCCTGACCGAACTGGTCGCCGGCAGCGCCAGCGCGGGCCGCGACGCGACGCTGACCTCGCACACCGGCGGCCTCAGCTTCACCAGTGTCACCGCCGGCGACGATCTCCGCGCCAGCGCCGTGACCGCCGACTTCAGCAGTGCGACGACGACCGGCGGCGCCGACACCGAAGCCGATGGTTCAAACATCGTCGTCACCGGCGAATCGGCGACGCTAGCGGAGGCGCACGCGGCGACCGACCTGATCGTCACCACGACCGACACGATTGCCATCGGATTCGGCGAAACCGGCGCGAGCGCCGGGCGCGACCTGCGGCTCACCGGCAGCGCGATCGATTTCGGCACGCTGGTCGCCGGGCAGGACCTGGCGCTGACTGCCACCGACGGCGGGCTGGACGCGGACGGGTCCGGGGATCCGACGCCGCTGACGGCGGGCCGCGACCTGCTGCTGACGGCCAACGGCGAAATCCTCGCGAGCAATCTTGCCGCCCCGCGCGATATCATCATCGATGGCACCAGCGTGGACGTGCTTACGGCCGACGCCGGGCGCGACGTGCGTATCGATACCGACGGTGAGCTTATCGTCGGCACTGCGACCGCGGGACGTGACGCAACCTTCACGTCGCAAGGCGGCGGCGTGACCGTGACCGCCGTGACTGCAGCCGACGATGTCCGCGCCGGCGGCGTCTCGGTCGACATCGGACAGGCGACGACGACCGCCGGCACGGGCGCCGACAGCGAGGGCGACGGCTCGAACATCGTCATCACCGGCGACTCGGTCAGTGTGGCCGAAGCGGACGCCGCCACTGACCTCAGGATCATCGCCACGGACACGATCGCGGTCGGCTTTGGCGATGCCGGCGCGCACGCCGGGCGCGACATCGTACTGCGCGGCGCGGCGCTGGAGTTCGGATCATTAAACGCCGGGCGCGATCTGTCGCTGACGGCAACCGATGGCGGGTTGAATATCGATGATTTCGGGAACCCGTCGCCACTCACCGCGGGCCGCGACCTGTTGCTGACGGCGAACGGGCCGATCATCGCCAACAGCCTGACGGCACCGCGCGATATCGTTCTGAGCGGCGGCGCCATCGATATTGGCTTTGCCGACGCAGGCCGAGACCTGACCGCGGCCGGGACGGTCAGCGTGACGATGGCGACCGCGCGCGCCGGCGACGACATCCGCCTGAGCGGGCCGCTGATCGCCATCGATCAGGCGCGCGCCACCGGCCTTGGTGCCGACAGCGAAGGCGATGCCTCGAATATTGTCGCGACCGGCGGCACGATTACCATCGAGCAGGCGATCGCGTCGAACGACCTGCTGGTCACCGGCACCGGTGTCGTCACCGTCGGTATCGGCAACGGCGGGGTTGCGATCGGCACCATCGGCGGCGGCGAGGAAGACTATTTCGCCGACGCTGGCCGCGAT
>JBBQWN010000043.1:0-15381 GCA_038210595.1 Sphingomonadales bacterium | reverse complement strand
TCCATCGTCGCCTTGTCGGTCTCGATCTCGGCGAGCACGTCGCCCGACTTGACCGTGTCGCCGACCTTGACCAGCCACTTCGACAGCGTGCCGGTCTCCATCGTCGGCGACAGCGCGGGCATGGTGATGTCGATGGGCATTTGGTCCGCGTCCTAGTTTGGCGATGTCGTCGAAAGACCGGAACGGTCGCGGTGCTGTCTGACGATGACCGCTGGCAGCTGATCGTCAGTAAGCATAGCTGCAAACAGTCGATCCTTGACGGACCGCGTGCCGGAGAGGCTGTCTACATAACGGCGCAAGGCCGACTTACAGTGTGATGGCAGCTCTTTACCGATCGTTTCTGGACTGGATACGCCGTCATCGGCCACTGCCGCCTGTGCTGCCAAACAAGCGCTGTAGTCACACCAAGCGGCATCACTTATTTTCGTTTCAGACGTCTCGTCGCTCTTCCACCACGCGGCTAGGCCTACCCCGGCTGCCAAGACAGCGACAGCGAAAGCCGCAAGCCACCTCACCGGTAGCAAACCTTCTTCGCCGCCTCGACCACATCCTCGACCTTGATCAGCGCGAGCTTCTCGAGATTGGCGGCATAGGGCAGCGGCACGTCCTCGTTGGTGACGCGCAGCACCGGGGCGTCGAGGTCGTCGAAGCCATCTTCCATGGCGATGGCGATGATTTCGGAGCTGATCGAGCAGGTCGGCCAGCCTTCCTCGACAACGACCATGCGGTTGGTCTTCTTGAGGCTGGCAAGCACCGTGGCGCGGTCGAGCGGGCGCAATGTGCGCAGGTCGACGACCTCGGCCTCGATGCCGGCCTCGGTGAGCTTGGTCGCGGCGTCGAGGGCAACGCCGACGCCGATGGAATAGCTGACCAGCGTCACGTCCTTGCCCTCGCGCACCACCGATGCCTTCCCGATGGGGACGACATGCTCGCCCTCCGGCACGTCGAAGCTGTGGCCGTAAAGGAGCTCGTTCTCAAGGAACACCACCGGGTCGGGCGAGCGGATCGCACTCTTCAGCAGGCCCTTGGCGTCGGCGGCGCTGTACGGCGCGATGACGATCAGGCCGGGCACGCTGGCGTACCAGGGTGCGTAGTTCTGGCTGTGCTGCGCCGCGACGCGCGACGCCGCGCCGTTGGGGCCGCGGAACACCATCGGGCAGCGCATCTGGCCGCCGGACATATAGTTGGTCTTGGCGGCCGAATTGATGATGTGGTCGATCGCCTGCATGGCGAAATTGAAGGTCATGAACTCGACGATCGGCTTTAGCCCGCCCATCGCCGCGCCGGTGCCGAGGCCGGCAAAGCCGTATTCGGTGATCGGCGTGTCGACGACGCGCTGCGGTCCGAACTCCTCCAGCAGGCCCTGCGTAACCTTGTAGGCGCCTTGGTACTCGGCGACCTCCTCGCCCATCACGAAGACGCTCGGGTCAGCGCGCATTTCCTCGGCCATGGCGTCGCGCAAGGCTTCGCGGACGGTCTGGCGGTGGACGGGGGTGCCGGGGGGGACGTTCGAGGGCTGGACCTGCAGCGAGGCGGGTTCCTCGCCGGCCTTGGGCTTGATGGCGGTGTCGGGCTTCGAGGCGGATGACGGCTCCCCTCCCTCCTTCAGGGAGGGGTCGGGGGTGGGTGCCGCCGGCTTCGGCGGCGCTTCCCTTGCAGGGGACGGGCTCGCTGCGCTCGCACCCACCCCCGACCCCTCCCTTGCAGGGAGGGGAGCAGCAGGCTCGTCATCCTCGCCCCGGATCGTCGCGATCAGCGTCCCGACCTTCACCCCGTCCGACCCGGCGGGGACGTGGATTTTCTCGACCACGCCGCCGTCGTCGGCCTCGAGCTCCATCGTCGCCTTGTCGGTTTCGATCTCGGCCAACACGTCGCCCGGTTTGACGGTGTCGCCCTCCTTGACCAGCCACTTGGCCAGCGTGCCCTCCTCCATCGTCGGGGACATGGCGGGAAGCTTGATCTCGGTCATCAGTAACGCCCCACCAGTATGTCGGTGTAGAGTTCGCCGGGTGCCGGCTCGGGCGCGGTCTCGGCAAAATCGGCGGCTTCGGTGATCTGGGCGCGGATTTCCTGGTCCATCTTCTTCAGCGACGCCTCGTCGGCGGCACCCATTTCAATCAGCAGCAGCTTGGCGTGCTCGATCGGGTCGGACTTCTCGCGCACCGCCGCCACTTCCTCGCGGCTGCGGTACTTGGCCGGGTCGGACATCGAGTGGCCGCGGTAGCGATAGGTCTTCATCTCGAGCAGGATCGGGCCCTTGCCGGCGCGCACCCACTCGACCGCGGTCTGGGCGGCACCGCGGACCTCAAGCACGTCCATGCCGTCGACCTGCAGGCCGGGAACGCGGAAGCTCTCACCACGGCGGTAGAGCTGGTCCTCGGAGGACGAGCGGTTGACGCTGGTGCCCATCGCATACTGGTTGTTCTCGATGACGTAGATGACCGGCAGCTTCCACAGCTCGGCCATGTTGAAGCTTTCGTAGACCTGGCCCTGGTTCGAGGCGCCGTCGCCGAAATAGGTGACCGCGAGGCCGCCGTCGTTCTTGTACTTGTGCGCGAACCCCAACCCTGTGCCGAGCGGCACCTGCGCCGCGACGATGCCGTGGCCGCCATAGAAGCCATGCTCGACCGAGAACATGTGCATCGAGCCGCCCTTGCCCTTGGAGATGCCCGCTGCCCGCCCGGTCAATTCGGCCATGACGATCTTGGGGTCGATGCCGGCGGCGATCATGTGGCCGTGGTCGCGGTAGCCGGTGATGACCGAGTCGGTCGGCTTCAGCGCCGCCTGGACGCCGGTGACCACTGCCTCCTGGCCGATGTAGAGATGGCAGAAGCCGCCGATCAGGCCCATGCCGTACATCTGGCCGGCACGTTCCTCGAAGCGGCGAATGGTCAGCATCTCGCGGTAGAAGGAGAGCAGCTCCTCGGCCGTCGCCTTGTACCGCTGCGGTTCAGGAGGGCGCTCGCGCGCTGCCGTTGGAGGCTTAGGGGCAGCAGCTTTGGCCAAGATACGCGCCTTTGCGGTTGCGGGCGTCGCCACCGCTAGACCCGTGCGCGCGGCCGTTCAACCCCTCAAGCGTTAATGCGCCGACGGCGGCGACAGGTCGATGGTCGCTTCGTCACGGCCGACGACGCCGAGGTTGCGGCGGACCAATTCATCGGCGAAGTCCGGGTTGACGTGGCGCGGATCGAGCAGCCGGTTCTGTCGCTCCAGCGCCTCACGCTGCTGCGCCACCTGCGCGGCCTGCGCCTTCAGCGTCTCATGCTCGGCGCGATAGTCGCGCCAGGCCAGAAGCCCGGTGTTGCCGGCGACCGCGTGAAACAGGAAATAGGCAACCAGCGCCAGCATCGACGCCGGCAGCACCGCGCGCTTGACGAGTTCGAGAAGATCGATGCGGTCGGTCACGACCCGCTTGAATCACGCCTTGCCCTTCGATTCAAGCGTTTATTGCGCCTATCGCACAACCGCGCGCCCGGCATAGACGGCGCTGTCGCCCAGCTCCTCCTCGATGCGGATCAACTGGTTGTATTTCGCCAGCCGGTCGGAGCGCGCCAGGCTGCCAGTCTTGATCTGGCCGCAGTTGGTCGCGACCGCCAGATCGGCGATCGTCGAGTCCTCGGTTTCGCCGCTGCGGTGCGACATGACGCTGGTATAACGCGCGCGGTGCGCCATCTCGACCGCCTGCAATGTTTCGGTCAGCGTGCCGATCTGGTTGACTTTGACCAGCAGCGAGTTTGCGAGGCCGCGCTGAATGCCCTCGCGCAGCCGGTCCGGGTTGGTCACGAACAGGTCGTCGCCGACGAGCTGGTGCGTACCGCCGAGCCGGTCGGTAATCGCCTTCCAGCCCTCGAAATCATCCTCAGCCATGCCGTCCTCGATCGACAGGATCGGGTAGCGCGCGCAGAGGTCGGCGTAATAGTCGACCATCTCGTGCGGGGTCAGCGACTTCCCCTCCCCCGTCAGTTCGTAGCGGCCGTTCTTGAAGAACTCCGACGCCGCCGGATCGAGCGCGATGAACACGTCGTCGCCGGGGTGGAACCCCGCCTTCTCGACCGACTTCATGATGAAATCGAGCGCCGCGGTGGTCCCGTTCAAATTCGGTGCGAAGCCGCCCTCGTCACCGACCGCGGTGGGCTGGCCAGCAGCGCTCAGCTCCTTCTTCAGGGTGTGGAAGATCTCGCTGCCCCAGCGCACCGCCTCGGCCAGCGTCGGCGCGCCGACCGGCATCACCATGAACTCCTGGAAGTCGATCGGGTTATCGGCGTGCGCGCCGCCGTTGATGATGTTCATCATCGGCACCGGCAGGATGTGCGCCGAAACGCCGCCGATATAGCGGTGCAGCGGCAGGCCGCGGGCTTCGGCAGCGGCCTTGGCGGCCGCCAGGCTGACGCCGAGGATGGCGTTCGCCCCGAGACGCGCCTTGTTGGGCGTGCCGTCGAGCGCGATCATCGCGGCGTCGAGCTCGCCCTGCTCCTCCGCGTCGATGCCCGCCAGCGCGTCGAAAATCTCGCCGTTGACCGCGGCACACGCCTTCAGCACACCCTTGCCGCCGTAGAACGAGGCGTCGCCGTCGCGCAGCTCGACCGCCTCGTGCGCGCCGGTCGAGGCCCCCGACGGCACCCCGGCCCGGCCGAAGCTGCCGTCCTCCAGCAGCACGTCGACTTCGACCGTCGGGTTGCCCCGGCTGTCGATGATCTGGCGGGCGTGGATATCGACGATGGCGGTCATCTGCGACTAAAACCTTTCGGCAGCGTTATGGCTGGGCTTGCGGGCCGCCGTTCTAGTCACCAAAACAGTTTCCAGCAACGCAAGGAACCGGGTCGCGCAGCCGCCGTTCAGGAGGTCGTTCGACAGTCGATACAAGGATGGCACGATGACCGACGTTTCCGGAGCAGCCCTGCACGATTCCGCCAGCGAGGCCCTGGCCGGTGTCGGCAATGCGGGGCGGAGCTTTCGCGACACTACGCACGACCTGCGACATCAGGCGGTCGACAAGCTGCGCAGCTTCGCCGACGAGGGCAAGGCGCAGATCACCGGTTCGCTCGACGGCCTGATCGGCGTGGCCCGCGAACTCGCGAGCAAGGTCGGCAGCGGGCCACTGGAGGGTTACGCCAATACCGCCGCCGACGTGGTCGAGCGCTGGGCCGAGACGGTCAAGGGCAAGTCGGTGGAAGACATGATCGACGACACCCGTGATTTCGCCAGCGCCCAGCCGGTGCTCGCGGTCGGCATCGCGGTGGCGGCAGGCTTCGCGATCTCGCGGTTCCTCAAGGCATCGAATTGATCCTGCGCTGGCTTGGAGCATTAGTCATGGCGACCCAACCTGAGCGCGACCCCTCGATCGGCACGCTGCTGCGGCAGCTGATCGATGATGTGCAGCACCTGTTCGCGACCGAGCTGCGGCTGTTCCGGTCGGAGATCGCGTCGAATATCGCCGGTCTGAAAGGCGGTGCGATCCTGATCGGCGTCGGCGCCACGCTGATGCTGGGGTCGACGGTGACGCTGTTCGCGGCGTTCGTCGGCTGGCTGATCCCGGTGGTCGGCCATGGCTGGGCCGAGCTGATCGTCTCGGTCGCGTCCGCCGTACTCGGCATCGCCGCGCTCGGCCTGGGGGCCAAGCGGTTGAGTGCTACCAGCCTGTCGCCGGACAAGACGATCGCGTCGGTCCGCCGCGACGCGCAGACATTGAAGGGAAACTAGGCCATGGCCGCGGACGACACGAACAGCATTGCCGGAGATGCCGAGGACACGCGCGAGCGCATCAGCGCGACCATCGATGAGTTGCAGGACCGCCTGAACCCGCGGCGGATCGTCGGCGACGCGGTCGATTCGGTTCAGGCGAGCGGGCAGGAATTGATCGACAAGGCGATCGGCATGGCCAAGGCCCATCCAGCCGCCATCGCGGCCGTCGGCGTCGCGGCCGGGCTGGCGGTGTTCGGCAGCCAGCGCCTGAAGCATGCACGCGTCGATCTCGGCGACCGCAGCGAATCGTACAGCGACTACGATGACGACTACAATGACCGTGACGCGCCGGTGCCCGAGCGCTTCGCCTTGATGCGCGACTCAAGCTCGGCGGTGTCCGACAACCCGCTCGTCGCGGTGCTGGTGGGGCTGGCGGCGGGTGCCCTGCTCGGCGCGCTATTCCCCGAAACCGAGCGCGAGCGCCGGCTGCTGGGTGCCAGCGCCGACCGCTTCTCCGCCGCTGCCAAGGCTGCGGCGCGGACGGCACGCGATGAATTGTCGGCGGTCGCCGGCAAGGCCGGGGACGTTACCTCGCACGCCAAGGCCGCGGTGCAGTCGGTCGTCGACGCCGCCAAGAGCGAGCTTAACGGTTAAGCCGGGGTGCAGGGATAGCCCCGTAGGCAGCCGTCACACACTTGAGGAATTACGATGCGTCTCGCGACGAAGATCACCATTGCCCTGTTGTCCGCCGGCGTCGCGCAGGCCGTCGCCCTGACGCCTGCGACTGCACAGACGCCTGCCGAAAGCGCCGCAGCGAGCAAGTTCGTCGACGACCTGTCGAACCGGGTCTTTGCCGTAATGAAGGACAAGTCGCTGTCGCGCTCGCAGGTCCGCGCACGGTTCCGGCAGATGCTGCCCGCCGCCTTCGACCTCGATGAGATCGGCAACCGGCTGATCCGGCGCTACCGCTCGCAGATTACCGCCGAGCAGTACGCGGCCTACAAGGCGTCGCTACCGGAGTTCGCGGTCAACGCCTATGGCGACCGGCTCATGAACTATGCCGATGCCAAGGTGCAGCCGGTCCGCACCGTGCCGCGCGGCAGCAAGGGCGACATTGACGTCTATTCGCGCGTCACGACGCCGTCGAAGGCACCCTTCGACGCGATCTGGACGCTGCGGCCGGTGGGCGGCAGCTACAAGGTGCTCAACCTGACTATCTCGGGCATCAACCTGGCGCTGACTCAAGAGGCGGATTTCTCGTCGTACATCGCCAAGAATGGGTTCGATGCGCTGGTGGCCTTCCTCAAGTCATCGAACGCCAAGGCGTCGGCTTGAGCCTGCTCGACCTCGACGACGCTGCCTATATTCACCCGTCCGCCGCGATCTACGGCAAGGTGCGGCTGGCGGCGGGCAGCTCGGTGTGGTGCAACGTCGTGATGCGCAGCGAAGCGGCGCACATCGAGATCGGCGAGCGCAGCAACATCCAGGACTTCGTCATGATCCACACCGATCCTGGCCGGCCGGTGACGGTAGGCCGGGATTGCTCGATCACCCATCACGCGACACTACACGGCTGCACGATCGGCGATGACGTGCTGATCGGCATCAACGCCACCGTCTATGGCGGCGCGGTGATCGGCAGCGGCTCGATCGTCGGCCAGCACGCCTATGTAAAGGACGGCACGATCGTGCCGCCGAACTCGATCGTCGTAGGATCGCCGGCAAAGGTGATCCGGACGGCGGACAGCCGCGTGCCGAACCGTGTCAACGCCGCTTTTTACCACCTGAACGCACTCGCCTACGCCCGTGGCAACCACCGCGCTTGGGACGGGCCGGACTTCGATGCGTGGCTGGCCGAAACCGTCGCACGGATCAGCGCCGAGGTTGCCGCCGAGGGGCCGGCAGTCTAAGCGCCGCGGCCATGTCCAAGCTTCATCTCGTCTTCGGCGGCCGGGTTCACGATCCGCGCGGCACCGACTTCATCGACCCGACGGCGCTGGACATCGTCGGCATCTTCCCGGATTTCGCCAGTGCCGAGGCCGCGTGGCGCAGCAACGCCCAGCGCACCGTCGACGATGCCGCGATGAAGTACGTGGTCGTCCACCTGCACCGGCTGCTGGAGCCCGACGCCGGCTAATCGAGGTTGGGCCGCAGCCACTGCTCCGCCTGCGCCACGTCGACGCCGCGACGGGTGGCATAATCCTCGACCTGATCCGGCCCGATCCGCGCAACGCCGAAATACGCCGATTGCGGGTGGGCGAAGTAGAAGCCGCTGACCGCCGCGGTCGGCAGCATCGCGAAGCTTTCGGTCAGCGTGATGCCGGTGTGCTCGGTCGCCGATAGCAGTTCGAAAAGCAGCGGCTTGACGCTGTGGTCGGGGCACGCCGGATAGCCGGGTGCGGGGCGGATGCCGGTGTATTTCTCGCGGATCAGCTCGTCGTTGGTCAGCGCCTCGTCGGGATTGTGACCCCATAGATCAGTGCGCACCTTCTGGTGCAGCGCCTCGGCGAAGGCCTCAGCGAGCCGGTCAGCGAGCGCCTTGAGCAAGATGTCGTTATAGTCGTCGTGCGCCGCCTTGAACTGCGCCAGCTGGATGTCGATGCCCTGCCCCGCCGTCACCGCGAAGCCGCCCAGCCAGTCGGCGTCCGGGTGCACGAAATCTGCAAGGCACATGTTGGCCCGCCCCTCGCGCTTGGCGACCTGCTGGCGGAGGAACGGCACGCGGGCGAGTTCGGCGGTGCGGCCTTCGTCCTCGAACAGCAGCACGTCGTCGCCGTCGCGCCGGGCCGGCCAGAAGCCGACGACGCCGCGCGCCTGCAGCCAGTCCTCGGCGACGATCTTCTCGAGCATCGCCTGTGCGTCGGCGAACAGGCTGGTCGCGCTCTCGCCGACGACCTCGTCGGTCAGGATTGCCGGGAAGTTGCCGGCCAGTTCCCAGGCCCGGAAGAACGGCGTCCAGTCGATATAGGGGATCAGCTCGGCGACGGTCATCGTCACCGGCTGCACGCCGACGGTGCGCGGGCGGACCGGCGGATGCGCCGTGAAGTCGGTCGGGAATGCGTTAGCGCGCGCCTCCGCCAGCGTCGCCAGTTTGGACTGAGCGTTGCCGGCCCGCTGGACGCGGATCGCCTCATATTCGTCCGCCGTGCGCTCGACGAGTTCGTCGCGGATCGTCTCGCTGACCATCGCGCCCGCAACGCCAACCGCGCGGCTGGCGTCGAGCACATGGATGGTCGGCCCGGCATAGGCGGGCGCAATCCGCAGCGCGGTGTGGACGCGGCTGGTCGTCGCGCCGCCGATCAGCAGCGGCATGGTCATGCCGGCGCGCTGCATCTCGGCCGCGACGGTGACCATCTCGTCGAGCGACGGCGTGATCAGGCCGCTCAGCCCGATCATGTCCGCCTTGTGGTCGTTGGCGGCGGCCAGGATCGTCGGCCACGGCACCATGACGCCCAGATCGACGACCTCGAAATTATTACACTGCAGGACGACGCCGACGATGTTCTTGCCGATGTCGTGCACGTCGCCCTTGACCGTCGCCATGACGATCCGGCCCTTGGTCTGCTGGCCTTCGGATTTTTCCGCCTCGATGTAGGGCAGCAGGTGGGCGACCGCCTTCTTCATCACCCGCGCCGACTTGACCACCTGGGGCAGGAACATCTTGCCGGCGCCGAACAGGTCGCCGACGACGTTCATCCCCGCCATCAGCGGCCCCTCGATGACGTCGATCGGGCGAGTCGCCTGCTGGCGTGCCTCCTCGGTATCCTCGACGACGAAGGCATCGAGGCCCTTGACCAGCGCATGCTCCAGCCGCTTGTCGACCGCCCAGCCGCGCCACTCCTCGGCCTGCTTGATCTCGGCCGCGCCGCTGTTCTTGAAGCGGTCGGCAATCTCCAGCAGCCGCTCGGTGGGCGTCAGGTTGCTGGCGCGCGGGCTGCGGTTGAGGACGACGTCCTCGCACGCCTCGCGCAGCTCCGGGTCGATCTGGTCATAGACGTCGAGCTGCCCGGCGTTGACGATGCCCATGTCCATGCCGGCTTGGATGGCGTGGTAGAGGAACACTGAGTGCATCGCGCGCCGCACCGCCTCGTTGCCGCGGAAGCTGAACGACAGGTTGGAGACGCCGCCCGAGATATGCACGTGGGGGCAGCGGATCTTGATGGCGCGGCACGCCTCGATGAAGTCGACGCCGTAGTTGTCGTGCTCCTCGATGCCGGTGGCGACTGCGAAGATATTGGGGTCGAAGATGATGTCGCCCGCATCCCACCCGTCGGCGAGCAGCAGGTCATAGGCACGACCGCAGATCGCCAGTTTGCGCGCTGCGGTATCCGCCTGACCCTGTTCGTCGAAGGCCATGACGACCGCGGCGGCGCCGTAGCGGCGGACCTTGCGGGCGGCGGTCAGGAAAGCGTCCTCGCCCTCCTTCAGGCTGATCGAGTTGACGATCGCCTTGCCGGCAACGCACTTCAGCCCGGCCTCGATGACGCTCCACTTCGAGCTGTCGATCATGATCGGCACGCGGGCAATGTCGGGCTCGGCGGCGATCAGCTTGAGGAAGGTGACCATCGCCTCCTCGGAATCGAGCAGGCCCTCGTCCATGTTGATGTCGATGACCTGGGCGCCGTTCTCGACCTGCTCGCGCGCGACGGTCAGCGCGGCGGTATAGTCGCCGGCCATGATCAGCTTCTTGAACGCCGCCGATCCGGTGACGTTGGTGCGCTCGCCGACATTGATGAAGCTGGAGACCGCGGGAGCGATCTCGGGCTCCTCCGGCTCGACGCGGAGGGCGGTGCTAAGCGGCAAAACTAAAGGCCTCCAGGCCGGACAGGCGAAGTGCAGGGGTCGGCGTCGGCAGGCTGCGCGGCGGCAGCGCGGCGACCGCGCGCGCGATGGCGGCGATGTGCGCCGGTGTGGTGCCGCAGCAGCCGCCGACGATGTTGACCAGCCCCTCGCGCGCCATGCCGGCGAGCAGCGCCGCGGTCGTCTCGGGCAGCTCGTCATAGGCACCCATGTCGTTTGGCAGGCCGGCGTTGGGATAGACTTGGATCAGCGTGTCAGCCTGGGCGCTGAGCGCCGCGACATGCGGGCGCAGCTCGGTCGCGCCGAAGCTGCAGTTCAGGCCGACGCTCAAGGGCCGGGTGTGGGCGATCGACGCCCAGAACGCCTCGACGGTCTGGCCGCTGAGGTTGCGCCCGGCGAGGTCGGTCAGCGTCATCGACAGCATCAGCGGCACCTCGCGGCCCAGATCGTCGCCGGCCTCCGCCACGGCAAAGGCGGCCGCCTTGGCGTTCAGCGTGTCGAACACCGTCTCGATCAGGATAATGTCGACGCCGCCCGCGATCAACGCGTCGATCTGTTCGCGATAGACCGACTTGACCCCGTCGAAATCGACCTCTCGGTAACCCGGATCGGAAACGCGCGGGGAGATCGACAGCGTCTTGTTGGTCGGCCCGACCGCGCCGGCGACGAAACGCGGGCGGCCGTCGCGCGCGGTCGCTGCGTCGGCGCGTTTGCGGACAATGGCCGCCGCCGCGCGGTTGATCGCCGCGACCTCGCCCTCCAGCCCGTAATCGGCCTGGCTGATGCGGTTGGCGTTGAAGGTGTTGGTCGCGACGATGTCCGCCCCCGCGTCGAGATAGGCATCGCAGATCGCCGCGACGATGTCCGGCCGCGTCAGGTTGAGCAGGTCGTTGTTGCCCTTCTGGTCATGGTTGGTGGCGACCGTGCCGCGATAATCGGCCTCGCCCAGCCCATAGTCCTGGATTGCGGTGCCGTACGGACCGTCCTTGATCAGGATGCGGGTCGCAGCGAGGGCGCGCAGGTCGGCGGCGACGGTCATGCGGCAAGCTCCTGCACCAACGCCGGGTCGGGCCGCATGCCGAGCATGTGGCAGATGGCATAGCTCAGCTCGGCGCGGTTCAAGGTGTAGAAATGGAACTGCCGCACCCCGCCCGCGTAGAGGCGGCGGCACAGCTCGGCCGCGACCGTCGCGGCGACCAGCTGCCGCGCCGCGGGCTTGTCGTCGAGGCCGTCGAACAGCCGCCCCATCCACGCCGGCACGCAGGTGTTGCAGCCCGCCGCCATCTTCTTCAGCTGGGCGAAGTTGCTGACCGGCAGGATGCCGGGCACGAGCTCTGCCGCGATGCCGCGCGCGGCAGCCGCGTCGCGGAAGCGGAAGAAGGTATCGGGTTCGAAGAAGAACTGGGTGATGCCGCGCACCGCACCGGCATCGAGCTTGCGCGCCAGATGGTCGAGGTCGGCACTTTCGCTGGTCGCCTCCGGATGCGGCTCCGGATAGGCCCCGACCGACAGCTCGAAATCCGCGACGCGCCTGAGGCCCGCGACGAGTTCGGCGGCGCTGCCATAGCCGTCCGGGTGGGCCGCGAACTTTTCGCCGGCGCGCGGCGGATCACCGCGCAGCGCGACGATGTGCCGGACACCCGCAGCCCAATAGGCGCGCGCAACATCGTCGATCTCGTCGCGGCTGGCGTCGACGCAGGTCAAGTGGGCAGCCGCCGGGATGCCGGTTTCGCTGGCGATGCGCGCCACCGTCGCGTGGGTGCGCTCACGGGTCGAGCCGCCGGCACCGTAGGTGACCGACACGAACCGGGGTTTCAAGGGCCCGAGCGTCTCCACCGACTGCCACAACGTTGTGGCCATGGCTTCCGACTTGGGCGGGAAGAACTCGAACGACACGCCGATGTCTCCGGGCAGATCGGCGAACAGCGGTGCGTTCACGGCCCGGGCCGCCTCGTTCATCTGGGCAAGGGTCAGGGTCATGCCGCGATTGCCTGTGCGAGGGCCGGGCGCTCGCCGAGCCAGAGGGTGACGGTCAGCGGTTCCGCGACGCCCGCCGGGGCCGGCAATTCGGTGACGACCCGCGCCTCCAGTCCGGCGCCGCGCAGCCAGCCAATGACGACGACCGCATCGAAACCGAGCCGGGCATGCGCTGCGGTGGTGCGCAGTTCCTCGCGGTCGTGGGGTGCAAAGTCGGCGATCAGCAGCCGGCCACCGGGCGCGACCACGCGCGCGGCTTCGGCGATGGCCGCAGCCGGCGCATCGGCAAAATGCAGGACCTGATGCAGTACGACCGTATCGGCGCTGCCGTCCGCCTGGGGCAGCGCGAACATGTCGCCGCGACGAACCTCGGCATGGGCCAGCCCCGCTGCCTCGATGCGGCCCCGCGCCAGCCGCAGCATTTCCGGCGAGCGATCGATCCCGATCGCGCTCTGGGCCCGGGGCCCGAGCAATTCGATCATGCGCCCGGTGCCGGTGCCGATATCGAGCAGGCAGCCAAGCGGGCGGCCGGCGAGTGCGGCGACGATCGCGGCCTCGACCTCGCTCTCGGCGATGTGCAGCGAGCGCAACCGGTCCCAGCTTTCGGCCTGTGCGGCAAAATAGGCGGACGCCGCTTCGTCGCGTTCGGCGCGCACCGCCATCAGCCGCGCGGCATCGCTGTCGGCGACGCCGTCGTCCCAGGCATCCAGCCCCGCCAGGACCGGCACGGTCGCGGCCGCGTCGCCGAGGCGCACGAACACCCATGCCCCTTCCTTGAAGCGGCGGACCAAACCGGCTGCCGCGAGAATACGGACATGGCGTGACACGCGCGGCTGGCTTTGCCCGAGCACATCGGCAAGCTCGCCCACCGCCAGCTCCATGCGGCGCACCAGCAGCAGGATGCGGATCCGGGTCGGATCGGCAAGCGCACGGAAGATGTCGAGCGCATTGAGCATCGAGAGGGATATAAAGATGTCTTTATATGTGTCAACCAGAGCCGCGTGACTTGTCGTCGTTAACCGCTTGTGGCAACCCGGCACCATGGTCGCCGAGTCCCCCAAGTCGCTACGGCGCATGGTTTCAACGATCGCGCTGACGGCCGGGCTGCTCGGCCTCGGCGCGTGCGCCGCGCCCCATCCCGGCAGCAATGCGCCGGCGCTGCGCGACCCGTACGAGAAGTTCAACCGCGGCGTCTACGGGCTCAACAAGGGGCTCGACCGCTACGCCGCCAAGCCCGCGACCAAAGTTTACCGCTTCGCCATTCCGGTTGTCGCCCGGCGCGGCATCACCAACATCTTCAACAACCTTGAAGAGCCGCTGTCGTTCGCCAACGCGATCCTGCAGGGCAAGCCGCGGCGCGCGTGGCATACGCTCAAGCGGTTCGTCATCAACTCGACGATCGGCGTCGGCGGGCTGGCCGATCACGCGACCGGCATGGGGCTGCCGGCCGAGTCCGAGGATTTCGGCCAGACGCTGGCGGTTTGGGGGGTCAAGTCCGGCCCCTATCTGATGCTGCCGTTCTTGGGGCCATCGACCTTTCGCGACGGCACCGGCTTTGCCGTCGACAGCGTGGCCGACCCCGTCACCTACGCCCGCAACGCCGCCTTCCACCCGAGTTTCGGGGCCAAGGTCGCGATCTTCGCGGTGCGGACGCTCGACCTGCGTTCCAAACTGATCGACGCCGGCGCGGACAGTGTGCTCGAATCCAGCCTCGACGAATATGCGACGGTGCGTTCGGCCTATCTGCAGCGCCGGCAGTCGGACATCTACGACGGTAATCCGCCCGAGGACGACGAGGACGGCCCGGTCGGCGACGCGCCGCTGGCTCCCGGAGCGACGCCGCCCGCCGGCGGCGCGCCGGTGCCCGCGGCCCCCGCCACCGCGCCTGAGACCGCCAACACGCCGACGCCTGAGGGTCCGAAGCCTTGATCCGCGCGGCGGCGGTGGTTGCGCTCGCACTGCTCGCGGCCTGTGAACGCGGTCCGGCCGCCGTCCCGGCCACCGACGTCGCGGCAATCGCGGCGGCCGAGCAGAAGGCGATTGCCGATACCGATGCTGCGCTTGCCGCGGCGGGAGCCCGGGCCCCTGACCAGCCGGTACCGCGCTAGCGTCTCTCGGGCCTCACGCCGACGAAATAGAGAAGGGGCCGCGACTTGCGTCGCGGCCCCCTTTTTGTGCGCGGGTGGATGGGCTTAGAAGTCCATGCCGCCCATGCCGCCCATGCCGCCACCCATGCCGCCGCCCATACCGGGCTTGTCATCGGCCGGGGCCTCGGTGATCGCGGCCTCGGTGGTGATCAGCAGGCCGGCAACCGACGCCGCGTCCTGCAGCGCGGTGCGAACGACCTTGGTCGGGTCGATGACGCCGCTCTGGACGAGGTTCTCGTAGGTGTCGGTCTGGGCGTTGAAGCCCATCGTGTCGTCGTTGCCGTCGAGCAGCTTGCCCGAGATCACCGCGCCGTCATGGCCGGCGTTCGCAGCGATCTGGCGGACCGGCGCGAACAGCGCCTTGCGGATGATGTCGATGCCGCGCGTCTGGTCGTCGTTCGCACCCTTCATGCCGTCGAGCGCCTTCGTCGCGTAGAGCAGCGCGGTGCCGCCCCCGGGGACGACGCCCTCTTCGACCGCGGCGCGGGTCGCGTGGAGCGCGTCGTCGACGCGGTCCTTGCGCTCCTTGACCTCGATCTCGGTCGACCCGCCGACCTTGAGGACGGCGACGCCGCCCGCGAGCTTGGCGAGACGCTCCTGGAGCTTCTCCTTGTCATAGTCCGAGGTCGTGATCTCGATCTGCGCACGGATCTGCTCGACGCGACCCTTGATCGCCTCAGCTTCACCGGCGCCGTCGATCAGCGTCGTGTTGTCCTTGTCGATCGTGACGCGCTTGGCCTGGCCGAGCATCGCCAGCGTGACGTTCTCGAGCTTG
>JBBQWN010000042.1:0-17340 GCA_038210595.1 Sphingomonadales bacterium | reverse complement strand
CTGAAATACGCGGAGCGAACTTCATTTGGTCAAGCCCCCGAGGGGGCCTCTGATAGGAAAGGAATTGATCATGCGCAGTGGCGTGATCGCGAAGAAAATGGGGATGACCCGGCTCTTTTTGAGCGACGGGAAGCATGTCCCCGTGACGGTAATGGCGCTTGAGGGCTGCCAGGTCGTCGCCACCCGCACCCAGGATCGTGACGGCTACACCGCGGTGCAGCTCGGCGCGGGTGTGAAGAAGGTCAAGAATACGACGAAGCCGGAGCGTGGCCATTTCGCCGCTGCCGAGGTCGAGCCGAAGGCGCACGTCGCCGAGTTCCGCGTGTCGGAAGATGCGCTGCTCGACGTCGGTGCCGCGATGTCGGCCGATCACTTCGTCGCGGGCCAGCTGGTCGACATCACCGGCGACACCGTCGGCAAGGGTTTCCAGGGCGGCATGAAGCGCTGGAACTTCGGCGGTCTGCGCGCCACCCACGGCGTCTCGGTTTCGCACCGCTCGCTCGGTTCGACCGGCCAGCGCCAGGACCCCGGCAAGGTGTTCAAGGGCAAGAAGATGGCCGGCCACATGGGCGACCGTCAGCGCACCCAGCAGAACCTCGAAGTCGTATCGACCGATGTCGAGCGCGGCCTGATTTTCCTGAAGGGCTCGGTTCCCGGCCACAAGGGCGGCTGGCTGTTGATCAAGGACGCGGTCAAGGTCGCGCGCCACGCCGACGCGCCGTTCCCCGGCTCCTTCAAGTCGCGTGATGCGGCGCCGGTCGAAGCCGAGACCCCGGTCCTCGCCGACCAGGTCGATGACACCGTCGTCGAGACCGCAGCGGTCGAAGACGCCGCCCCCGCAACCCCGACCGAGGAGGCTTGAGCCATGAAGGTTGAAGTCAAGACTTTCGCGGGCGAAGCGGCCGGCGACATCGAGCTTTCGGACACCGTGTTCGGCAAGGAGCCGCGCGTCGACATCCTGCACCGCGTCGTGACGTGGCAGCTGGAGAAGCGCCGCGCCACGGCCCGCGGCGCCCGCGAGCGTTCGGACGTTGCCCGCACCGGCA
Organism: Sphingomonadales bacterium; assembly: GCA_038210595.1. GTDB lineage: Bacteria > Pseudomonadota > Alphaproteobacteria > Sphingomonadales > Sphingomonadaceae > Glacieibacterium. The sequence goes on along the minus strand of JBBQWN010000042.1, from coordinate 16,294 downwards.
AGAAGCTCGGCAACCAGAAGGGCGGCGGTACCGCCCGCCACGGTAACCGCGGCGCGCCGCAGTTCATCGGCGGCGGCAAGGCGCACGGCCCCCGCGTCCGTGATTTCGATCCGGGCTTGAACAAGAAGATCCGTCGTCTCGGTCTGGGCATCGCCCTCAGCGTTAAGGCAGCCGAGGGCAAGCTGATCGTCGTCGAGAACTTCGACCTGACCGAAGCCAAGACCAAGACCCTGCTCGGTACGCTCGGCACGCTCGGCATCACCAGCGGGCTGTTCATCGACGGCGACGCGGTCAACGCCAACTTCGGCCTGGCGTCGGCGAACCTGCACAAGATCGACGTGCTGCCGGCGATCGGCGCCAACGTCTACGACATCCTCAACCACGACACGCTGGTCCTGACCCGCGCCGCGGTTGCGAGCCTGGAGGCACGCGTCAATGGCTAAGGCCCCCAAATCCGCGCCCGCCGCGATCGACCTGAAGCACTATGACATCGTGCTGAAGCCGGTGATCACCGAGAAGTCGACGATGGTCAGCGAGTTCAACCAGGTCGTGTTCAAGGTCGCCAACAAGGCCACCAAGCCCGAGATCAAGGCTGCCATCGAGGCGCTGTTCTCGGTCAAGGTGATGGCCGTCAATACGATGGTCCAGAAGGGCAAGAACAAGCGCTGGAAGGGCAAGCCCTACACGCGCGCCGACGAGAAGAAGGCCGTCGTGACGCTCGCCGAAGGCGACCGCATCGACGTGACCACGGGGATCTGAGATGGCTCTGAAAAGCTATAATCCGACGAGCCCGGGCCGCCGCGGCCTGATCCTCGTCGATCGCTCGAACCTGTTCAAGGGTCGCCCCGTCAAGGCGCTGACCGAGGGTCTGCGCAAGTCGGGCGGACGCAACAACATGGGCCACGCCACCGCGCGCGGCATCGCTGGCGGTCACAAGCAGCTGTACCGCATCGTCGACTTCAAGCGTCGCACCTGGGACCAGCCGGCGACCGTCGAGCGGCTCGAGTACGACCCCAACCGCTCGGCCTTCATCGCGCTGGTGAGGTATGCCGACGGCCAGCAGAACTACATCATCGCGCCGCAGCGCCTCGCCGTCGGTGACAGCGTCGTTGCCGGCAAGAAGGTCGACGTGAAGCCCGGCAACGCGATGGAGATCGGCTCGATGCCGGTCGGCACCATCGTCCACAATGTCGAGCTGAAGCCCGGCAAGGGCGGCCAGATCGCGCGCGCCGCCGGCACCTTCGTTCAGGTCGTCGGCCGCGACCGCGGCATGGTCATCATCCGTCTCAACTCCGGTGAGCAGCGCTACACGCGGTCGGATTGCATGGCGACCGTCGGTGCGGTGTCGAACCCCGACAATTCGAACCAGAACCTCGGCAAGGCCGGGCGTGTCCGCTGGATGGGTCGCCGGCCGCTGACCCGCGGTGTCGCCAAGAACCCGGTCGACCACCCGCACGGCGGTGGTGAAGGCCGCACCTCGGGCGGCCGCCATCCGGTCACCCCGTGGGGCAAGCCGACCAAGGGCGCGAAGACGCGTTCGAACAAATCGACCGACCACATGATCATCCGGTCGCGTCATGCCAAGAAAAAGAAGGGCTAAGCGATGAGCCGCTCCGTCTGGAAGGGTCCGTTCGTCGACCTGCACGTCGTCAAGAAGGCCGAGGCCGCGCAGGCCGGTTCGGCGCGTGGTCCGATCAAGACCTGGTCGCGCCGCTCGACGATCCTGCCGCAGTTCGTCGGCCTGACCTTCAGTGTCTACAACGGCCGCAAATTCATTCCGGTCAGCGTCAACGAGGACATGGTCGGCATGAAGCTGGGCGAGTTCGCGCCGACGCGCACGTTCACCGGCCACGCCGCCGACAAGAAGGCCAAGCGCTGATGGGCAAGGCAAACAATCCGCGCAAGGTCGGCGACCGCGAGGCGCTGGCCATCGCGACGACCGTGCGCGGCAGCCCGTACAAGCTCAACCTGGTCGCGGGCCTGATCCGCGGCCGCAAGGCGAGCGATGCGCTGAACATCCTGCAGTTCTCGAAAAAGGGCATGGCCGACGACGTCCGCAAGGTCCTCGCCAGCGCCGTGGCCAATGCCGAGAACAACCACAACCTCGATGTCGATGCGCTGATCGTCCACGAGGCGTCGGTCGGCAAGGCACTGGTGATGAAGCGTTTCGCCACCCGCGCCCGCGGCCGCTCGGCGCGTATCGAGAAGCCGTTCAGCCGCATCCGCGTCGTCGTGCGCGAGCTCGCCGAGGAGCAAGCATAATGGGTCACAAGACAAGCCCCATCGGTCTCCGCCTGCAGATCAACCGCACCTGGGACAGCCGGTGGTACGCCGAGGGCGATGCCTATGGCACGATGCTGCTCGAGGACCTGCGCATCCGCACCTTCATCATGAAGACGCACATGCAGGCCGCTATTTCCAAGGTCGTCATCGAGCGCCCGGCCAAGCTGTGCCGCGTCTCGATCTATGCCGCCCGCCCCGGTGTCATCATCGGCAAGAAGGGTGCGGACATCGAGAAGCTGCGCCGCGAGATCGCCGCGATGACCAAGAGCGAGGTGTCGCTGAACATCGTCGAGATCCGCAAGCCGGAAGTCGATGCCAAGCTCGTCGCGCAGGGTATCGCCGATCAGCTCGAGCGTCGTATCGCCTTCCGTCGCGCCATGAAGCGTGCGGTCCAGTCGGCGATGCGCTTGGGTGCCGACGGCATCCGCGTCGCCTGCGGCGGCCGTCTTGGCGGCGCCGAGATCGCGCGCAGCGAGAGCTACCGCGAGGGTCGCGTGCCGCTCCACACGCTGCGTGCCAACCTCGATTATGCCGAGGCCCAGGCGCACACCGCCTACGGCGTCTGCGGCGTAAAGGTATGGATTTTCAAGGGCGAGATTCTGGGTCACGACCCGATGTCGCAGGACCGGCTGATGATGGAAGCGCAGACTTCCGGCGTCCGTCCGGCGCGCTGAGGTAAAGTCAGATGTTGCAGCCCAAAAAGGCCAAGTACCGCAAGCAGTTCAAGGGGCGCATCCACGGCGTCGCCAAGGGCGGCACGGCGCTCAACTTCGGGGCCTTCGGCCTGAAGGCGATGGAGCCGGAGCGGATCACCGCGCGCCAGATCGAGGCGGCCCGCCGCGCCATCAGCCGCCACATGAAGCGTGCCGGCCGCTTGTGGATCCGCATCTTCCCCGACGTTCCGGTCACCGAGAAGCCGAACGAAGTCCGCATGGGCAAGGGCAAGGGCGCGATCGAGTATCACGTGGCACGGGTCAAGCCGGGCCGCATAATGTTCGAGGTCGACGGCGTCAGCCACGAGATCGCCAAGGGTGCGTTCGAGCGTGCCGCGGCGAAGCTGCCGATCAAGACCAAGTTCGTGGTTCGCCTCGGCGAGCCGGCCGGCGAGGTGACGAAGTGAAGACCAAGGAGCTGCGGACCCAGTCCGAAGACCAGATCGCGGGCCAGCTCGGCGAGCTGAAGCGCGAGCAGTTCAACCTGCGTTTCCAGGCGGCCACCGGCCAGCTGGAGAAGCCGGCCCGCGTCCGCACCGTGCGGCGCACGATCGCGCGCATCAAAACGCTGCAGACGCAGCGCGCGATGGCCGCGAAGGAGACGAAGTAATGCCCAAGCGCATCCTGCAGGGGACCGTCGTCTCCGACAAGGCCGACAAGACCGTGGTCGTGCTGATCGAGCGCAAGGTCGCGCACCCGGTCTATGGCAAGATCATCCGGCTGTCGAAGAAGTATCATGCCCATGACGAGGGCAATGTCGTGAAGACCGGCGATACGGTGCGTATCGAAGAGTGCTCGCCGATCAGCAAGAAAAAGGCCTGGCGCGTCCTCGATACGGTCGTGACCGCTGAAATCGTGGAAGGATCGCACGTATGATCCAGATGCAGACCAATCTCGACGTCGCCGACAACTCGGGCGCCAAGCGCGTCATGTGCATCAAGGTGCTCGGCGGGTCGAAGCGCCGCTTTGCCGGCGTCGGCGACACCATCGTCGTGTCGATCAAGGAAGCCGCGCCCAAGGGCAAGGTCAAGAAGGGCGACGTGCACCGCGCGGTCGTCGTTCGCACCGCCAAGGACATCCGCCGCGCCGACGGTTCGGTGATTCGCTTCGACGGCAATGCCGCGGTGCTGATCAACAAGAACGAGGAGCCGATCGGCACCCGTATCTTCGGGCCGGTGGTGCGCGAGCTTCGCGCGTCGGGCCACATGAAGATCATCAGCCTTGCGCCGGAGGTGCTGTAATGAGCGCCGCGAAGATTAAGAAGGGCGACAAGGTCGTCGTCCTGTCCGGCAAGGACAAGGGCAAGCACGGCACCGTCACCGAGGCGATGCCGAAGGTCGGCAAGGTCATCGTGTCGGGCATCAACATGATGACCCGCCACCGCAAGGCATCGCAGGCCAACCCGCAGGGTGGTCTCGAGCGTATCGAGGCGGCGATGTTCGTGTCGAAGCTGGCGATTGAGGACCCGGAGACGGGTAAGCCGACGCGCGTCGGTTTCAAGATACTGGAAGACGGTCGCAAGGTGCGTGTCGCCAAGCGCTCGGGAGCAACGATCGATGGCTGATCAGGCAAATCTGACGCGGATGCAGTTGCTCTATCAGGAGAAGGTGCGTCCCGCGATGATCGCGGAGTTCGGTTACAAGAACCTCATGGAGGTTCCCAAGATCGACAAGATCGTCATCAACATGGGCGTCGGCGAGGCGACCCAGGACAAGAAGAAGGTCGACGTTGCCGCCGCCGAGATGGCGCTGATCGCCGGTCAGAAGCCGGTCATCACCAAGGCGAAGAAGTCGGTCGCGACCTTCAAGCTGCGTGAGGGCATGCCGATCGGCTGCAAGGTGACGCTGCGCCGCGAGCGGATGTACGAGTTCCTCGACCGTCTGGTCACGATCGCGCTCCCGCGCGTCCGCGACTTCCGCGGCCTGAACCCGAAGTCGTTCGACGGCCGCGGCAATTACGCGATGGGCCTGAAGGAACAGCTCGTGTTCCCCGAGATCAGCTATGACCGGGTCGATCAGGTCCGCGGCATGGACGTCATCGTCACCACCACGGCGCGCACCGACGACGAGGCGCGCGCGCTCCTGAAGGCCTTCGGCTTCCCGTTCATCGGGATGACCGAGCCCCAGCAGAAGGCTGCCTGAACCATGGCCAAGCTGTCCTCGATCAACAAGAACAACCGTCGCAAGGCGATGGTCAAGAAGTTCGCGCCGAAGTTCGCGGCCCTGAAGGCGATCGCTGCCGACGAGAGCCGCGACGAGACCGAGCGCCTGACCGCGCGCCTGAAGATGAGCGAGCTGCCACGCAACGCCACGCCCGGCCGCGTCCGCAACCGTTGCGAGCTGACCGGTCGTAGCCGCGCCTACTACCGCAAGTTCAAACTGAGCCGCATCATGCTGCGGGAGCTGGCCAACAAGGGCCTGATCCCCGGCGTCACGAAGTCGAGCTGGTAAGCCCTATGTCGATGACCGATCCCCTGGGTGACATGCTCACCCGCATCCGTAACGGCCAGCAGGCGCGCAAGGACTCCGTCCTGACGCCGGCGTCGAAGTTGCGCGCCCGCGTGCTCGACGTGCTCCAGCGCGAAGGCTATATCCGTGGCTACAGCGACGCCGACATGGGCCCCGCTGCTGGCATCCGGATCGACCTCAAGTATTTCGAGGGCCAGCCCGCGATCCAGCACGTCGCCCGGGTGTCGAAGCCCGGCCGCCGCGTCTATTCGGCCTCGTCGGAACTGCCGCGGGTCCGCAACGGCCTCGGCATCGTCATCGTCTCGACGCCTAAGGGCGTTCTGTCCGACGCGGAAGCGCGCGAGCAGAATGTCGGCGGCGAAGTCCTCTGCCAGGTATTCTAAGATGAGCCGTATCGGAAAGAAGCCGGTTGCGATCCCGGCCGGCGTCACCGCCACCATGGAGTCCGGCACGCTGAGCGTGAAGGGCCCCAAGGGCATGCTCGCGATGAGCATGGTCGACGACATCAGCTACGAGCTGGGTGACGACGGCATTACCGTCAAGCCGGCGAATGAGACCAAGCGTGCCCGTGCTTTCTGGGGCATGCAGCGGACGCTGGTGTCGAACCTCGTGGTCGGCGTCTCGGACGGCTTCACCAAGGTGTTGGAGATTACCGGCGTCGGCTACCGCGCCGCGGTCCAGGGCAAGAACCTGAAGCTGCAGCTCGGCTATAGCCACGACGTCGACTATCCGATTCCCGAGGGCATCACGATCAAGACGCCCGACCCGACGACGGTCGAGATCAGCGGCTCCGACAAGCAGGTCGTGGGCCAGGTCGCCGCCGAGATCCGGCGCTGGCGCAAGCCCGAGCCCTACAAGGGCAAGGGCATCAAGTATCGCGGCGAGTTCATCTTCCGCAAGGAAGGGAAGAAGAAGTAATGGCACGTCTTTCCGTCTTCGAGCAGCGCCGCCGGCGCGTCCGCACCTCGCTCCGTGCCAAGGCCGGCGGCCGTCCGAGGCTGTCGATCCACCGCACCTCGCAGCACATGTATGCGCAGATCATCGACGACAGCCTCGGCACCACGGTCGCCGCGGCATCGACGCTGGAGAAGGACGTGCGCAGCACGACCGGCGCGACGTGCTCGTCGGCCACCGATGTCGGCAAGCGCCTCGCCGAGCGTGCCAAGGCGGCGGGCGTGACCGCGGTCGTGTTCGACCGTGGCGGTTTCCTGTTTCATGGCCGCGTCAAGTCGCTGGCCGAGGGAGCCCGCGAAGGCGGGCTGGAGTTTTAAGCGATGGCTGAGACAGCAGGCGCAGGCCCCAACGCAGGGCGTCGGAACGGTCCCGGTGGCGGCCAGGGCGGCCCCGGTGGCGGTCGCGGGCGCGGCGGCAACGACCGTGGCGGCCGCGGGCGCGACGCAGGTCGCGGCGGCGGTGAGCCGGGCGGCGAGGAGCTCGTCGAGAAGCTCGTCCACATCAACCGCGTCTCCAAGACGGTGAAGGGCGGCAAGCGCTTCGGCTTTGCAGCGCTCGTCGTCGTCGGCGATGCCAAGGGCCGGGTCGGTTTCGGCCACGGCAAGGCGCGCGAAGTGCCGGAGGCGATCTCCAAGGCGACCGCGGCCGCCAAGAAGGCGATGATCCGCGTGCCGCTGCGTGATGGCCGCACCCTGCACCACGATGGCTACGGCCATTTCGGGGCGGGCAAGGTCTATGTCCGCTCGGCGGCGCAGGGCACCGGCATCATCGCCGGCGGCCCGATGCGTGCGGTGTTCGAGGCGCTCGGCGTGTCGGATGTCGTCACCAAGTCGGTCGGCACCAACAACCCGTACAACATGATCCGCGCGACCTTCGCGTCGCTCAGCGAGCAGACCTCGCCGAAGTCGGTGGCGCAGCGTCGCGGCAAGAAGATCGCCGACCTGATGGCGCGGCGCGGTGACGCCTCGGCGCGGGCTGTCGAAGCCGACGCCGAAGCGGTCGCCTGAGGAGCTTGAAGATGGCCACGACCAAGACTGCGGCGAAGCCCAAGGCGGCAAAGCCGGCCGCCGACACCCAGCCGGTGACAGCTGCGGCGACGGTGCGGATCACCCAGGTGGGTTCGCACATCCGCCGCCGGCCCGACCAGCAGGCAACGCTGGTCGGTCTCGGCCTCAACAAGATGCACCGCTCGCGCACGCTCGAGGACACGCCCTCGGTGCGCGGCATGATCCGCAAGGTCGCGCATCTGGTGAAGATCGAGACCGAGTAAATTTCCCCGTCAACCGCGCGACCCCAGCGAAAGCGAGTGCACCGACATGAAACTGAACGACCTTCGCGATAATCCCGGCGCCCGCAAGTCGCGCGTCCGGGTCGGCCGCGGCATTGGCTCCGGCGTCGGCAAGACTGCCGGGCGCGGCCAGAAGGGCCAGAAGAGCCGCTCGGGCGTCAGCATCGCCGGCTTCGAGGGCGGCCAGATGCCGCTCCACATGCGGCTCCCGAAGCGCGGCTTCAACAACGTCTTCCGGATCGAGTATGCGGAGATCAACCTCGGCACGCTGCAGGCAGCGGTCGATGCCGGCAAGATCGACGGCAATACCGTTCTCGACGGTGCCGCGCTGGTCGCCGCCGGCGTCATCAGCCACGCTCGCGAGGGGGTCCGCCTGCTCGGCAAGGGCACGCTGACCACCCCGCTGAAGCTCAAGCTGGCTGGCGCCTCGGCGTCGGCTAAGGCGGCACTCGAAGCCTTGGGCGGCAGCCTCGAACTGCCCGCCGCGAAGCCCGCGCCGCTCGATCGCGACGCCCAGAAGGCCGCCCGCGCCACCGCGCGCGACGCCAAGGGCAAGGCCGAGCGCAAGCCGCTCGCCGGGCCGAAGGCGATCGCCGCCGCCCGCGCTGCCAAGGCAGCCGCTAAGGCCAAATAAGCACGTCCGGCCCGCCCGACGGGCGGGCCGATTTCTGTACGGGCATGGCGAACGGCGACGCCCGCGCCTATCTAGACCGCGAGCCGCGTCTCCCGCGGCAGTACGGGTGGGAATGTAGATGGCGTCACAAGCGCAAATGGCCGCGCAGCTGAGCTTCGCGAATTTCAGCAAGGCGACCGAACTCAAGAAGCGGCTTTGGTTCACGCTCGGCGCGCTGATCGTTTTCCGGCTGGTGTCGTTCGTGCCGCTGCCTGGCGTCGATCCGGCGGCGCTGCAGTCGCTGTTCAACACCACGAAGGGCGGCGCGCTCGACTATTTCAACATGTTCTCGGGCGGCGCGCTGCAGCGCATGTCGCTGATTGCGCTGGGCGTCACGCCGTACATCACCGCGTCGATCATCATCCAGCTGATGACCAGCCTGGTGCCGCAGCTCGCCACCCTGAAGAAGGAAGGCGAGAGCGGCCGCAAGCGCCTGAACCAGTACACCCGCTATGGCACCGTGCTGCTCACCGCGATCCAGGGCTATGGCATCGCCGTCGGCCTCGAGAGCTGGGGCGGCGGCAGCGCCGTGATCGATCCGGGCTGGTTCTTCCGGATCACCACCGTCATCACGCTGATCGGCGGCACCATGTTCCTGATGTGGCTGGGCGAGCAGATCACCAGCCGCGGCATCGGCAACGGCATCTCGCTGATCATCATGGCCGGCATCGTCAGCCGCCTGCCGGTCAGCATCGGGCAGTTGTTCGAACAGGCCCGCACCGGGGCCATCAACGGCGGTTTCCTGGTCCTGATCGCGGTCATCGCGCTCGCCACCATCGCCTTCATCTGTCTGATGGAGCGGGCCCAGCGGCGCATCCTGATCCAGTATCCGAAGCGCCAGGTCGGCTCCAAGATGTTCCAGGGCGACAGCAGCCACCTGCCGCTCAAGATCAACACCGCCGGCGTCATTCCGCCGATCTTCGCCTCGTCGCTTCTGCTGATGCCGCTGACCGTGGCGCAGTTCGCCGGCCGCACCGGCAGCGGCCCCGACTGGCTGTTGACCGTCACCGCGGCGCTGCAGCACGGCCAGCCGCTGTACATGCTGCTCTACGCCGCCGGCATCATCTTCTTCAGCTTCTTCTACACCGCGGTGGTGTTCAACCCCGAGGAGACGGCGGAGAACCTCAAGAAATACGGTGGCTTCGTCCCCGGCATCCGGCCAGGCGTCCGGACCAGCGAGTATCTCGACTATGTCCTGACCCGCATCACCGTGATCGGCGCGGCCTATCTGACGCTGATCTGCCTTCTGCCGGAGTTCCTGACCGCGCAGATGGGCCTGGGCAGCCTCGCCATTGGCGGTACGAGCTTGCTAATCGTCGTCAATGTGACGATGGATACGGTCGCGCAGATCCAGTCGCACTTGCTCGCGCACCAATATGAGGGGCTCATCAAGAAGTCCAAGCTCAGGGGAAATCGCCGTTGATCATCCTCGTCCTGCTCGGGCCTCCGGGCGCGGGCAAAGGCACCCAGGCTTCGCGCCTGACCGCGGAGCGCGGGCTGGTCCAGCTGTCGACCGGCGACATGCTGCGCGCCGCCATCAAGGCCGGATCGCCGCTCGGCCTCAAGGCCAAGGCGACGATGGACGCGGGTGAACTCGTGTCCGACGACATCGTCAACGGCCTGATCGGGGAACGGCTCGATGTTCCCGCCGGCCACCCCGGTTTCATCCTCGACGGCTATCCGCGCACCCAGGCTCAGGCCGTTGCGCTCGACGCGATGCTCACCGCCAAGGGCCTGCATCTCGACCATGTCATCGAGCTCGAGGTCAACGAGGACGCGCTGGTCGACCGCATCACCGGCCGCTTCACCTGCGCGCACTGCGGTGCTCTGTATCACGACCGCACGATGATGCCGAAGGTGGCGGGCACCTGCGACGCCTGCGGGTCCCACGAGTTCAAGCGCCGCCCCGACGACAATGCCGAGACGGTGCGCACGCGTATGGCCGAATACCGCGGCAAGACCGCGCCGATCCTGCCCTATTACGAAGCCAAGGGCTTGGTCAGCCGCGTCGACGGCATGGCCAGCATGGCCGCGGTCGCGGCCAGCATCGACACGGTGCTGGGCGATGAGGGAACAATTTCTCAAGTTGCTTGACATTGCGGGATTCGCTGCCTAGCTACCCCGCTTCCGATTGAACGGATGACCCACCGGTGTGGCCCTGGCTGCGCCGGTGTCGTGCTTTGAGATGGATGACCGGCCCGGGTCGCCCGTGGAGCTTAGGAGAACGTAAACGTGGCACGTATCGCGGGTGTGAACATCCCGACCAACAAGCGCGTCGAGATCGCGCTGACCTACATCCACGGCATTGGCCGGACCAAGGCGCTGGGGATCGTCACCGACTTGGGCTTCCCGCGCGAGCGCCGGGTCCAGGACCTGACCGACGCCGAGGTGCTGCAGATCCGCGAGAAGATCGACAAGGACTTCTCGGTGGAGGGCGACCTGCGCCGCCAGACCGCGATGAACATCAAGCGGTTGATGGACCTTGCCTGCTATCGCGGCCTGCGACACCGCCGCGGGCTGCCGGTGCGTGGCCAGCGCACCCACACCAACGCCCGCACCCGCAAGGGCAAGGCCAAGCCGATCGCCGGCAAGAAGAAGTGACGCGAGGCGTCCGCTAACCGCCCTTCGCTTCTCAGTTTCAGGATAATTCGATGGCCCGTGAACCAGCCCGCATCAAGCGCCGCGAGCGCAAGAACATCACCTCTGGCGTCGCCCATGTGAACGCCAGCTTCAACAACACGATGATCACCATCACCGACGCGCAGGGCAATGCGATTGCCTGGTCGTCGGCCGGCACGATGGGCTTCAAGGGGTCGCGCAAGTCGACGCCTTATGCCGCCCAGATGGCCGCCGAGGATGCCGGCAAGAAGGCCGCCGAGCACGGCGTCCGCACCCTCGAAGTCGAGGTACGCGGTCCCGGTTCGGGCCGCGAGTCGGCGCTGCGCGCGCTGCAGGCAGTGGGCTTCAACATCACCGCGATCCGCGACGTGACGCCGATCCCGCACAACGGCGTGCGCCCGCCGAAGCGCCGCCGCGTCTGACGCTGCCGTAGCCGTTGGCGCGGGTCACGCGCCGCCGGCACTCCCCAATTCGATGCGCCGGGTGACGACCCGACCGCGTCCCAGCCCCCGAGGTGGAACACATGGCAGTCATTGCAAAGAACTGGACCGAACTCAAGAAGCCGAACCGGCTTGAAACCAAGCCCGGCACCGACAGCCGCCGCAAGGGCGTGTTCATCGCCGAGCCGCTGGAGCGGGGCTTCGGCCTGACGCTCGGCAACGCGCTGCGTCGCGTGCTGCTGTCGTCGCTCCAGGGCGCGGCCGTCACCGCGATCAAGATGGACGGCGTGCTGCACGAGTTCAGCAGCCTCGCCGGCGTGCGCGAGGATGTGACTGACATCGTCCTCAACATCAAGCAGATCGCGGTGCGCATGCAGGGCGATCAGCCCAAGCGTGTGCATCTGTCGGCGACCGGCCCGGGCCCCGTCAACGCCGGCCAGATCGCGGTCACCGGCGACATGGAGATCATGAATCCGGAGCTGGTGATCTGCACCCTCGACGAGGGCGCGACGCTCAACCTCGAGCTCACCGTCGAAGCCGGCAAGGGCTATGTCCCGGCCAGCCAGAACCGTCCGGCCGACGCGCCGATCGGGCTGGTCCCCGTTGACGCGCTCTACTCGCCGGTGCGCCAGGTCGCGTACAAGGTCGAGAACACCCGCGTCGGGCAGGAGCTCGACTACGACAAGCTCAACATCACGGTCGAGACCGACGGCACGATCACGCCCGACGATGCGCTCGCCTATGCAGCACGCATCCTGCAGGACCAGCTGCAGCTGTTCGTCAATTTCGACGAGCCGACGTCGGTCCAGCATCATGCCCCGGCCGTCCACAGCGGCGGGCCGATCGAGCTCGACGACACTGCGACGCTCAACCGCTTCCTGCTCAAGAAGGTTGATGAGCTCGAGTTGTCGGTGCGCAGCGCCAATTGCCTGAAGAACGACAACATCATCTACATCGGCGATCTCGTCCAGAAGACCGAGAGCGAGATGCTGCGGACCCCGAACTTCGGCCGCAAGTCGCTCAACGAGATCAAGGAAGTGCTGACCGCGATGGGGCTGCGCCTGGGTATGGAAATCCCCGGCTGGCCGCCCGAGAACATCGAGGAAATGGCGAAGAAGCTCGAAGCCGAATATTAAGGCTCGATACGAACGGCGGCGCGATCCTGCGCCGCCTGGTCCGGGGTACCTGATACGGCCCCTGAACGAACGGAGTTATTGACATGCGTCACGGCAATTCGAACCGCAAGCTCGGCCGCACCACCAGCCACCGCCTGGCGATGTTCCGCAACATGGCCGCAAGTCTGATCAAGCACGAGCAGATCAAGACGACGCTGCCGAAGGCGCGCGAGATCCGCCCTTACGTCGAGAAGCTGGTGACGCTCGCCAAGCACGGCGGGCTTTCCAATCGCCGCCTTGCCGACGCACGGCTGAAGGACGATGTCCAACTGGTCAAGCTGTTCGACGTGCTCGCCGCGCGCTACGCCGACCGCGAGGGCGGCTATATCCGCATCATCAAGGCCGGCTTCCGCAAGTCCGACGCCGCCCAGATGGCGATCGTCGAGTTCGTCGACCGCGACGAGACCGCCAAGGGCCAGGATTCAGGGCCGGTCATGGAGTTCGACGAGGCCGCCTGAGCCTCAGCTGATCTCGAACAGATCGTAGACGGGGCCGGCGCGTTCGCGTGTGCCGACCCCGACGACGACAAGGTCATTCAGCCAGCGATAGGCCGCCGCCCCGGCCTCGAAGCGGGCCACGGTGCGCAGTCTGTATTCACTCGGCTCCATCGGCTCGCCGCGCGCCAGCCGCGCCATCACCTCGGGCGTCGCGACATAGCTGCCGGTATAGGCCAGATAGATCGCCGCGCCGTCGTCGGTGCGCAGCGGCAGTCGGACGTCGAGCACCATCACCGCGTCGGGCCGGTTGATCACCCAGTCGGCGCCGCCCGGCAGCACCTCGCCGCGCAGCCGGTCGCCGGCGAAAATGCCGCCGGTGACGGGCGCGATCCGCCGCCGCCCGGCAGCGACCTGGCCGATCTCGATCATGCCGGGGTAATCGACCGTCAGCGTGAGGGTCATCAGGTGCCGCGAAGCCAGTTGCTGCATGATCGCTCACTCCCCTATTGAGCCGGGGATGACCGGCCCGTTCAGCCCGCGCGACGCCTACCGCGACTTCCGCCGCATCCCGACGCGCTGGATGGACAACGATGCCTACGGCCACGTCAACAACACCGTCCACTACAGCCTGTTCGATACGACGGTGAATGCCTGGCTGGTCGAGGCCGGGCTACTCGACATCCTGCACGGCGACCTGATCGGCCTCGTCGTCGAGACTGGCTGCCGCTACGCCCGTCCGATCTCGTTCCCGGAGGTCGTCGAGGCTGGCCTGCGAGTCGCGGCACTGGGCCGGTCGAGCGTGCGCTACGAGGTCGGGCTGTTCACCGACGCCGCACCGGAGGCCGCGGCGGCGGGCTTCTTCATCCACGTCTACGTCGACCGTGCCACCCGCCGCCCGGCCGCACTGCCGCCGGCGTGGCGCGCCGGACTCGAGCGGATCGCCGCCTGAGCGGTTCATCGCCGGTACAATGCTGCCGGGATAGACTAGCTAGCGAAGGAGACCTTCCGATGTCGTTCGTATTCCGCACCACCGCCGCCGCGCTCGCCGCGCTCGCGGTCGCTGCCAGCCCGGCGGCGGCCCGTCCCTATTATGGCCACGGCGGCTATTATGGCGGCTACCACCGCTATCACGGTGGCGGCATCGGCCTGGGCGGCGCGCTGCTCGGTGCCGCGATCATCGGCGGCATTGCCGTGGCGGCATCGAACAACGACCGCAACCGCGACTATGGCTATGACGACGGCGCGCCGCCGCCGCCCGCGGAGTACGGTGAGGCCGCGCCGATCGTCGAGGGCGAGTCCGGCCCGGTGCTCGACTGCACCCGTGCCGTCGAGGATACCGCCTCGCAGCGCGGTGGCCGCGCCCGCGTCACCGGCATCGACCGGGTCGAGCCGATCGACGGCGGCGCCAATGTGCTCGGCTATGTCGAAATCGACAACGGCGGCAACTATGCGATCACCCGCACCGGCTTCTCGTGCCGCGCCGCTTATGGCCGGGTGACTGGCGTCCGCCTCGGCTAAGGGGTGACAGGGCCGGGCATGCGCCCTATTTGAGCGCATGTCCGACCATCCCGAAGCTATTCTGATCCTCGACTTCGGCAGTCAGGTGTCGCAGCTCATCGCCCGCCGCGTCCGCGAGGCCGGCGTCTATTGCGAGCTGGTGCCGTTCTCGAAGGGCGACGAGGCGCTGCAGCGGCTGCAGCCCAAGGGGGTCATCCTGTCGGGCAGCCCCGCCTCGACCACCGAGATCGGCAGCCCGCGCGCCCCCGACGCGCTGTTCGCCAGCGACATTCCGGTGCTTGGCATCTGCTACGGCGAACAGACGATGGCGGCGCAACTCGGTGGCAAGGTGCTGCCGTCCGACCACCGCGAGTTCGGGCGCGCCTTCATCGACATCGCGGCCGACTGCATGCTGTTCGAGGGGCTTTGGAAGGCGGGCGAGCGCCATCAGGTGTGGATGAGCCACGGCGACCGCATCGACGCCATCCCCGCCGGCTTCCGCGTCGTCGCGACCACCGACGGTGCACCGTTTGCGGCCATCGCCGACGACTACCGCCGCCGCTATGGCGTGCAGTTCCACCCCGAGGTCGTGCACACGCCGGACGGCGCGAAGCTGCTCGCCAATTTCGTCCGTCATGTCGCCGGTTGCACCGCGACGTGGAGCATGGACGCCTACCGCGCCCAGAAAGTCGCCGACATCCGCGCCCAGGTCGGCGACGGCAAGGTCATTTGCGGCCTGTCAGGCGGGGTCGATTCCGCCGTCGCCGCGGTCCTCATCCACGAAGCCATCGGCGACCAGCTGACCTGCGTCTTCGTCGACCACGGACTGATGCGCGCGCAGGAGGCCGAGCAGGTCGTCGGCCTGTTCCGCGAGCACTACCACATCCCGCTGGTCCACGTGGACGCGTCCGACCTGTTTCTGGGCGGCCTCGCCGGCGTCACCGACCCCGAGGCCAAGCGCAAGTTCATCGGCAAGACCTTCATCGAAGTGTTCGAGGCGGAAGCCAAAAAGATCGGCGGCGCGCAGTTCCTGGCGCAGGGCACGCTCTATCCCGACGTCATCGAAAGCGTCAGCTACACCGGGGGCCCAAGCGTCACGATAAAGAGCCACCATAATGTCGGCGGCCTGCCGGAGCGCATGGACATGGCGCTGGTCGAGCCGTTGCGGGAGCTGTTCAAGGACGAGGTTCGCGTGCTCGGCCGGGAGCTCGGCCTTCCGGATGCTTTTGTCGGCCGTCACCCGTTCCCCGGCCCCGGCCTCGCCATTCGCATCCCCGGCGAAGTTACCCGCGACGCCTGCGACACGCTCCGCAAGGCCGACCTCATCTACCTCGACGAGATCCGCAAGGCGGGGCTGTACGATGCGATCTGGCAGGCGTTCGCGGTGCTGCTGCCGGTCCGCACCGTCGGTGTGATGGGCGACGGCCGCACCTACGACAAGGTCTGCGGCCTGCGCGCCGTCACCTCGGTCGACGGCATGACGGCGGACGTCTACCCGTTCGACGGCGCGTTCCTCAGCGCGGTCGCGACCCGCATCGTCAACGAGGTGCCCGGCATCAACCGCGTCGTCTATGACTATACCAGCAAGCCGCCCGGTACGATCGAGTGGGAATGATTTTCGCCCATCCGGACGTATCCAGAACTACGCTAGGATACGACACAAGCCGTTGAAAACAAAAATTAATTCTTTCTAAGACAGTCGGCAGCTATCGGTACGCAGAGTTTGGCTCTGGCGGCCTGCCTGACG
>JBBQWN010000041.1:0-17518 GCA_038210595.1 Sphingomonadales bacterium | reverse complement strand
GACAGCGGCCCGATGGCGGCGATCATCGACTATACCGACGAGCCGCTGGTCAGCCACGACTACAACCATAACCCGGCGAGCGCCACGATCGACAGCCTGGAGACGACGGTGCTCGACGGCCTGCTGGTCCGCGTCGTTGCCTGGTACGATAACGAGTGGGGCTTCTCGAACCGCATGCTCGACACCGCGGTGATGATGGGCAAGCTGATCTAGTGTTCCGCACACTCGACGATATCGGCGAGGTGCGTGGCAAGCGTGTGCTGGTGCGCGCCGATCTGAACGTGCCGATGCAGGACGGTAGGGTTGCTGACGACAGCCGCCTGCGCGCCGCCATGCCGACGATCGCCGAGCTGGCCGACAAGGGGGCGCGCGTTGTCGTGCTGTCCCATTTCGGCCGCCCGGAGCGCGGGCCCGATCCGTCGCAGTCGCTGCGTCCGGTGGCGGACGCGCTGGCGCAGGTGCTGGGCCGCCCGGTGACCTTCGTCGGCGATGTCGACAGCGCCGGCCCCAACATCGCCGCGCTCCCGGAGGGCGGTATCGCGGTGGTCGAGAACACCCGCTTCCATGACGGCGAGGAGGCCAACGCCCCGGCGTTCGTCGCCGATCTGGCGAAATTGGGCGACCTCTATATCAACGATGCCTTTTCCGCCGCACACCGGGCGCATGCCTCGACCGAGGGACTGGCACACGTCCTCCCGGCGTTCGCGGGCCGCGCGATGCAGGCCGAGCTCGAGCATCTGCAGAAGGCGTTGGGCAATCCCGAGCATCCGGTCGCCGCGGTGGTCGGCGGGGCCAAGGTGTCGTCGAAGCTCGAGGTGCTGACCCACCTTGTCAACAGGGTCGACCACCTGATCATCGGCGGGGCGATGGCCAACACCTTCCTCGCGGCGCGCGGCGTCGCGGTCGGCAAGTCGCTGTGCGAGCCCGACCTGAAGGATACCGTGCTCGACATCCTTGCGCGTGCCGAGGCGGCCCGCTGCACCGTGCACCTGCCTTATGACGTAGTCGTCGCGCAGGCATTCGCGGCGAACGCGCCGCATCGCACCGTCAATGTGCACGAAATCGGCCCTGACGACATGGTGCTCGACCTCGGCCCCGCCGCGGTCGAGGCGGCGGGCGACGCGCTGAAAACCTGCCGCACGCTCGTCTGGAACGGCCCGCTCGGTGCGTTCGAACTGACGCCGTTCGATGCCGCCACGGTGGCGCTGGCGAAGACTGCTGCAGCCCTGACCCAGGCCGGTGAACTGATCTCGGTGGCGGGCGGGGGCGACACGGTCGCGGCGCTCAACCATGCCGGGGTTACCAGCGACTTCACCTATGTATCGAGCGCCGGCGGCGCCTTTCTCGAATGGATGGAGGGCAAGGCCTTGCCCGGCGTCGTCGCCCTGGAGCGGGCCGCATGATCGACACCGACAGGCTGTGGGAAAAGCTCTACCCCGCCGCGTGGAAGCTGGCGCGCTCCGCCGATCCGATCCAGACGCGCATCGGTGAGGCGTTCCGCGGTTTCCGCGACCTCAAGGGCGAGGATTTTCCGCCCGAGAGCCGCATCCTCTACAACGAGATTACGACCCGCATCACCGTCGCCGGCGCGGTCGTCGACGAGCGTGGCAATATCGCCAAGGGCCCGGTCGCACACACGCTGGAAACCATGACCGAGACCGAGGCGAGCGAGATCGCCGAGCACATCTTCGAGATGTTCGTCCAGATCGCCGAAGTCCACTTCGGCAGGAAGTAAGGAGCCCCCGATGACCCCCGCCGTTCGCGCCATCCTCGCCAATTACGAATCCGACAATCCCGGGACCAAGGCGAACCTTGCACGCATCCTGATGCAGGGGCGGCTGGGCGGCACCGGCAAGCTGGTTATCTTGCCTGTCGACCAGGGCTTCGAACATGGCCCGGCGCGCAGCTTCGCGGTCAACCCGGCCGCCTATGATCCGCACTATCACTTCCAGCTGGCGATCGATGCTGGGCTCTCGGCGTATGCCGCGCCGCTCGGGATGATCGAGGCCGGGGCGGACAGCTTCGCCGGGCAGATCCCGACGATCCTCAAGGTCAACAGCTCGAACAGCTGGTCGACCAGCATCGACCAGGCGGTGACCGGCGGCGTCGACGATGCGCTGCGGCTCGGCTGCGCCGCCATCGGCTTCACCATCTACCCCGGCAGCGACGACATCTTCGAACTGATGGAGGAGATCAAGGAACTGTCGGCCGAGGCCAAGGCGGTCGGTATCGCAACCGTGATCTGGTCGTATCCGCGCGGCGGCACGATCTCCAAGGACGGCGAGCTGGCCCTGGATGTCGGCGCTTATGCCGCTCACATGGCGGCGCTGGCCGGCGCGCACATCATCAAGGTCAAGCTGCCGACCGACCATATCGAGCAGAAGGACGCGAAAAAGGCGTACGAGGGCGGCGACTGGTCGACCCAGGCCAAGCGCGTCGCGCACGTCCGCCAGGCCTGCTTCAACGGGCGGCGGATCGTGGTGTTCTCGGGCGGCGCGGCCAAGGGTGCCGACGCGGTGTATCAGGATGCGCGCGATATCCGGGATGGCGGAGGGAACGGCTCGATCATCGGCCGCAACACCTTCCAGCGCCCGCGTGACGAAGCGCTGGCGATGCTCGACAAGATCGTCGCGATCTACAAGGGCGAAGAGTGACGGAAGAGGAGCTGGTCCCGCTCGACCCCGGCTTCGGCGAGCGGTTCCAGCGCGACCGGCGCCCGGCGTGTCAGCTGTACCTGGTGTCGCCGCTCGATGTCGGCGGCAACTTCCCGGACAAGCTGCGGGCTGCCTTGGCGGGCGGCCCGGTCGCGGCGTTCCAGTTCCGGGTCAAGGATCTCGACGAGGACGCGGCAGCGCGCCTGGCTGAGCCTCTGCAGCGCATCTGTGCCGACGCCGACCTGGCGTTCCTGGTCAATGACAGCGCGCGCCTCGCCAAGCGATTGGGCGCGGATGGCATCCATCTCGGGCAGGGCGACGGCTCGGTAACCGAGGCCCGCGACCTGCTCGGCGCGCAGGCGCAGATCGGCGTGACCTGTCACGACAGCCGCCACCTCGCCATGGAGGCGGGCGAGGCCGGGGCGGACTATGTCGCATTCGGGGCGTTCTTCGACACCACCACCAAGCCGACGACGCACCGCCCGGAGCCGTCGCTGCTGACCTGGTGGACGACGCTGAGCCAGCTGCCGTGCGTCGCCATCGGCGGGATAACAGCGGCGAACGCTGCCCCGCTGGTCGCGGCAGGGGCGGACTTCCTCGCGGTCTCTGGAGCGGTCTGGGCGCACCCGGAAGGCCCGGCGGCGGGAGTTGCGGTGTTCGGGCCGGTGTTGGCATAGTCGAGCCCATCGGCTAGGACGCGCGGCTTCCCGATCAGCGAACGGCCCCCATGAAGATCAACAGCGTCGAAATTCGGCCCGGCAACATCCTCGAATACCAGGGCGGGCTGTGGCGCGCGGTGAAGATTCAGCACACCCAGCCCGGCAAGGGCGGCGCGTACATGCAGGTCGAGCTGAAGAACCTGATGGATGGCCGCAAGACCAATGAGCGGTTCCGCTCGGCCGAAACGGTCGAGAAGGTGCGGCTTGACACCAAGGATTTCCAGTTCCTGTTCGCCGAGGGCGACAGCCTGACCTTCATGGACAAGCTCAACTACGACCAGGTCAGCCTCGAGCGTGACCTGCTGGGGGAGGCTGCGGACTTCCTGCAGGACGGCATGGACGTGGTCATGGAAACCTATGACGACAAGCCGATCTCGGTGCAGCTGCCCAGCCAGATCGAGGCCGTGATCGCCGATACCGAGGCGGTCGTGAAGGGCCAGACCGCATCGTCGAGCTATAAGCCCGCGACGCTGGAGAACGGCGTGCGTGTCATGGTGCCGCCGTTCATCGGGGTCGGCACGAAGATCGTCGTCGATACCTACGAGCGCGAATACGTCCGCCGGGCGGACTGATGCCCATCAAGTCCGGACTGATCACCGTTATGGAGAAAGCCGCCCGCAAGGCGGCGCCGCGCCTGCGCCGTGACTTCAACGAGGTCGATGCGCTGCAGGTATCGCGCAAGGGTCCGGCCGACTTCGTTTCGAACGCCGACCGGGCGGCGGAAGTGACGCTGCGCGAGGTGCTCGGCCATGCCCGCCCGACCTGGGGGATGCTGCTCGAGGAGCACGGCGAGGTGAAGGGCGAGGACCCCGACCGCCGCTGGATCGTCGATCCTCTGGACGGCACCACCAACTTTCTGCATGGCATGCCGCACTTCTCGATCTCGATTGCCGCCGAGGAGCGCGGCGAGGTCGTCGCCGGCCTCGTTTACCAGCCGCTGACCGACGAGAGCTTCTGGGCCGAGAAGGGCAAGGGCGCCTGGCTGCAGGACCGCCGGCTCAGGGTGTCGTCGCGACGCGACCTCAGCGACTGCGTCATCGCCACTGGCATTCCCTACCAAGGCCACGGCGACCAGGCGCAGTTCTCGGCGATCCTCAACGCCGTGATCCCCAACGTCGCCGGGGTCCGCCGCTTCGGCTCGGCGGCGCTCGATCTCGCCTGGGTTGCGGCCGGGCGCTTCGACGCGTTCTGGGAGAGCGGCCTGCAATATTGGGACGTCGCGGCGGGCATCCTGCTGGTCCGCGAGGCGGGCGGCTTCGTCACCGATTATCGTGGCAAGGACGGCATGGTGGGGCGGCAGGAGATGATCGCCGGCAACGACCAGGTCCAGTCAAAGCTGCACAAGCTGGTCGCCGGAGCGATCCGCTAGACCCGCGCCCCGCGCCGCCGCCGCAGCCGCTCGGCGATCAGCCAGCACAGCACCGCCCACGCCGACCCGACCGTCCAGCCGGCGAGCACGTCGGTCGGGTAATGGACTCCCAGGTAGACGCGCGAGATGCCGACCAGCAGCGTCAGCACCACCCCCGCGCCGACCAGATAGGCCTTGACCCGCGGCTCCACGACCGAGCGCGCCAGCAGCACGCCCAGCGTCAGGTAGATGGCCGCGGAACCCATCGCGTGGCCGCTGGGAAAGCTGGTCGAGGTGACGTCGACGAGATGCGCGACGACGGTGGGTCGCGGGCGCGCGTAGCCCATCTTCAACACCACGTTGAGAAGGACCGCGCCGCCGGCCGCGACAACCAGGAACAGCGCGCGCGACCAGCGCCGGCTCGCCAGCAGGAAACCGACGGCGAGCAGGCTGATCAAGGTCAGCACGGTCGTGCCGCCAAGCGCGGTGATGTCGAGCATCGCGGTCTTCAGCCACGCCGGCCCGATCGGCTGCGTCACATCGCCGGTGCGTCGGAGCGCCAGCATGATGCCGTTGTCGAAGGTCCGCGTCTCGCCCTCGCCGACCTCGGACGCGACGCGCAGGAACAACAGGATGGCACCGGCCAGCCCGCCGACCGCGCCGATGCCCCCGAGCCCGGCCCAGCGGCCGGCGTGGTTGGCGCTCAATCGGGTCATCGGGGGAGTCGTCGCTGCATTGGCGCACCAAAGCGCGGCGCTGCCCGGCGTTCCGCACGGGCAGATTGCCGCGGTGCACAAGCTTGCGCGGCAGGGCGGCGAGGCATAGAAGCGCCGCCAAGTCGCAACCCCCGCCAACGGGTGCCCAGCAACCATGCCAGCCGTCGCCGCCGAGTATCTTCCCGTCCTGCTGTTCATCGGCGTGGCGATCGCGTTTTCGCTGATCTTCGTCGGTGCGCCGGTGCTGATCTCGGGCCTGACCGGCACCGCCAAGCCCGACACTGCCAAGCTGAGCGAGTATGAGAGCGGGTTTCCGGCGTTCAGCGACAGCCGCGGGCAGTTCGACGTGCGCTTCTACCTCGTCGCCATCCTGTTCATCGTCTTCGACCTTGAGGCGGCCTTCCTGTTCCCCTGGGCGATCTCGCTGCACTGGACCGGGCAGGCAGGCTGGTGGGCGATGATGGAGTTCCTTGCCGAACTGGCGCTGGGCCTCGTCTATGCCTGGAAAATCGGCGCACTGGATTGGGAATGAGCGAAACCCGCCTTACCGAGGAGCAGCAGGCACGCGTGCTCGGCGACAGCCCGGCCTCGGCGCTGACCGTGCCGGAGGGCCTGCGCGACGGCTTCCTCACAGATCTTGGCAAGGAGGTCACCGACAAGGGTTACCTCGTCACCTCGACCGAGGACCTGTTCGCCTGGGCGCGGACCGGCAGCATGTGGTGGATGACCTTCGGCCTGGCGTGCTGCGCGGTCGAAATGATGCACACTTCTATGGCGCGCTACGATGTCGAGCGCTTCGGCTTCGCGCCGCGCGCCAGCCCGCGCCAGTCCGACGTGATGATCGTCGCCGGCACTTTGTGCAACAAGATGGCGCCCGCCATGCGCCGCGTCTACGACCAGATGGCCGAGCCGCGCTACGTCATCTCGATGGGCAGCTGCGCCAACGGTGGCGGCTATTACCATTACAGCTATTCGGTGGTGCGCGGCTGCGACCGCATCGTGCCGGTCGACATCTATGTGCCGGGCTGCCCGCCGACCGCGGAGGCGCTGCTGTACGGCGTGCTGGCGCTACAGCGGAAGATGCGCCGGACCGGGACGTTCGAGCGGTGAGCGCGCACTGGCCCCACGACAAGACGGACGCCGGGCTGGCCGAGCGGCTGGCGGCGGCTTTTTGGGATGCGGCGCTGAGCGAACATGCGGGCGAGACGACGCTGACCATCGCCCGAACCGCGCTGATCGCGGTGGCGACGGCGTTGCACGACGACTTCGCCTATCAGCAGTTGATCGACGTTGCCGGTGTCGATTTCCCCGATCGGCCGGAGCGGTTCGAGGTCGTCTATCAATTCCTGTCGCTGACCGCGAACCGCCGCATCCGGGTCAAGCTGTCGACCGACGACGTGCAGCCAGTGGCCAGCCTGACCGGCCTGTGGCCGTGCGCCAACTGGTGGGAGCGCGAGGTCTACGACCTCTACGGCGTGCTGTTCGAGGGCCATCCCGACCTGCGCCGCATCCTCACCGACTATGGCTTCAGCGGCCACCCGTTCCGCAAGGACTTCCCGCTGACCGGCCATGTCGAGCTGCGCTATTCGGAGGAGCACAAGCGCGTCGTCTATGAGCCGGTCAAGCTGGCGCAGGACTTCCGCAGCTTCGATTTCCTGTCGCCCTGGGAGGGCACCGACTACGTGTTGCCCGGCGACGAGAAAGCCGCACCGGTGCCAACCGCCGCGCCCGCGCCTCCCCCTGCGGACAACGCGAAGAAAGCCGCCTCATGATCGACGATCAGGTCGAGCTGCGCGCTGCGCTGGCCGAGACGCCGGGCGCCGACCCCGAGCAGATCCAGAACTACATGATCAATTTCGGGCCGCAGCACCCGGCCGCGCACGGTGTGCTGCGCCTGGTCATGGAGCTGGACGGGGAGATCATCGAGCGTTGCGATCCGCATGTCGGGCTGCTCCACCGCGGCACCGAGAAACTGTGCGAGTACAAGACCTACCTGCAGGCGCTGCCGTACATGGACCGCCTCGATTACGTCAGCCCGATGTGCATGGAGCACAGCTATGTGCTGGCTATCGAGAAGCTGTCGGGTATCGAGGTGCCGCTGCGGGCCCAGTATATCCGCGTCATGTTCGCGGAGATCACCCGCGTCCTCAACCACATCATGAATGTCTGCAGCCACGCCAACGACGTCGGCGCGATGACCCCGCTGCTGTGGCTGTTCGAGGAGCGCGAGCATCTGATGGGCTTCTACGAGCGCGTCTCCGGGGCTCGCATGCACGCCGCCTATTTCCGCCCCGGCGGCGTCCACCAGGACCTGCCCGCCGGGCTGCTGGAGGACATCCTCGCCTGGTGCGATAAATACGAAGGCCCGCTGATGGACACGCAGCGGCTGGTCGCGGGCAACCGCATCTTCAAGCAGCGCAACGTCGATATCGGCACGATCAGCAAGGCCGACGCGGTGGCCTGGGGCTTCTCCGGGCCGTGCCTCCGCGCCTGCGATGTGGCGTGGGACCTGCGCCGTTCGCAGCCCTATGAGGTCTACGACCGGATGGAGTTCGACGTCATCGTCGGCAAGCACGGCGACAGCTACGATCGTTTCATGTGCCGCATGGAGGAGATGCGCCAGTCGGTCCGCATCATTCGCCAGTGCGCGCAGCAGATGCCCGCCGGCCGCATCGCTACCCTCGACCGCAAGATCGCGCCGCCGACCCGCACCGAGATGAAGCAGTCGATGGAAGCGCTGATCCACCACTTCAAGCTCTACACCGAAGGCTTCCACGTCCCCGCCGGCGAGGCGTACGTGGCGACCGAGAGCCCCAAGGGCGAATTCGGCGTCTATCTGGTCAGCGACGGCACCAACAAGCCCTACCGCTGCCACTTCCGCGCGACGGGGTTCAGCCACCTCCAGGCGATGGACTTCCTGTGCAAGGGCCACATGCTGGCGGACGCGCCGGCGATTCTGGGCAGCCTCGACATCGTGTTCGGGGAGGTGGACCGGTGAGGAACGGGCTTCGGCTTCTTTTCGCCGTTGCCACCTTGGCAATCGGTCTGGCGCTGTGGTCGCGGCCCGATTGGCAGCACGGTCACTTTGGCTACGGTTGGTGGATCGCGATGTCAGTCCTCGGCTTTTGGGGATTTCTTCGGGAAAGTCGGAAGACGCCAGGGATGATGCAGTGACCGCTCCGCAGCCCATCCGCCTCGCCACCAAGCTCGCGTCGTTCGACGATGTCTACAACCCGCGCATTGTCGGCCGCTACAACGGCAACGAGCTGCGCGTCGCCAAACTCGACGGGCCGTTCGACTGGCATAGCCACACCGACACCGACGAACTGTTCCTCGTCATCCGCGGCCGGCTGCGGATCCAGTTTCGCGACGGCGAGGCGGTGCTCGATGCGGGCGACCTGATCGTCGTGCCCGCCGGCACCGAGCATCGCCCGGTCGCCGACGCTCTGTGTGAGGTGATGCTGATTGACCGTGAGGGCGAGCCCAACACCGGCATCAACCCTTCGGAACGCACCTGCGCCGTGCTCGAGACGATATGACCACCGGCACCTACAACACCACCCGCGAAGCCCGCGCCGCGCGGCCGCCGCGCGAGCATAGCGACTTCGCCTGGACGCCCGACAACGCCACCGAGGCGGCGCGCATCATTGCGCTATATCCGCAGGGCCGCGAGGCGTCGGCGGTGATGCCGCTGCTGTGGCTGGCGCAGGAGCAGATGGCGGCGCAGGCGGGCTCGGCGTGGCTGCCGGTGCCGGTGATCGAGTTCGTGGCGGCACAGATCGGCATGCCGTACATGCGCGCCTACGAGGTCGCGACCTTCTACACGATGTACAATCTGAAGCCGGTCGGGCGGTACCTGGTGCAGGTCTGCGGGACGACGCCGTGCCAGCTGCGTGGCTCCGACGACATCATGAAGGCGTGCACCGACAAGGGCCTGGTGAAAGGCGGCAACACCGCCGACCACCTGTTCACGCTGGCCGAGGTCGAGTGCCTGGGCGCCTGCGCCAACGCGCCGATGGTCCAGATCAACGCCGACAACTACGAGGACCTGACCTACGACAGCATGACCGCGATCCTCGAAGCACTTGCCCGCGGCGAGACGCCGAACCCCGGCTCGCAGATCGGCCGGCAGGCGAGCTGCCCCGAGGGCGGTCCGACGACGCTGAAGGAGATGGCGGCGTGAGCAAGCTTCATCTGCTATCGCTTTCGGCTGTCATCATGCTCGTAAGTGGCATTCTCGTTCGCTGGGAGCATTCGACAGGTTTGCTGAGCTTCGTTGGCATGCTCCTAATTGGGTTCGGCTCGACTTTCACAGTCGAGGCATGGCGCGAAAGACGCAGACATGCTCGCTGACGCCGACCGTATCTTCACCAACCTCTACGGCTTTCAGCCGTGGACGCTGGAGCATGCCCGCAAGCGCGGCGACTGGGAGGGCACCAAGGCGCTGCTCGACCTCGGACCGGACGAGATCATCAACATCATGAAGGCGTCCGGCCTGCGCGGCCGCGGCGGCGCGGGCTTCCCGACCGGCATGAAATGGTCGTTCATGCCCAAGGTCAACAACCCGGCGCGGCCCTCCACGCTGGTAATCAACGCCGACGAGTCCGAGCCCGGCAGCTGCAAGGACCGCGAGATCATCCGCCACGATCCGCACAAATTGATCGAGGGCGCGCTGGTCGCCGGCTTCGCGATGCACGCCACCGCGGCGTACATCTACATCCGCGGCGAGTACGTGCGCGAGGCCGAAACCCTGTTCGCCGCCGTGCGCGAGGCCTATGCGGCCGGGCTGATCGGCAAGAACGCCTGCGGCTCTGGCTATGACTTTGACGTCATCGTTCACCGCGGCGCCGGTGCTTACATCTGCGGCGAAGAGACCGCGATGCTGGAGAGCCTGGAGGGCAAGAAAGGCCAGCCGCGCCTGAAGCCGCCGTTCCCGGCCGGTGCGGGCCTCTACGGCAACCCGACGACGGTCAACAACGTCGAGAGCATCGCCGTCGCGCCGACCATCCTGCGCCGCGGCGCGGCGTGGTTCGCCGCCATCGGCCGCCCGAAGAACGAGGGGACCAAGCTGTTCCAGATCAGCGGCCATGTGAACAAGCCCTGCGTCGTCGAGGAAGCGATGAGCGTGCCGTTCCGCGAGCTGATCGAGACGCATTGCGGCGGTGTCCGTGGCGGCTGGGACAATCTGCTCGCGGTCATCCCGGGCGGCTCGTCGGTGCCGTTGGTGCCCGCCGACCAGATCATCGATTGCCCGATGGATTTCGACGCGCTGAAGGATCTGAAGTCCGGCCTCGGCACCGCGGCGATCATCGTCATGGACAAGTCGACCGACATCGTCCGTGCGATCGCGAGGCTCTCGTACTTCTACAAGCACGAGAGCTGCGGCCAGTGCACGCCGTGCCGCGAGGGCACCGGCTGGATGTGGCGCGTCATGGAGCGCCTCGTCACCGGCGACGCCGAGCCGCACGAGATCGACCTGCTGCTCGAGGTCACCACCGAGATCGAGGGCCACACCATCTGCGCGCTCGGCGATGCCGCGGCGTGGCCGATCCAGGGGCTGATCCGCCACTTCCGCCCGGAGCTCGAGGCGCGGATCGCCAAGCGCAAAGGCTTCGTCCAGGTGCCCGGCATGCTGGAGGCCGCGGAGTAATGCCCAAGCTTACCGTCGATGGCGTCGAGGTCGAAGTGCCGGCGGGCGCGACCGTGCTGCAGGCCTGCGAGGCTGCGGGCGCCGAGATTCCGCGCTTCTGCTATCATGAGCGGCTGAGCATCGCCGGCAACTGCCGCATGTGCCTCGTCGAAATGGAGAAGTCGCCGAAACCTGTCGCCTCGTGCGCGATGCCTGCCGCAGACGGACAGGTCGTCATGACCACGACGCCCAAGGTCAAGAAGGCGCGCGAGGGGGTGATGGAGTTCCTGCTCATCAACCATCCGCTCGACTGCCCGATCTGCGATCAGGGCGGCGAGTGCGACCTGCAGGACCAGAGCCTCGCCTACGGCAAGGGCCACACCCGCTACCACGAGAACAAGCGCGCGGTCACCGAGAAGTACATGGGTCCGCTGATCAAGACGGTGATGACCCGCTGCATCCACTGCACCCGCTGCGTCCGCTTTGCCGAGGAAGTCGCCGGGGTCGAGGAGATCGGCGCGACCGGGCGCGGCGAGAACATGCAGATCACCTCGTACCTCGAGGCCGCGGTGACCAGCGAGCTGTCGGGCAACGTCATCGACCTGTGCCCGGTCGGCGCCCTGACGTCGAAGCCCTATGCCTTCGCGGCGCGGTCGTGGGAGCTGAAGAAGACGCCCGGCATCGACGTCATGGATGCGGTCGGCACCAACATCCTCTTCCACGCGCGCGGGCCGCAGATCATGCGCGTCACGCCGCGGATCAACGACGACGTCAACGAGGAATGGGCGAGCGACAAGACCCGCTTCGCCATCGACGGTCTGATGAAGCGACGGCTGGATGCGCCCTACGTGCGCAAGGGCGGCAAGCTGGTCAAGGTGAGCTGGCCGGAGGCGTTCGCGGCGATCCGCGCCGCGCTGGCAGGCGCGGCTCCCGGCGACATCGCGGGCGTCGCCGGTGACCTCGCCAGCGTCGAGGACATGGTGGCGCTGAAGGATCTGGTCGGCGCGCTGGGTGGCAGCGTCACGTCGGGGCAGGGCGACCTTGGCAGCGAGCGCGGCGGCTATCTGTTCAACTCGACTCTGGCGGGCATCGAAACCGCGGACGCGGTCCTGCTGATCGGCACCAATCCGCGGCTGGAGGCACCGCTGGTCAACACGCGGCTGCGCAAGATCGTGCGCGGGCGGCGGGGCCGGGTGTTCGGCATCGGGACGGCGGTCGACCTGACCTACGATGTCGACTGGCTGGGCGACGCGCTCACGCTGCCCGACAACGTCGCGGAACTCTTCGCGAAGGCGGAGCGCCCGGCGGTGATCGTCGGCGCGGGCGCGGACATTGGCGCGGCGCGGGCGCTGGCGGCATCGCTGAACCTCATGCGCGACGGCTGGAACGGCTGGAATATCCTCCACACCGCCGCCTCGCGGGTCGGGGCGCTCGACCTCGGCCTTGGCGGCGGCGTGCCTGAGGGGGCGAAGGTCCTGTTCAACCTCGGCGTCGACGAGATCGACGTGCGCGGCGACTTCACGGTCTATATCGGGACTCACGGCGACCGCGGCGTGCGCTCGGCCGATGTGATCCTCCCCGCTGCGGCCTACGGGGAGAAGCCCGGCACCTGGGTCAACCTCGAGGGCCGGGTCCAGCGGGGCCAGCGCGCCGTGTTCCCGCCCGGTGAGGCACGCGAGGACTGGACGATCTTCCGGGCGTTGTCCGACGTGCTGGGCAAGCGCCTGCCGTACGATGACCTGACCGCGCTGCGTGCCCGCATCGCCGCCGAGTGGCCGGTGCTGGCGAGCGAGGGTCTGACGCCTGCCGCGCCCGCCAGGGCGGCGAAGGCAAAGGCGGGCAAGGGCCGCGTCACCATCGCCGCGACCGACTTCTACCGCTCCAACCCGATCGCGCGCGCCAGCGAGACGATGGCCGAATGCATCGATCAGATCGTCAACGCCCGGCCGATGCTTGAGGCGGCCGAATGACCTACACCGGCTTCTTCCAGCACTACCTCGGTGCCGACTGGGGCTATTTCATAGCGACGATCACGCTGATCCTGCTGATCGCACTGCCGGTCATGGCGGGCGTTGCCTTCGCGGTCTATTTCGACCGCAAGATCTGGGCGGCGATGCAGATGCGGCGCGGACCCAACGTCGTCGGGCCGTTCGGCATCCTGCAGACCTTCGCCGACGCGGCGAAGCTGTTCCTCAAGGAAACCATCGTACCTTCGGGCGCGAACAAGGGCGTGTTCATCATCGCGCCGATGATCACCTTCGTGCTGGCGCTGATCGCCTGGGCGGTGATGCCGTTCAACTCGGGCGCCGTGCTGGCGGACTTGAACGTCGGGCTGCTGTACATCTTCGCGGTCAGTTCGATGGGCGTCTACGGGATTATCATGTCCGGCTGGGCGTCCAATTCGAAATACCCGTTCCTCGGCGGGCTTCGCAGCGCGGCGCAGATGGTCAGCTACGAGGTGTCGATGGGGTTCATCCTCGTCACCGTGATGATGTACGCGCAGAGCCTCAATCTCGGCGACATCGTGCGGGCGCAACAGGGCAACATCCTCGGCGTCCTGAACGGCAACATCTTCAACCCGCTGTTGTTTCCGATGGCGATCATGTTCTTCATCACCGCGCTGGCGGAGACCAACCGGCCGCCGTTCGACCTGCCGGAGGCTGAGGCGGAACTGGTCGCCGGCTATCAGGTCGAATATTCGTCGATGGCGTTCGCGCTGTTTTTCCTCGGCGAGTACGCGAACGTGCTGTTCATGTGCGCGCTGACCTCGACATTGTTTCTCGGCGGCTGGCTGCCGCCGGTCGACTGGGCACCGCTCTACGTGGTGCCGGGCTTCGTCTGGTTCTTCGCCAAGCTGTTCCTGATGTTCTTCCTGTTTGCCTGGGTTAAGGCGACGGTTCCGCGCTTCCGCTACGACCAGTTGATGCGGCTGGGGTGGAAGGTGTTCCTGCCGCTCAGCCTGTTCTGGGTCGTGGTGGTCAGCGGCTGCCTGATGTTCACCGGCCATTTCGCGAGTTTGCCGGCATGATCGGCACGATTATCGCCGTTGCCGCGACGACGCTGGCGACTGCCGCGCCCGACCGCCTGATCCGGTGCACGCTCGGCCGGGTGACCAACCTCGAGGCGCGCACGTCGGCCGAATTGGGCATCACCGGCAGCCACACGCTGACGGTATTCCAGCCCGCGGCGGCAGCCGGCGGGGCCGACCTGCCCAACCCCGGTGCCGAAGGGGCGGCGCGGCTGCGGCTCCACGATCCTGACCATATCCTGCCGGTGCAGCGCCTCGACGATCTGGCCGACGCCTGGCCGGAGCGCGTCGAGATGACCGCGCGCCTGCCCGGCGGCCGTTCGGCGTTCATCAGCCTCGGCGGCATCGATCCTGCGCTTGGCGCAGCGACGGGCTCGGCGGGTATCATGATTGGCGGCACCTCGGTCGATCGCGACCATTTCTACCAGGGTGACTGCCGGGTCGAAGTCGGCCCGGGCCTCGCTGCCAAGTTCGACAAGGAGAGCCGGCCGTGACCGCCGTCCTGCGCGCCGCGAAATCCTTGCTGCTGCTCGAGTTCATCGAGGGGCTGGGCCTGACGCTAAAGTATTTCTTCCGGCCCAAGATCACGCTGAACTACCCCTACGAGAAGGGTCCGGTATCCCCGCGGTTCCGCGGCGAGCACGCGCTGCGTCGCTACCCCAACGGCGAGGAACGCTGCATCGCCTGCAAATTGTGCGAGGCGGTGTGCCCGGCGCTGGCGATCACCATCGAAGCCGAACCGCGCGAGGACGGCAGCCGCCGCACGACGCGCTACGACATCGACATGACCAAGTGCATCTATTGCGGCCTGTGCCAGGAGGCCTGCCCCGTCGATGCCATCGTCGAGACGCCGAACTTGGAATTCTCGACCGAGACCCGCGAAGAGCTGATCTACGACAAGGACAAGCTCCTGCAGAACGGTGAGCGGTGGGAGCGCGTGATCGCCGCCAACCTTGCGGTGGATGCGGCGTGGCGGTAGGACGCGCCGCACCCCCCGCCGCACCGCAGCATCGGACGTCCAGCCCAGCGTGACCGCCGCCTTCGCCTTTTACCTGTTCGCGGGCATCGTCGTGCTTTCGGGCGCGTTGACGATCCTGTCGCGGAACCCGGTGCACTCGGTGCTGTGGCTGATCTGCGCGTTCTTCAATGCTGCGGGACTGTTCATCCTGCTCGGGGCCGAGTTCCTCGCGATGCTGCTGGTCATCGTCTACGTGGGCGCGGTCGCGGTGCTGTTCCTCTTCGTCGTGATGATGCTCGACGTCGATTTTGCCGCGCTGCGCGCCGGTTTCGTCAAGGCGCTGCCGGTCGGCGTGCTGCTGGCGGTGGTGCTGGTGTCGGAGCTGGTGTTCGTCGCCGGCTCGACCAGCCTGCACGTCGTGCCCGGCACGGCGGCGGCGGCGCCGTTTGCGGGCTTTGCCGGCATGACCAACACCCAGGCGCTGGGGTCGGTGCTCTACACCCGCTACCTGTTCGTCTTCCAGGCGGCCGGCATGGTGCTGCTGACCGCGATGGTCGGCGCGATCGTGCTGACTCACCGCCAACGGCCGGGCACCAAGCGTCAGGATATCAGCAGGCAAGTGCAGCGCACCGCCGCGAATGCCGTCGCGCATGTCCAGCCGGTCAGCGGCGAGGGCGTGACGCTGTGATCGGGCCAAGTGCGATCGGGCTGGGCCACTACATCACGGTCAGCGCGATCCTGTTCGTGCTCGGCGTGTTCGGCATCGCCATCAACCGCAAGAACGTCATCATCGTACTGATGTCGATCGAGCTGATCCTGCTCGCGGTGAACATCAATTTCGTCGCCTTCTCGGCGTTCCTCGGCGACCTGTCGGGCCAGGTCTTCGCGATGTTCGTGCTGACCGTCGCGGCCGCCGAGGCGGCGATCGGGCTGGCCATACTGGTCATCTATTTCCGCAATCGCGGCACCATCGCGGTGGACGACGTGCCCGTGATGAAGGGCTGATGATCCACCTTATCGTCTTCCTGCCGCTCATCGCGGCGCTCGTCGCGGGGCTGGGCAACCGCCTCATCGGCAACGTCGTCGCTAAGGGTGTCACGACATTGGCGCTGTTCGCCTCGGCGGGCCTGTCGTGGGTTGTGTTCCTCGATATCGGGCTGGCGCACGGCGCCGCCTACACCGTGCCGGTGCTAGACTGGATCGTCAGCGGCGACATGCGCGTCGACTGGGCGTTCCGGGTCGACACGCTGACCGCGGTGATGCTGGTCGTCATCACCACCGTGTCGGCGCTCGTCCACCTCTATTCCTGGGGCTATATGGAGGAGGATCCGGACCAGCCGCGGTTCTTCGCGTACCTTTCGCTGTTCACCTTTGCGATGCTGATGCTGGTTACCGCCGACAACCTGGTGCAGATGTTCTTTGGCTGGGAGGGCGTCGGTCTCGCGTCCTACCTGCTGATCGGCTTCTGGTATCACAAGCCCAGCGCCAACGCGGCGGCGATCAAAGCGTTCGTCGTCAACCGGGTCGGCGACTTCGGCTTCAGCCTCGGCATCTTCGCGACCTTCGTGGTGTTCGGCACCGTCGAGCTGACGCCGATCCTGCAGGGCGCGGCGGGCATGAAGGGCAGCACGGTCGAGTTTCTGGGCAGCCGCTTCGACACGATGACGGTGATCTGCCTGCTGCTGTTCGTCGGCGCGATGGGCAAATCGGCGCAGCTCGGGCTGCACACCTGGCTGCCGGATGCGATGGAGGGCCCGACCCCGGTCAGCGCGCTGATCCATGCCGCCACCATGGTCACCGCCGGCGTGTTCATGGTCTGCCGCCTGTCGCCGCTGTTCGAGGCCGCGCCCGACGCGCTGACCGTCGTCACCTATGTCGGTGCTGCGACCGCGCTGTTCGCGGCCACCGTCGCCTGCGTCCAGACCGACATCAAGCGCGTCATCGCCTATTCGACCTGCTCGCAGCTCGGTTACATGTTCTTCGCCGCCGGCTCCGGGGCCTACGGCGCGGCGATGTTCCATCTGTTCACCCACGCCTTCTTCAAGGCGCTGCTGTTCCTCGGCGCGGGCGCGGTCATCCACTCGATGCACCACGAGCAGGACATGCGCTTCTACGGGGCCCTGCGGAAATCCATCCCGATCACCTTCGCGGCGATGACCATCGGCACGCTGTCGCTGACCGGCTTCTTCTTCACCGCCGGCTATTATTCCAAGGACGCGATCCTGGAGGCGGCGTTCGCCAACGGCAGCGAGGCCTCGATGGTGGCGTTCTTCGTCGGCGCGGCGGTGGCGCTGCTGACCAGCTTCTACTCGTGGCGGCTGGTGTTCCTGACTTTCTTCGGCGAGGCGCGCTGGGGTGCCAGCGAGCATATCCAGCATGCGCTGCACGGCGAGCACGACACCGAGGACACGACCGACAGCGCCCACGCCCATCACGCGCCGGCTCCGGCGGGCACCGGCCGCTACC
>JBBQWN010000040.1:0-18004 GCA_038210595.1 Sphingomonadales bacterium | reverse complement strand
AAGGACATTCCGGCGCGACTCGTCCAGGCCTACCTGTCGGCGGAGGACAAGACCTTCTTCCAGCACCACGGGCTCGACTATGCCGGCATCCTCGGCGCGGTGTGGACCAACGTGAAGTCGCTGGGCACCGACAAGCGCCCGGTCGGCGCTTCGACGATCACCCAGCAGGTGGCGAAGAACCTGCTGCTCACCAATGAGGTGTCGCTGACGCGCAAGCTGAAGGAAGCGGTGCTGGCGTGGCGGCTGGAAGAGGCGTTCACCAAGCCGCAAATCCTGGAACTCTATCTCAACCAGATCTTCCTCGGGCGGAACAGCTACGGCGTCGAGGCGGCGGCGCAGGCCTATTTTGGCCATGGTGTCGACAAGCTCGACCTGGCCCAGATGGCCTATCTGGCAATCCTGCCCAAGGCGCCCTCGACATACAGCCCGGCAACCGAGCGAGGCCGTGAACGCGCGCTGGCGCGCCGCAACTACGTGCTCCAGCGGATGGTCGCGAACGGCTATATCTCGGCCAGCGCGGCAGACGCGGCGCAGGCCGAGCCGATCGAGGCGATCCGGGGCTTTGCGCCGCGCATCACGAATGTCGGCGACTATTTCCTGGAGGATGTGCGACGTTCGCTGATCGCACGCTTCGGCGAGTCCCAGGCGGACGGCCCCAACAGCGTCTATGGCGGCGGCCTATGGGTGCGGACTTCGATCGACCCGTTCATCCAGGCGGCGGCGGAGAAGGCGCTGCGGGATGGGCTGGTGCGCTATGAGGCGGCGCGGCCGTGGCGCGGACCGCCGGCGCATATCGAACTGGGCGACGGTTGGCCGGCGCGGCTGCGAGCGACCCGGATCGCGACCGGGTATGCGGACTGGTATCCGGCCGTGGTGCTGGCCAAGGACGGAGACGCCGCCAGCCTTGGCTTTGCCGACGGCAGCACCGGGCGCCTGCCGCCCTGGGCGGCGCAGCGCCTGCTGACCGGCACCAACGTGCCGGCCTCACGCGCGCTCAAGCCGGGCGACGTCATACCGGTGGCGAAGTCGGCAGACGGCTATGCGCTGCGCCAGGTGCCGCTCGTCTCCGGCGGCATGGTGGTCGAGGATCCGCGTACGGGCCGCGTGCTGGCGATGGTCGGTGGCTTCGATGCCCGTGCTCAGTCGTTCAACCGCGCCAGCCAGGCACTGCGCCAGCCCGGCTCCGCGTTCAAGCCGATCGTCTACGCAACCGCGCTGGATAACGGCTTCACGCCCAGCTCGATCATCGTGGATGCGCCCTATTGCGTGTTCCAGACCAAGCGGCTGGGGCAGAAGTGCTTCCGCAACTTCAGCGGCGGCTACGCAGGTGCCCAGACGATGCGCTGGGGGCTGGAGCAGAGCCGCAACCTGATGACCGTGCGGATCGGCTTCAACACCGGCATGGACAAGGTCGTGCGCACCGCCGAGAACCTCGGCATCGGCAAATATCCCGCCGTGCTGGCGATCTCGCTGGGCGCCGGCGAAACCACCGTGGTCAAGCTTGTTAACGCCTATGCCCAGCTGTTCGACCAGGGTCGCCGGCATGTGCCGACGTTGGTCGACTGGGTGCAGGACCGCAACGGCAAGACCCTGTACCGTGCCGACACCCGCAGCTGTGAGGGCTGCGAGGCGAAGGACTGGAACGGCGAGGCGATGCCGCGGCCCGGCGGCGCGCCCAAGCAGGTCATCGACGCCCGCACCGCGACCCAGATCGTCCACCTGATGGAGGGCGTCGTCACCCGCGGCACGGCGATGGGGCTCAGTTCGATGAACCGGCCGCTGGCCGGCAAGACCGGCACCACCAGCGGCCCCAACGACGTGTGGTTCGTCGGCGGCACGCCGCAGCTGATCGCCGGGCTGTATCTCGGTTATGACCGGCCGCGCAGCCTCGGCGGCTATGCCCAGGGCGGCACCATCGCGGTGCCGATCTGGCGCGCGTTCGGCGAAACGGTGCTGAAGGACGCGCCGAAGCTGCCGTTCCAGATCGCGCCCGGCATCCGCATGGTCACCATCGACCGCCGCAGCGGCAAGCGCGTCTATGGCGCGACGCCGACCGACGAGCGCAAGGCGGTGGTGATCTGGGAAGCCTTCAAGCCGGCCAGCGAGCCGCGCCGCACCGGCAGCATCAAGCGCGACGACCTGCTGCCCGGCGCAGCGGGGCAGCGCGTCCGCTCCGACGCCGATTTCCTGCGCAACAACGGCGGCATCTATTGATGACGCCGTGGGCGCGGCGTGGCCTCGCCGTTGCGGCAGGGGCCCTGGCGGCGACCGGCTTCGCGCCGTTCGGGGCGTGGCCGCTGACCATCGTCGCGCTGGCGGTTCTCGTCTGGCTGATCGACACGGCCCCCAACCGGCGGGCGGCGTTCGGCACCGGCTGGCTGTTCGGCTGGGGGCATTTCGTGGTCGGGCTGACCTGGATCGCCACCGCCTTCACCTATCAGGCGAAGATGCCGGCCGCGCTCGGCTGGGTCGCGGTCGTCGGCCTGTCGATGTTCCTGGCCCTCTACCCGGGGCTGGCGGCACTGGCCGCGTCGTTCGGGCGCGGGCGCTGGGCGAAGGCGCTGCTGTTCGCGCCGGCGTGGATGCTGGCGGAGTGGCTGCGCGGGCATGTCCTGTCGGGCTTTGCCTGGAACCCGCTCGGCGTCGCGCTGATCGATACGGGGTTGGCGCAGCTGGCGAGCGTGTTCGGCGGTCTCGGCCTGTCCGGGCTGGTCGTGCTGGCCGGCGGCACGGTCGCGTGCGGGGCGCTGCACAACCGCCTGACCGCGGCGGTGACGGCCGGCGCGATCTGTGGCTTCACCGCGCTGACCGGGTTGCTCGTGCCCGCGCCGCTGCCAGCCACCGGGCCGGTCGTCCATCTGGTGCAGCCCGACATCGGCCAGTCGGAGAAATACGACCCTGGTCTCGAGGACGCGCATCTCGCCCGCTACCTGGGCCTGACGCGCGGCGCCCTGGCCGGGCCGCA
Organism: Sphingomonadales bacterium; assembly: GCA_038210595.1. Classification (GTDB taxonomy): domain Bacteria; phylum Pseudomonadota; class Alphaproteobacteria; order Sphingomonadales; family Sphingomonadaceae; genus Glacieibacterium. Next base: position 15,039 of record JBBQWN010000040.1, on the reverse strand, counting down.
CGCGCCCGCGATCGTCGCCTGGCCCGAATCGGCGATCCCCTACGATGTCGAGAACGACCCGCAGGCGCGTGCCGTGCTGGCCGGCGTGCTCGGCCCCGGCGACCTGCTGCTGTTCGGCGGCGAGGCGCTGATCCGCGACGCGGGCGGCAGCGTGACCGCCGCCACCAACAGCCTGTTCGTGCTCGACGCGCGCGGCCGCCTGCACGGCCGCTACGACAAGGCGCACCTGGTGCCGCTGGGCGAATACGTGCCGGCGCGCGGCATCATGGGTGCGATCGGCCTAGCCCGCCTCGCGCCCGGCGACATCGATTTTCAGCCCGGGCCGGGCCCGCGCACGCTCGACCTGCAGGGCTTCCCCGCCGCCGGCATCCAGATCTGCTACGAGGTCATTTTCCCCGCCGAGGTCATCGACGAAGCGCATCGCCCGGCCTGGCTGCTGAACGTCTCCAACGACGCCTGGTTCGGGCCGTCGGGGCCGGTCCAGCATCTCGCGCAGGCCCGGCTGCGCGCCATCGAGGAGGGGCTGCCGGTGGCGCGCGCCACCCCGACGGGCGTCACTGCGCTGATCGACGCGCGCGGCCGTGTGTTGCAGTCTGTCGCCCCGCACGTCATGGGGGTGATCAGCGCCCGGCTGCCTGCCGCGCTGCCGCCGACGCTCTTTGCCCGTTTCGGGCACTGGACCAGTTTCGCGTTCGGCCTGATCCTCGCCACAGCCGGCCTATGGGCAAGCCGCAGGCGCATATAACGATAGCTTTATATCCTTGCTCGCGAGCCGCCGCTTGCCTAGACGCGCTCGTCCCCCTGTATCGGAGCTCCGGATGGCGCGCGAATCCTTCCTTTTCACCAGCGAATCAGTCTCCGAAGGCCACCCCGACAAGGTTGCCGACCAGATTAGCGATGCCGTCGTCGACCTGTTCCTGAGCAGCGACCCCGAGGCGCGCGTCGCCTGCGAGACGATGGTAACAACGCAGAAGATCATCCTGTCGGGCGAAGTCCGCTCCTCCGACCGCAGCCTGATCGACGAAGACGGCGTGCTGACCGCCAGCGGCCAGGCCCGGATCGAGGCGGCGGCCCGCGCCACCGTGCGCCGGATCGGTTACGAACAGACCGGCTTCCACTGGCAGACGGCTGACTTCCAGAACAATCTGCATGGCCAGTCCATCGAGATTGCCCAGGGTGTCGACGCTAGCGGCAACAAGGACGAGGGGGCCGGCGACCAGGGCATTATGTTCGGCTACGCCACCGACGAGACGCCCGAACTGATGCCCGCGACGCTATACTATTCGCACCGTATCCTCGAACGGCTCGCCGCCGACCGCCATGCCGGTGTCGCGCCGTTCCTCGAGCCCGACGCCAAGAGCCAGGTGACGCTCCAGTACGAGAACGAGGTGCCGGTGCGCGCCACCGCGCTGGTCGTCTCGACGCAACATAAGCCGGGCTATTTCTTCCACGGCAATGCCGGCGACCCAAAGCTTTACAAACAGCTGCGCGACTATGTCGTGGGGGTGCTCCACGACGTCTTGCCCGACGGCTTCATCACCGACGCGACGACGATCTACGTCAACCCGACCGGCAGCTTCGAGATCGGCGGCCCGGACGGCGACGCGGGGCTGACTGGCCGCAAGATCATCGTCGACACCTACGGTGGGGCCTCGCCGCACGGTGGCGGCGCGTTCAGCGGCAAGGATCCGACGAAGGTCGACCGCTCGGCCGCTTACATCACTCGTTACATGGCGAAGAACATCGTCGCCGCGGGTCTCGCGCGGCGCGTCACCATTCAGCTGAGCTATGCCATCGGCATCGCCGAGCCGCTGTCGCTCTACGTCGACACGCATGGCACCGGGACCGTACCAGAAGCGACGATCGAGACGGTGTTGCCGACCCTGGTGCGCCTGACTCCGCGCGGCATCCGCGAGCATCTCGGCCTCAACAAGCCGATTTACGAGCGTAGTGCCGCCTATGGCCATTTCGGCCGGACACCGGACAACGACGGCGGCTTCTCGTGGGAGCGCCTCGACCTCGTCGATCCGCTGCGGGCGGCGATCTGACCGATCCCGCGACGACTCGCCGCCTTTACGGGCGGCGACAGGGCCACAAGCTCCGGCAAGGCCAAGCAGCGCTGGTCGAAGAGTTGTTACCGCGCCTTGCTGTGCCTGCCGACGGTCCGCTCACGGCCAGCGCGCTGTTCGGTCACGACCGTCCGCTGTGGCTGGAGATTGGTTTCGGTGCGGGCGAGCATCTCGCCGGCCAAGCGGCGGCGCACCCGGAAGTTGGGTTGATCGGCTGCGAGCCGTTCCTAAACGGCGTCGTCGGGGCGCTTGTCCATATTCGCGATGGCACGCTCGCCAATATCAGGCTTTACATGGGCGACGCGCTCGAAGTGCTCGACCGCTTGCCGCCCGCCAGCCTCACGCGTGCGTTTGTGCTCCACCCCGACCCGTGGCCGAAGCTGCGGCACGCGCGGCGGCGTTTCGTGAACCCGGGTCCGCTCGACCTGCTGGCTTCACGGCTCCAACCGGGCGCGGAACTCCGCATCGGGACCGATCACCCGGTTTACCTGCGCTGGACCCTCATGCAGATGGCGCGACGGCGCGATTTCGTGTGGGAGGCGACCACGCCTGCCGACTGGCAACACCGCCCGGCTGACTGGCCGCAGACTCGTTACGAAGCCAAGGCGCGCCGCCTCGGGCATGAGGTATGGTATCTGCGCTACCGGCGTGCCTGAGCCATTAATTCGCCAAGGCGTGCGATGACGCGGTCGGCGACCGCGGGTTTGCGGACCGAAACGAGGTCGGGATGGACCGCCGAAAGCGCAGGGGGCGGTCCGGTCGCCGAGTGCACGACCAGCGCGACTCCCCGCTCGACCAATGCAAGTGCCAGCGGGGTGACGTCGCGGTCGGCCAGCATCGCGTCACAGATCGCACCGTCAATTGGCGTCACGTCGATCAGTGCCAACGCCTCTGCAACGGTAGCGAAAGGCCCTATCACACGACCGCCGGCCGCTTCGACGGTATCGCTTAGATCAAGCGCGATAAGCATCTCGTCCTCTACGATCAGGATCGCCCGGTCGCTGATCGGCATTGTTACCCCCACGGCACCCGCGCCGCGAACGTGTCGCTACGCAGCCAGCCGTCACGCTCAACGCCATGGCAGCCCAAATGTACCCAAACGCGCCGAAATAAACTCTCGGCGGCCGGTCACCACACCTGCCCGCGCCGACCGGTCCGCAAGCGTACCGACTTCGTTGCGTTTTAGTTTCAAGCTGGTCCATGTTAAGGGCAACAATCGCCAGACGAATTTTTGGGCTCTGGCGGCCGAGAGATTGAATTCTCCCGCCCCGAATGAGGGGCGGACATGTCCGGTGCGGACCAGATCGACTGTCGTAATCTGCTGCTGCGCCAGATGGGCGCGGCAGACTTCGCCCTGCTACAGCCGCACCTGACCCTGGTCGATCTGCCGCTCGGCATTACCCTGATCGAGCCCGAAGCGCCGATCAGCCACAGCTGGTTTCCCGAACATGGCATCTGCTCACTGATTGCAGCGACGCCAGCCGGCCGCGAAATTGAGGTCGCGCTGATCGGCCGCGACGGGCTGGTCGATACCGCAGTCGTCCACGGGACAGACCGGACGCCGCTCCAGTGCTTCGTGCAGATTGCCGGGCGCGGCTGGCGGCTGCGCGCCGACGCGTTGCGCCGCGCGGCCCAGACGAGCTCGACGCTCGAGGCGCTGCTGCTGGCCTATGCCCAGACGGTGTTCATTCAGGTTGCCCATACCGCGCTCGCCAACGCCTCCCACACCATCGGGCAACGGCTGGCGCGCTGGCTGCTGATGTCGCAGGACCGGCTTGGCGACGCCGACATCCACCTGACCCATGAGCGCCTGTCGCTGATGCTCGGCGTGCGCCGCGCCGGCGTCACCGTCGCCATCCAGACGCTGGAGCGCGCCGGGCTGGTCGCAGCGCGGCGCGGCGTCATATCGGTCGCCGACCGCGCCGGGCTCGAAGCCCTCGCCGGCGACAGCTACGGCACACCCGAGGCGGAGTATGCGCGGCTGATTGGCCGCCCTGTCCGCTGAGCTTGCGCCGCTGCGCCGGCTGCCCGAGACTGGCGGCATGGCCGACGCCGATCCCGATTGCCCCGGACCGGCGACGCGCGCCGCTCAGCCGCTGCTGCTGGCGGTGGCCGCCGCGCTGATCGACGCGGACGGGCGGGTGCTCGTCGCGACGCGGCCGCCGGGCAAGGCGCACGCCGGCCAGTGGGAGTTCCCGGGCGGCAAGGTCGACGCGGGCGAGATCCCGGAGGGCGCGCTGGTCCGCGAGTTGGCCGAAGAGCTGGGCGTCGACACCAGCGCATCGTGCCTGGCGCCCGCGGGCTTCGCCAGCCACGACACCGGCAGCGTCCACCTCGTCCTGTTGCTGTTTGTGTGCCGGCGCTGGCGGGGGACACCGACCCCGCGCGAAGGGCAGGCGCTGGATTGGCGGCGCGTGCCGGAACTGTTCGGGCTCGATCTGCTGCCTGCCGACCGGGCGCTGGTCGGGCTGCTCGACGCGCTGCTGTGACGGGGCGACGGGTAGGAAGTCTATGTCTATGCGGGTGGAACGCTTTTTACCCTTTGGGGCAAGTCGTTGGGATGTTTAGTCAATCGGGTTTGGCGGCTTTAGTACGCTGGCGAGGCTGACCTGGGCGCTGCCGCGCGGTAGGGGGCGGGGTTGCGACGGGGCCGGGGCCCAGCCGGTGAGGGTGACGACATCGATGCCGACCGCGATCCGCCCGTCCGCCCCGGCGCGGTTTGCAAAGCGCAGCGCCGCGTCCGCCAGCACGTCGCGGCGCAGCGGCACGCGGCCCGAAAGGATATTGCCGCCGCCCGCGCCGTGCAGGTCCGCCAGGCCGGCGAACAGGCTGTCGTAGCGCACCGTCAGCCGATCGACATCGGCCACCGGCAGCGCGAACCCGGCACGGTTCAGCAGCGCGCCCGCTTGCGCCCCGTCGACCATCGGCGCGACCCGCGCCGCCGCGCGCCCGGTCAGCGCGGTTTCCGCCATCAGCAGGTCGGCGCGCAGTTCGGACAGCGTCGCGCCGCCGAAAAAGCTGGCGATGAACAGCCCGTCCGGGACCAGCACGCGCCGCGCCAGCAGCAGCGCGCCGGGCAGGTCGGCGACGTCCTGCAGCACGCCGGCCGAGACGATCAGGTCGAAACTGCCGTCGGCGAACGGCAGCCGGTCCTCCGCGCCGATCACCTGCGTGCCCGCCAGCCCCAAGGTCGTCGCGCCGCCGGGCAGCCGCGGCGCGACCCAGCCGCCGAGATCGAGCGCGCGAGCGAAGTCGCGCCGCACGCCGCCCAGCCGGTCGACGATGCCGTCGGCCAGCGCGCGGTGCAGGAAGCCGTGCGCGGCCCGCGTCGCCACCGCGCGCCGCGCGCGGGCCCGGCGGGCGGCAGGATCGAAGATGCTGGCCGTCATCCCCGCGGCTCTAGGCCGGCCTAGTGGCGCATTCCAACCGGAAACTGTCGGGATTCCTTACAAACCCGTAACACGTCGACACGGCATGCCGTTGCGTTGTCGAAACATCTTAAGGGTTTGGCGGCAGGGCGCGCGATTGGCACGGACTTTGCTTGGCTTGCAGCGACGATCGCGCAGGGGTGCGACCGGTCCACGCTCAGGGGACGCCGCCATGACCATGAAACTGACACTTGCACTTGCCGCCGCCATCACCGCCGCGCCGTTGCTGGCCGCGCCGGTCGTCGTCGGCTCCAACGACAACGCCAATTGCTATCCGTTCAACTGCAACGACAGCGGGACGTCGGTCGGCCAGTCGATCCATTACATGCAGATCTATTCGGCAACGGCGTTCTCCGGGCCGCTGACCTTCAACACGATCTCCTTCTTCGCCTATACCGGCGCGGGGGCACCGTCGGTGCTGAACGGCAACTACAGCGTCTCGTTCTCGACGACGACCGGGTCCATCGGCGACGCGTATCCGATCGGCCCGCTCAGCAATACCGCGCTGTTCTTCAGCGGCGCGCTCGGCGGATCGGCCGCCAGCGGCTTCACCCTGCTCGGCTCGGCCTATTCGTATAATCCGGCCGACGGCAACCTGGTGCTCGACATCGTCGTCAGCGATCAGGACCTCGTCACCAATGGCGACGGCAACGGCTATTTCCAGGCGGACTATACCGGCGTCGTCACCACGCGCGCCTATGACAATGGCTTCCAGGCGTCGGGCGGCGGTGGCCTGGTCACCGCGTTCGGCAGCACGGTGCCCGAGCCCGCCAGCTGGGCGCTGATGATCGCCGGCTTCGGCATGACCGGCGCCGCCGTCCGCCGCCGCCGCACGGCAGCCGTCGCCGCCTGAACAGGCCGACGGACGCATGAGCGGGCGGGGGTCGCGAGACCCCGGCCCGTTTGCGGTGCCGCAACGACCATCCTCGACCTGAACCTCCCTCCGCGCTGCCCCGGCTGCCGGGCGATCGTGGCGGACGACGGGCGGTTCTGTGAGGACGGGCGGTTCTGTGAGGGGTGCTGGGCGACGCTGCGCTTCTCACCGCGCTGCAGTGCGCATGGAGCGGCACGCCGTTCGACCATGACCAGCGGCCGGGGACGCAGTGCGGGGCGTGCCTGCTGGCGCCGCCGCCTTTGCCTCGGCGCGGACGCCGAGAGCGGACGGCCCGCTTCCGCCCAAGGGTGGACGTTGTGCCTGGCAGGCATATTTTCCGTATGTCCAGCCTTAAGTGGCATCCTGCCCCACCGACTACGGCTCAGCGCGTGATCGCAGGGGGCTACCTCGTAGTCTTCGCATTCCTCGCAGGAAACAGTCACTTCGATTGGTTTCCACTCGGGGAGTACGATAAGAAAGCTTACGCCGCTTGGGTGTTGGGCGGACTTGTTCTGCTGTTTCGCTTCATGCCCACCGTACATCGCTCCGACGGCAGCTAACCACCAATCCCAGACATGCCCGGCCCGCTCTGGCGCAGGATCGCCTGGGCCGCTAGCGTCGGCGCGATGTCGGGGGGCATGCCATGATCCAGGCGATTCAGGCGGTGGCACGACCGTTCAGCCGTGCCGCGATCGCCGTTCTCGACCTGATCCTGCCGCCGCGCTGCCCCGGCTGCCGGGCGATCGTGGCGGACGACGGGCGCTTCTGCGAGACCTGCTGGGCGACGCTCCGCTTCATCACCGCGCCGCAGTGCGCCTGCTGCGGCACGCCGTTCGATCATGACCGCGGGCCGGGGACGCAGTGCGGCGCGTGCCTGTTGAAGCCGCCGAAGTTTGCCTCGGCGCGGGCGGCGCTGGCGTACGAAGGCGCGGCGCGCGACGTGCTGCTGGCGTTCAAGCACGGCGACCGCCAGCATCTGGCGCGGCTGATGACGCCGCACCTGGCGCGCGCCGGGGCGGACGCGCTGGTTCGGGGCGGGGACGGCGGCGCGCTGCTGGTGCCGGTGCCGCTGCACGGCACGCGGCTGCGGTCGCGCGGCTTCAACCAGGCGGCGCTGCTGGCGCGCGCGCTGGCGAAGCGGACGGGCACGCCGCTGGCGGTCGACGCGCTGGTGCGGGTGCGGCGCACGGCGCTGAGCCGCGGGCTGGGGCGGCGCGCGCGGGCGACCAATGTGCGGGCGGCGTTCCGGGTGGCGCATCCGGAGCAAGTGCGGGGACGTAACATCGTGCTGGTCGACGACGTCTTGACCACCGGGGCGACGGCCGATGCCTGTGCGCGGATGCTGCGCCGCGCCGGGGCGGCGCGGGTCGATGTCTTGACCTGGGCCCGGGTTGTGCGCGACGATTGAGGCTGGAGTTCCCAAGATGCCGCGCATCGAAGTCTATACCAAGTTCTTCTGCCCCTATTGCACGCGCGCCAAGGCGCTGCTGAAGGCGCGCGGCCTGGCGTTCGAGGAGATCGACATCAGCATGGGCGGGGCGGTCCGGGCCGAGATGCTGGCGCGCGCCAACGGCGGCACGACGGTGCCGCAGATCTTCATCGGCGGCACGCACGTCGGCGGCAGCGACGACCTTGCCGCCGCCGACCGCGACGGCCGGCTGGACGCGCTGCTGGCCGCGTGAGCCTGCGGATCGGGCTTCTGCAGACGAATACCGGTATCGATGCGGGCGAGAATGCGCGCGCGCTGGTGGCCGGGATTGCGGCGCTGGCGGGCGACGGCGCGGCGCTGGTGTTCACCCCCGAGATGAGCGGCATGCTCGACCGCGACCGGGCGCGGCTGGCGGCGAGCCTGCGCACCGAAGCGGACGATCCGGTGCTGGCCGCGGTGCGGTCGGCGGCGCGGCAACACGGTGTCTGGGTCGCGCTCGGGTCGCTGGCGCTGCTGTCGCCGGAGGCAGCGCTGCCGGTCAACCGCTCGCTGCTGATCGATGCGGCAGGCGAAATCGTCGCGCGCTATGACAAGATTCACCTGTTCGACGTCGATCTGCCGAACGGCGAGCGTTACCGCGAGTCGGCGGGCTATGCGCCGGGCGGCCGGGCGGCGGTGGCGGCGACGCCGTGGGGCCGGCTGGGCCTGTCGGTCTGCTATGACGTGCGCTTCCCGGCGCTGTACCGGGCGCTGGCGGAGGCGGGGGCGGACCTGTTGAGCATCCCCGCCGCCTTCACCGTGCCGACGGGCCAGGCGCACTGGCACGTGCTGCTGCGGGCGCGGGCCATCGAGACCGGCTGTTTCGTCGTCGCGGCGGCGCAGTCGGGCCACCACGCGGACGGGCGCGCCACCTATGGCCATTCGCTGGTCGTCGACCCGTGGGGGCAGGTGCTGCTCGACATGGGCGAGGGCGCGGGCATCGCGACGGTCGACCTCGACCTCGGCGCGGTCGCGGCGGCGCGCGGGCGGGTGCCGGCGCTGGCCAATGCGCGGGCGTTTGCGGGACCATGATCGTCTTCGACCTCAAGTGCGGCGGGGGCCATGTCTTCGAGGCGTGGTTCGGCTCGTCGGGCGACTATGAGGGCCAGGTCGCGCGCGGGCTGGTGGCATGCCCGATCTGCGGCGCGGCCGACGTCGCCAAGGCCGTGATGGCCCCGGCCGTGCCGGCCAAGTCAAACCGCGGGCCGTCGCCGGCGCAGGTGAAGCAGGGCCTCGCGGCGATGGCGGCGGCGCAGGCGGCGGCGCTGGCGGGCTGCGACTATGTCGGCAAGGACTTCGCCGCCGAGGCGCGCGCCATCGACGCGGGCGAGGCCGCGACGCGCGCCATCTGGGGCGAGGCGACGCGCGCCGAGGCCGCGGGCCTGGCCGCCGACGGCATCGCCGCGCACCCGCTGCCGTTTCCCGTGCCCGCCAAGGCGGATGCCTGACCGATGAGATTGCTCGCCGCCCTGCTGCTGCTCGCCGCGCCGCTCCACGCCGAGGAGGCGAAGCCCGACGCCGCGGTCCCGCCGCCGACCGTGTCGGTGACCCATCACAAGGGCGTCTTCGGCGGTGTCGCGGTCGCCTATACCGCGATCGCCGGCGAGACCTACCTGAAGGACAAGGACGACAAGCCCGCCGCGGCGATCTTCTCGACCAGCTACATCAAGGACGGGCCGGTCGACCCGCGCCGCCCGGTGACCTTCCTGTTCAACGGCGGTCCGGGGTCGGGCTCGGTGTGGCTGCACATGGGCGCGTTCGGGCCGAAGCGGGTGCACATCCCGGACGCCAGGGACGACGGCGCGCCGCCCTACCCGATCGTCGACAACCCCGACAGCCTGCTCGACGCGACCGACCTGGTGTTCATCGACCCCGTCGGCACCGGCTGGTCCCACGCGCTCGGCAAGACCGAGGCCAAGACCTATTGGGGCGTCACCGCCGATGCCAAGTCGGTGGCGGCGTTCATCCGCCTGTGGCTGAACGAGCACGGCCGCTGGAACGCGCCCAAGTTCCTCGGCGGCGAAAGCTATGGCACCACCCGCTCGGCGGCGGTCACCCACGAGCTGGAGGGCAGCTACAACGACGTCGCGCTGAACGGCGTCATCCTGATCTCGACCATCCTCGACTTCGGCGCCGCGTCGGAGACCGAGGGCAACGAGCTGCGCTACCCGCTCAACCTGCCGTCGATGGCGGCGACGGCCTTCTACCACAAGCACCTGAACCCGATGCCGCCCGCGCTCGAGCCGTTCCTGGCCGAGGCGCGGGAGTGGGCGACGGGGCCCTATCTGGCCGCGCTGGCCAAGGGCAACACCCTGCCGCCGGCCGAGCACGACGCCATCCGGCGCCAGCTGGCGCGCTATACGGGCCTGAGCGAGGCCTTTGTCGACAACGCCAACCTGCGCGTCGATCCAGGCCGCTTCTACAAGGAGCTGCTGCGCGACCGCGGGCTGACGGTAGGCCGGCTCGACACCCGCTACACCGGCGTCGACTATGACCGGGCGGGCGAGGAACCCGACAACGACCCCAGCTTCTACGGCATCGACGCGGCCTATACCGCCGCGATCAACAGCTATGCCCGCGGCGACCTCGGCTACCGGACCGACCGCAGCTATGTCACCATCGGCAGCGTCGGCGACTGGGACTGGAAGCTGGGCGAGGGACGCGGCGGCGGCCGCAGCGTCTATGTCAATGTCGCGCCGTATCTGAGCCGGGCGCTGCGCGAGAACGCGGGCCTGAAGATCTTCGTCGGTCAGGGCTATTACGATTTCGCGACGCCCTTCTACGGGGCCGAATATTCGCTCGACCGCCCGGGCTTTCCGGCGGGACGGGTCGAGTTTCATTACTATCAGGCCGGGCACATGATGTACGTCCACGCCAGCGACCTGACCAAGCTGTCGGCCGACATCCGCGGCTTTATCGAGCGCCAGCGATAGGCTAGGGCGGGATCCAAGCGTCTGTAGCTCAGCCGGATAGAGCAGCGGTTTCCTAAACCGGAGGTCGGGGGTTCGATTCCCTCCAGGCGCACCAGGACAGGGGGCGGGCATGAAGTGGATGTTGGCAGGCGCGGTGGCACTGGGGCTGAGCGGCCCGGCAGCGGCGGAAACGCTGCCCGAGTTCTTCACCGCCTGGCGCGGCTGGGTGCAGACCGCGGACTATAGCCCGGCGGCGGTGGCGCGGCAGGCGGCCGCCTTCCCGGCGTGGCAGGCGCGCTATGCGAAGCTGAAGGACGGTTCGGTCGACTACCGCGTCGTCGGGGCCGAGCTGGCGGGGTTCGATTTCGACCTGCGGGTGCTGAAGCCCTGGGCGCGCGACCCGAGCTTCTATGCCAATGTCTTCGCCGACTGGAGCGACGTGCCGGCCCACGAAGGCCCGTCGGCGTTCCCGAATATCGACCTGTACGACTATAAATTCCCGCTGAGCGCCGCCGACGATGCGCGGCTGACGAAGGCGATGGCCGCCATCCCCGGCAACCTGGCGGCGGCGAAGCGCAATCTGGCGCCGAGCACCGCGCACGATCTGTGGGTCTATGGCGACCGCGCCTTCAAGGAGCAGAGCGCGGGGCTCGCCAGCCTGCGCGCCGGCACGCTGGTGCTCAGGACGCTCGATGGCCGGGTGCCCGCGACGATGACCGGCGCGTCACCGGCGCTGCTCGCCGCCATCGACGCCGCCAAGGCCGCGACCGATGACTTCGCGGGATGGATCGCGGCGGAAGCGCCGAAGCACCTGGGCCCCAGCGGCGTCGGCAAGGACAATTACAACTGGTACGCCAAGCACGTCATGCTGCTGCCCTACGACTGGGATGCACAGGTACTGCTGCTGCGCCGCGAGCTCGACCGGTCGCTGGCCTCGCTCAGGCTCGAGGAGGTGCGCAACCGCGCGCTGCCGCCAGTCGCGCCGCTGACCGACCCGGCCGCCTACAAGGCACTGGTTACCGCCAAGGAAGCGCGGTTCAGCCGGTTCCTGGCGGAAACCGGGCTGGGGCCGGACGCGCCCTGGGCGACGGCGGCAATCGCGCATCAGGACGTCGATTTCGCGACGCCCGACCGGCGCGATTTCTTCAGCCACGTGACCGCGCAGGACCCGCTGCCGCTGATCTCCCACTTCAGCCACTGGATCGACCTGGCGCGCTACCGCGAGGAACCGAACACCAGCGCCATCCGCCGCCTGCCGCCGCTGTTCAACATCTATTCGAACCGCTCGGAGGGCTTTGCCACGGCGTACGAGGAGCTGGTCATGCAGGCCGGGCTGTACGACGACGTGCCGCACGGCCGCGAGCTGGTGTGGGTCATGCTCGCCAACCGCGCCGCGCGGGGGCTCGCGTCGCTCTACGTCCAGTCGAACGACATGGGGCTGGCCGAGGCGGGCAAGTTCCACGCCGGGTGGACGCCGCGCGGCTGGTCCGACCCGAACAGCCGCCTCGTCGGCTTCGAGCAGCTGCTCTATGCGCGCCAGCCCGGCTATGGCCCCAGCTACATCATCGGCAAGTTGCAGCTCGACCGGCTGATCGCCGACCAGAGTCACGCCGACGACATTGCCGGCCGGCCGTTCGACCTGAAGGCGACGATGGCGCGCATCCAGGCGGCGGGCATCGTGCCGGTCGCGCTGATCGGCGCGGAGGCCGTGCGGCCCTAGATCGTCGGCGGGGGATTCACACCGCCCCGCCGATCGCCTACCCTGCCGCGCCTATGCAATCGGTGTTCAACATCACGCGGTCGGCGCTGGGCAACGACTGGCAGTGGCGGGGCGGCGTCGCCCCCGACGCGGGCGGCGACAGCGGCGACGGCGACGCGCTTATGCGGCAGCTGTTCCGCGCGCGCGGCGCCCCGTATGCCGATTTCGACCGGCTGCGCGCCCCGACGATCCGCGACTGGCTGCCCGACCCGTCGATCTTCCGCGACATGGACGTGGCCGCCGCGCGGCTGGCCGATGCCGTGCGCGCGGGCGAGCACATCGTCGTGTTCGGCGATTACGACGTCGACGGCGCGACCAGCGCGGCGCTGCTGGTCCGCACCATCCGCGACCTCGGCGGCACCGTTGCTACCTATATCCCCGACCGGCTGCTGGAGGGCTATGGCCCGAGCGCCGACGCGATGCGCGCGCTGGCGCTGTCCGGCGCACAATTGGTGATCACGGTCGATTGCGGCACGCAGGGGTTCGAGGCGCTCGACGCGGCGGCGGCGGCGGGGCTGGAGGTCATCGTCGTCGATCATCACCGCGCCTCGACGCAGCTGCCGGCGTGCGTGGCGGTGGTCAATCCGAACCGGCTCGACGAGGGCGAGGGCGCGGCGTTCGGGCATCTCGCCGCGGTCGGCGTCGCCTTCCTGCTGGCGGTGGCGCTGGTGCGGCAGCTGCGGGGCCAGGGCTGGTTCGCCGGCCGGCCCGAGCCGAAGCTGACCCAGCTGCTCGACATCGTCGCGCTCGGCACCGTCGCCGACGTGGTGCCGCTGACCGGCCTCAACCGCGCCTTCGTCGCGCAGGGCCTGAAGGTCATGGCGGCGCGGCGCAACCTCGGCCTCAATGCGCTGATCGCCGCCGCGGGCCTTGAGCGCGCGCCGACCTGCCACGACCTCGGCTTCGCGCTCGGGCCGCGCATCAATGCGGGCGGGCGCGTCGGCCAGGCCGATCTCGGCGTCCGGCTGCTGACCACCGACGACCCGGAGGAGGCGCGCGCGCTGGCGGCCGAACTCGACCGGCTCAACCAGGAACGCCGCTTCATCGAGGGCGAGGTTACGGAAGCCGCGATCGCCGCGGCGGCCACGTGCGCCAATGAGGCGGTGGCGGTGGTGGCTGGCACCGGCTGGCACCCCGGCGTCGTCGGCATCGTCGCCAGCCGCCTGAAGGACCGGCTGCACCGCCCGGTGATCGTGCTGAGCCTGCAGCCCGACGGCAGCGCCAAGGGCTCGGGCCGCTCGGTGCCTGGCGTCGACTTGGGCGGCGCGGTGCTGGCGGCGAAGGAACGCGGGCTGCTGATCGCGGGCGGCGGCCATGCGATGGCGGCCGGCGTCACCGTCGCACCGGGCGGCATCGATGCCTTCGCGGCGTTCCTGAACGAGCGCTGCGCCGCCGATGTCGGCAAGGCCCAGGGGGCGACGGCGCTGGCGTGCGACGCGGCCGTGTCCCCGCGCGGCATCTGCGTCGAACTCGCCGAGGCGCTGGACGGGGCCGGGCCCTACGGCCAGGGCTGGCCGCACCCGCGCGTCGCCAGCGGGCCGTGGGTGGTGGTCAAGTGCGAGGTGGTCGGCGAGGCGCATGTCCGCGTCATCCTTGCCGGGGCGGACGGCGCGCGGCTGAAGGCGATGGCGTTCCGCGCCGCCGACGGGCCGCTGGGCGTCGCGCTGGCCGGGGCCGGGCGGCGGCCGCTGTATCTGGTGGGCCGGGTCAAGCGCGACGACTGGGGGCGCACCCCGGCGGCCGAACTCCACCTCGACGATATCGCGTTCGCCGATTAGGCGGCGGCGCGGGTCCGGGCGCGCATGACGCCGCCCGCGACCGCGAACCCGGCGACCATCAGGGCCCAGCTGGCCGGTTCGGGGGCGTTGCTGGCGCTCGGCGGGGTACCGCCACCGCCGCCGCCCGGCATACCGCCACCGGAGCCGCCCGGCAGGCCGCCGCCACCGACGTCGCTGCCACCGCCGCTGCCGCCGAAACCGCCACCGAAGCCACCGCCGGGGAAGAAGCCGCCGCCGCCGGCGTCGCTGCCGCCGGGCCCGAACGGGAAGCCGTCGCTGCTCACCGGCTGGACGCCGGTCCCGGTCAGCGCCGCACCGGACGCGCCGCCGAGGCCGCCGTCGAGCAACGCCACGGCGGGCGGGCAATCGGTGCTGGTGAGCGCCGGTGCGGCGATGTGCGGGGCGGTCGCGGCCCGGTGCACCGCCGGCCGCGCGTGCGGCCCGAGGTGCCGCTGCACGGCATGCGCCGTCGGAACCAGCGCCGCGCCGGTGCCGGCCGCGCAGACGCACATCGTTAATTTCGAAAGCATGGGGTTCACGTGGTACGCCTTACGCTACAATACTTTGTCAGAACGTTGCCGGCACCAGTTAGTTACGAACCCGTTGACAATAAAGTTGCGACCACGTTGCCCGCTTGACCCGGCGGCGGCACTGCATTAGCCCGCCCTGCCGCAACGGCCCCTTCGTCTAGCGGTTAGGACGCGGCCCTTTCACGGCTGAAGCACGGGTTCGATTCCCGTAGGGGTCACCA
>JBBQWN010000039.1:0-19327 GCA_038210595.1 Sphingomonadales bacterium | reverse complement strand
GCGCTGCTCAGCCTCGATCCAGTCGCCAGCTCGGACGAGCTCGGCGAGGTCGCATGGTTCGACTGGGAGGAGGCGGCGAAGCTCGACCTGCCGGCGATTACCCGCGCCATCCTGGCCGAAGTCGCGGCGCGCTTCGAAACGCCGGGCCGGCCGATCCCCTTCCACCGCTTCGTCTGCGGCGGACACCGGCTGGAGGACGCCTAGCGCGGCGGCGGGAAGCCATCGCCGGGCGGCGGCGGCCCATCATAGCCGGGCTCATCGTAGGTCGGCTCGTCATAGCGGCGGCGGTCGTCGCCGGTCAGGCCGTCGATGACGTCGCCGGCGGTGTCGATGGCGGAGGCGGCCGTGCCCAGCGCGTCGCCGAGGTCCTCGACAATCGTGCGCGGCGGCGGCGCGCGCAGCTGGCCTTCCTGTGTCAGCGCGGCGGTCATGAAGCGCTTCCACAGCTTGGCCGGGATGGTGCCGCCAACGACGCTGCCGCCCATCGGCGAGTTGTCGTCGTTCCCGACCCAAACCCCGACCACCAGGTCACCCGCGAAGCCGACGAACAGCGCGTCGCGGTGGTTCTGGGTGGTGCCGGTCTTGCCGTAGGTCGGGATCGGCAAGGTTGCCGCGACGCCCGTGCCGCGTGCCACCGCCGACTTCAGCAGCTGCAGCATCGGCTCGCGCTCGGGCCAGGGCCGGAGGTTGCTGACGACGCCGCGCAGCTGGTCGGTGACGCTGTCGCGCGCCGGGTTGGCGAGACCGAGCGGCTTGATCGGATAATGGCCGGCGGCAACCGCGGCATAGGCGCTGGTCAACTCGATCAGCGGGACGCCGGAGGTGCCCAGCGCCAGCCCTTCGTAATTGGACAGCGGCGACGTGATGCCCAGCCGCCGCGCCTCAGCCCGCACCGCCTCGACGCCGAGCCGCTGGGTCAGCCGCGCCGACGCGACGTTCGACGATGCCGCGAAGGCGGTCACCAGCGGCACCGGCCCGCGGTACTTGCCCTCGTCGTTCTTGGGCTGCCACTCGCCCTCGGTGATCGGCGTGTCCTCGATGATCGTGTTGGGCGTCATCCCGGACCGGAACGCGGCGAGATAGACGAACAGCTTGAACGAGCTGCCGGGCTGGCGGAGCGCCTGGGTGGCACGGTTGAAGCTGGTCGCCTTGTAGTCGGTGCCGCCGACCAGCGCGACGACTCGCCCGTCGGGCCGCATCGCGACCAGCGCTGCTTGGGTGACGTTGAGGCCCTTGTAGCCCGCCAGCGTATCGCGCACCGCGCGCTCGGCCAGCTTCTGCAGCTTGGGGTCGAGCGTCGTGCGGACCTCGGTGTCGCCGTACTGCGCGGTCTCGATCGCGGCCTTGGCCTGCGGCAGCACCCAGTCGGCGAAGTAGGAGCCGGTCGGCAGTGCCTCGCGGCCGAGCCGGATACGCGCCGGGCCGACGTTGCGCGCCTGCTCCGCGGTCAGCGCGCCGGTCTCGACCATGGCCTGCAGTACGACGCGCTCGCGCGCCTGCGCCGCCTTCAGGTGCCGCGACGGGGCAAGCGCCGACGGTGCCTTGACCAGACCCGCCAGCATCGCCGCCTGGCCGACGGTCAGTTCCGAGGGCGAGCGGTCGAAATAGGTGCGGGCGGCGGCGCGGATGCCATAGGCGCCCTCGCCGAAATAAACGCTCGACAGGTAGCGCGACAGGATCTCGTCCTTGGTCAGCCGGCTCTCGAGGTAGAAGGCGATGATCACCTCCTGCACCTTGCGCTTGAGGCTGCGGGTCGGCGTCAGGAAGCTGGTCTTGGCAAGCTGCTGGGTCAGCGTGCTGCCACCCTGCTGGACGCCGCCCGCGCTGGCGTTCCTGAACAATGCGCGCGCGATGCCCTGGGGGTCGACGCCCCAATGCGAATAGAAGCGCCGGTCCTCGATCGCGATCAGCGCCTGGGGCACGTACTTGGGCAGCTCGGCGATAGTGACCGGCGGCTCTTTGTAATTGCCGCGCCGCGCGATCGGCTCGCCGGTCGCGTCGAGGATGACTAGGCTGGGCTCCTTCAGCGGCTCCAGCGCGCGGCCGAGCGGTGCGGTGAAGATCAGCCACAGCAGCACCGCCCCGAACAGCAGCACGACGCCGCCAAGGATCGCGGCCCAGTGTCGCCGCACCCAACCGCGGCGGCGCGGCTCCTCCTCATAGTCTTCGGGGAGCTCGACCAGTGCCGCGTCGGTCAGCATCGTCTCGTCCGTGTCCTCGACCGTCCACCGCGTGTCGCAGCTATCGCACCGGAGCTTGCGTCCGGGATAGGCCTGCTCGTCCGCGACGCGGTAGCGCGAGGCGCAGCCGGGACAGGTAACGATCAAGCGCGCTCGCGGGTGGCGGTGAAGCGCAGCGCGGTCTCGCGCTGGGCGACGTAGTTCAGCTCCCACTGGTCACGCGCCATGAACACCGGGGCACCGTCGCGGTCCTCGGCCATCGCGCCGCGGTGGTTGTCGATGAACGCCTGCAGCGCCTTGGGCTCGTCCGCACCGACCCAGCGGGCGGTGTCGAACGGCGATGCCTCGATGCCGGCATCGACCTTGTACTCGGCCTCGAGGCGCGAGATCAGCACCTCGAGCTGCAGCTGCCCGACGACGCCGACGATCCACTGGCTGCCGATCAGCGGGCGGAACAGCTGGGTCACGCCTTCCTCGGCCATGTCGGTCAGGGCGGTGCGCAGCTGCTTCGACTTGGTCGGGTCGCCGAGCTTGACCCGCCGCAGGATCTCGGGCGCGAAGTTGGGGATGCCGGTAAAGGTGACGTTCTCGCCCTCGACCAACGAGTCCCCGACCCGCAGTACGCCGTGGTTGGGGATGCCGATGATGTCGCCGGGGTAGGCCTCGTCGGCGATCTCGCGGTCCTGGGCGAAGAAGAAGATCGGCGAGTTGATCGCGATCGCCTTGCCGGTGGAGACCTGCTTCAGCTTCATGCCGCGCCGGAACTTGCCCGAGCACACCCGCATGAACGCGATGCGGTCCCTATGCTGCGGGTTCATGTTCGCCTGCACCTTGAACACGAAGCCGGTGACGTCGGGCCGGTCGGGGGTGACCGCGGCGGGCAGCGCCGGCTGCGTGCGCGGCGGCGGCGCATAGGTCGCCAGCGCCTCGATCAGCGCGGCGACGCCGAAGTCCTTCAGCGCCGAGCCGAACACCACCGGCGTTAGCGCGCCCTTGCGGTAGAGGTCCGCGTCGAGCGTCGCATAGCCGCCGAGCGCCAGCTCCGCCTGTTCGCGGATCAGCGCGGCGCCCTCGTCGCCGACCAGCCCGGGCAGGCGGTCGTCGTCGAGGCCGGTCAGCTGCTCGGTGCGGCCCGCGGCGCGGGTGTCGGTGCCGTCGGGCAGCAGCAGCGTGTGCGCGCGCAGGTCGTAAAGGCCGCGGAACTGCCCGCCTTGCCCGACCGGCCAGTTGAGCGGCGCGACGTCGAGCGCCAGCATCTCCGACACCTCGTCGAGCAGGTCGAACGGGTCGCGGCCCTCGCGGTCGACCTTGTTGATGAAGGTGATGATCGGCACGTCGCGCAGCCGGCAGACCTCGAACAGCTTGCGCGTCTGCGCCTCGATACCGCGCGCCGCGTCGATGACCATGACGGCGCTGTCGACGGCGGTCAGCGTCCGGTAGGTGTCCTCGCTGAAGTCTTCGTGGCCCGGCGTGTCGAGCAAATTATAGGTCACGCCCGCGCGCTCGAAGGTCATCACCGAGCTGGTGACGCTGATGCCGCGCTGCTGCTCGATCTTCATCCAGTCGGAACGGGCGCGCCGGTTCTGGCCGCGCGCCTTGACCTCGCCGGCGAGATGGATCGCGCCGCCGAACAGCAGCAGCTTCTCGGTCAGCGTCGTCTTGCCGGCGTCGGGGTGCGAGATGATCGCAAAGGTGCGGCGCGCATTCGGCGCGGGGGTGGCCATGCGGCGCTATGTGGCGACGTTTCGGGGGTGGGGCAAGGAGGGGCTAGCTACCTACTCCGTTCGCCGTGTCGGGGCACGACGAGCCAGAAGCTTCCAAAGCGCAAATGTTGTGGCCAGTGCGCTCACAATAGTCGCGACGAGCCAAAGTTTCCGGCCTGCCTCGGACATGCACGTTTCAGGATGGCTGTAAGCGCAGTCACCCATCATCATCCCAATCATCATAAACCCAGCGACGAGCCAGATTGCGGACGTGACAATGGAGCCGATCAGAACCCGCCAGTTGCTCATCAGACCGGGCGCAGTTCCTTGGCCGCGACTTCCCAGCTCTGGCCCTTGCGGAGCAGCGCGTTGAAGTCCGCGACCTTGTCGCCGACGACCCGCTCGCGCTGCGCCTCGACCGCGACTTCGAAGCTGGTGGCCGGGTCGCAGTACAGCACGCCGAGCGCCATCGGGAACGGCCCGAACGGCATGTCGATCAGGAACTGTGCCTGCACGCGGTTGGTCTCGTCGTGGACCAGCACGTCACCCAGATTAGCCTCGGTGACGTCGATGACCTCGAGCTCGACGGTATCGTGGTTCAGCCACAAGCCCTTCGACCCGCCGGCGAACAGCAGCGGCTGGCCGTGGACGCACCACAATTGGTTGTCGGCGGCGTTCTTCTTCTCGGTGAAGGCCGCAAACACGTCGGCGTTGTAGACGATGCAGTTCTGGAAGATCTCGACGAAGCTCGTCCCCTTGTGCGCATGCGCGCGCTTCAGCACCTCGGGCATGTTCTTCTGCGCGGTGTCGATGGTGCGGGCGACGAAGCGTGCGCCCGCACCCATCGCGAAGGCGCAGGGGTGCAGCGGCCGCTCGACCGACCCGAACGGGGTGGTCGGCGATCGCGTGCCGGTGCGCGAGGTCGGCGAGTATTGCCCCTTGGTCAGGCCGTAAATCTCGTTGTTGAACAACAGCAGTTGCACGTCGAGGTTGCGGCGCAGCAGGTGCAGCATGTGGTTGCCGCCGATGCTGAGGCCGTCGCCGTCGCCGGTGACGATCCACACGTCGAGCTCCGGGTTGGCCAGCTTGATCCCCGTCGCCACCGCCGGCGCGCGGCCGTGGATGGTGTGGAAGCCGTAGGTCTCCATGTAATAGGGGAAGCGCGACGAGCAGCCGATGCCGCTGACGAACACGGTGTTCTCGCGCGCCGTGCCGATGTCGGGCATGGTCCGCTGCACCGCCTTCAGGATCGCATAGTCGCCGCACCCGGGGCACCAGCGCACCTCCTGGTCGGTTGCCCAGTCGTCGGGCTTGGTCGCCGGCATCGGGATGGGGGTCATGTCGTTCATGGTTTTACCGTTTCTTCGCTCAGCGTCACCGACGCGCCGCCAAAGACTTTGCTGCCGATTTCGGCGCGAACGCGCGCATTCTCCGCCGGGCTGGAGGCGAACATTGTCGTGATCGACGCAATACGGTTGCCGCCATGCTCGATGAGCCAACTCTGCTTGAAACCGGAACCGGTGCTGTATTCGCCATACACGCCGGTTGCGCCGGGCAGCGACGGTGTCGTGAATACCCCTTCGGCAATTACCTTGCGGATACCCGCTTCGTGGAAAGCTTCCCGCGCGCTCCCGCGGAGGGCATCGAGACTTGCGATGTCCTTGATCGGTGTCGACACGACGCCGGTCATCGGATCAGCGCCGAGCCGTCTTGGGAAATAGGTGACGACCGTCGGATCGGAAGTCTGGAGCTTCGCCGCGCTGAGGAGTTCGCTCGGAAGCCCTGCCAAGATGGCACTCACTCCAGCAACGTTGGTTGCGGGCTGGCCTTTCGCCACGCTTACGGCGCCGAAAGCCAGTATCGCGCAAATCAGTCTGGTTGCGTTCATTCGAGCATCCCGTCGATGGCGGCTTCGATCTCGGCGATCTTGAAGGGGTGGCCGCTGACCTTGTTGAGCGGCTTGCAGTCGACCAGGAACTGGTCGCGCAGGATGGTCTTCAGCTGGCCGGTGTTCATCTCCGGCACCAGCACCTTGTCATAACCGCGCAGCAGCGCGCCGAGGTTGGCGGGGAGCGGCCAGATGTGGCGGATGTGGATGTGGGCGACGTCCTGGCCCTTAGCGCGGGCGCGCTGCACGCCCTTGCGGATCGCGCCGTAGGTCGAGCCCCAGCCGACGACTGCCAACCGCCCCGACGCCAGGCCGTTGTCGACCTCCTGCGCCGGGATGTAGCGCGCGATGCCGTCGATCTTGGCCTTGCGGATGTCGGTCATCGCCTGGTGGTTGGCGGGCTCGTAGTTGATGTGGCCGGTGTCGATGGCTTTCTCGATGCCGCCGATGCGGTGCATCTGGCCCGGCGTTCCCGGGCGGATCCAGTGGCGGCGCAGCGTCTCCGGGTCGCGCTCATAGGGCAGCACGCGGCCGTCGGCGCCGGGCTCATAGTCGAAGTCGACCGGGAAGGCGGTGAACTCGGCGCGGTCGGGGACGCGCCACGGCTCGGCGGCGTTGGCGATATAGCCGTCGGTCAGGACCATCACCGGGGTCATGAACTGCGTCGCCAGCCGGCACGCCTCGATCGCCACGTCGAAGCAATCCGATGGCGCGCGCGTCGCCAGCACCACCAGCGGCGCGTCGCCGTTGCGGCCATAGACCGCCTGGTACAGGTCGGACTGCTCGGTCTTGGTCGGCAGGCCGGTCGACGGCCCGCCGCGCTGCGAGTTGACGATGACCAAAGGCAGCTCGGTGATGATCGCCAGGCCCATCGCCTCGCCCTTCAGCGCGATGCCGGGGCCGGACGAGGAGGTGACGCCCAGCTGCCCGGCATAGCTCGCGCCGATGGCGGAGCAGATCGCGGCGATCTCGTCCTCGGCCTGGAAGGTGGTGACGCCGAACTCCTTCAGGCGCGCGAGGTTGTGCAGGATCGGCGAGGCGGGCGTGATCGGGTACGAGCCGAAGAACATCTCCAGCCCCGCCAGCTTGGCGCCCGCGACCAGCCCCAGCGCCAGCGCCTCGCCGCCGGTGACGGTGCGGTAATAGCCCGGCTCCGCCACCGCGGCGTCGACATGGTACTGCTTCAGCGGCCCGCCGATCTCGGCCGTCTCGCCGTACGCATGGCCGGCGTTCAGCGCGGCGGCATTGGCCTCCGCGAGCAGCGGGTTCTTCGAGAACTTGGCGGTCAGCCAGTCGATCAGCGGCTTGCGGTCGCGGTCGAACATCCACAGCGCCAGCCCCAGCGTCCACATGTTCTTGCAGCGCAGCGCTTCCTTGTTGCCCAGGCCATAGGGCTTCACCGCGGCCAGCGTCTGCGCGCTGATGTCGAAGGCCAGCACCTGCCACTGCGCCAGGCTGCCGTCCTCCAGCGGGTTCACGCCGTAGCCGGCCTTGGCGAGGTTGCGCGCGCCGAACTCACCGCTGTCGATGATCGCCAGGCCGCCGCGCTTCAGCGCGCCGATGTTGGTCTTCAGCGCGGCCGGGTTCATCGCCACCAGCACGTCGGGCTCGTCGCCCGCGGTCTCGATGTCGACCGAGCCGAAGTTGATCTGGAACGCCGACACGCCGAACGTCGTGCCCTGCGGCGCGCGGATCTCGGCCGGGAAGTCGGGGAAGGTCGCGAAGTCGTTGCCGCTGAGCGCCGACGACAAAGTGAACTGGCCGCCGGTCAGCTGCATCCCGTCGCCCGAGTCCCCGGCAAAGCGGACCACCACCGCCTCGGCTTCGGCGGGCTTGTTGTTCTGGTTGTCGAAGACGTCGCTGAAGGCCGTTGCCATTCACTCATCCCAAGGAATTTGTTGCCGCCGCTCTACGCCTCTCGAAAGTGGCGGGCCAAGAAGTTTTGTTAGGGAGATGGATAGCGGGCCGCCGCCGCCGCCATCGCCAGCACGCCGCGGACGTGCCGTGCCGCCACCTCCGCCCGGTCGGCGCCGTAGCCGCCGCCGAGCGTCGCGGCGACGGGTATGCCGCGCGCCCGGCACTCTTGGACGACGTAGCTGTCGCGGGCCTGCAGGCCCGCGTCGCTGAGCGCCAGCCGGCCGAGCCGGTCGTCGGCGTGGGGGTCGACGCCGGCCTGGTAGAGCACGAGGCCGGGCGCCTGCGCGTCGAGGAGGCGGGGCAGTTCCTCCGCCAGTAGGGCGAGATACGCGTCGTCGCCCATCCCGTCGGGCAGCTCGACATCGCGGGTCGAGACCTGCTTCCGGACCGGGAAGTTCTTGGCGGCGTGCATCGAGAAGGTAGCGACTCGCGGCTCGCGTGCGAAGATCGCGGCGGTGCCGTCGCCCTGGTGGACGTCGAGGTCGACGATCAGCAGCCGTGCCACCGCGCCCTCCGCCAGCAGCCGCGCGCCCGCGACGGCGAGATCGTTGAAGATGCAATAGCCAGCGCCGCCCTCGGGCAGTGCGTGGTGGCTGCCGCCGGCGCTGTTGACCGCAAAGCCGCGTGCCAGCGCCAGTCGCCCGGCCAGCCGCGTGCCGCCCGACACCAGCCGCGACCGCCGCACCATGCGCGGCGTCACCGGGAAGCCGATGCGGCGTTCCTGCTCGCGGCTCAGCGTGCCGCCCAGCACGGCGGCGACATAGGCGGGGTCGTGCACCGCCGTGAACCACGCATCCGGCACGGGTTCCGGCGTGTGCGCCTCGAACGCCGCGCCGCTGGCCCGCAGCGCCGCCATGAACAGCCCGTATTTGTCCATCGGGAAGCTGTGCCCGGGCGGCAGCGGCGCGACGTAATCGGGATGGTGGACGAGCGCGAACACCGGGGCATTCCTAGCCCCGCGCGCCGCCGCTGCCCATGCGGCCAAGTGGTTGGCGGCTGCCGTTAGCAATCGCTTTACCGGAATCGGCTAGGCTCACCGGTAACAAGGCAGGGCCGCGCCGATCGTTCGTCCTCCTGGGGGTTATCCATGCCCGACGTTGCTGCCGCATCGACCGCCGAAACCGCCGCGCCGGCTGCCAAGTCCGGGCCCAGCCTGCGCCAGCTGCTGCTGGTGCCCGCCATCGTCGTGCCGCTGATCTCCGCGGTGCCGGTGTGGTTCGACAAGGGCGTGGCGGTCTGGAAGGACTATACCTCCGGCTCGGCGCGCGATGCGGAGCAGCAGAACGCCATCGCCAACCGCAACATCTCGTGCCTCAGCTCGCCGCGCCAATTCTACCAGAGCGGCAAGCTCGCCATCGACGGCACCATCTGCAAGACCGGCGACGTGCTGGTCCGCGTCTTCAACCAGACCGGCGAGGGCGCGCTTTACTGGGTGCCGTCGGAGGTGCTGAACAACCGCATCGACTATTCGCGCAGCAAGGTGGTCGCGGCCCCGGTCAAGCCGGCCGCATTGAGCCGCTGGAGCAACGGCGGCAACCCGGCCGCCTATCTCCGCCCCGCCGTCGCCGGCAGCGCCTGGGGCCAGCCGAGCCCGTATTTCCAGCTGACGCAGGCCGGGCAGGTTACGGTATTGTGCACCACCAAGATCGACGACCGCCATATCCGGCAGCGTATCCGGCGGCCCGACGGCTGCTTCGATCAGGTCATCGATCTCGCCAACGGCGCGGTGGTCAGCGTCACGTCGGCACCGTGCCAGTGCTGAGGGCCGCTGCCATCGCCGCCGCGGCCATGTTGCTGGTGGCGACGCCGGGGCTGGCCAAGAAGCCTGCCAGCGGGGTCGATTCGCTGGCGCCGCCGCCGCCCGACGCGCCGATCAAGATGACCGGCGAAACCGGCATGCCGCCCGCGCCCGACCCGACCGCGCCGCCGCCGCCGAAGCAAAAGCCGGTGCCGAAGCCCGGCGTAGCGCCGCCGCCGCCTTCCCCGCCACCGGCCCCGCAATAGCCGCCCGACTTCGGCGCTTGGCGCGCCGCGCCACGCACGCTTATGCTCGGCGCAAATCTCTGGGGAGAGTCGCGCCATGCCTTATGTCCGTCCCGACGTGCAGAACATCCTGAACCTGCTCGCCGCCCAGCCCGGGCCGCCGATGCACGAGGGCACGCCCGAGGCCGCCCGCGCGATGATGCGGGCGATGGGCGGCATGATGGAGCGGCCGCGCGGCGACCTCGCCCGCGTTGCGGACGTGCAGATCCCGAGCGGCCACGGCCACACCATCCCGGCGCGCATCTACACCGCCGCCGCCAACCCAGGCCCCGGCCCGGTGCTGGCCTATTACCACGGCGGCGGCTGGGTGATCGGCGACCTCGAGACGCATGATTCGCTGTGCGCCGAGATCGCGCGCTCGCTCGGCGTCACGGTGGTCAGCATCGACTACCGGCTGGCACCCGAGCATCCGTTCCCCGCCGCCACCGAGGATTGCTTGGCCGCGACCGAGTGGCTGGCGACCAGCCCCCGCGACATCGGCCATCCGGTCACCGGTCTGATCCCGGCCGGCGACAGCGCCGGCGGCAACCTGGCGGCGGTGATCGCGCAGCAGCTGCACGGCAAGCTGAGCGTTCCGATCCTGGCGCAGTGGCTGATCTATCCCGGCGTCGACATGACCGCGAGCGGCGGCTCGATGGACGAATTCGCCGACGGCTATCTGCTGACCCGCGACGGCATGATGTGGTTCACCGAGCATTATATGGGCGCGGCGGACCTCGGCCATGCCTATGCCTCGCCGCATCTCCACGATGTCGCGGGCCAGCCGCCGGCCATGGTGTTCACCTGCGGCCTC
Source organism: Sphingomonadales bacterium (assembly GCA_038210595.1). Classification (GTDB taxonomy): domain Bacteria; phylum Pseudomonadota; class Alphaproteobacteria; order Sphingomonadales; family Sphingomonadaceae; genus Glacieibacterium. Next base: position 8,803 of record JBBQWN010000039.1, on the reverse strand, counting down.
GACCCGCTGCGCGACCAGGGCCGCGCCTATGCCGGCAAGCTGATCAGCCACGGCGTCCGCACCATCTTCCGCGAGGCGGCGGGCCAGATCCACGGCTGCATGACGATTCGTGGTGCAATCCCGTCGGCGCAGGACGACCTGATGGGCTGCCTGGCCGACCTGCGCGCGCTGCTCAGCGAGGCCGCGGCCGCCCCCGCCATGGCCGAAGCCGCCGAGTGACCCGTACCCACAAGTCCGGGCTCCCGTATCGCGCCGGGGTCGGCATCATGCTGATGAACGCGGACGGCCAGGTGTTCGTCGGCCAGCGCCTCGATTCGACGTTGGAGGCGTGGCAGATGCCCCAGGGCGGCATCGACGACGGCGAGGACCCGCGCACCGCCGCGCTGCGCGAGCTGGAGGAGGAGACGGGCGTGCCGGCGCACCTCGTCGAGATCACCGCCGAGACCGAGGAGTGGCTCTACTACGACCTGCCCGACGATCTGATCGGCACGATCTGGAAGGGCCGTTACTGCGGCCAGCGCCAGAAATGGTTCGCGATGCGCTTCCTAGGGACCGATGCGGACGTCCGCATCGACACGCAGCACGCCGAGTTCCGCGCCTGGCAATGGGCCGACCGCGCGCAGCTGAGCGCGCTGATCGTCCCGTTCAAGCGCGCGCTCTACGAGGAGGTGCTGGCGGCGCTGGCGGGCTAAATCAGCCCCGCCAGCGGTGAACTCGGGTCCGCGTAGCGGCGGCGTGCCATGCGGCCCGCACGGTACGCCAGCCGCCCGCTCTCGACCGCCAGCTTCATCGCGCGGGCCATCAGCACCGGGTCCTTGGCTTCGGCGATGGCGGTGTTCATCAGGACGCCGGCGCAGCCCAGCTCCATCGCTTCGGATGCCTCGGACGCGGTGCCGACGCCGGCGTCGACCAGCACCGGCACCTTCGCGCCCTCGACGATCATGCGGATCGTCACCGGGTTCTGGATCCCCAGCCCCGAGCCGATCAGGCTGCCCAGCGGCATGATCGCGCAGGCGCCCAAATCCTCCAGCTTCTTCGCCGCGATCGGATCGTCGGCGCAATAGACCATGACGTCGAAGCCCTCCGCCACCAGCGTCTTGGTCGCCACCAGCGTTTCCGCCATGTCGGGATAAAGCGTGCGCGCCTCGCCCAGCACCTCGAGCTTGACCAGCTTCCAGCCGCCCGCCTCGCGCGCCAGCCTGAGCGTCCGCACCGCGTCGTCGGCGGTGAAGCAGCCGGCGGTGTTGGGCAGGTAGGTGTATTGCTTCGGGTCGATATAGTCGGTCAGCATCGGCTGACCCGGATCGGTGACGTTGACCCGGCGTACGGCGACGGTGACGATCTCCGCCCCTGACGCGACGACTGCCGCCGCGTTCTGGGCATAGTCCTTGTACTTGCCGGTGCCGACGATCAGGCGCGACGTGAAGCGCTTGCCTGCGACCGCCCAGCCGTCATCGTCATCAGCGCTGGACCCTTGGCCGCCGCCGACGAAATGCACGATCTCCAGCCGGTCGCCGTCGGCGAGCCGCGTCGCCCCGAACGCCGACCGCGGCGCGATCGACAGGTTGCGCTCGACCGCCACCTTGGTGGCATCGAGGCCCAGTTCGCCGAGCAACGCCGCGATCGTGGTGCCGGCGGGCACGGCGCGGCTCTCGCCGTTGATGATGATGCTCAGGGTCATGGCCTCAGGGGTGACGGGGCGGGGAATGGCCCATATAAGCCGCACGGTGACCGATGCCAGCAACCTCGTGTTCGTGCTCAACGGCCCGAACCTCAACCTGCTCGGCACGCGCGAGCCGGAAATCTATGGCCGCGACACGCTCGACGACATCGCGAGCCTGCTGGAGGACCATGCGGCGACGCTCGGTCTCGCCACCGACCTGCGGCAGTCGAACCATGAGGGGCATCTGATCGACTGGCTGCACGAGGCTGCCAGCCGCGGGGCGAAGGCCGTCATCCTCAACGCCGGCGGCCTGACCCACACGTCGGTGGCGCTGCGCGATGCGGTCAAGGCAATCGCGACGCCGGTGATCGAGGTCCATCTGTCGAACCCGCACGCGCGCGAAAGCTTCCGGCATCGCAGCCACTTGGCACCGGTGGCCCGGGGAACCATCGCCGGGTTCGGCGCGCTCGGCTACCGGCTCGCGCTGGACGCCGCCGCGACATTCTGACACTCAGGCACGCGGGCCGAACGATGGGGATTCAATGACCGAGGGTACAGGCATGCAGGTCGATACCGCGCTGGTGCGCGAACTCGCCGAGCTGCTGGATTCGACGCAACTGACCGAGATCGAGGTCGCCGACGGCGAGCGGCGGATTCGCGTCGTCCGCAAGCCGCAGACGTTCGGCGGGCCGCCGCCGGCCGCCGGCAACATCTGGGCGGTGGCCCCCGCCGCGACTGCCGAGGCCCCGGCCGCGCCCGCGGTCGATGACGTGAAGTCGCACCCCGGCCTGGTCCGTTCGCCGATCGTCGGCACCGCCTATCTGACGCCCGATCCGACCAGCCCGCCGTTCATCACCGAAGGCGCGAGCGTCAAGGAGGGCGACACGCTGCTGATCGTCGAGGCGATGAAGGTGATGAACCCGATCACCGCGCCGCGCGCCGGCAAGGTCGTGCGCATCTGCATCCGGAACGAGCAGCCGGTCGAGTACGACGAGCCCTTGGTCGTCATCGAATAATGTTCAACAAGATCCTGATCGCCAACCGCGGCGAGATCGCGCTGCGGGTCCACCGCGCCTGCCGCGAGCTCGGCATCAAGACCGTGGCCGTGCACTCCACCGCCGACGCCGACGCGATGCACGTGCGCATGGCCGACGAGGCGATCTGCATCGGGCCGCCGTCCGCCACCGACAGCTATCTGAACGTGCCCAACATCATCTCGGCCGCCGAACTGACCCAGGCGGACGCGATCCACCCGGGCTATGGCTTCCTCAGCGAGAACGCGCGCTTCGCCGAGATCGTCGAGGAGCACAACATCGTCTGGATCGGGCCGACGCCCGACCATATCCGCCGCATGGGCGACAAGATCGAGGCGAAGCGCACCGCCGCGCAGCTCGGCCTGCCGCTGGTGCCGGGCAGCGACGGCCCGGTCGCGACCACCGAGGAAGCGATCGCGGTCGCCGACCGCATCGGCTACCCGGTGCTGGTCAAGGCGGCGTCCGGCGGCGGCGGGCGCGGCATGAAGGTCATCCCCGACGCCGAGAGTGCGGCCGCGCTGATCGCCGCGGCGAAGTCGGAGGCCAAGGCGGCGTTCGGCGACGACACCGTCTACATCGAGAAATACCTGAGCGAGCCGCGCCACATCGAATTCCAGGTGTTCGGCGACGGCAAGGGCGGCGCCATCCACTTGGGCGAGCGCGACTGTTCGCTGCAGCGCCGCCACCAGAAAGTGCTGGAGGAAGCGCCGTCCCCCGCGCTCAGCGCCGCCGAGCGCAGCGCCATGGGCGAGGTCGTCCGGCGGGCGGTGGCCAAGCTGGAATACCGCGGCGCCGGCACGATGGAGTTCCTCTATGAGGACGGGAAATTCTACTTCATCGAGATGAACACCCGCCTGCAGGTCGAGCATCCGGTGACCGAGGCGATTAGCGGCATCGACCTGGTGCGCGAGCAGATCCGCATTGCTGCCGGCCTGCCGCTGTCGGTGACGCAGGAGCAGGTGCGGCTCGAGGGCCATGCCATCGAATGCCGGATCAATGCCGAGGACCCCGCGACCTTCGTGCCCGCGCCGGGCCGGGTCACCGACTATCACGCGCCGGGCGGGCTGCACGTCCGCGTCGATAGCGCGCTCTACGACGGCTACCGCATCCCGCCCTATTACGACTCGCTGATCGCCAAGCTGATCGTGTTCGGCGCGACCCGCGAGGATTGCATCGCCCGCCTGCGCCGCGCGCTGGAGGAATATGTCATCCACGGCCCCAAGACGACGATCCCGCTCCACCAGGCGCTGATCGAGGACCCGGAATTTCAGGCCGGCGATTATTCGATCAAGTGGCTCGAACGCTGGCTGGCGGCGCGCGCGGCGGCCTAGAACGCCCCCGCCGCGCCCGGGAACACCACCGGGCTTGCGGACCCGTCCGCGGCAACGGCGGACACCCCGAAGAACCAGCTGTCGATGTCGATGCCCTTGAGCGTCAGTGTCGTCGCGGTGCCGGCGTCGCGGCTGAACTGCCAGCGCGGGCTGTCGGTCTTGCGCCACCAGACGACATAGCGGGCCGCACCGGGCACCGGCTGCCATTTCAGCACCGTGTCGGGCGACACCGCACCCTCGATCGTGACGCCCGCCGGCGGCGCCGGCGCGGCGGCGAGCGCGGCGAGCGCCGCCACGTTCAGCCGGGTCACCCTGGCGAGATAGGCGAAGTCGACGCCGTCGATCGTGTCGCCATAGCGGCGGCCGGCCTCGACCCGGACATTCTGGTGCTGGCGGTCATAGTTCTCCTGCCGCTCGGTCAGGCGCACGGCCGGGTAGCCGGCGGCGAGCATCTCGACTTGGTCGCCGCCGCGGCTGTAGCGGTCGGTGCGATAGACCATCTCGACGGTCAGCCCGGCCTTGGGGCCGAGCGCGGCGACGAAGCGTGCCAGCTGCCGCGACGGGCTGTCGACCTCGCCGCCGTTGTAGCGCCGGCCGTTCGCCTGCTCCGGCGTCTCGGTGGCCTTGGTGCCCTCGCTGAACACCCGCAGCGTGCGGTCGTCCTTCGCGCCGCCGGAACCGGTGGTGTTGCCGACGATATCGTTGTTCAGCACCGCCTCGACGCGCCAGCCCCTGGCCTTGGCGGTCGCGGCGAGCAGCTTGCCGCCGTACAGGCCCTGCTCCTCGCCCGACAGCACCGCATAGACGATGGTGGCGGGAAACCGGCGGCCCGCCAGCACCCGCGCCGCCTCGATCACCGCCGCCGTGCCCGAGCCGTCGTCGTTGGCGCCGGGCGCGTCGCCGGTCGCATCGAGCGGGTCGGAATTGCGGCTGTCGATATGCCCGGAGATGATCACCACCCGCTCCGGATCGCTGCTGCCGCGCTGGACGGCGAGCACATCGACCAGCCGCGTCGGCGTCGCGATGCGCTTGCCCTCGACCACCTGCTCGGGCTGCTCGATGGTCAGGCAGCCGCCGCACCCGGCCGAAATCGCCGCGAACCGCGCCGCCGCATAGGTTCGCGCCGCGCCGATGCCGCGCGTCGCCGAGGCCTGGTCCGACAGCGTGTGGCGCGTGCCGAAGCCGACCAGCTGCGCGATCGTCGCGCGCAGTTCGGCGGGCGACACCGCGGCTGCGGCAGCCGGCGCTGTCGTGACGGCAAGCAGGACGGCGGTGGTCGCGGCAACGTGGATAGGCATTGTCTCTCCCTGTCATCCCAGCGTAGGCGGGGATGACAACAGGGGGAAGGGTGGCATGGCGTTGATTTCACGGCGGACGGGGATCGGGCTGGCGCTGTCCGGCGCGGCGGCCGCGTTGCTGTCGGGCTGCACCGGCCTCGGCACGCTGAAGACGCTCAACAACCTGACGCCGGGCGACGGCGGCACGGTCAAGACCGGGGACGGCATCGCCTTTGGCAGCGACCCGCTGCAGCGCCTCGACGTCTATGCGCCGGTCGATGCCAAGAACGCGCCGGTGCTGGTGTTCTTCTATGGCGGCGGCTGGCACGACGGCGACCGCGGTGGCTATGGCTTCGTCGGTCATGCCTTCGCGGCGCGCGGTTTCGTCGTCGTCGTGCCAGATTATCGCAAGGTGCCGCAGGTGCGCTTCCCGGCCTTCGTCACCGACGGCGAGGCGGCGCTGGCCTGGGTCCGCAACAACGTCGCGAAGTTCGGCGGCGACCCGGCGCGGATCGCGGTCGCGGGCCATTCGGCGGGCGGGTATATCGCCGCGATGCTGGCGCTGGAGCCGGGCCGCGTGCCGCCGGGCAGCATCAAGGCGCTGGTCGGCCTCGCTGGCCCCTACGACTTCTACCCGTTCGAACCCGGCGGTTCGGCAGAGGCCGCGTTCGGCCAGGAGCGTGACCCGAAGCTGACGCAGCCAATCACGTTCGCCAGCGGCAAGGCGCCGCCGTCGCTGCTGTTGACCGGCACCGAGGACGATACGGTCCGCCCCCGCAACGCCACGGCGCTGGCGGCGAAGCTGACCGCCGCGGGCGCATCGGCGACGGTGATCCAGTATCCCAAGCTCGGCCATATCGGGCTGGTGCTGGCGCTGTCGAAGCCGTTCCGCGGCAAGGCCCCGGTGCTCGACGACAGCGTCGCCTTCCTGAAGAAGACGCTCGGCTAAGGGGTCGCCATCGGTTGACGCGCACGTTAGGCTGCAAAAAAACAGCCTTGGGAGTGAGCGCATGACCGAACGGTTCAGCGATGACGAGGCGGCGATCCGCGCGGCGCTCGAACAGGCGCACACGCCCTCGCTGCTCGCCAGCCTGATCCACCTGACCGGCAATGCCGATCACCTGAGCGGTTTCAAGCCGCCGGTCGCCGACCTTACGGTGTTCGGCGACGAGCAGCAGGGCATTCCGCCCGAGCAGCAGGAACGCGCCCGGGCGCTGGCGGCGGAGCATCTGATCCGCTGGCGCGACGCCGGCTTCCCGGACCTGCCGCGCCCGTCCGCCGACACGGTGCGCGCCGCGATGACCTATGTCGCGGGTGTCGAGATCCCCGCCGCCTATGAGGAATTGCTGACCCAGGAACTCCATCTCGACGGCCTGCCGCAGCCGACGCGGGTGACCATCGACGCGACGCCGGATGCCAAGGCCGCGTGGCCGGTGGTGATCGTCGGCGCCGGCATGTCGGGGCTGCTGGCCGGCGTCGCGCTGAAGCAGGCCGGGCTGCCGTTCACGATCCTCGAAAGCCGCGACAAGGTCGGCGGCACCTGGTGGGCCAACCGCTACCCCGGCGCGCGGGTCGACACGCCCAACCACCTCTACAGCTACTCGTTCGAGCCGGCGCACGAATGGCCCTACCGTTATTCCACCGCGCCGGTGCTGCAGGGCTATTTCGAGCGCATCGTCGATAAATACGGGCTGCGCGAGCATATCCGCTTCGACACCCGCGTCGATTGCACGACGTGGAACGGCGAGGCGTGGCGCGTCCGGCTGCACGACGGCGAGGTCCTGACCGCGCGCGCCGTGATCGCCGCGGTGGGGCAGCTCAACCGGCCCAAGCTGCCCGATCTGCCCGGCGTCGGCAGCTTCGCGGGACCCGCCTTTCACTCGGCACTGTGGCGCGACGAGGTCGAGCTGACGGGCAAGCGCGTCGCCGTCATCGGCACCGGCGCGTCCGCCTTCCAGCTCGTGCCGGAGATCGTCGGGAAGGTCGAACAGCTGACCGTGTTCCAGCGCACGCCGCCGTGGCTGCTGCCCCAGCCTTTCTATCACGATGCCGTCGCGCCGGGGAAACAATGGCTGCTCCGCTACGCGCCCTTCTATTCGAACTGGTACCGGTTCGCGCTGTTCTGGTCGCTGACCGAGTTCCTGCTGCCCGCGGTGTCGAAGGAGGATGGCTGGGACGAGCCCGGCTCGCTGTCGCCGATGAATGCGGAACTGCGCGGCTTTCTGGAGGCGTCGCTCGGCGAACAGTTCGCCGGCCGCCCCGATCTGCTGGCCAAGGTGATTCCGCCCTATGCGCCGGGCGGCAAGCGCATGCTGATCGACAACGGCGTCTGGGCGGCGGCGCTGCAGCGCGACAATGTCGAACTGGTCACCGACCCGGTCGCGGCCATCGAGCCGGCGGGCGTGCGGCTGGCGAGCGGCCGGCTGGTGGAGGCCGACGTGCTGATCTACGCCACCGGCTTCTATGCGTCGGAATTCCTGATGCCGATGACGGTGACCGGCGAGCATGGCCGCGACCTGCACGCCGAGTGGGGCGAGGACGCGCGCGCCTATCTGGGCATGACGATGCCGGGCTTCCCGAACTTCTTCTGCATCTACGGGCCGAACACCAACATCGTCGTCAACGGCTCGATCGTGTTCTTCTCGGAAGCCAGCGTGAACTACATCCTCGGCTGCCTGAAACTGCTGGTCGAGGGCAAGGCCACGGCGATGGCGCCCCGGCAGGACGTCCACGACGCGTTCAACCTGAAGGTCGATGCCGCGAACGCGAAAATGGCCTGGGGCGCGCCCGACGTGTCGAGCTGGTACAAGTCGAAATCGGGCCGCGTCAGCCAGAACTGGCCGTTCGCGCTGGTCGATTACTGGAACGCGACGCGGGCCCCGGCGGTCGAGGATTTCGAGCTTCAGTAGGGGAGGGCGTCGCGGCAAAGCCGCGCCGTCGGACGGCTCGCGGCGGGAAAATCGCCGCGGCCGCCGCCCGGGCTTGCCCGAGTCTGAAAATAAGGCCGCGAACGCGAAGTGCGTTCACGGCCTTATTGTTCAGCCGGTCAGCGCCGGAAGAACCGTCTCTGGTTCATCGGCATCGGCGCGGTCTTCTCGCGGAAGACGATGCGGCCCTTGTCGAGATCATAGGGCGTCATTTCGACGTGCACCCGGTCGCCGACGATCGAGCGGATGCGGTTCTTGCGCATCTTGCCGGCCGTATAGGCGATGATCTCGTGGTCGTTTTCCAGTTTCACCCGGAACCGGCCGTCGGGCAGGATCTCCGAGATCACGCCTTCGACCTTGAGGGCTTCTTCCTTCGCCACAGGCGACTTAAGCGAGCGACAGGTTGACGGCCGAGGCGCGGCCCTGGCGATCGTTCTCGACGTCGAACTTGACCTTCTGGCCCTCGTTCAGGCCGTCGAGGCCGGCGCGCTCAACGGCGCTGATGTGGACGAAAACGTCCTTGGAGGCACCGTCCGGAGCGATGAAGCCATAGCCCTTGGTGGTGTTGAAA
>JBBQWN010000038.1:0-19852 GCA_038210595.1 Sphingomonadales bacterium | reverse complement strand
CCGTTGGTGGTGAACAGCTGGCCGCCGTTGACCGCGTCGGTCGAGCCCGCCGATACCGTGCCGTCGGCGACGTTGTTGACCTCGACCGGCCCGGCCGCGCCGCCGACCAGCGTGACGCTGTTCTGGCGGGTGCCGCCGATGACGTCGTACTGGACCGCGTTGAGTGCGCCACCGGTAACCGTGGCGAGCTGCGCGACCGTCGCGGCATCGCTGCCCGCGACACCGTCCGACAGGCCCGACAGCACGCGGGTGCCGCCGGTCCCGGCGATCGACACCGAGGTGCCGCCGGTCGCCGCGCCGACCGTGATCTGGCCGGACCCCGGGCTGCCGCCGGTCTGCTGGACCAGGCCGATAGTGCCGCCGTTGATGTTGGTCGTCAGGTTGGTGATCGACGACGTGTTGCCGGCGATGTTGGTCGTGTTGGTGGTGACGTTCTGGTTGGTCGCGAACAGCTGGCTGCCGTTGACCGCATCGGTCGAGATGCCGTTCAGCGCTCCGGCGGTGATCCCGGTCAGCACCCGGGTGGCGCTGCCACTGTTGGTGAAGTCGACCAGCGTGCCGGCGGTCTGCGCGCCGACGGTGATCGTGCCGCTGCCCGGCGCGCCGCCGACCTGGCGGACGATGCCGGCCGTGCCGTTGTTGAGGTTGGTGATCGCGGTTGTATTGCCGCCGATGTTGGCCGTGTTGGTCGCGATATTGGTGGTGTTGGTCGTCACCTGCGCATTGGTGTCGAACAACTGGCCGCCGTTGACCGCGTCGGTCGAGCCCGAGGCGAGGACGCCCGGCGCGACATTGTGGAGCGTCACCGCGCCGGCCGCGCCGCCGACCAGCGTGACATCGTTGGTCGGGGTGCCGCCGTTGGGAGTCGTCGGCGTGCCCGGGTTGGAATACTGGATCGGCACCGCCGCTGCCGCGCCGCTGATCGCATTTGTTACCTGCGCCAGGTTGACCGCGTCGGTCGGCTGCGAGCCGGGGGCGACATTGGTGATCTGGCGCTCCGCACCTGGCGCGCCGACCGAGAATTCGCCGACCGAGTTCTGCGGGCCGGCGACGCCGGGCGCGGCATAGCCGGTCAGCGCGCCGCGGGTCGCGGTCGAATCCGAGCCGATCGCGATGCTGTTGGCGGCAGTCGCCGAGGCGCGCGCACCCAGCGCGATGCTGTCGGTCGCAGCGCCCGAGGTGCTGGCACCGTTGCCGAACGCGATCGAGCCGAGCGTGCCCGCCGAGGCGGCCGCGCCGCTGCCGAGGCCAGTGATCGAGTTGCCGCCGATGGCGATGCCGGCAGCGGTCTCGAGCGTGAAGCTGTCGGACTGCGTCGCGCAGTTCTCGGCCGGGTCGATCACGGTGCCGGTATTCAGGTCGAGCACGTCGAGCGAGATATTGCCGCCCGACGTGGCGTTGGTGACGATGCCGCCGACCCCGCCCAGCAACGTCGGCCCGATGATCGGAATGCCGGTCAGCGGCGTGAAGATGCCAGTGACCAGCGGCGTCAGGATCGAAGTCAGGCGCGACGGCGGCAGACTGGCGCCGGTACAAGCGCTGACCAGAGCCGCTTGCGCTGAACTACCAAGCAGCGTCGCGGCCACTACCCCGGCCGCAAAGGTAACGCCGCGCCGCGAGCGGCCGACGATGACGGGAATCCGGTAAGCTGAATGTGACATGGCATCCTCCCTGTTTCGCACTCGCCAGAGCAGAGCCAAGTTGGGATGTGACGTTTGAATGTGGCGGCCCCGCACAGACAAGCAAGCGACACATATGTCGCTTGTTTAAGCTCTGAAAGAGGCTAGACGTTATTGTTGTAGTAATGTTTATCTACATATTGTTTATTGCTATACTACTTATACCAACTTACGATAGTCGACGAATCTCTAGCTTCGGTTGAGGTAGGAATTTGCCCACGATGGATGCTGCAAAAGCGAAGTTAATGATTCCGGGAACTGTGAAGCGTGCCAACTATTCAGTCATTATAGGCTAATAAACTTCGAGTGCGGCAGAATAGTCACGCTGCACTTCGCCCCTCGCCGTCGGCCTGTCGTGCGCCTAGATTGGCGCGATGGTCGCGTCGCCCTGCACCTCTGTCTGCGAGATCGTCGCCACGACCGGGCTGTGCCGAGGTTGCTTGCGCAGCCTCCACGAGATCGCGCGCTGGGGGTCGATGAGCGAAGCCGAACGCGCACGCGTTGTCGCCGCGCTGCCTGCACGCCGCGACAGGAGTGAAGCCGCATGACGATCCTCAGCGTCCTCGACCAGACGCCGATACCTGCCGGGGCCAGCGGCGGCACCGCGCTGGCCAACAGCCTCGATCTGGCGCGCCATGCCGAGGCGCTCGGCTATCACCGCTACTGGGTTGCCGAACATCACGGCTCGCCCGCGCTGGCCGGGGCCGCGCCCGAGGTGCTGGTCGCCGCGATCGGGGCCGCGACGCGTCGCATCCGCATCGGCTCGGGTGGCATCATGCTGCCGCATTATTCGCCGCTAAAGGTGGCGGAGAGCTTCAGCCTGCTGGCGGGTCTGTACCCGGGCCGCGTCGACCTCGGGCTCGGCCGCGCGCCGGGCAGCGACCAGCGCACGGCGTTCGCAATGCAACGCGACCGGCGCCAGCAGGCCCCGAACGACTTCCCCAACCAGCTGGCGGAACTGCTCGGCTATCTCGGCGACAGCCTGCCCGCCGACCATCCGTTCGCAGCACTGGCCCAGACCCTGCCGGGGCGTCCCGAAGTGCCGGCGGTGTGGCTGCTCGGCTCCTCGCCCGACAGCGCGGCGTGGGCGGCGGAGGTCGGCCTGCCCTATTGCGTTGCGGACTTCATCAACAGCCGCGGCGCGCCGCTGGCGGCCCATTACAGGCGCGACTTCCAGCCGTCGGCGCACCTGGCCAAGCCCTACACGATGACCGCGCTCTGGACCGTTGCGGCCGACAGCGATGCGGAGGCCGAGCGGCTGGCGTCGAGCGCGCGGATGATGATGGCGCATTTGATGATGGGCCGCTCGATCGCAGTGCCGAGCCCGGAGACGGCGCTGGCCTGGCTCGCCGAGCACCCCGAGCACGCCGCCAGCACGGGCCGCCGCGTCATCGCCGGTACGCCGGCAAAGGTGCGCGCCGGCATCGAGGCGGCGGTCGCGGAGTACGGCGCCGACGAGGCGATGCTGGTCAACATCCTGTACGACCACGCCGCCCGCAAGCGCAGCTACAGCCTCGTCGCCGAGGCGTTCGGGCCGCGAGCACTGGCGGCTTGAGTGCCGTCGCCTTCGACGCCGTCATCAAGCGCTACGGCAGCGTCGCCGCGCTCGACGGCGTTACACTCGACATCGCCGCCGGCAGCTTCGTCGCGCTGGTCGGCGCATCGGGATCGGGCAAGACGACGCTGCTCAAGACCATCAACCGGCTGATCGTGCCCGACAGCGGCGCGGTCCGGGTCGACGATGCCGACATCGCCGCCGCCGACCCGGTGCAGCTGCGGCGCGGCATCGGCTATGCCTTTCAGGGCGTCGGCCTGTTCCCGCACCTAGATGTCGCCGCAAACATCGCGACGGTGCCGCGGCTGCTCGGCTGGGACGCGCCGCGCATGGCAGCGCGCGTATTCGAGCTGCTCGACCTCGTCGACCTGCCGGCGAGCGTTGCGGCGCGGCTGCCGGCGCAATTGTCGGGCGGGCAACGGCAGCGCGTCGGGCTGGCGCGCGCGCTGGCGGCGGGGCCGAAGCTGATGCTGCTCGATGAGCCGTTCGGGGCGCTCGACCCGCTGACCCGCGACGGGCTGGCGAGCCGCTACCGGAGCCTGCACGACCGGCTCGGCCTGACCAGCATCATCGTCACCCATGACATGCAGGAGGCGCTGCTGCTCGCCGACCGGGTGGTGGTGATGCGCGCCGGGCGGGTGGTGGCGGATGCCATCCCGGCGGCGCTGATCGCCGGCCACGAGGACCCGGACGTCGCCGCGATGATCGCGGTGCCGCAGGGTCAGGCGGCGCGGCTGGCGCGCCTCGGTGGATAGCCGCTGGACCTCGGCGCTGGCGCTGCTGCCCGAGAGGCTTTCGGCGCATGTCGGGCTGAGCGCCGCGGCGCTGGGCCTCGCGCTGCTGATTGCGCTGCCGCTGGTCGCGCTGATGCTGGCGCGCGCCCGCAGCCGGGGCGCGGTGCTGGGCGTCGCATCGCTGATCCAGACGTTCCCGGCGCTGGCCTTGGTGGCGCTGTTCTACCCGCTGCTGCTGGGCCTTCGGATGGCGAGCGGCCTCGACGTGCCGGTACTCGGCTTCCTGCCCGCGCTGTGCGCGCTGACGCTGTACGCGCTGCTGCCGATCCTGCGCGGCGCGGTGACCGGCCTGACCGGGGTTGACCCCGACGCGGTCGAGGCGGCGCAGGCGCTGGGCATGACCCGGCTGCAGCGCCTGACCCGAGTGGAGCTGCCGCTGGCCGCGCCGGTCATCATGGCCGGCGTCCGCACGGCGGCGGTGTGGACCATCGGCGCTGCGACGCTGGCGACGCCGGTCGGTGCGACCAGCCTGGGCGATTTCATCTTCACCGGCCTGCAGACCGAGGACTGGGTGGCGGTCGCCACCGGCTGCGTCGCGGCAGCAGGGTTGGCGCTGACGGTCGACGCACTGCTAGCGCTGGTCGAGAGCGGGCTGGCGACACTGTCTCGCCGGCGAATCGTGGCGGGGATCGCCGGTCTCGCGCTGATCGGCGCACTCGCGGCGTTCGGCGGGCGCACCGGCAGCACCGAGGGCCGCGTCGTCGTCGGGGCCAAGAACTTCTCCGAGCAATACATCCTCGCCGAAGTCATCGCTACCCGCCTGCGACGCGCCGGCTTCCCGGTCGAGGTCCGCTCCGGCCTCGGGTCCGCCGTCGCCTTCCGGGCACTGCAGGCGGGCGATATCGACGTCTATGTCGACTATTCGGGCACGCTGGCGACGACCGTGCTGAAGCGCCCGGATCGCCTTGAGTTGCCGGCCCTGACCGCCGCACTGGAGCAGGCTACTGGCGTCGGTGTCGTTGGGCCGCTCGGGTTCGAGAACGCCTATGTGCTGGCGATGCGCGCCGACACCGCGAAGCGCCTCGGCGTCCGCAGCATCGCCGACCTGGCGCGCGTCTCGGGCCGGCTGACGCTGGGCGCCGACCTGGAGTTCCAGACGCGGCCCGAATGGCGCGCCCTCGTTTCGGCCTACGGCCTGCGCTTCGGCGAGGCCAAGAGCTATGAGCCGACCTTCATGTTCCGCGCGCTCGGCAGCGGCGCAGCGGACGTCATCTCGGCGTTTTCCAGCGATGGGCGGATCGCGGCGCAGGGGCTGGTCGTGCTGGCCGACCCGAAGCACGCCATCCCGACCTATGACGCGCTGCTGCTGGTGTCGCCCCAGCGCCGGGGCGACACCGCGTTCCTCGCCGCGCTCAGGCCGCTCGCCGGCAGCATCACGGTCGAACGGATGCGCGCGGCTAATTTGCTCGTCGACCGGGACACGGACAAACGGTCGGCGGCGGAAGCGGCGGCGACGCTGGTCAAACGCTAAGCGTCGAGCGGACGGCCCGGCCAATGTCCGGAATGGGTGGTTAGCGGTCAGAGGTCGATTAGCGGGACAGCGACAAAGCCGCTTCGATCTGACGGTAGGCTTCTGGTCGCCGAGCGCGTTCTAGCGCGATGAAGTTCGCATTTCGCTCGGCGAAGGGGGCGACCTCTTGGAGAGTGTCAGGATAAGGTTCGCCTACGCTCCAGAACAAGAAGCCGTGTCGCACTAAAGCCTCGACCTTGTTCCACTGTTTCACATCAGAACGCTTTGGTGGCTTGAACTTGCGAGTCAGCCCGACGCTTGGCCCTCCGCACTCGGGGCACGGTAAGACAGCCTCAACACGGCTCGCCCGCTTGAAGCTCTTCCGGCACTGAAAGCACACGTATGGGTGCAGGTAGGCCGACTGAACGGTGCCGCCCTTCTGCGCTGGCGGAGGTAGGACTGCCTGATCCACAGCGGCAACGTAACGGGACCACGCGATGTCCGCAAATGGGCGAAAGTGGACGCTGCCTTAAAACATCCGCAAGATCATCGACTGGCTGCCCAGCGCCATCAGCGTGCCGTCCTCAGCGAACAACCGCATCGAGCCGTGGACGAACCCCGCGTGCGCGGCGTCGATCTGGGTGTCGAGCAGCACCCAGCCGGTCTCCACCAGCCTTACGTAGCGGATGGTGTTGTCGAGGCTGTTGCCGCCCGCGCTGCGCCCGATCGCGTGGCCGACGCCCGACGGCAGGAAGTCCGCCAGCAGTGCCAGCAGCACCCGGTCGATGGCGACGCCCGGGTCGCGCGGGCGCGCCCACAGCAGCGAGCGGCCGTCGCCGCTGGGCCCGCCCTCGTCGCGCTCGGCCCCGAAGCGCCCGCTGACGGTGCGCAGGTCGAGGTGTTCGTTGACGTCGTCGTCGGCACGCCGCCAGTTATAGGTCATCGCCGGGCAATCCTCGGGCGGCGGCGCGGGCGGGGCCACCGGCCACTGCATCGACACTTCGGCCGCCCGCGACCCGAGCGCGGCGTTGACCGTCAGGATCTCGGTATCGCCGACATGCCCGGTGACGCGCGCCTGGGCATTGTGCTTGCCCAGCACCGGCACCACGACATCGAGGTCGAGCGTCGCCGGCGGCCGGGCGTATGACAGATACTGCGCCGCCGCCCACACCACCGGGCGCGCCACCGCTGCCTCCAGCGCCGCGACGCTGGCGGCGAGGCCCGCCCCGCCGAACAGGAACTGGGCTTCGGGCGGCCCGACGCTGAGCGCCGGGGTGACATCGAGGGCAAAGCGGTGCGGGTCGGCGGTCGGTTGGAGCGCGATCACCCGCCGCCCCGCACGAAGGCGCGGATATTGCCGAGCATTTCCTCCGACGCGAACGGCGAGATCGGCGCGGGGGCCTCGCTGCCGGTGGCGAGCAGCCGGTCGATCGCGGGCCCGAGCTCGGCCTCGTCGTCGACATGGTGGAGACCGGGCCGGTCGGCGACGTTGCGGATGGTCGCCAGCTGGTGATCGTTGTTGTGCTCGCCCAGGTCGGCGCGGCGGGGCAGCATCAGCAGCGGCTTGCCCGCCTGGATCGCGGTGATGATCGAGCCCATGCCGGCATGCGCCACGAACAGCGCGCAATCGCGGACATAAGCGGCGTATTCGGCCGGCGGCAGCAGCCGCACGAAGCGCGCGTGCGCGGGTTCGTACCGGCCGTTGCCAATCTGGATCAGCACCGGCATCGCGGGGTGTGCGGCCGCCCAGTCATCGGCGGTGCGGACCAGGCGGTCGAAGGGCATCATCGTGCCGACGGACACGAAGATCACAAGACAGTGCCCCAGAACGGAATGCTGGGCCGCCGCAGGCTGGGCCACTGCGTCACGGTGCGGTGTGCAAGGCGTGCAGCGATCTTGCCCGAGGTCGACAATTGCTCGCTGTTGGCCACGCTGTCGATCCACAGGGTGCGCGCGCCTATCATGCGGCCGAGCACGATCGCGGCCAGCGGCGGCATCGCGCCGGTGCTGACGATGACGTTGGGCTTCACCCGCCAGACGATCCGCGCGATGTCGAGACCGCCGCTGAGAATCCGCCACCAGTCCTTACGGCTGGCGTCGTGGAAAACATGGAAATCCGCCCCCGGCACGTCGCTGGCCGAACCCGCCTGGACGGTCGCGAAACTGACCGTGCATCCTTCGAATGCCGGGCGCAGCCGCAGCAGCTGCACCCAGTGTCCGCCCCCCGACGCAATCGCTAATAGTTTTGTCCGTGGTTCGTTCACGCGCATTTCGTTCCTATACGTACCGAACGCATCAATCGGCGACGCGCCCGCAAGTCAAGCAACCCTGTAGCCCGCAGTTATTACCCGGACCCTTCTTGCGCCCGCCGATGCCGCCGCGCATCATCGCCGCAGATGCTCCCGGCCCGACTCCGCGCCGCCCTGCCCGCTGCGCTGATCGGCGTTGCCGCGCTGCTTGGCGGACGCGCGCTGAGCGGCCCGCAGGCGGCGGTCGAGCTGTTCTCGCCGACCGGTTCGGTCGAGCGGCCGGAGCAGGTCAAATTGCGCTTCACGACGCCGATTGTGGCGTTTGGCGACCCCCGCGCCGCCGCCCCGGTGGCGGGCGTGTGCGCGGCAGGGGCGCATGGCCGCTGGGTCGACGCGCGCACCTATGCCATCGATTTCGCCAGGCCGCTGGCGGGCGGGCGGCGCTGCGTGTTCACGCTCAACGCCGGGCTGAAGGATGCCAGCGGCGCGAGCGTGGCGGGCGCGAAGACATTCAGCTTCGACACCGGCGGCCCGAACCTGCGCGCCGCGATCCCCGAGGAGGACAGCAGCAACATCGAGGAGGACGCGGTCTTCCTGCTGGCCCTCAACGCCCGCCCGACCCCGGCCAGCATCGCCGCCCATGCCAGCTGCCGGATCGAGGGGGTGGGCGAGAGCGTGCCGCTCGACCTGCAGCCCGACAGCATCCGCGACCAGATCATGGCGGGCAGCAAGCGCGACTATCCGATGCGCAATTTCCTGGGCAAGGCCGGGCTGCGCGCGGCGGAATACGAGGGCGAAGACATCGGCCCGCCTTCGGCAGTGATCGCGGTGAAGTGCCGCCGCGCGCTGCCGGCCGGCGGCCGCGTCGCGCTGCTGTGGGGCGCGGGCATCGCCTCGCCGGACGGGCTGGTGACGGCGGCGGGCACGCGCAAGGACTACCGGGTACGCTCGGCGTTCGCCGCCCGCTTCGAATGTTCGCGCACGACCGCGGCATCGTCGTGCTCGCCACTGGAGGCGATGCGGCTGTCGTTCACCGGCAAGGTGCCGGTGGCGCAGGCGGGCGCTATCCGCCTGATCGGCCCGCACGGGGCGGTCGCCGCGACCAAGTTCGACAGCCACGCCCAGACCGTCGACACGGTCGAGTGGAAGGGCCCGTTCGACGAGCGCGCCGCCTACCGCGTCGAGCTGCCCGCGGGGCTCGCCGACGATGCCGGCCGGCCGCTGACCAACGCCGCGCGCTTCCCGCTGACGACACAGACCGGCGACGCGCCGCCGCTGATCAAGTTCGCGGGCCACTTCGGCATCGTCGAGGCGGCCGAGGGCGGCGTGCTGCCGGTGACCATGCGCGGCGTCGAGGCGCCGGTGTCGGGCCTGCAGATCGCCCCGGTTAAGGGCCGCGACCTGGCGGTCGAGGGCGATGCCTATGTCGCGCAGTGGCTGCGCACGCTGAACGACGCCGAGGACCGCACCAGCTATGAAGAGCCGATCGCCGGGTCGAAGGAGACCACAACGATCAACACCACCCGCTCGACGCCGCTGATCAAGGCGGCTGCGCCCGCGACGACGCTGTCGATCGCCAAGCCGGGCGGCGCGCGAGCGTTCGAGGTAGTCGGCATCCCGCTGCGGACGAACGGCTTCCACGTCGTCGAGCTGGCCTCCCCGCGCCTGGGGGCGGCGCTGCTGTCGAAGGGCGGCCCGCGCTATGTCGCCGCCGGGGCGCTGGTTACCGACATGGCGGTGCATTTCCAGTGGGGCCGCGGCCGCAGCCTCGCCTGGGTAACACGGCTGAAGGACGCGAGCGTCGTCGCGGGCGCGAAGATCGCGGTGCTGGACAGCTGCACCGGCGTGCTCTTGTGGAGCGGCACCACCGACGCCTCGGGCCGCGCCATGATCGTCGGCGACCAGCTGCCCGACCCGGCCGGCTACGGCAGCTGCGAGTACGGCACGCCCCCCCTGATGATCAGCGCGCGCACGGCGGGCGACTACAGCTTCACGCTGACCAGCTGGAACAACGGCATCCAGCCCGGCGATTTCAGCCTGCCGACCGGCTATGGCACGCGCGAGGACATCTGGCATTCGGTGTTCGACCGGACGTTGCTGCGCGCCGGCGATACCGTCCACATCAAGCACCTGATTCGCGCCACCGGGGACGGCGGCTTCGGTTGGCCGAGAAAGCTGCCCGCCAAACCCAGCCTGGTCATCCGCCACACCGGCAACGACCAGCAGTGGGAGCTGCCGCTGACGCTCCGCCCCGACGGCTCCGGGGTCAGCGAATGGGCGATCCCCAAGGACGCGGCGCTGGGGGATTACGAGGTATCGATCGGTTCAACCGGGCAGACCGACGACCGCCACGTCTCGGGGACGTTCAAGGTCGACGAGTTCCGCCTGCCGACCATTCGCGCCTCGGTGCGCGGGCCGGCGGCGCATCAGGTCGCGCCCGCCGCCGTGCCCCTCGACCTGTCGCTAACCTATTTGTCGGGCGGCGCGGTCGGGCGCGCGCCGGTGAAGTTGCGCACCCAGGTCGAACCGCGCGACGTCACCGTCGCCGACTATCCCAACTTCAGCTTCGCCGGCGAGCCGCTGGTCGCGGGTATCGTGCCGCTCGACGGCGGCGACGACGCGCCCGCCACCAAGCCGCTGCGTGCCAGCGTCCAGCCGGTGACGCTCGACCCCAAGGGCGGCGCGCGCGTCACCATCGACAAATTGCCGCCCGTCACCCGCCCGTCGCAGCTGACCGCCGAGATGGACTACGACGATGCCAACGGCGAGGTGTCCACCACCGGCACCACCGTGCCGCTCGATCCGGCCGGCTACCGGGTCGGCATCGCCGGCGACGGCTGGCTGGTTAAGGCCGACGACCTGCGGCTCAAGATGGTCGTGCTCGACCTCGACAACAAACCGGTACGCGGTGCGAAGGTCAGCGTCGCGCTGTTCAGCCGCGAGACCTATTCCTACCGCAAGCGCCTGGTCGGCGGCTTCTACAGCTATGACAACAGCCGCGAGACCAAGGAGCTGGGCAAGACCTGCAGCGGCACGTCCGACGACAAGGGGCTGGTCGCCTGCGCCATCGACGTCGGCGTGTCCGGCGAGGTCATCGCCCGCGCCCAGGTCCGCGACGCAGCCGGACGGATCGCGGAGGCGACCAAGTCGGTGTGGCTGGCCGGCGACGACGACTGGTATTTCGGCGGCGACAACGGTGACCGCATGGACGTCGTGCCCGAAGCCCCGGAGTACGCCGCCGGCGCGACCGCGAAGTTCCAGGTGCGGATGCCGTTCCGGTCTGCCACCGCCCTGGTCAGCGTATTGCGCGACGGCGTCATCGACAGCTTCGTCACCGACCTCAGCGGCAAGGACCCGGTCGTCGAGGTGAAGCTGAAGCGCGGCTATGCGCCCAACGTCTATGTCTCGGTGCTGGCGGTGCGCGGGCGGGTGGCGGGCTGGCGGCTGTGGCTGGCTGACCTGGCGCGGCGCTGGAACCTGCCGTGGATTTCGCGTGACGCCGCTTCGCCGACCGCGCTGATCGACCTTGCCAAGCCGTCGTACCGCCTCGGCATGGCCAAGATCCGCGTCGGCTGGGGCGACCACCGGCTCGGCGTAAAAGTCGCCACCGACGCACCCACATACGGCGTCCGCAAGGTTGCGCAGGCGAGCATCACCGTCGTGCCGCCGCCGGGCCGCGCGCTGCCCGCCGGATCGGAGATCGCGTTCGCCGCGGTCGACGAGGCGCTGCTGCAACTGCAGGACAATTCCAGCTGGGACGTGCTGACCGCGATGATGGGCGAGCGGCCGTTGTGGGTGCAGACCTCGACCGCGCAGGGCCAGGTGGTGGGCAAGCGCCACTACGGCTTGAAGGCGGTGGCGGCGGGCGGCGACGGCGGCGACAGCGGCGGCCTGATCCGCAAGGATTTCCGGCCGCTGCTGCTGTGGCTGCCACGCGTGCCGCTCGACGGCTCGGGCCGCGCGCGGGTTGCGGTACCGCTGAGCGACGCGCTGTCGGGGTTCCGGCTGGTGGCGGTGGCGACCGGCGGCGCCGACCTGTTCGGCACCGGCGAGGTGACGATCCGCACGACGCAGCCGCTGCAATTGCTCGCCGGAATCCCGCCGCTGGTGCGCGAGGGCGACCGCTATGTGGCAACGGTGCTGGCACGCAACGCCACCGCGAAGCCGATGCGGGTGACTCTGACCGGCTTCGCCGGGGCGACGGCGCTGCCCGCGAAGACTGTCGACATCGCCGCCAACGACGCGGTGACGGTCGGCTGGGGCGCCGTCGCGCCGGCGATGGGCGAGATCGTCTGGAAGGTGGAGGCGCACGCCGGCACCAATGCCGATGCGGTGCAGGTGCCGCAGACCGTCTCCCCGGCGGTGCCGGTCGCGGTCTGGCAATCGACGCTGGTGCAGCTGTCGCCTTCGGTGCAGTTCCCGGTGGCGCTGCCGGTCGGCGCGATCCCCGGCCGCGGCGGGCTGGACGTCGCGGTCGCCCGCACGCTCGGCGGGTCGCTGCCCGGCGTCCGCGCCTACATGGCGGCCTACCCCTATGACTGTATCGAGCAGCGGCTGAGCCGCGCCGTCGCGCTCGGCGACCGCGCCATGTGGGACCGGTCGGCGGCGTTGCTGCCGGCCTATCTCGATGGCGACGGGCTGGTGCGTTACTTCCCCGCCGACTGGATCGCTGGCGACGACAGCCTGACCGCCTATATCGTCCGCCTGTCGGCCGAATCCGGCTGGCCGCTGCCCGACGACACGCGCGGCCGCATGATCGCGGGCCTGCAAGCCTTCGTCGCGGGCAAGCTCAGCCGCAGCCACGCCAATGTCCTCGTCATCGACAAAGCCAGCGGCGACGCCGGGCTGATGGGCTTTGGTGGCGACCTTGCCACCCGCCGCCTCGGCGCGGTCGCGGCGCTGGCGAGCGTGCGCGCCGCGACCCCGGCGATGGTCGAGCCGATCAGCGTCACCCCCGACGCCTGGCCGACCAGCGGCGTCGTCGACTGGGCTTATATCCTGCAGACCCTGCCCGGCATCCCCGACGCCAAGGTCAAGTTGCTGTCGGCCTCGACCCAGCTGCGCGCGCGCCTCGACCTGCAAGGCACCCGCCTGACGATTTCGCGGAGCGACGACCCGTGGCAGCTGCTCGCCTCGCCCGACAGCACCGCGGCGCGGCTGCTGGGCGCCGTCGTCGCCCTGCCCGACTGGCGGACCGACATCGGCGGGCTGGCGCGCGCCCTGATGCTGAAGCAGCGGCGGGGGCACTGGGACACCACCGTCGCCAACGCGGTCGGCACGCTGGCGATGCGCAAGTTCTCCGCCGCGTTCGAGAGCGTGCCGGTGACCGGAACGACGACCGTCACTGTCGGCCCGGCGCGGCAGAGCTTCGTCTGGATCGGCAACCCCACCGCCGCCACCCTGCCCTGGCCGCCAGCCCAGGCGCCGCTGAGCCTCGCCCACAGCGGCACCGGCGCGCCCTGGGCGACGGTCACCTCGCGCGCCGCGGTGCCGCTCGCCAAGCCGTTCGCCAGCGGCTTCGCAGTCACCCGCCAGACCTTCGTCGTCAGCCGCGCCGACCCCGCCAAGTGGAGCCGTGGCGACGTCATGCGCGTGCGGATCACGGTGACGCCGCGCGCCGCCGTCGAGTGGGTGGTGATCAACGACCCCGTCCCCGCCGGTGCAACGGTGCAGGGCGGCAGCCTCGGCGGCCGCTCGCAGATCCTCGCCGCCGGTGACGCGTCCGGCCTGCAACCGACCTTCGTCGAGCGGCGGCAGGACGCGGTGCACGCGCATTATGAAGCGATGCCCAAGGGCGCGATAACCTATGAATACACGCTGCGCCTCAACTCGCAGGGCGTGTTCCGGCTGCCGCCGACCCGCGTCGAGGCGCTGTATTCGCCCGAGATGATGGCGATGGTCCCGAACCAGCCCGTCGAGGTGGCGGCGGCGAAGTGAGCCGCGGCCGGTGGGCGGCGGCCCTGCTCGCGGTCGCGATGCTGGCGCTGTGGCTCGCCACCCTGCCCCCCGCCATGCCGTCCTACAACGCGACCCGCGCCGGCTG
Organism: Sphingomonadales bacterium; assembly: GCA_038210595.1. Classification (GTDB taxonomy): domain Bacteria; phylum Pseudomonadota; class Alphaproteobacteria; order Sphingomonadales; family Sphingomonadaceae; genus Glacieibacterium. The sequence goes on along the minus strand of JBBQWN010000038.1, from coordinate 6,082 downwards.
GCAAAGCTCCGAGGCGCGCCTGCTCGCACGCGACGGCGAGGTGCTCGACATCGTCCGAGCCGATCCCAAGGTGCGCCGCCTCGACTGGGTGCCGCTGACGCGCATCTCCGCGCCGCTTGTCGCGGCAGCCGTCGCGCAGGAGGACAAGCGTTTCCGCCAGCACGGCGGCATCGACTGGCGCGCCACCGGCGGGGCACTGCGCGACCGATTGCGCGGGCAGCCCAGCCGGGGGGCGAGCACGATCACCATGCAGCTCGCCGGGCTGCTGTCGCCCGCGCTTGGCACCAGCGGCAACCGGTCGTGGCGACAGAAGCTCGCGCAGGCGCGCGCCGCCCGCTCCCTCGAGGCGAGTTGGACCAAGGACCAGATCCTCGAAGCCTGGTTCAACCGGCTGCCGTTCCGCGGCGACCTCGTCGGCGTCGATGCCGCCGCGCGCAGCCTCGCCGGGGTGCCGCCGTCGGCGCTCAACACCGCCCAGTCGCGCGTACTGGCGGCGCTGATCCCCTCGCCCGCCGCGTCGCCCCGCCGCGTCGCCGAACGCGCCTGCCGCGCTGGCCCCGCCGATTGCACGGTGCTGGAAACGACCGCCGCGACGATGCTCGGGCCCCGCGTGCCGGTCCCCGATCCGGGCCTCGCCCCCCAGCTCGCCGCCAGGTTGCTCGGGCCGGATGCGCGCGAGGTCCGCACCACCATCGACGCGGGGCTGCAGCGGGTGATCCACGACATCCTCGCCCGCCGCCTCGCCGATCTCGGCCCGCGCAACGTCCGCGACGGCGCGGCGATCGTCGTCGACAACGCCAGCGGCGACATTCTCGCCTATGTCGCCAGCGGCGGCCCGGGCTCGACCAGCGGCGCGGTCGACGGGGCGGCCGCGCCGCGCCAGGCGGGATCGACGCTGAAGCCCTTCCTCTACGGCCTCGCGCTCGAACGCCGGCTGCTGACCCCGGCTTCGATCCTCGACGACGCGCCGGTCGACCTCGATACCGCGAACGGCCTCTACATTCCGCAGAACTACGACCGCAGCTTCCGTGGCCCCGTCAGCGTGCGCTCGGCGCTGGGCAACAGCCTTAACGTGCCCGCCGTCCGCACGCTGCTGCTGGTCGGCGTCGACGCCTTCCGCGACCGGCTGTTCGATTCGGGCTACCGCGGCATCGCGCGGGAGGGGGATTATTACGGCTTCTCCCTAGCACTCGGCTCGGCGGAAGTGACGCTGGTGGAGCAGGCCGCCGCCTATCGCAGCCTGGCGCGCGGCGGGCGCTGGTCGCCGCTGCGGCTGGTGGCGGGGACGACGCTGGAGGACCGGCAGGTGCTCAGCCCCGCCGCCGCGGGCCTCGTCGCCGACATCATCGGCGACAACGCGGCGCGCACCGCGACCTTCGGCAACGACAATGCACTGACGCTGCCGTTCTGGGCGGCGGTCAAGACCGGCACGTCGAAGGCGCTGCGCGACAACTGGTGCATCGGCTTCACCGGCCGCTTCACGGTCGCGGTCTGGGTCGGCAATTTCGAAGGCGACGCGATGGGCGCGGGTATGACCGGGGTCAGCGGGGCGGGGCCGGTGTGGCGCGAGATCATGCTGTGGCTGCACCGCGACGGCGCCGTCCCGCGCCTGCCCCACCCCGGCACCGTCACCGCCCGCGTGCGCTTCGAGCCCGCCGTCGAGCCGCCGCGCGACGAGCTATTCCTGCCCGGCACCGAGCTCGCGGTGGTCCGCGTCGCGCCTGCCGACGCGGAGCGCCCGCGCCTGCTCAGTCCCGCGAACGGCACGGTGATCGCGCTCGACCCCGATATTCCGCCCGCCCGCCAGCGCGTTGCGGTGCGGGTGGCCGGGGGCACCGCGGGCCTGCGCCTCGACGTCGACGGCCGCCCGTTGCCGCTGAACGGCGCGCTGTGGCCGCCACTACCCGGCGGTCACTATTTCACCCTGCGGGGCCGCGACGGCCGGACGCTCGACCGGGCCTTGGTGACGGTCCGCTAGCATCAGCTTCGCGGTCGCCTTGGCGCTGCCGACAACGCCCGGAATCCCCGCACCCGGATGCGTCCCCGCCCCGACGAAATACAGGTTGGACAGCACGTCGTCGCGGTTGTGCGTGCGGAAATAGGCCGACTGCCACAGCACCGGCTCGAGGCTGAACGCCGACCCCATGTGCGCGTTCAGCTCGGTCGAGAAGTCCTTGGGCGTGAACGTCCGCATCGTCACCAGGTCGCGGCGCAGGCCCGGGAGGATGCGCCGCTCCAGCGCGTCGAGGATGGTCTCGGCGTATTTCGGCGCTTCCTTGTCCCAGTCGATGTCGAGCTTGCCGCGGTGCGGGACAGGCGACAGCACGTAGAAGGCGCTGCACCCCGGCGGCGCCATCGCCGGATCGGTCGCGGTCGGGTGGTGGAGGTAGAGCGAAAAATCCTCGGCCAGCTCGCCGCCACTGTAGATATCCTTCAGCAGCTCCTTGTAGCGGTGGCCAAACAGGATCGAGTGGTGGCGCACGTCGGGCCGCTCGCCCTTCAGGCCGAAATAGGTGACGAACAGCGACGGCGAGAAGCTGCGGCGCTTCATCGATTTCGTCATTGCCTTACCCCGCGGGTGGTGGCCGAGCAGCGCTTCATAGGTGTGCACGACGTCGGCGTTCGACGCGACGGTGTCGAAGTCGGCGGTCCAGCCGTCCTTGGTGCGCACGCCGGTGACGCGACCGTCGGTCGCTTCGATACGCTCGACGCCGCTGCCGATCTTCACCGTGCCGCCGAGATCCTCGAACAATTTGACCATGCCCTTGATCAGCGCGCCGGTGCCGCCGCGCGGGAACCACACGCCCCACTTCTTCTCCAGCGCGTGGATCAGGGCGTAGATGCTGCTCGTCTTGAACGGATTGCCGCCGACCAGCAGCGAGTGAAAGCTGAACGCCTGCCGCAGCTGCTCGTCCTCGATATAGCTCGCGACGATCGAATAGACCGAGCGGAAGGCCTGGTACTTCATCAGGCTGGGCGCCGCCTTCAGCATCGACTTGAAGTCGAGGAACGCCTCATGGCCAAGCTTCAGATAGCCCTCGCGGAACACACCCTCGCTGTATTCGAGGAACTTCTTGTAGCCCTCGACATCGCGCGGCGACTTGGCGGCGATCTGGGCGAACAGCGCTTCGTCGTCGTTCGAGTAATCGAACACCGTGCCGTCTTCCCACAGCAGGCGGTAGAACGGCGTCACCGGCATCAGCTCGACATAGTCGGACAGCTTGCGGCCCGACAGCTCCCATAGTTCCTCAAGGCACGACGGATCGGTGATGACCGTCGGCCCGGCGTCGAAGACGAAACCCTGATCCTCGAAGACATAGGCACGCCCGCCGGGCTTGTCGCGACTCTCGATCAGGGTCGTCTGCACGCCCGCGGACTGCAGCCGGATGGCGAGAGCGAGGCCGCCGAAACCGGCACCGATGACACAGGCTGTCTTCATGATGGTTTGAACTCATAGGCGAGGAGAGCGCGAACCGCGCGGGGAATGGGGATCGGCGGCTTGCCGGTCAGGATGCGCAGCCGGTCGGCGAAGGTCGACTCGCTGGCATAGAAACGCCCGATCAGATGGGAATCGAGCCGGTAGAAACGTTCGAGGATGCGCCGCCGCTCGTGCGGATAGGCGGCGAGGAACAGCATCTTGTTGAGCAGGCGGAACAGGCTGCGGCGGTCCCATGCCTCGACCGCCGCGGTGCGCAGGGCCGCATCGAGCGTCGCCGCCGAGAATTCGGGCAGGCCCGCCACCAGATCGGCGGTGCGCACCGCGTCGGGGAAGCTGTAGCCGGTCGCCGGGTTGAACCGCGCCGCGCGCAGACCGACGCGGCCGACGCCGGGCACGCCCTCCGCCCACAGCTTCGCGACGTCGCCGCCCAGCGCGATCGGCAGGATGCCGTGCTCCTCGCGGATCGTGCGGACGACCTGCCACCCCTGCGCGGCGGCATAGTCGGCGAGGTGCTGGCGCAGCCGCTCCGGCGCGAGGTCCGGCCCGTCGCTGAAATACGTGTCCTCGATCAGCACGTGGCGCGGCCCGAACGGCAAAGTGTAAACGAAGCGGTAGCCGTCCGACTGCGGCACCGTCGCGTCCATGATGATCGGCCCGTCCAGGCCATGCGGCTCGGCAAGTTCGAGTTCGACGCCGAGGAATTTCTGCCAGCGCAGGTCGAGCGCCTGCGTCGGTCCCTGCCCGCGCCCGTCGATCACTGCATGGGCGGTCAGCACGCGCTGGTCGGCGAGCGTCACCGACGTCGCATCGAGCGCCGCCACCGGCACGCCGGTCAGGATATGGCCGGCCGGCAGCGCCGCACGCACCGCGGCGTCGAGCCGTTCCGACGTCGCGCTGACATAGGGCATGTCGAGCGTCCGGCTGTGGCCGGGGAAGCGCACCGAATAACGGTCCCAGCGGTGCGCGATCAGCGGCGCGGTCCATTCGGTCTGGGCCGGCGTCAGGTCGCGGCCGAACGATGACCAGGTATGGTTGCCGCCGATGGTATCGGCACTCTCGACGATCGCCACGCGCAACTCGGGCCGCAGCGCCGCCAGCCGCAGCGCGATCAGCCCGTTGTGCAGCCCCCCGCCGGCAAGAATGAGGTCGAAGTCCATGTGCTCAGGCACCGGTTACCCGAACCGGCGCGCCCGCGCACCCCCCACGGCTGGGTGACAATGCCGCAGCCGGCGGCGCGCCGCGTGACCCGCCGCGCGGGCTCGGCTAGACCATCGACGATGGCCCTGCCCTTCCTCCTCGGCACGCTGGCGATGTGCGCGATCGTCGTGCTGCGCTACCTCGGCGTGTCGGGCGGCTTCGCCTGGTGGACGGCGCGGCGCGGCATCGTCGCGGGGCCGGCGGACGAGGGTCGCCGCCGCACACAGGTGCGGCGTGAGATCGGCTGGTCGCTGCTGTCGGCGCTGATTTACGCGGGACCGGCCGGTATCGTCGCGGTCGGCTGGCAGCGGCTGGGCTGGACCCGCATCTACGACGCGCCGCTGGCTTACGGCTGGGCCTGGCTGCCGGTCAGCGTGCTGCTCTACCTGTTCGCCCACGATACGTGGTTCTACTGGAGCCACCGCCTGATGCACCAGCCATGGTGGTTCAAGCGCGTCCACGCCGTCCACCACGCCAGCCGCCCGCCGACCGCCTGGGCCGCGATGGCGTTCCACCCGTGGGAGGCGCTGTCGGGCGCGTGGCTGTTCCCGGCGCTGGTCTTTCTCGTGCCGATCCACTGGGCGGCGCTGCTCGCCGTACTGCTCGTCGCCAGCTTTTTCGGGGTCACCAATCACATGGGCTGGGAAATCTTTCCAAGGACTTGGGTGGCAGGTCGATTCGGGCGTGGCATGATTACCGCATCGCATCATGAAATTCATCACCGCCAGTATCTCGGCAACTACGGCCTGTATTTCCGTGTATGGGACCGGCTATGCGGGACCGATCGCGGGTTGGCGGAGTTCGACCATGATATTGCCCAGACTGACCCTACTCGCGGCGCTGCCGCTGCTGCTCGGTAACGCGCCCGACCCGGCACGGCTGGAAGTCTCGCTCAGCGGCCTGCGTTCCGATCACGGTCTCATCCGCCTGTGCGTCTGGCATGGCCCGTCCCGCTTCCTGGACAGCAAGTGCGCCGGCGATTCGATCGTCGTGCCCGCCACCGAGGCGGAGGTGCGGGTGCCGCTGATGCCCGGCGACTATGCGGTCAGCCTGATCCACGACGAGAACGGCAACGGCAAGCTCGACAAGAACCTGTTCGGCATCCCGACCGAGGGCGTCGGCTTCTCACAGAACCCCAAGCTGTCGTTCGGCCCGCCGACCTATGCCGCCTCCCGCTTCGATGTCGCGGGGGACACCAACGAGACGATTAAGCTAAAGTATTTCCTCTAGGCCACGGCCGCGCACGCGCCTACACTGCCTTCTTCCCCGGGGGGCCGCCCACACGGCTGAGAGGCGGCACCAGGCCCGCGACCCGCTGAACCTGATCCGGTTGACCCCGGCGTAGGGAGGGAGCGGCGGTTTCCCATCCGCACTCCCCGCCCGCAGTGGAGTGAAGTGCATGGCCGACATCCAGTCCAGAATCGAAATCCCCGTCACCACCGGCCC
>JBBQWN010000037.1:0-21201 GCA_038210595.1 Sphingomonadales bacterium | reverse complement strand
TCGATGATCGGCAGCGCGGTCAGCGAGCCGCCGCCGTGTGCGTCCGACATCTTGGCGGCACGCTCCAGCAGCCGCGAGTGCAGGTAGAACACGTCGCCCGGATAGGCTTCGCGACCCGGCGGGCGGCGCAGCAGCAGCGACATCTGGCGGTAGGCGACGGCCTGCTTCGACAGGTCGTCATAGACGATGACCGCGTGCATGCCGTTGTCGCGGAAATACTCGCCCATCGTGCAGCCGGTGTAGGGCGCCAGGAACTGCAGCGGCGCGGGCTCCGACGCGGTGGCGGCGACGACGATCGAATATTCCATCGCGCCGTTCTCCTCCAGCGCGCGGACGATCTGGGCGACGGTGGAACGCTTCTGGCCCACGGCGACATAGATGCAGAACAGCTTCTTGCTGTCATCGGTGCCGGCGGCCTCGTTGATGACCTTCTGGTTGATGAAAGTGTCGAGCGCGACCGCGGTCTTGCCGGTCTGGCGGTCGCCGATGATCAGCTCGCGCTGGCCGCGGCCGACGGGGACGAGCGCGTCCAATGCCTTCAGGCCAGTCTGCATCGGCTCGCTGACCGACTGGCGCGGGATGATGCCGGGCGCCTTGACCTCGACGCGGCTGCGCGTGACGTCGGTCAGCGGGCCCTTGCCGTCGATGGGATTGCCGAGGCCGTCCACCACACGGCCGAGGAGGCCCTTGCCGACGGGAACGTCGACGATGTCGCCGGTGCGCTTGACGGTATCGCCTTCCTTAACGCCCGCGTCGGAGCCGAAGATGACGATGCCGACATTATCGGCCTCGAGGTTCAGCGCCATGCCCTTCAGGCCGCCGGGAAACTCGACCATCTCACCCGCCTGGACGTTGTCGAGGCCGTGAACGCGCGCGATGCCGTCGCCGACCGACAGCACCTGACCGACTTCGCTGACTTCGGCCTCGGTGCCGAACGACGCGATCTGGTCCTTGATTACGCGAGAAATTTCCGCGGCGCGGATGTCCATTGTCAGCCTTTCCTGTGACGGCGTCCGCCGTCAGCCTTTCCTGTGACGGCGTCCGCCGTCAGCCATTTTTCATCGCCTGGGCGAGGGTGTTCAACTTGGTGCGGAGCGAGCTGTCGATCAGCTGGCTGCCGGTGCGGACGATCAGCCCGCCCAGAATGTCCTTGTCGACGCGCAGGTCGAGCGCGACGTCCTGGCGCAGCCGCTGCTTGAGCTTGGCCTTGATCTGATCCTGTTGCTCGGGGCTGAGCGGGACCGCGCTGGTCACCGTCGCGGTCGCCTCGCCACGCTGGCGGGCGGCGAGCGCCTCGACGTCGCGGATGATCGCGGGCAGGTCGGCCAGGCGGCGGTTGGCGGCGAGCACGCCCAGGAAGTTGGCGGTCAAATTATCGAGCTTCAGGCTTGCGGCGACGCCCGCGATGCCCTTGGCGGCCGAGACGCGGTCGAGGCGGGGGCTGGTGGTCAGCGTGCGGAGGTCGGCTGATTCGGTCAGCGCCGCCTTCAGCGTGCTGAGGCTCGCGGCAACCTTGTCGAGCGCCTTGCCCTCGCGGGCGAGGTCGAAGAGCGCCGTCGCATAGCGTCCCGACAGTCCAGCAACGATGCCGCCCGATGTTTCCACGAACCTTGAGCCTTGGGTGATTGGCTTGAAAGACCGTCCTCGCGAGACCGGCTAGGGCCCCCGGCGATGACGGCGCGGGCGTTAGCATGGGGGTTGCTGCGATGCAAGGCGCGCCGGGGACCATCCACCGGTCAGGTGCGCACCTGCCGGTCGATATAGAACCGCATCGGTTCGTCGCAAAGCCATGCCGCGGGTGTAATAGTCACGGACACGATCCCGACCTCATCCGTATCCACGACGGGGTGTTTAACGCCTCGCTAACCAGTGGAGAGTTGCGATGCGAATGTTGCTGATGAGTGCGGCGGTACTGGCGGCATCGCCCGTGACGGCTGCGGTGCAGACTGTCGGGACCGGCGGCGTGTCGTTCGCCGCGGCACCGTTCACCTATGATTTCGGCGGCGGTAACACCATCACCTTCACCGCGCTCGCGGACTTCTTCAACCCGGCCGGCGTGTCGACGGGCGGGACGACGCAGATCGCCAGCCTCGGCGCACCGTTCTACGATCCGCCCCGCCCGACCAGCTATTTCAGCAATCGCGGCGGCAGCATCGGGCCGGACACGCTGGCGCAGTTCATCAGCTATGCGACGCCGGCGGCCGTGCCGTTCTCGATCGTCGAGGGGCTGGTCGGTCTGCGCTTCGACCTCGGGCAGGGCTATCAATATGGCTATGCCGACATTGCGGGCACGACGCTCTACGGCTTCCGTTTCGAGACGACCCCAGGTGTCGGCGTCGCGCTGGGGGCGGTTCCGGAGCCGGCGACCTGGGCGCTGCTGATCGGCGGGTTCGCGATGACCGGCGCGGCGATGCGGCGGCGGCGGCCGGTGGCGCTGGCGGCCTAGCCGACTTCGGTTTCCAGGGCGGCGAACAGCTCTGGAATATCGGTCAGGTACGGGCGTTCGGCGCTGAGAATGGCGCGGAACGCCCGCTGCTTGAAGGCGGCGGCATCGATGCCGCCGCCGCCTGGCAGCGTCGACACGACGATGTCGATCAGCCGGTCGGCGGCGTGCAGACGGCCCCAAAGATAGTCGTTCTCGCGGTAGGCACGGCTGAAGAACGCGCCGAAGGCGTTGAACTGGATGCCCTTCAGCGTGGCGGTCGCACCGCCGCGGCGGATCGCTACGGCGTCGTCGGGGGAGATTCGGTCGACGAGGATTTCGTCGAACTCGTCGATGCCGTCGCCCTCGAGCAGCGGCAGCATGGCGATGTCGTAGAACGGGAAGCCGAGATAGGCCCGCAGCAGCACGCGGCGGAAATTCGCGGGCAGCTTGTCGCCGAACACTTCGACCAGCCGGGCGTCGGTGGCGTCGTCCAGAGGCTTCAGGTCCATGGCGCGGCCCAGCCCGTCGATCGCGGCCTGGGGATCGATCGCCGCCGCGGCCGCGTCGAGGTGGACCGAATCGGCGTAGAAGCTGTCGCGCCGCCGTTCCAGGTAGGGCGCGAGAATGGCATAGAGCGCCGACTTCAGCTGTTCGATCGGACGCCGCGCGGCGGGATCCTCCAACTCGATGGTCAGCGTGTTGAGGCGGCGGATGACGAAGCGCAGCCGCCGAATGCGGAATTCCAGGTCGAACGTGCGCAGGAAGCTGACGTATTCGGACAACGCGCCGCCCTTCATCATCGCGGCGGCATGCTGGTCGAAGCCGCGGGTCCGGATCGCGGCCCAGACGCCGCGCCGGACGCTGTCGTCGCTGCGCGCCGCAGCGTGGCCGCCCAGCGCCACCAGCCGGTCGATCAGCGCCTCGACGACGTGGCTGAGCTTCAGCTGGGCATAGGCGGCATAGGCATAGCCGGCCTCCTTGGCGGCAACGCTTTGCGTGCGCGAGCGCCAGTCGGACAGGCGCTCGCGGGTCAGCTTGAACACGAAGAAGCGCGCGCCCACCGCGCCTTCGATCGCGGCATCGACCTGCGGGGTCATGCCGTCGACGACGAAGCGCAGGCGGCGCACCCGCGACGACAGCGCCTCGATCGCGGCGAGGTTGTCGCGGATCGGCTGCTCGCGCGGAATGTCGGCGAGGCTGCGCAGCACCGTCGCGAACCAGCCGGGCAGGGCACCGTTGGTCAGGTCGGCATGCGAGCCCGGCTTGGGATCGATATAGACGAAGCGCCGGTCGACCTCGCGGTGCGCGGGGCGGTGGCGGAGCGCCTCGATGGCCGGGCCGAACGGCCGGTTGTTGAGGACGCTGCCGTCGATCAGCGTCGCGTCGCCGTTGCCGCCGCGCTGCGGGAAGATCCGCGCGATGAACTTCTGGCGGTTGCTCCAGCCGAGGCCTCGGGCGGCGACAACGGTGTCGATCTCGGCCATCCGCGCCGGCGGAAACGCACCCGGGAACGACGCGGTGGCGCGCGCGGCAAAGGTCAGTTCGGCGCGGTCGCCAAGGCAGCGCGGGCCGCTGCCGCTCGACGCCGTGAACGCGATGATCAACCGGTGCTCGGTCTCGACGATGTCGGCGGGCGAATGGAGCCGCAGATGCTCGGGCGCGCCGTGATAGTCGGTGACGGTGACGAACAGGTCCAGCGGCAGGCCGGCGGGGATCAGCGGCGGGCTCTTGCGCCCGGCTTCCATCGCGGTGATGCCGTCGTACAGCATGTCGGTGAAGATCTGGCCGGAGAACGGCGGCCGGAACCATTTCGAGCGCATCAGCCGCGACAGCTTGCGCCGCACCTCGGCGCGGACGGCGGGCTCGGCCATGTCCATGCCGATGCCCCTCCGGCTCGCCCACCAGATCAGCGGGGCCGCCCACCATTTGCTGAATCGTCCCGCCGCGCTCATCGGCTCGAGCAGATTGTCGACGTCGGCGCCGCCCAGCCAGAGTTCGCGCAGCGGCTCCATGTCGTGGCCACCGGCGACGGCATGGGCCAGGAAGATGCCGTTGATGCCGCCCGCACTGGCCCCCGCGACGATGTCCGATACTACCCGCAGGTCGAGCTTCGGCTCCAGCGCCTGCAGCAGGTCGCGGTAGACGAGCTCTGAATCGCTCAGCCGCATGGGCAGCCCGTCGTCGTGATGGTGACGCGCCGCACTGGCGCGCAGCAGCTTCCAGATCTCCTTGGTGATGCCGTGCATGTAGACGGCGAGGCTGACCCCGCCGTAGCAGACCAGCGCCAGCCGCAATTCCTTCTCGCGCATGCCTGCGTCGCTCCCCGCCTTCTTTTACGACGCTTCGGCCGGGAAGCGAGGGGTGTTACTTGCAGCTATCGCCCGTTGCCGTGCCGTCGAGGTCGAGGCAGCGGCCGTCGACCGGGGGTATCGCCACGCCGAGCAGCGCCGCCAAGGTCGGCGCGATGTCGACGGTCTCCACCGGCAGCGGTTGCTCGAAGCCGCTGGCCCCGGGCCACCAGAAGATCATCGGCACGCGGCGATCGTAGTTCCACGGGCTGCCGTGGCTGGCGACGGTGTCACCAAAAGCGGCAGGCGGCGCGAAGGTCGGCGGATAGCTGCCGCTGACATAGGGGCGGTAGGCGACGATGATGTCGCCGCTGCGTCCGGCCATGAAGCTCTGGTGGAAGCGTTCGGCGAGCGTCTGCTCGTCGACGGGCACGCCGGGGCGCGGCACGGCGGCGACAATCTCGGCCGCCGTGAAGACCTGGAACACCTCGGGCCGCGACTTCAGCCGCCGGATCGCCGCCGCCGCGACCAGCGCGTCGGTGGCGGCGTCGTGCTCGCCCAGCGCGGCGATGCTGATCTGCTGGGCGTCGCCGGCCAGCGGCTTGTAGTCGAGCTTCAGCTCGGCCTGCACCGCCGCGCCGACCTCGCCGACGATGTCGCCGGTCAGCCGCTGCGCCGGCACCGCGCGCGCGGCGACCCGCTCGGCCGCATCGACGACGCCGTGATCGGCGGTGAGCACGACCACGACCGGGATTTTCAGCGCCGCCAGCCGGCCCAGGAAGACGCCGAGTGCACGGTCGAGATGCGCGAGATTGTCGCACGCCTCCGGTCCCTCGCTGCCATAGCGGTGGCCGACATAATCGGTGGCGCTGAGACTGACTGCGAGCAGGTCGGGGGCCGGGCCGCGCCCCAGCCGGAACCGGTCGATGAGCGACTGCGCCAGGTCGAGCGTCACTTCGTCGAGGATCGGCGAACCGCGCAGGTAACGCAGATTGACCGGCTGGTCCCATGCGCCTTCGTACCCGGCAGGCGGAAGGCTGTGCTTGATCGTCAACGTGCCGAAGCTATCGGCCCCGTCCGCCGGACAGCCGCGCCCCGCGGGCCGCCACACCGGTGGCGTCCGCGTCCATTTGGCGATCAGCGCGGCGTTGAAGGCGGCGACCGGGGCCAACCGCTGCTCGGCCGTCGCGCCGTCGGTCAGATAGGTGTTGAAGCCGCGCTCGTCGTCCCACCAGAACACGCCGTCGGGGTTGTGGCCCGCCATGGTAATCGCGGCGCGGTCCTTGCCCGACACCGCGAAGACGCGGCTCGCGGGGTTGGCGGCCTTCAGCCATTCGCCCAGCGTCGCGGCCTGCAGGCTGCCGGGCCCGCGCGGTGCGCCGTCGCGGCCGGGGACCGGATGGGCGGCATCCTCGACGCAGTAGAATTGCCGGCCCAGCGCCCGGTCGTACCACTGGTTGCCGATCATGCCGGTGGCGCTGGGGTGGCGGCCGGTCAGGATGGTCGAATGGCCGGGACAGGTCTCGGTGGCGGCATGGCTCTGATAGCCGCTGGGGAAAATGACGCCGGCCTGCAGGGTCTTCAGCCCGCCGGTGAAGCGACCGCGATACTGGTCGAACAGCCCGGCCGAGAACTGGTCGACGGCGATCGCCACGACCAGCCGCGGGCGCGGCGGCGGCGTGGCCGTGGCGGGGGCCGCCGTCATCAGCATCGCTGCCGCCAGTGCCCGCCAGACAATCATCTGCAACTCCCGCTACCCACGCCTTTGCCCATGCCCGCGCGCCCGTGACAAGCGCATGAAATCACGGCAGCGTGCGCCATGGCCATCTCCGAACTCGAAACCCGCAAGCTGGAGCGGCTGATCTTCTTCAGCGATGCGATCTTCGCCATCGCCATCACCCTGCTGGTCATCGAGGTGCACGTCCCGCACCTGGAGGTGGTGACCGAAAACGGTCTCGCCAACGCGCTGCTGAACCTCATCCCGCAATATATCGGGTTTCTGGTCAGCTTCTTCGTCATCGGCCGGTTCTGGATGGGCCACCACCGCGCCTTCGCCCTGCTCGACCGCTCCGACGACACGCTGATGTGGCGCAACCTGCTGTTCCTGATGACCATCGCCTTCATGCCGTTCCCGACCGCGCTGGTCAGCAGCTACGCCAGCAGCCGCGTCGCGGTCGGCGTCTATGCCAGCTGGCTGATCCTCGCCGGCCTGCTCAACCGCAGCGTCATCCGCTACCTCACCGCCGGGCCGCTGCTCAGCCCCGACGTGCCGGCGGCGGAGGGTCAGCTGGCGCGGCGCAGCTCGTGGTCCCCGGTCGCGGTCGGCGGGCTGGCGCTGGCGGGTTCGTTCCTCCACCCGCTGGCGGCGATGGTGCCGCTGCTCGCCAGCCCGATCATCGTCCGCCTGTTCGCGAGGCGCTGGCGCACCGCCTGACGCTTGCCGGCGGCGCGATCGCCGGTTATGTTCTGCCTTCGTTCCCAGTTGGAGGCCCGATGGCCCGCGCCGCCACCCGCTATGTCTGCCAGGCCTGCGGCTCGGTCGCGTCGCGCTGGGCCGGCCAGTGCGCCGACTGCAGCGAGTGGAACACCATCCAGCAGGAGGCGGGCGCGACGGTCACCGCCTTTTCGGCGAAACACAGCCTCAGCGCCGGCGGAGTGAAGCTGGCGCTCGCCGGCCTCGACGACGACGTCGCGATTCCCGCGCGCCTGTCGACCGGCATCGCTGAGCTCGACCGCGCGCTCGGCGGCGGGCTGGTCGCCGCGTCGGCGGTGCTGATCGGCGGCGACCCCGGCATCGGCAAGTCGACGCTGCTGCTGCAGGCGGCGGGCCGCATGGCGCAGGACGGCCACCGCGTCGCCTATGTGACCGGCGAGGAGGCGTCGGACCAGGTCCGCCTGCGCGCCCGCCGCCTCGGGCTGGCCAAGGCCCCGGTGCAGCTGGCGGCGGCAACCTCGGTGCGCGACATATTGACGACGCTGGGCAGCGGCCCGCCGCCGGCGCTGCTGATCATCGATTCGATCCAGACCATGCACAGCGACACGCTGGAGGGCGCGCCCGGCACGGTCAGCCAGGTGCGCGCCGCCGCGCAGGAGCTGATCCGCTATGCCAAGACCTCGGGCTGCGCGCTGGTCCTCGTCGGCCACGTCACCAAGGACGGCCAGATCGCCGGCCCCCGCGTGCTCGAGCACATGGTCGATCCCGTGCTGTATTTCGAGGGCGAGCGCAGCCACCAGTACCGCATCCAGCGCGCCGTCAAGAACCGCTTCGGCGGCACCGACGAGATCGGCGTGTTCGCGATGGGGGAGGGCGGGCTGGCCGAGGTCGCCAACCCGTCCAGCCTGTTCCTCACCGACCGCGACCAGCCGGTCGTCGGCACCGTCGTGTTCCCGGCGCTGGAGGGGACGCGGCCGGTGCTGTGCGAAATCCAGGCGCTGGTCGTGCGGCTGGCCAGCGGTGCCACCCCGCGCCGCGCCGTGGTCGGCTGGGACGCCGGGCGCCTGGCGATGATCCTCGCGGTGCTGGAGGCGCGCTGCGGCCTCAGCTTCTCGGCCTGCGAGGTCTATCTGAACGTCGCCGGGGGCTTGCGCGTGCAGGACCCGGCCGCCGATCTCGCCGTCGCCGCGGCGCTGATCTCGGCACTCACCGAATCGGTCGTGCCCGCGGACTGCGTCGCCTTCGGCGAGATCGCGCTGTCGGGCGAGGTGCGCGCCGTCGGCCATGCCGCGCTGCGCCTGAAGGAATGTGCAAAGCTCGGCTTCGGTCAGGCGCTCGCCCCGGCATCGACGGCGGGTGGCGGGGTCAGGGTCAATGGCTTCCGGACGTTGAACGGCCTCGTTGACTATCTCGGCGTCAAGGGCGACTGAGCCATTCCGGCGCGGCCCGCGTGACGCACGCGCCGGACTAGAGTAAACAGGCTCTTAATGAACGCCCTGTCGTCCTTCGATGTGATCGTCCTGCTGCTGATGGCGCTCGGTGCCGTCGCTGGCTTGGCGCGCGGCTTCGTGACCGAGGTGCTGTCGCTGCTCGCCTGGGTCGCGGGCATCTTCGCGGTCCGCTATTTCTACGGGCCCGGCAAGGTCATCGGCGAACGGCTGACCGGCACCGAGACCGGCGGCGCGATCCTTGCCTTCGCGGTGCTCTTCATCCTCGCTTATGCCATCGTCCAGGCGATCGCCAGTTCGGTCGGCAAGCAGACGCGGCGATCCGCGATCGGGCCGCTCGACCGCCTGCTCGGCCTCGGCTTCGGCGGGCTAAAGGGGCTGCTCGCGGCGTCGGTGCTGTTCCTGCTCGGCGCGATGGTGTTCGACGTGCTCGATCCCGGCCGGGAGCGGCCCGACTGGCTGCATCCGGTGCGGACCGCGGCGCTGGTCGATGCGACCAGCCACGCGATGGTCGATTTCTACGAGGAACGCCGCGCTCGCGCCGGGGCGTCAAAGGCTGCTAAGCCGCCCGCGTGAACCTCCGCCTCTACAACACGCTGACCCGCACCAAGGACGACTTCGTTCCCGCCGCACCGGACCGGGTGACGCTGTATGTCTGCGGTCCGACCGTCTATAGCCGCGCCCATATCGGCAATGCCCGGCCCGCCGTGGTGTTCGACCTGCTGCGCCGCGTGCTGCGCCATGCCTACCCGGACCGTCAGGTCATCTATGCGCGCAACATCACCGACATCGACGACAAGATCATCGCCGCCGCGGATGCGCGGGGCGTGCCGATCGGCGACATCACTGCTGAGTTCGAGAGCCACTATTTGGCCGACATGGGCGCGCTCGGTGTCGAGCCGCCGGACCACGCGCCGCACGCCACTACCTACGTGCCCGACATGATCGCGATGATCGCCGAACTGATCGCGCGCGGTGCCGCCTATGCCGCCGAAGAGCATGTGCTGTTCGATGTCGCGGCCTTCCCCGACTATGGCCGGCTGTCGAAGCGCAACCTCGACGAGATGGTCGCGGGGGCGCGGGTCGAGGTCGCGCCCTACAAGCGCAGCGCGGCCGATTTCGTGCTGTGGAAGCCGTCCGCCGACGATCAGCCGGGGTGGGACAGCCCGTGGGGCCGGGGACGGCCGGGCTGGCACATCGAATGTTCGGCGATGATCCGCGCAGTGCTGGGTCAGACCGTCGATATCCACGGCGGCGGGCTCGACCTGATCTTTCCGCACCATGAGAACGAGCTGGCGCAGAGCGCCTGCGCCAACCATGCGCCGCTCGCCCGCGTCTGGATGCACAACGGCTTTCTGTCGATGGGCAGCGAGAAGATGTCGAAGTCGCTGGGCAACGTGACGCTGGTCGGCGACCTGCTGGCGGCGGGGCACCGGCCCGAGGTGCTGCGCCTGGCCCTGCTCAGCGCGCACTACCGTCAGCCGCTGGAGTGGACCGAGGGGCTGCTTGAGCAGAGCAAGGCGACGCTCGACCGCTGGCAGGGCTTCCTGCGCCGCACCGACACCCCGGCGGGGGCGGTGCCCGAGCGGTTCTTCAATGCGCTGGCGGACGACCTCAACACCCCGGAGGCCGTTGCGGCGATCGCCCGGATGTCGCGCCTCGACGATGTCGCGGGGATGCGCGCGGCGATGGGGATGATGGGGTTGCTGGCGGAGGCGGCGGCTGGGGAGCCGGAGATCGACGCCCTCGTTGCCGCGCGCATCGCGGCCCGTGCCCGCAAGGACTTCGCCGAATCCGACCGTATCCGCGACGAACTGACGGCGCTGGGCATCGTGCTGGAGGACGGGCCGGCGGGAACGACCTGGCGGCGCGGCTAACCGAAACTGTAGTCGACGAACAATGCGTCGCCGACCTGGTCGGAGCGCACGACCTCGGCCTTGGCGGTCAGCCGGGCCAGCAGCCCGGGCGCGGGAATCGCGCCCCAGCCGACGGCCTCGGCCATCGTCTGGTCGGTCGGGATGAACGCCTTCAGGGCCGGGTGGGTCATCGCCTCCAGCCCGCCGGTCATCGCGGTGGCATTGCTGCTGCCGTGGTGGCCGACCTTGTAGAACACCGTGCGGGCCAGCAGATCGGCGGTGGTCGTCGTGCCGTCGGCGAACTTGACCGCGTCCCACGACCCCCAGTTGCCGACTTGCGCGTCGGCGGCGAACAGCAGCACCTCCTCCGACCGGCCGAGATCGAGCGCCAGCACCAGGCTGGTGTTGTTGGTGCGGCTGTCGAGCTGCATCGCCAGATCGGCGGACACGCCCAGCCAGTCGCCGTCGATGCGCCGCCACTGCTGGTCCGGCTGCGGCGGATCGGGGTCGCCGGCTTTGACCACGGGCAGGTCGACGGCGTCGCCGCTGTAGCGGTCGCGCAGGAAGTCGGCATGGCGCCGGCGAGCCGGCCCTGCCGACAACGGCTCGCCCTCGGTCTCGTCGAACGGCGCGCCGGGGTCGTCATCGGTGTCGAGCGTGCCGGCCGCCAGCGCGAAGCTGGCGTTCAGGCTGTTGGCGATGCCGTAGGTATTGGCACTGTCGCGCAATCGCAGCGCCTTGCGGTCGCGCGGCGGGCCGAGCACGAAGGCGGTGACGCCGAGTCCTTTTGGCAGGGGCACCACCGCGCCCGGCTCGAGATAGCGGACATTGCCCTTGCCGAGCGCCACCACCGCTTCACGCGCGGCGCGCGATTTCTCGCCGGTCAGACCGAACTCGAAACCGCGCAGCGCTGCGACACCGTTGGCCAGCGCCGCGGCGGCGGGGGTGGTCGCGGCGAGCGCCTGCAGCCGCTCGTTCGCCGCGGTCAGCGCGGTCAGTGCGTCGCCCTTGAAACGGTCGAGCTCTTCGGCCATTTCGTCGCCCGGCTTTTCGGTCCACGCCAGCCACACTTCGCCGACCGCGAAACTCGAGAAATCGGCGGTGCTGAAGCCCGAGGTATGGTCCCAGTGCTCGTGCGTCGCGACGATCACGTCGAGGCGGCGGGTCTGCGCCGCGATATCGGCGACGACCTTGTCGAGCCGCTCCTTGCCGCCCTTGGCGCTGCTGTGGATGCCGCAGTCGATCAGCATCCAGAACGACGCGCCGCCGGTGGGGTGGCCGACCTCGATCAGGTTGCAGTCGCCCAGACCGTGGCAATAGGCACGGACGCGGACCTTGCTCATGACCAGTCCTCGCCGTCGTGAAGCATGGCGAACGGTTCGGCCCCGGCCAGCGCCTCGGTATCGAAATATTGCGCCCGCATCGCACTGCCGCGGGGCACCTGGGCGGCGGCGCGCTGCGCGTCGAGCCGCTTGGTGCTCAGCATGTGCTTGACCACGGCGTAGCGGATTTCGGGTTGGGCCGGGAACGCCCCCTCGGGCGCGGGATCGACGATCAGCGTCGCGCCGCCGCGGAACCAGAATTTGCGGCCCTGGGGGTTGGCCGGGTCGACGGGCTCGGCGCGGCGCTGGGCGATGACGGCGACGATCTGGTTGGCGGGCGTGCCGTCGGGCCGGGTCCGCCGGGCGCGGCGCAGGCTGTGGACGCTGAAGGTCATCCCGTGTCCGGCGACGGGCTGGAAATTCTCGTCGAAGGCACCGAGGTTTGGGTCGAGCCCGAGCGCGTCGGCGAGCTCTTCGCCATGCCGCCGTGCGAAGGCTGCGGCAAGATGGTCGTGCAGCATGATGCGGCGCTGGCGGGCGATCCGGTAGCTCGTCCAGCGGTCGGCGGTGACCGCCCAGTCGATGTTGAACTTCGCCACCGCGGACTTCAGCCAGGCCGGCTTGCGGTCGAGCGGCGGCCGCCACGCCAGGCTCTCGACCGAAATCGTCCGCAGTCGCCGGGGCAGCAGCTCCTGCTGACGAAACGCCTGGATCAGTGCGGTGCGGTAGCCCAGCCGGTCGTCGGCAACCTGGTCGAGATCGGCGGTGATCAGGGCGCGCAGATACTCGCCGAACGTAATGTCGTTGGGCGGGCAATAATCGATCGCGCGGACGCAGATTCGCAGCAGCTGCGAGGCGGTCTTGCAGGTCTCGCGGGTCAGCCGCTCGACGAGCACGGGGTGAAGCTCGCCGGCCGGCAGCAGCCCGGTGCCCCCGGTCGCCAGCCTGACGAGATCGTCGATGCGCCGTTCGACGATGGTCGTGAACGCCTGGTAGACCGCGAACACGAGCTGCGCGCCGAGGTTGTGCGCCTCCTGCGGGTTGTCCTTGGGGCGGCCGGTCTCGGGATCGAGATAGTTGCGCAGCGCGCCCAGCCGGCCGCCCGCCTCGCCGAACTGTTGCGCGACGCCGCCGAGCAGCTCAGCGGCACCGATCCGCCCGCGCGCCTTCGCCATCGAGGCGGCGACGATGTCGGTCATGGTGAAATGCTGGAACAGCGCGACGATGTCGGCGAAGCCTTCATGGAACGCCGGCACCTGCGGGTTCGACGGCTCTTGATAATGCGGGTGGACGCCGTCGAGCAGCGCGTGGGTCATTTCGTGCGCGATGATGTCGGCGGACAGGCAGGCGAAGGTCATCGTGCCCGCTACCGACGCGCCGACGGTCGCGGCGGCGGGGAAATAGCCGAACAGCAGCGCCGCCTTGGCGGGCGAATAATAAGCGTTCCGCTCCCGCAGCGCGTGCGGATAGATGCGCAGCCGCGGCACGTATTCAAACACCGCGCGACCGTGGTCCTGAGTCCGGCGCGGCGCCCATAATGCAACCCGGCCCAGCGCCTCTTCGAAGGCGCGGATGGTCTTCATGCCGACCGCATAGACCATCTGCTGATGGAACTGGGCGTTGCCCTCCGACGGCGTCAGGCCGTCCGAAGCGAGCAGCCGGGGATCGTCGAGATCGACCGGCGGATAGGCACGGTCGGAGGCCGGATCGACGTCGACGACCTCCAGATAGGACCCGACCGGCCCAGGCATCAGCGTGGAATTGCCGTGCGCGTCCGCTTCGTAAGCCACCTCGATGGTTGCGGTGGCCAGCGCCGCGGTCGACAGCGTCGCGGCGAGGCCGGGATCGAGCGCGAACACACGCAGGCGGCGGAACCGCGGCGCGTGGGTCTCGCGCTGGCCGCGGCGGCGGACCGGCGGGGCGGGCGGCGGCGCTTCGGGCGGTGCGGTCGCCCCGGCCGCTTCCCCCGCCTCATCCGCCATTGCCCGCTCCCCTGGTCGGTCGCATCATGCCCGACCCAGATTACGGAGTCGAGAATCGGGCGATGCCGAAGGCCGAAACCGACGAGGCGGCGGGTTATCTGGCCATGCTGCGCCGGCATGGCCGCGTGCTGGAAACCGACGACCCGGACGCGCCGCTGCCGCCCGGGGTTACCCATGTCCTGGTGCGCAAAGGCGACGGCAAGCCGCGCCTGATCGAGCGGCGCAAATCAGCCTTTTAGTGGCGGCAGCCGCAGGCGAACGCGATACGCTGGAGCTGCGCACCGACCACCGCGTGCGTCTTGCTGCCGGGCGTCGACACCGCTCCCGCGCCGCGCGGCTTGCGCGGGGTACGCTTTTTCGCCGGCGGCGTGTCGAACGCGATATCGTCGCGGCGCAGCAGCATCTCGACGAAGTCGCGAACCTCGGCTGCCACGGACGCCCCGGTATCGACCGCACCGAGCAGCGCCGCGCCGCCCCCGCCGCCCTCGCCGACGAACGCCTCCTGCGGCGCGACCGCGACTGCGCCGGCCAGCCGCGGGTCAAGGCCCGCAAGATCGACCGGCCGGTCGACGCTGGCGATGGCAACCGCACGCTCGCCGAACTCGACGCGACGGTAGCTCGGCTTGGCCCCGGCGGGCGCATCCATCAGCGCGCCGAGATCGCGGCTGCCGGCCGCCCCGACCGGTGCATCGCCGGCGGCGGCAAAGCCCGACGCCATCGGCCCCAGCGCCTGCGACGGCGTCAGCATGGTCGCCGCGCCGATATCGATATTATGATGGGCATAGGCGGCGCGGATCGCCGGGCCGTTGGCGCCCTTGTAGCTGGCGTTGTCGACAACCAGCATCGTCCGCCCGACCGACTGGAAGAAGCGCGGCCGGATCGGCGCGCGCAGCACCGCATTGACCAGCAGCCAGGTGGCGACCCGCGTCGCCTGCCACAGCCCTGCCTCGTCGCCCTTGGTGCGCGCAAAGACGCCCAGGATGGTGCGGTAGAAGGTGCCGGCCAGCAGCTGCCCGAGCGAATGGATCTCGTTGATCAGGACGCTGCCAGTTCCGTCGGGCGGCAGCTGCTTGGGGATCGCCCACTGGAAATCGTTGCGGGCATGGCGCGGCGTCGCGGCATTGTGCTTGGGGTCGATGGCCGTGCCGATCGCGGCGGCCAGCGCCTCGACCAGCGTCTCGACCGAATTGGCCTTGGCGAGCTTGGGGTCGGCCTTGAGCAACGCCTCGCGGTTGCTCTGGTCACTGAGCGCGGTGATCAGCGCGATACAATCGCCGAAGCCTTCATGGAACGCGCCGACCTCGGTCATCGCGGCGTTCCACAGGTCGGGGCGCAGCGCATCGAGGATGGCGTGGCCGCACTCGTGCGCGACAACGTCCTCCGACGCGCCCGAATAGAAGAGCTGGCCGCCGACCGGCGATTCGAAGAACGAGATGCTGGCGCGGTCGTAATAGGCGTTGAGGTCGGTACCGGCGTCGGGGATCAGCGGCAGTGACAGGCGCGGCGGCGTGCCCTGCCATGTCTTCAGCGGCCCGGCGCACGCCTCGAAGGCGTTGACCGCGCGTAGGGCCGCCTCGCGCGCCGTCCAGATCGCATACTCCTTGCTGGTCGCGGGATAGACCTTCTCCGCCGGCAGCGCCTGCACGGTATAGCCGACCTTGGGCGCGGCACGGTCCGGCGTCGGGGTTATGGTCCGCGACGCGGTGCCGGAGGCGGGATCGTTCGGCACGTAGGCGATCGGCATGTCACCCCCCAAAGTCTAGGCGCATGAGCGTATCACGACACGGCGTCGCCCGCGACCGCCTTGCTGAATATACGCCCTCTAGCCCTTCGCCCATCGCGCCGCTTCGGCTAGACAGGCGACGCGCCCGCCCGGCGCGGTGGAGTACGCGCGCACATGGCATCCCTGCTGGTCTTTGGTGCGACGGGCGACCTCGCGAAGCGGATGCTGCTGCCGTCGCTGTTCGGGCTCGATACCGACGGCTTGCTGCCACCCGATCTGCGCATCGTCACCACCGCGCGCAGCCGGCTCGACGACGGCGCCTATCGCGACATCGCGTCGGCCGCGCTGGAGCAATTCGTCGAAGCCGATCGTCGCCCTGCCAAGGCCGTCGGACATTTCCTCGATCGGCTCCATTACGTGCCGCTCGATGCCACCGATACCGCGGGCTTCGGCGCGCTCGCGGCAGCGGTGACGCCCGAAAACCTGTCGATCTTCCTGTCGACCGCACCGTCGCTGTTCTCGGCGACCATCGCCGGGCTGGCGGCGTCCGGCCTGGCCGGGCCGGGGGTTCGACTGGCGCTCGAAAAGCCGCTCGGCAGCGACCTCGCCTCCAGCCGCGCCATCAACGATGCGGTGCGCGCCGCCTTCCCGGAGGAGCGGACATTCCGCATCGACCATTATCTTGGCAAGGAGACGGTGCAGAACCTGCTGGCCTTGCGCTTCGGCAACGTGCTGTTCGAGCCGCTGTGGAACAACCACGGCATCGACCATGTCCAGATCACCGTGTCGGAAACCGTCGGGCTGGAGGGGCGCGGCGACTATTACGACGGCATGGGGGCGCTGCGCGACATGGTGCAGAACCACATGCTGCAGCTGGTCGCGCTGGTCGCGATGGAGCCGCCGGTGCGCTTCGACGCGACCAGCGTTCGCGACGAAAAGGTTAAGGTGCTGCGCTCGCTGCGCCCCATCGACCGGAGCAGTGTCGAGACGTGCAGTGTCGTCGGGCAATATGCGGCGGGTGCCACCGGCGGTCAGCCGGTGCCCGGCTATGCCGACGAATTGGGCAAGCCGACCGGCACCGAGACCTTCGTCGCGCTGAAGGCCCATATCGACAACTGGCGGTGGCAGAACGTGCCCTTCTACCTGCGCACCGGCAAGCGGCTGGCAGCGCGGCAGTCGGAGATCACCATCCAGTTCAAGGGCGTGCCGCATTCGATCTTCGGCGCCCGTAGCGGGCCGCTCAAGCCCAACCGCCTCGTCATCCGGCTCCAGCCGGAGGAGAATATCCGCCTGCTGATCATGGCCAAGACCCCCGGTCTCGACCGCGACGGGCTGCGGCTGCGCGAGGTGCCGCTCGACATCGGGCTGGCCGACGCCTTCGCCGACGTGCGCCGCCGGATCGCCTATGAGCGGCTGCTGCTCGATCTGATCGAAGGGGATCCGACCTTGTTCGTCCGCCGCGATGAGGTCGAGGCGCAGTGGACCTGGATCGATGCGATCCGTGACGGCTGGACGGCGGCGGGGATGACGCCCAAGGCCTATGGCGCGGGCAGCTGGGGCCCGAGCGCGGCAATCGCGCTGACCGAGCGTGACGGAGTCAGCTGGAATGACTGAGCTGATCTGGGCACCTGACGGCAGCGACGACGCGGTGGCGGCGCGGATCAAGGCGCTGGTCGGCCGGCCGGGGACCAAGATCATCGCCGTGCCGGGCGGCACGACGCCCGCGCCGATCTTCGCACGGCTGGCGGAACAGAACCTCGACTGGCCGGGCATGACTTTGTGGCCGACCGACGAGCGTATTGTCGCCTCGCACAACCGCGCCAGCAACATCGGCCGACTGATGAAGGCGTTCGGCAACACCGGCGCGCGGCTGCAGCCGCTGGCCGTCGGGCAGCCGGTGCCGCGTTTCGATCTCGTCTGGCTCGGCATGGGGGAGGACGGGCATGTCGCCTCATTGTTTCCGAACACCGATCCCGACCCGGCCGCACCGGCGGGCGTTATCCGGGTTGTCCCCGACCCGCTGCCCGCCGATGCGCCCTATGAACGGCTGACGCTGACGCTCGCGGCGCTGGCGGCGAGCGACGCGATGATCTTGGTCGTGCGCGGTGCCGCCAAGCGCAAGCTGCTCGAGGCGGCGGCGCTCGGGCGGAACGACCTGCCGGTGGCGCGGCTGCTACGGCTGGCCGCGCCGACCATCTATTGGAGCCAGTGATGGCGCTGCACCCGACCATCGCCGCGGTGACCGACCGCATCATCGAGCGCAGCCGCCCCGGCCGCGCCGCCTATCTCGACCTGATCGCACGCGAGGCGGCGGGTGGCCTGCGCCGGGACGTGCTGTCGTGCGGCAACCTCGCCCATGGCTTTGCGGCATCTGGCGATGACAAGCCCGCGATCCGGCAGGGCCGCGCGCCCAACCTCGCCATCGTCACCGCCTATAACGACATGCTGTCGGCGCATCAGCCTTACGGCCGCTATCCGGAAGCGATGAAGCTGTTCGCCCGCGAGGCCGGGGCTACGGCGCAGGTGGCGGGCGGCGTACCGGCCATGTGCGACGGCGTCACCCAGGGCCAGGTCAGCATGGAGCTGTCGCTGTTCAGCCGCGACACCATCGCGCTGTCGACTGCCGTCGCACTCAGCCACGGCATGTTCGACGGCGCGGCGCTGCTCGGCATCTGCGACAAGATCGTGCCCGGCCTGCTGATCGGGGCGCTGCGCTTCGGGCATCTCCCGGTGGTGCTGGTCCCGGCCGGGCCGATGCCGTCGGGCCTGCCCAACAAGGAGAAGCAGCGCGTCCGCCAGCTCTATGCGGAGGGCAAGGTCGGGCGGGAGGAGCTGCTGGAAGCCGAGTCGGCGAGCTATCATTCGCCCGGCACCTGCACCTTCTACGGCACGGCCAACTCCAATCAGATGATGATGGAGGTGATGGGGCTGCACATTCCCGGTGCGGCGTTTGTCAATCCGGGCACGAAGCTGCGGACCGAACTGACCCGCGCCGCGGTCCACCGCCTCGCCGCCATCGGCCAGGGCGGCAACGACTATCGCCCGCTCGGCGTGTGCGTCGACGAGCGCGCCATCGTCAACGCCGCGGTCGGCCTGCTGGCGACGGGCGGCTCGACCAACCACGCGATCCATATTCCGGCGATCGCGCGCGCGGCAGGCATCGTCATCGACTGGGAGGATATCGACGCGCTGTCGGGCGCAGTGCCGCTGATCGCGCGGGTCTATCCCAACGGTGCAGGCGACGTGAACCACTTCCAGGCGGCGGGCGGCATGGCCTTCACCATCCGCACGCTGCTCGATGCCGGGCTGCTCCACGACGACATCCGCACCGTCGCTGGCGACAGCCTCAGCGACTATGCGCGGGAGCCGGTGATGGACGGCGACGCGCTGGCGTGGCGCGACCCGCCCGCTGCCTCGCTCGATGAGACCATGCTGCGCCCGGCCAGCGCGCCGTTCGCGCCCGATGGCGGCATGCGGCTGGTGCAAGGCAATCTCGGCCGCGGCACGTTCAAAACCAGCGCCGTCGCCGAAGAGCGCTGGACCATCGAGGCGGGGTGCCGCGTCTTCGCCGACCAGAACGAGGTCGTCGCAGCGTTCAAGGCCGGCGAGCTCGACCGCGACGTCGTCGTCGTCGTCCGCTTCCAAGGCCCGCGCGCCAACGGCATGCCGGAACTGCACAAGCTGACCCCGCCGCTCGGCGTGCTGCAGGACAAGGGCTTCCGCGTCGCGCTGGTCACCGACGGTCGCATGTCGGGGGCGAGCGGCAAGGTTCCGGCCGCCATCCATGTGACACCGGAAGCGGAGGTCGGCGGCCCCCTGTCGCGCGTCCGCGACGGCGACGTCATCCGGCTGTGCGGCGTCACCGGCACGCTCGAGGTGCTGGCGGATCTGGGCGCACGCGCCCCCGCGCCGCCGCCACCCTCCGAGCAGGGCACCGGGCGCGAACTCTTCGCCTTCATGCGCGCCGGGTCCGACGACGCCGAGCGCGGCGCATCGGCGATGCTGGCGGCCGCGGGGCTGTAGTGGAGATCGTCGCCGCCGACATCGGCGGCACCCACGCGCGTTTTGCCATTGCCGAGGTCGACGCCGGGCGCGTCGTCGCGCTTGGCCCCGAGACGGTGTTGAAGGCGGCCGAACACGCCAGCTTGCAGACCGCCTGGGAGGCCTTCGCCGGCGGTCGCGTCCTGCCCCGCGCCGCAGCGATCGCTGTCGCCAGCCCGGTCGGCGGCGAGGTGATCAAGCTGACCAACAATCCCTGGATCATCCGGCCCGCGCTGATCCCGGAAAAGCTCGGTGTCGATCGCTACAGCCTGTGCAACGATTTCAGCGCCATCGGCCATGCCGTCGCGGGTCTCGGCGACGACGCCTTTCGCGATCTTTGCGGGCCGGAACAGCCGTTGCCCGCGCTTGGCGCGATCAGCATCGTCGGCCCGGGCACCGGGCTCGGTGTCGGCCTGCTGGTTCGTTACCCGGGCGGCCACGTGGTCGTCCCGACCGAGGGCGGCCATATCGACTACGCTCCGCTCGACGGCATTGAGGACGCGATCCTGCAGCGGTTGCGGTCGCGCTACCGCCGTGTCTCGGTCGAGCGCGTCGTCGCCGGGCCGGGACTGGTCAACATCTACGAGGCGCTGGCCGCGCTCGAACATCAGGCGGTGCTGCCCGCCGACGACAAGAGCCTGTGGGCGGCAGCGCTGGCCGGCGACGACAGCCTGGCGGCGGCGGCGCTCGACCGCTTCTGCCTCAGCCTCGGCGCGGTCGCCGGCGACATCGCGCTGGCGCAAGGGGCGGGCGGCGTGGTCATCGCCGGCGGGCTCGGGCTGCGGCTGGCGGATCATCTGCCGCGCTCGGGCTTCGGCCAGCGCTTCGTCGCCAAGGGCCGCTTTGAGGCGGTGATGGCGGCGCTGCCGGTCAAGCTGCTCACCCACCCCCAGCCCGGCCTCTACGGTGCCGCCGCGGCCTTCGCGCAGGAACATTGCCCATGCTGATCGACGCGGTGATGCGGCTTGCCCCGGTGATCCCGGTGATCGTCATCGACGAGGCTGCCCACGCCCGCCCGCTCGCCGAGGCGCTGGTCGCGGGCGGCCTGTTCGCGCTTGAAGTGACGCTCAGGACGCCGTGCGCGCTCGACGCGATCGCCGAAATGGCGGCGGTGCCCGGCGCAGTCGTCGGCGCGGGCACGGTGCTCGACGAGGCGCAGCTCGACGCCGCACTGACTGCGGGCGCGCGCTTCATCGTCGCGCCCGGCCTGACCGATCGGATGGCGCGCGCCGCCATCGAGCGCGGCGTGGCCTTGCTGCCGGGCATCGCGACCGCAGGCGAAATCATGCGCGGCCTCGATCTTGGGCTGACGCGCTTCAAGTTCTTCCCGGCCGCGTCGAGCGGCGGCATCCCGGCGCTCAAGGCGCTCGCCGCGCCTTTCGGCATGGCGCGTTTCTGCCCGACAGGGGGCATCACCGCGGCGACGGCGCCGGATTGGCTGGCGCTGCCGTCGGTGCTGTGCGTCGGCGGGTCATGGCTATGCCCGCCGGGCCCGGTCGACGCCGCGACGGTGGCCGCGGCGGCGCGGGCGGCGGCCGTGCTGGTGCCGGCTGCAGGAATCGAACCCGCGACCCCCTGATTACAAATCAGGTGCTCTACCAACTGAGCTAAGCCGGCGTCGGGCGTTTCCTTGGGGAAATTCAATGCAGCGGTCAACAACTGCGCGCACTAGAGGTGCTGGA
>JBBQWN010000036.1:0-22815 GCA_038210595.1 Sphingomonadales bacterium | reverse complement strand
TAGGTCAGCCTCTTCCCGTCCCGAGTGTATTCGATGATCGGTTGTGTGAGCAGGTCGTAGACGCCCGGGGCGAACGCCAGCTGGATCAGCAGTTTCGTTTCGAGCTCGGACTCCGTCTCCTGTGGGCCAGATGGAGTCGTCAAAGGCTCCCAGCCTCTGAAGGAACCATATGTTTCTTGGATTTTCCGCTGATTGAAATGCTGATTGAGCTGCATGAGGCCCACCTTAGAATAAGTGACCGCCCTTCCGTAGCGCGAAACTGGTCGCATAACGTCTTACCTCCTGCCCTACTGGTCCAGCTAGGTCTTGCGAGAATCCGGCGAAGTGTTGAGCTTCCGTGCGTTCCGGAGCTTCAGATTCCGACTAGGTTTTTTGATTCACAGCCGACCTCAGCCTGCCGCCGCCCGCCGAGACCAGCGCGCAGGTGGCACTGCGGGTCGCGGCGGCGCGCGCCCTCCAGACCGCACGCTATGCCGGCACCAAGGTGCGCTCCAACGCCGAGGCTGACGGCAAGCTTCTAGAAACCGTGGCGACGCCCGACGCCGCGGGGCTGAAGCTGCTGACCCAGGCGACTCAGGCGATGCGGCTGTCGGCGCGCGGCTATCACCGGGTGCTGCGCGTCGCACGGACGCTGGCGGATCTGGCCGGGGCGGACGAGGTGGGACGCATCCACATTGCCGAGGCGCTGAGCTACCGTCGGCTGGGGCCGGTGAACTGAGGGGGAAGCGATGGGCAAAGAAAAGAGCGCGTGGCAATGGATGATCGAGCCGTTTCGTCGTTATGCCGACTTTGAGGGACGCGCGCGTCGTGCAGAATATTGGTGGTTCGCGCTTGGTTACTTCGCGGCGCTGCTGATTCTGGGTCTGCTGGGCGGTTTTCTCGGCATTTTCCTTCTGGTCGGCGCGGTCGTGCCGTCGCTCGCGGTGAATGTTCGCAGACTCCATGATGTCGATAAATCGGGATGGTGGATCCTTCTCGGAGCGGTGCCGCTCGTCGGCGGAATTATCCTGCTCATTTGGCATTGCACCCAAGGCACCGACGGGACGAACCGCTACGGTCCGGACCCTCTCGACCCTGCCGGCGATCTCGCCGAAGTCTTCGACTAGCCCCGCGCCCCGAACAGCGCGCTGCCGACGCGGACGTGGGTGGCGCCGAGCTGGACGGCGGTTTCGAAATCGCTCGACATGCCCATGCTGAGGCCGGCGAGGCCGTGGTCGCGCGCCAGTTTCGCCAGCAGCGCGAAGAACGGTGCGGGCTCGATGCCTTCGGGCGGCACCGCCATCAGCCCGGTCAGCGGCAACCCGGCGTCGCGGGCCTGCGCCAGCAAGGTGGTCAAACCGGCCAGTGCGACGCCGCCCTTCTGGGGTTCGTCGCCGATGTTGACCTGGACGAAACAGGCGGGCTGCCTGCCCGCTTTCGCCGTCGCGCGCGCCAGCGCCTCGACCAGCGACGGCCGGTCGACGCTGTGGATGCAGTCGAACAGCGCCACCGCAGCCTCGGCCTTGTTCGACTGGAGCTGGCCGACGAGGTGGAGCCGGACGTTGGGATAAAGTTGCTTCAGCGCCGGCCATTTGGCTTCCGCCTCCTGCACCCGGTTCTCGCCGAAGTCGCGCTGGCCGGCGGCGAGCAGCGGTTCGATGGCGTCGGCGGCGTGCGTCTTCGATACCGCGATCAGCGTCACGTTCGCCGCGTCGCGGTCGGCGAGGCGCGCGGCGCGAGCGATGCGGTCCTGCACGTCGGTCAGGCGGGCGGCGGGCGTGTCGGTATCCATCGGCGCTGCTATAGCGGTCCGCTATGCGCCGCCGCCAGCCTCCTGCCGTCTGGCTCTTCACCGACGAGCGGCAGGGCGAGGCCTTGTTCGCGGCCGCGGCGCGGCTGCCGCGCGGCGTGGGCATCGTGCTGCGGCATCACGGCCTGCCGCGCCCCGAGCGCCGCGCGCTGGCGGGGCGGCTGGCGCGGATCGCCCGGCAACGGGGTCTGGTGCTGGTCGACGAGCGCGCCGTCGCCAAGGCGCACGACCGCGCCGAACTGATCGCGGCGCGGCGGGCGGGCGCCCGCCTGGTGTTCGTGTCGCCGGTGTTCGCGACGCGCACGCATCCAGGGGCACGGCCGCTCGGGCCGGTGCGCTTCGGGCTGCTGGTGCGCGGGTGCCGGGTGCCGGTCGCCGCACTGGGCGGCATGACCGCGCCGCGCTTTCGCCGCCTGCGCCCGTTCGGCGCGACGGCCTGGGGCGCCATCGACGGCCTGACCTGATCGACGTTGTTAGAAGCTGACCGCGGTCCCGACATAGACCGAGCTGTCGGCGCGGTCGTTGTCGACCAGGCTCGGCGATACCGGCGCCAGCTTGTAGCGGACGCCGCCCGACAGCGAGACGCCGGGCTTGACGATATACGCGCCGCCGAAGTCGACCGAATAGCGCCGCTCCGCCGGGGTCTGCAGCAGCGGCGAGCCGGTTTCGGCGGCAATCTGCAGCGCCGTCTTCCAGTTGCGGCCGTGATAGCTAAGCACCGCGTCCGCGGCCTCGCGGCGGTTCGGGCCAAGCGCGGTGACCGGCGCCTCGATGCGCGAATAGCCGCCGCCGACGGCGAAACCGCGCCAGCCGACCGAAACGCCGACATTGTACGCGGCGGGCGAAGCGGCGAAGGTCTCGACGACATCGGCGCGGCTGGCGTCGGCGGCCGCGGCAACGACGCGCGAGGAGACGCCGATCGACAGCGCCTTGCGATTCGGCTGGCCCGACGGGGTGAAGCGGAAGGCGCGGTCGACCGTATCGAGCCGCGCGGTCGACGCGCCGCGGCCCGGCGCGGTGAAGGTGAAGCGCGCGCTGTCGGTCAGCGGCGGCGCGAACGGCACGAGGCCGGCGGCCCGCAGCCGGTCGTTATCAATCAGCGTGACGGTGCGCGCCGGGCTGCGCGACGGCAGCTTGGCGGCGAGCGCGGCGCACGGCAGCGCGACGGCGATAATCGCCGCAACGCCGGTCAGCCCGGCCATCCGAAGTGCACCCTTGTTCATAGGTTTTGCCTACCTATCAGGCGAATCGCGCCCTACCGAGTCTGATAACGACCGGAGATGAAAAAAGTCCTCGCATTTTGCGTCGATTGTGGTGCGCGGCACACAGTCGCGGCGCGGGCTTTGCGCCGTGGCTCCGCCGCCCTATAAGCCGACCAGATTTCCAGGAGCAATTGATGCATGGTTTGCGGACGACGGCCCTGATACTGGCGGGAGCACTGGCGTTGGCCGGCTGCGGGCACAAGGACAAGAAGCCGAGGAACGTCGCGTCCATCGCCCCGGCGCGGCTCGCCACCATCGGCGTCAACGCCTATCTGTGGCAGGCGAGCCTGGAGACACTGAGCTTCATGCCGACCGCCACCGTCGATTCGAACGGCGGCGTCATCGTCACCGACTGGTACGCCAACCCGCAGGTGCCGAACGAGCGCGTCAAGGTGACGGTCGCCATCCTCGACACCGAATTGCGCGCCGATGCGATCCGTGTGTCCGCCTCGCGTCAGCAGCTGGGGCCGAGCGGCTGGGTCGAGGCGCCGGTGCGCGCCGGCACGGTCCAGAAGCTGGAGGAAACCATCCTCAGCCGCGCCCGCGACCTGCGCCGCGCCATGATGCCCGGCTGACGCCGGAACCATGACGCCGAAGTTCGACTTCAAGGCGGCCGAGGCGCGCTGGCAGGCGGCGTGGGCGGAACGTGGGACGTTCCACGCCGACGACGCGTCGCCACGCCCCAAGATTTTCGTGCTGGAGATGTTCCCCTATCCGTCGGGGCGCATCCACATGGGCCATGTCCGCAACTACACGATGGGCGACGTGCTGGCGCGGGTGCGGCGGATGCAGGGCTTCGAGGTGCTGCACCCGATGGGCTGGGACGCCTTCGGCATGCCGGCGGAGAACGCCGCGATGGAGCGCGGCGTCCACCCCGGCACGTGGACGCGCGCCAATATCGCGACGATGAAGGGGCAGCTGCAGCGCCTCGGCTTCGCGCTCGACTGGAGCCGCGAGCTGGCGACCTGCGAGCCCGAATATTACGGCCACGAACAGGCGCTGTTCCTCGACCTGATGGCGGCGGGGCTGGTCTATCGCAAGCTCAGCGCGGTCAATTGGGATCCGGTGGACCTGACCGTGCTGGCCAACGAGCAGGTCGTCGACGGGCGCGGCTGGCGCTCCGGCGCGGTCGTCGAGCGGCGGCAGCTGAGCCAGTGGTTCCTGAAGATCACCGATTTTGCGGACGCGCTGCTGGACGGGCTGGGGACGCTCGAGCACTGGCCCGACAAGGTGCGGCTGATGCAGGAGAACTGGATCGGCAAGTCGCAGGGCCTGCGCTTCACGTTCGAGCTTGCCGACCTGCCGGTCTCTGACGAGGGCCTGTCGGCCGAAAGCGGCGCCGCGCTGCACGACGAGGCCGCCCCG
The DNA here is from genome assembly GCA_038210595.1 of Sphingomonadales bacterium. Classification (GTDB taxonomy): domain Bacteria; phylum Pseudomonadota; class Alphaproteobacteria; order Sphingomonadales; family Sphingomonadaceae; genus Glacieibacterium. The sequence goes on along the minus strand of JBBQWN010000036.1, from coordinate 18,399 downwards.
CCGGCCAGTTTCGACGTGTTCACCACCCGGCCCGACACGCTGTTCGGGGCGAGCTTTGCCGCCGTCGCTGCCGATCATCCGCTGGCGGCGGCGTGTGCGGTGCACGATGCCGGGCTGGCGGACTTCATCGCCGAATGCCGGTCCGGGGGCACGTCGGCTGCGGACATCGAGGGGCAGGAAAAGCGCGGTTACGACACGGGGCTGAGCGTCATCCACCCGCTCGATCCGACCATCCGCCTGCCGGTGTTCGTCGCCAATTTCGTGCTGATGGACTATGGCACCGGTGCCATTTTCGGTTGCCCGGCGCACGACCAGCGCGACCTCGACTTCGCCCGCAAATACGCGCTGCCGGTGCCGCGCGTCGTCGCGCCCGAAGGCGAGGCCGACGCCCCGATTCACGATGAGGCCTATACCGGACCGGGCGTGCTGGTGCATTCGCGCTTCCTCGACGGGCTCGACATCGACACCGCCAAGCGCACCGTCATCGCGCGCGCCGAGGCCGAGGGCTGGGGCACCGGCACCACCGTCTGGCGGCTGCGTGACTGGGGTGTGTCGCGGCAACGCTACTGGGGCACGCCGATCCCGGTCATCCACTGCCCGTCCTGCGGCACCGTGCCGGTACCCCGCGATCAGCTGCCGGTGGTGCTGCCCGAGGATGTCACCTTCGACCGGCCGGGCAATCCGCTGGAGCATCACCCGACCTGGAAACATGTCCGCTGCCCGGTCTGCGACGAGGCGGCGGTGCGCGAGACCGACACGCTCGATACCTTCGTCAATTCGTCGTGGTACTTCATCCGCTTCGCCAGCGCGCCGGCCGATGCGCCGTTCGATGCCGCGGTCGCCGACGGGTGGCTGCCGGTGGCGCAATATATCGGCGGCGTCGAGCATGCGATCCTGCACCTGCTCTATGCGCGCTTCTGGACGCGCGCGCTGCACCGCATCGGCCGGATCGGCGTCACCGAGCCGTTCGCCGGGCTGTTCACGCAGGGCATGGTGACCCACGAGACCTATCGCTCCGCCGACAAGCGCTGGCTCTACCCCGAGGAAGTCGCGAACGGCCGCGAGATCGCCACCGGCGAGACCATCGAGATCGGCCGCGTCCAGCGCATGAGCAAGTCGAAGCGCAACACCGTCGACCCCGACGCGATGATCGAGCGCTACGGCGCCGACGCGGTGCGCTGGTTCGTGCTGTCCGATTCGCCCCCCGAACGCGACCTGGCGTGGTCGGAGGCCGGTATCGACGGGGCATGGCGGTTCGTGCAACGCGTCTGGCGGCTGGCGCAGGCCCCCGGCGCCGCCACCGGTGACGACGACGCACTGACCCGTCTGGCACACCGGACGATTGCCGCGATCACCGCCGATCTCGACCGGCTGCAGTTCAACAAGGTCGTGGCGCGGCTCTACGAGTTCGCCAATGCGCTGGAGAAGGCACCCGCCAGCGCCGCGCGCAGCGCCGCGATCCGCAGCTTCGTGCTGCTCCTGTCGCCGATGATGCCGCATCTCGCCGAGGAAGCCTGGGCGACGCTGGACGAGGCAGGGATGATCGCCGATGCCGCCTGGCCGGTCGCCGACCCGGCGCTGCTGGAGGACGATACCGTCACCTATGCGGTCCAGATCAACGGCAAGCTGAAGGAGACGGTGACGCTGGCCAAGGGCCTGGCGCGCGCCGATGTCGAAGCGGCGGTGCTGGATCTCGACAAGGTCCGCCGCGCGCTGAACGGCGTGGCGCCGCGCAAGGTCATTGTGGTTCCCGACCGGCTGGTCAATCTGGTGGCATGAAGCGGCTGCTACCCCTCCTGCTCGTGCTGGCCAGCTGTGGCCTGCAGCCGGTTTATTCGGGCGGTGGCAATGGCCCGGTGGCGGCGGCGCTGACCGATATCGCGGTCGCGCCGATCCCTGACCGCGCGGGTTTCCTGGTCCGGAACGCGCTGATCCAGCGGCTCGGCGAGCCGGTTCAAACCCCGCACCTGCGGCTGGAGGTCGAGCTGGACGACCAGATCATCGGCTTCGGTATCCGCGGCGACAACTCGGTGGCGCGCGAGCGGCGGACGTTGCGCGCCCGCTACCGCGTCATCGCCATCGCCACCGGTGCGGTGCTGCTCGACGCGACGGCGGGCTCGGATGCGGGCATCGACCGGGTCAGCAGCGACTATGCCGTGCTCGCTGCCGAAACCACCGCGCTCGACCGGTTGTCGGTCGAGGTGGCGCGCCAGATCAGCGCGCGCATCGCCGAAGTGGCGCGGGCCGGGAAGCTGTACCCGTCCGGGCCGCCGGTGCCGTGAAGGCCGACCGGAGCCGCATCGCCGCGGCGACGGCGCGGCTCGCGCCCGAGGTCAAGCTGGTCTTGCTCCACGGCTATGACGATTCGGCAACGCGCGACCTTGCCGACCGGCTGGCGCGCCAGTTCGACGGGGCGGAGGCGCTCGCCGCTGCCACACTCGACAAGGACCCGCAGGCGCTCGCCGCCGCCGCGACCAGCGTCTCGATGTTCGGTGACCGCCGCCTGATCCGCGTCGACGGCGCCGACGAGGATACACTGGCGGCGGTCGACGCGGTGCTGACCGGGCCGGGCGGCAATCCGGTGATCGTTGTCGCGGGCGGGCTGAAGAAGACCTCGAAACTGCTCGCTCGCGTCGAGGGCGACCCGCACGCGCTCGCCTGGCAGGTGCCGGAGGCGCGCGCCGGCGATATCGCCGGGGTGGTCACCGAGGCGGGCGCGGATTTCGGCGTGACGCCGGGGCGCGGTGCCGCGCGGGCGCTGTTCGATGCGTGCGGAGCCGACCGCGCCGTGCAGCGCCGCGAGCTGGAGAAGCTGGCGCTCTACCTCGACGCGACGCCCGATGCGCCGAAGACGTTCGAGATGAGCGATCTTGCCGCCGTCGGCGCGGACCTCGGCGATGCCGAGATGGGCGACCTCGTCGCCGGTATCGCAGGCGGCGATGCGGCGGCGACCGACCTGCAGCTGACGCGGCTGGCGGCGCAGAACGTCGCCGCGATCGTCATCGTGCGGGCGGTGCAGCGGCGGTTCTTCACGCTGCTCGACCTGCGCGCCGCGGTCGACGGCGGTGCTAGCCCACGCAGTGCAGTCGAGGGGGCCCGCCCGCCGGTGTTCTGGAAGGAAAAGGACGCGCTCGCCGCCGAACTCGGCAAATGGCGTACCCCTATGGTCCGCGCCGCGCTCGCCCGCCTGCTGGGGGTGGAGCGCGCGATCAAGCGGTCGGGGAGTGCGGGGGAGGTTCTGGCCGCGCAGGCGCTGCTGGGGCTGGCGACGCAGGCGAGCGGGCGGCGGTAGCGCGTTCCCCTCCCTGAAGAGGGAGGGGGACAGGTCAGCCCGACATATTGACGCTGCCGCCAGGCATCCGCACCTCCAGCGTGTCGAGCGTTTCCGACAGCCAGATCTGGCACGCCAGCCGCGACGTGCGCGTCACCCCGTAGGCGAAGTCGAGCATGTCCTCCTCCTCCTCGCTGGCGCGGGGCAGGCGGGCGAAGTCGTCCGCGGCGACGACGACATGGCAGGTGGAGCAGGCCATCGCGCCCTCGCAGGTGCCTTCGAGCGGCTGGTCGTTGGCCTGGGCGAGATCGAGCAGGCGGGTGCCGGGCGCCCCCTCCGCCTCGGTCACCGTGCCGTCCACCGCGATGAAACGGACGCGGGTCATGCCGCCTTCCGCCGCAGCCGGGCGACGACCGCGTTGAGTTCGGCCCCGGCCGCGTCGATCTCGGCGAGGCTGGTGAACCGCCCCCAGCCGATCCTGAGGCTCGACCGCGCCGCCGCCGCGTCAAGGCCGAGTGCGGCCAGCACATGGCTCGCCCGTCCACCCGCGCTGGCGCAGGCCGAGCCGCTCGACACCGCGATACCGCGCAGCGCCGGCAGCAGCCGCGCGCCGTCGACGCCGTCGAAGCTGAGGTTGAGGTTGCCGGGCCAGCGCGCGGCCATGCTGCCGTTTATCGTGTATTCGGGATCGAGGCCGGCTAGCAGCCGGTCCCGCAACGCCTCGGCATGGGAGCGGTCCGCCGCCATCCGCTCGCCCGCGATCCGCGCCGCGGTGCCCAGCCCGGTGCACAGGGCCGGGGCGAGCGTGCCCGAGCGTCCGTCCTCCTGGCCGCCGCCGTGCAGCAGCGGCGTCAACGCGACGCCCGGCCGCCGGTACAATGCGCCGATGCCCTTGGGGCCGTAAATCTTATGGGCGGTCAGGCTGAGCAGGTCGACGCCGAGGTCGTCCACCGTATCCGGCAGCTTGCCGAACCCCTGTGCCGCATCGCAGTGCATCAGCGCGCCGGCGGCGTGGGCAAGGTCGGCGATGGCGCGGACCGGCTGGACCACGCCGATCTCGTTGTTGACGAGCATAGCCGAGACCAGCGCGACATCGTCGCCCATCGCGGCGGCGACGTCGCCCAGATCGACCAGCCCGTCGCGCCGCACCGGCAGCACCGTGACTGCGGCCCCGACCGAACGCAGATACTCGGCGGTCGCCAGCACGCAGCTGTGCTCGGTGGCCAGCGTGACGATGCGGCGGCGGGTCTGGCCGGGCGCGGTCAGCACGCCCTTCAGCGCCCAGTTGACCGCTTCGGTCGCGCCGGACGTGAAGCTGACCGTGTCGGCGGGCGCCCCCAGCCGCGCCGCGACCTGCTCCCGCGCCACCGCGACCGCGGCGTTCGCCTCGAACCCCCAGCGGTGCGGGCTGTGCGGGTTGCCGAACCGCTCGACGCTCCACGGGCGCATCGCGGCATCGACCGCCGGGTCGAGCGGTGTCGTCGCGCCATAGTCGAGATAGATCGGGCGTTCCATGATCGCTGTTAGCGCCTATATAGAACGGTAACCCGTCCTTTCAGCAATTCCCGGAAATTCCATGCCCGACGTTATTTTTGCCGGCCCCGAGGGCCGCCTCGAAGGCCGTTACCAGCCCGGGCCGCGGCCGCGCGCGCCGGTCGCCATCCTGCTCCAGCCGCACCCGCAGCAGGGCACGATGAACCACCCCATCGTCATCGCGCTGTACAACACCTTCGTGAAGCGCGGCTTTGCGACGCTGCGCTTCAACTTCCGCGGTGTCGGGCGCAGCCAGGGCGTGTTCGACAACGGCATCGGCGAGCTGTCGGACGCCGCGTCGGCGCTCGACTGGATGCAGCAGTTCAACCACGAGGCGTCGCAGACCTGGGTCGGCGGCTTTTCGTTCGGCGCGTGGATCGGCATGCAGCTGCTGATGCGCCGCCCGGAGGTGAAGGGCTTCATCTCGATCGCGCCGCCGGCGAACAGTTTCGACTTCACCTTCCTCGCGCCGTGCCCGTCGTCGGGCATCATCATCGATGCCGCGGAGGACGAGATCGTCACGGGCGCGAGTGTGCAGAAGCTCGTCGACAAGCTGAAAACCCAGCGCCACATCACCATCGATCACGAGACGATCCCGCACGCGAACCACTTCTTCGAGCACGAGATGACCGAGCTGATGGCGGTCGTCGACGCCTATCTCGACAAGCGGGGCGTCTGAGCGCGGCATCGCCCCGGCCGCCGATCCTGTGGTCGCTGCAGTATCTCCGCGCCGTCGCCGCGCTCGGCATCGTCGCCTTTCATGCGCTCGACGGCTCGGGCGTCGCGCATGAGTTCGCGGCGTCGGGCATCCACCTGTTCTTCGCAATCAGCGGCTATCTGATGTGGACCGTGACGGCGGAGCGGCGGGTGACGCCCGCGACGTTCGCCGCCGACCGGATCCGGCGCATCGTACCGCTCTACTGGATCGCGACGCTGGGCGCCGTGGCGTCGATCTGGGTCGTGCCCGGGTTCTTCTGGCAGGCCTCAGCGGACCCGTGGCGGGTTGCGGCGTCGCTGCTGTTCGTGCCGCACGCGGGCATCGGCGGCGGCGTCTACCCGGTGCTCTACCAGGGCTGGACGTTGCAGTACGAGATGTTCTTCTACGCGGTGTTCGCGCTGTGCCTGTGGCTGCCGGCGCGCCTCAGGCTGCCGGTGCTGGCGGCGGTCCTCGCCGGGCTGGTCGCACTCGGGGTGGCCAGTGTGGTGACGGCCGGGCCAGCCGCCGAAACCTATACCGATCCGATCTGCCTCGAATTTCTGGGCGGCGCGGTGGCGGCATGGGTGGCGGCGCGCTGGCAGCCGGCACGCGCGACTGCCGGGGTCATCCTGGTTGCCGCCTTTGCCGTGTTCGTGCTCGTCACGGTCAATGAACAGTCGCTCGGGGTCGTGTCGTGGCTGACCATGGCGGTGGCGGTGCCGACCATCGTGTTCGGCGCGGTCGCGCTGGAACGCGCCGGCGGCGTGCCGCGCTGGCCGCGCCTGCGCGTGCTGGGCGAGGCGTCCTACTCGATCTATTTGTTCCAGACGTTCGGGTTTGCGCTGGCCAGCCGCTTCGCCTTTCACTGGCCGGTCGTGGCGCGCGCGCCAGTTTATTGCGCGTTCGCCGTTGCCGCCGGGCTGCTGGCGTGGCTCTGGCTGGAGATGCCGATCCAGCGGGCGCTGCGCCGGCCGGCCTCAGGCGTCGTGCACCACGCCGCCGCTTGAGGGCACCCGCACCCCCGTCGTTTCGGGCCAGCTGATCGGTTTGCCGGCGAGCGACCGCACCGCCATCCACGCGAACGCCTGCGCCTCCAGCTCGTCGCCCTGCCAGCCGACTGCCTCGACCGGCTCGCACGTCACGCCGGTGCGCTGCTCAAGCATTCGCATCAGAGTCGGGTTGTGGCGGCCGCCGCCGGTGACGAGCAGGCGGAGCGGTGCCGCGGGCACTTGACCCAGCGCCAGCGCCACGGTCGCGGCGGTGAAGGCGGTCAGCGTCGCGGCCCCGTCCGCGGGGCTGAGCCCGCGCACCGCCTGCATGTCCCACGCATCGCGGTCGAGTGACTTGGGCGGGGCGAGGTCGAACCACGGATTGTCGAGCAAGGTGTCGAGCACGTCGGCGTGGACGGTGCCGCCCGCCGCCAGCGCGCCGCCCGCGTCGTGGGTCGCGCCCGTCTGGCTGCGCACCCAGTCGTCGATCAGTGCATTGCCGGGGCCGGTGTCGAAGCTGAGCCAGTCGTCCGCCCCGAACCACGTGAGATTGCCGACGCCGCCGAGGTTGAGCACGCCGAGCGGCCGCTCCAGCCCGCCCGCCAGCGCGCGGTGATAGCCCGGCGCGAGCGGTGCGCCCTGACCACCCGCGGCGACGTCGGCGGAGCGGAAGTCGCTCACGACGCGGATGCCGGTCGCCTGCGCCAGCAGCGCGCCGTCGCCGATCTGCCAGGTCCAGCCGCGTTCGGGGCGGTGCGCGATGGTCTGGCCGTGGAAGCCGGCGACGCCGACCGCCGCTGCATCGGTCGCGGTCGCCGCCAGCAGCGCGCGCACCGCTTCGACATGGGCCAGCGTCAGGTCGTGGGCGGCCGCGTCGATCAGCGGGTCCGGGCCCGGGCGGTCCATGGCCGCCGCCCGCGCGCATGCCGCCCGCAACCGCTCGCGGGTCGCGTCGTCATAAGGGGCGAAATGGAAGCCGATGCGCCGGTTGACGCCTTCGCCGTCGGTCTCGATCAGCGCGGCGTCGATGCCGTCCATCGACGTGCCCGACATCAGGCCGACTGCCAGCATGGTTCCCTCGCTTGCCGCCACCATGCTAGGCACCCTCCGCCATGACCTACAAATCCGATTTCCTGCGCGTGCTAGACGAGCGCGGCTTCATCCACCAGATCACCGATGCGGCGGCGCTCGATGCCGCGGCGTCGGCGGGCGCGATAACCGCCTATGTCGGCTACGACTGCACCGCGCCGAGCCTGCACATCGGCAGCCTCGTGTCGATCATGATGCTGCGCCATCTGCAGCGGACGGGCCACCGGCCCATCGTGCTGATGGGCGGCGGCACCACGAAGGTCGGCGACCCGAGCGGCAAGGACGATGCGCGGCAGCTGCTCGACGACGCGCGCATCGGGGCGAACAAGGCCAGCATCCGCCGCATCTTCGAGCGCTTCTTGTCGTTCGATGGCCCGAACGCCGCGATCATGGTCGACAACGACGAGTGGCTGTCGGGCCTCGCCTATATCCCGTTCCTGCGCGACATCGGGCGGCATTTCAGCGTCAACCGCATGCTGACCTTCGACAGCGTCAAGCTGCGGCTGGACCGCGAACAGCCGCTCAGCTTCCTCGAATTCAACTACATGATCCTGCAGGCGTACGACTTCCTCGAACTGTCGCGGCGCGCGGACTGCACGCTGCAGATGGGCGGCAGCGACCAGTGGGGGAACATCGTCAACGGCACCGACCTGATCCGCCGCGTCGACGCGCGCGCCGCCTTCGGCCTGACGACGCCGCTGATCACCAACGCCGATGGCGCCAAGATGGGCAAGACCGCGAGCGGCGCGGTGTGGCTGCACGAGGACGCGCTGCCGACCTGGGACTATTGGCAGTTCTGGCGCAACACGCACGATGCCGACGTCGGCAAGTTCCTGAAGCTCTTCACGGACCTGCCGCTCGACGAAATCGCCCGGCTGGAGGCGCTGGAGGGTGCGGAGATCAATGCGGCGAAGGTCGCGCTGGCCAACGCCGCGACCGCGCTGTGCCGGGGCGACGCGGCGGCCGCAGCCGCGGCGGCGACGGCAGACGCGACCTTTGCCAGCGGTGGCGCTGGCGACGACCTGCCCAGTTTCGCGATTGCAGGCGAGGTCTCGATCCTCGATGCGCTGGTCGGCCTCGGCTTCGCGGCGTCGAAGGGCGAGGCGCGGCGGCTGGTGGCGGGCGGCGGCGCCCGCATCGATGGGGAGAGCGTCGGCGAGGATGCGGTGGCGCGACCCGGTGCGCGCATCTCGGCGGGCAAGAAGCGCCACGGGGTGCTGACGCGCGCGTGAAGGCGTCGTTCGGCGCGGTCGCCGACGCGCGTACCCGCGTCCTGATCCTCGGCTCGCTGCCGGGCGATCGCTCGCTGGCGGAGCGCCAATATTACGCCCATCCCAGCAACCGCTTCTGGGACCTGACGGGCTGGGTGATCGACCGCGATCTGCGCAGCCTCGCCTACGGCGACCGGCTGGCGGCCGTGCGCGACGCCGGCATCGGCCTGTGGGACTCGGTCGCCACCGCGCGCCGCGACGGCAGCCTCGACGCCGCCATTCGCGACGCCCGCGCAAACGACCTCGCCGCGCTGGTCGCCAGCCTGCCCGACCTGCGCGCCGTCGCCTTCAATGGCGGCACGTCCGCCAGGGTCGGCCGCGCGCAACTGACGGGCGCGACCGTCGCGATGATCGACCTGCCGTCGAGCAGCGCCGCCCACGCCGCCATGCCGCTCGCGGTGAAGCGCGAGCGGTGGCTGGCGCTGCGGCACTATCTCTAACCCGGCAGCGTCGCCCACGGCCGCCACGCGAGGCGGCGCTTTTCAAGTTTGGTCAGCGTCGCGGCGTCGAGTCCCGGCTGCAGCGCGCCCGCCAGCGCCCGCGCGCGCACCGCCGTCGGCCCGTCTCCGTGGGTGGAGGCGAGCCGCGCCCAGACCCAGGCCGCGCCGGCATCCTTGGCGACGCCCTCGCCGCGCGCGAAAGCCTGCGCCAGCGCCAGCTGGGCCGGCGCATAGCCCCGGTTGGCGGCACGCAGCCACCACGTCGCGGCGCTGGCCGGGTCCGCCACCTGGCCATTGCCCGCCGCCGCCATCTGCCCGAGCATCGTCTCGGCAATCGCCGAACCCTGCGCCGCCAGCCGGCCGAAATCGCGGCGGGCCGTGACGAAGTCGCCGCGGGCGTGCGCCGCCATCCCAGCCTGCAGCACCGGCATCGCCCAGCGCGGCGGCGCGGCCAGCGCGGGGCCGGCAAGCAGCAGCAGGATCAGGATACGCAACATCGGGGGTCCGATTAGGCCCTCACCCCGAGCGCAGCAAGCCGACGGCGGCATCGCGCTCGAACAGGTACAGCAGCTGCCGTGCCGCCTGACCCCGCGGTGCCTCCAGCCCGCCGTCGCGGTCGAGCAGCAGCCGGGCGTCGTCGCGGGCCACGGCCAGGAACTTCGCCATGCGCTCCGGGTCGGCGATGCGGAACACCTCGTCGCCCGACTGGCGGGTGCCGAGGATCTCGCCGGCGCCGCGCAGTTTCAGGTCCGCCTCCGCGATGCGGAACCCGTCATTGGTCTCGCGCATCAGCTTCAGGCGGGCGGTGGCGGTTTCGGTCAGGTCGGGACCGCGCAGCAGCAGGCACACCGACTTTGCCGCGCCGCGCCCGACGCGCCCGCGCAGCTGATGCAGCTGGGCCAGGCCGAAGCGCTCCGCCGCTTCGACGATCATCAATGCCGCGGCGGGCACGTCGACGCCGACCTCGATGACCGTCGTGGCGACCAGCAGCGGCACGTCGCCGGCCGCGAACGCCGCCATCACCGCGTCCTTCTCCGGCCCCGGCATGCGGCCGTGGACCAGGCCGACGCGGTCCTCGCCGAGGCGCTGGCGCAGGTGCGCGGCCCGGGTCTTGGCGGCGGCCTCGTCACCCAGCTCGTTGCCCTCGACCAGCGGGCAGACCCAGTAGGCCTGGCCGCCGGCGTCGAGATGGCGGCCGAGCCCGGCGATGACCTCGTCGATCCGCTCCACCGCCGTCACCCGCGTCTCGATGGGGGTACGGCCGGGCGGCAGCTCGTCGATCGCCGACACGTCCATTTCGCCGTACGCGGTCAGCGCCAGCGTCCGCGGGATCGGCGTCGCGGTCATCGCCAGCAGGTGCGGCGTGGCGCGCGCCTTGCCGGCCAGCGCCAGCCGCTGGTTGACCCCGAAGCGGTGCTGCTCGTCGATCACCACGAGGCCGAGGTCGTGGTAGGCGACCGCCTCCTGGAAAATCGCATGGGTGCCGATCAGGATGTCGATCGTGCCGCCCGCGAGGTCGTCGAGGAGCGCCTGCCGCGCGCGCCCCTTGTCACGGCCGGTGAGCAGCGCGACGCGTACCGGCAGGCCGGCGAGCAGCGCACTCAGCGTCGCATGATGCTGCCGCGCCAGGATCTCGGTTGGGGCGAGCAGCGCCGCCTGCGCGCCGCTTTCGACCGCGGTCAGCATGGCGAGCGCCGCGACCAGCGTCTTGCCCGAGCCGACGTCGCCCTGCAGCAGCCGCAGCATCGGCGAGGCCTGCGCCAGGTCGCCGCCGATCTCCGCCACCACCCGCCGCTGCGCGCCCGTCAGCGGCCACGGCAGCGCCGCCAGCAGCTTGGCCGTCAGCGTGCCCGTCCCCGCCAGCGCGCGGCCGCGCTTGCGGCGTGTATCGGCGCGGACCAGCAGCAGCGCCAGCTGGTTGGCGAGCAGCTCGTCATAGGCCAGCCGGTCGCGGGCGGCGGCGTTCAGCGCGTGCGCCTCGGCGACCGCGGCGCGCCAGCCGGTCCAGCCGTGCTTCGCTAGCACACTCGGCTCGATCCATTCGGCCAGCTCCGGCGCGCGCGCCACTGCCGCCGTCACGAGCGCCCCCATGCGCTTGTTGGTGACGCCCTCGGTCAGCCCATAGACCGGCTCACGCGACGGGATGGTGCCGGCGTCGGCGGGGGCGACGACATAGTCGGGGTGGGCGATCTGCAGCGTTGACCCGAACGTCTCCAGCCGCCCGCTGACCACGCGCGGCTCGCCGAGCGGCAGCAGCTTCTGCGCATACGCCCCGCCGCCGCCGAAATAGGCGAGCGCCAGCCAGTTGCCGGCCGCGTCGCGCGCATTGACCTTGAACGGCCGCCGCAGCGCGCCCGCCTCATAGGTCATCGGCGTCACGGTGACGGTCACCGTCCGGTCGACGTACATCGCATCGAGGGCGTCGAGCCGGACCCGGTCGATCGCCATCACCGGCAGGTGGAAGATCAGGTCGACGGCGCGGCTCAGCTTCAGCCGCCCGAGCTGGCGCGCCAGCGTCGCGCCGACGCCCTTGACCGCGGTCAGCTCGACGAACAGCGGGTTGAGCAGGTCGGGCCGCATCGGATCGTGCCTAGCACGCGGCACGGCGATACGTCATGGTCACCGGCACACGAGGAGGAGGTCCGCCATCGCCGACGCCGCGACGCTCGCCCGGCCCGCCCGCCTCGGCCCCGCCGCCTGGGCGTGGGCGCTGTATCAGGGCGCGCGCGACCCGTATGTCATCCTGGTCACCATCTATGTCTTTGCGCCTTATTTCGCGACGGTGGTGGTCGGCGATGCGGTGCAGGGGCAGATCGTTACGGCACTGGCGGCGAAATACGGCGGCTGGGCGGTGCTGCTGATCGCGCCGCTGGCCGGGGCGACGGTCGACCGGACCGGGCGGCGCAAGCCGGCACTGGCGCTGATCACCGCGCTGATGATCCCGCTGATGGCCGCACTGTGGTGGGCGAAGCCGGATGGCAGCGGGCTGAGCGTCGCGGCGGTCGTCGCCATCACCGCCACCATCACATTGTTGTTTTCGCTGAACGAGATCATGCACAACGCGCTGCTGCTGCCGGCGGCGGGGATGCGCGGGGCGGGGGCGGCTTCGGGCCTGGCGCTGGCGTTCGGCAATTTCGTCTCGGTGTTCCTGCTCGCCTTCGTGCTGTGGGGGTTCGCGCTGCCCGGCAAGGTGCCGTGGGGCTGGATCCCGGCCGCGCCGCTGTTCGGCCTCGACACCGCCAGTCACCAGCAGGACCGCATTGTCGCGCTGATCTCGGCGGGCGTGCTGGTGCTGCTCGGCTGGCCGCTGTTCCGCTTCGTCCCCGATGTGCCGGCGACGGGCATGAAGCTGGGCGCCGCCATCCGCGCCGGGTTCGGCGACCTCGTCCAGATGGTCCGCGAGGCGCGCCAGAACGGTAACACCCTGTATTACATCGGCACGCGCATGGTCTTCACCGACGGGCTGACCGGCATCCTGGTGTTCAGCGGCGTCTATGCGGCGGGGCGGCTGGGGTGGGGCGCGCTCGAGCTGCTCGCCTACGGCGTCATCCTCAGCGCGGTGGCGGTGATCGGCGGGCTGTCGGCGGGCTGGCTCGACCAGCGCATCGGGCCGAAGCCGGCGCTGTGCCTCGAACTCGCCGGTACCATAGTGTCGCAGCTGGTGATGCTCGGCATCGGCCGCGACGAGCTGTTCTACCAGCCGTGGGATGCCGCCGCGCACGCGCCGCTGTGGTCCGGGCCGATCTTCACGACCGTGCCGGAGGTGGCGCTGATCCTGAACGGTTTCCTGGCGGCGCTGTCGATCAGCGCCGCCTATGCGTCGAGCCGGACGCTGCTGACCCGCATCGCCCCGCCGGGCCGGATCGGCGTGTTCTTCGGGCTGTTTTCGCTGGCCGGGCTGGCGACCAGCTGGCTGGCCCCGACGCTGGTCGAGATCGCGACGCGGGCGACGGGTTCGCAGCGGCTCGGCCTGCTGCCGATCAGCGGGCTGCTCGCAGTCGGGCTGGTGATGCTTTTGTTCGTCCGCGGCGGCGGCCGTCTACCCGCGGACTAGTTCCGCGGCGACTTGCCCTGTGCCTCGCGCTTCTCGGCGCGGTAGCGGTCCTGGATCTGCTGGTTGCAGCCGGTGCCGCCGCCCGGGCCGATCGGCGTGCAGCTGCCGATGCTGCCGCCGGCGCCGCCCGCGGCCTCCTGGACCAGCCCCTTGCGGCTGGCGCCCGGCTTGCCGACGTCGCCGCGCACCGCTTCGGGAATGCGGTAGCGTTCCTCCTCCGGGCGGCGGCTGCAGACGATGATCTCGTTGGGGTCGGGCGATTTGGGGCAGGCCTCGTTGCCGTAGACGATGATCAGCTTTTCGCGCGGGGACGTGCCGTCGGTCGACGCCGGCGGCTTCAGCGAGGTCTGCGCCAGCGCCGGCGCGGCCGCCAGTACCGCCAGAAGAATCAGTCGACGCATCAAGGTCACTCCGCTCGTCCCCGCCGAATGCATAGCAGAGCCGGAACGCACCGGTAGCGGTTTTCGTTTATCCCGCTGCTTCGACCTGCGAGGCAGACGCGGACCGGAGACGATTCACCCATGCGCATCATCGTGCTGTTCAACCTGAAGCCCGGCGTTACGGCGGCCGACTACGAGGACTGGTCGCGCACCCGCGATATTCCCGGCGTTCGCTCGCTGCCCTCGGTCGACGATTTCACCGTGCTGCGCACTACCGGCCTGCTCGGCAGTCAGGCCAAGGCACCCTATGATTATGTCGAGATCATCGAGGTCGCCGACCTTGACGGGTTCTTCAAGGATACCACCAGCGACGCCAGCCAGGCGGTCGCCCGGGAGTTTCGCGAATGGCTGGGCAGCGAACCGCTTTACCTGATGACCGAGGAACTCGGGCCTAGTTGACGACCGCGGCCTGCATCGCCTCGTAGCTCGCGATGCGCTTCTCGGCGATGGCGCGGTCGCCGTCGCCGCCCGCGGTGAGCAGCATCTCGCGCGCTTCCGCGAGGCCGGCGGCGGCGACCTCGACGTCGATCTCGCTGACCGGCACGGCGCTTTCGGCGAGGATGGTCAGGCCGTTCGGCGACACCTCGGCAAAGCCGCCGTCGATGAAGATGCGCTCCGGCACGTCGTTCATGCTGGTCGGATAGACCGCGATTGCGCCGGGGCGGATCGTCGACATCAGCGGCGCATGGCCGGGCAGGACGCCGAAGTCGCCCTCCGTGCCCGGTACCACGACCATGTAGACGTCGGCCGAGCGCAGCAGCCGCTCAGGACTGACGAGTTCGAAGTGGACGAGGTCGGCCATTTACGCCGCCTCGGCCGCCAGGCGCTGGCCCTTGGCGACGGCGTCCTCGATGGTGCCGACCAGGTAGAAGGCGGCTTCCGGCAGGTGATCGTACTCGCCGGCGACGATCGCCTTGAAGCCCTTGATCGTGTCCTCGACGGCGACGAACACTCCGGGCGTGCCGGTGAAGATCTCGGCGACGTGGAACGGCTGGCTGAGGAAGCGCTGGATCTTGCGGGCGCGGCTGACGGTGAGCTTATCCTCTTCCGACAGCTCGTCCATGCCGAGAATCGCGATGATGTCCTGCAGCGACTTGTAGCGCTGCAGCACCTCCTGCACCGAACGCGCCACGGCATAATGCTCGTCGCCGACAACCTGGGGCGTCAGCACGCGGCTGGTCGAATCGAGCGGGTCGACGGCCGGGTAGATGCCGAGCTCGGCGATCGAGCGGCTGAGCGTCGTCGTCGCGTCGAGGTGGGCGAACGAGGTGGCGGGCGCCGGGTCGGTCAAATCGTCGGCGGGCACGTAGATCGCCTGCACGCTGGTGATCGAGCCCTTGGTGGTCGAGGTGATGCGCTCCTGCAGCTGGCCCATGTCGGTGGCGAGCGTCGGCTGATAGCCGACCGCGGACGGGATACGGCCGAGCAGCGCCGACACTTCCGAACCGGCCTGGGTGAAACGGAAGATGTTGTCGACGAAGAACAGCACGTCCTGCCCCTCGACATCGCGGAAATACTCGGCGTTGGTCAGGCCCGACAGCGCCACGCGGGCACGCGCGCCCGGCGGCTCGTTCATCTGGCCGAACACCAGCGCGACCTTGGACCCGGCGCTGGTGGCGTTGCCGTCGGCATCCTTGGCGATGACGCCGGCCTCCAGGAACTCGTGGTACAGGTCGTTGCCCTCACGCGTCCGCTCGCCGACGCCGGCGAACACCGACGTGCCGCCGTGGCCCTTGGCGATGTTGTTGATCAGCTCCTGGATCAGCACGGTCTTGCCGACGCCAGCGCCCCCAAAGAGCCCGATCTTGCCGCCCTTGGCGTAAGGGGCGATCAGGTCGATGACCTTGATGCCGGTGACCAGGATGGCGCTCTCGGTCGACTGGTCGGTGAACAGCGGCGCCTCGGCGTGGATCGGCATGGTGGTCTCGGCATTGACCGGGCCGCGCTCGTCGATCGGCTCGCCGATGACGTTGAGGATGCGGCCCAGCGTCGCGGGGCCGACGGGAACGCGGATCTGCGAACCGGTGTCGGTGACTTCCTGGCCGCGGACGAGGCCGTCCGTCGCGTCCATCGCGATGGTGCGGACGGTGTTCTCGCCGAGGTGCTGCGCGACCTCGAGGACCAGGCGGCGGTCCTCGATGCGGGTCTCCAACGCGCTCAGGATGGCCGGCAGGTCGGTGTCGAAGTGCACGTCGACGACGGCGCCGATGACCTGGCTGACGCGGCCGACATTGTTGGTGGTGGGGGTGGTGGCCATGTGGCTTTCCTCAACGCTGTAAATTTTGTTTGCGTGACTCGTCGATAAGCCACTGCGGTTTGCTGTCGCCGGCGGTAAGAACCAGGGTTACCCAGCCATCGGGAAGTGACTTATCGGGGCTGATGCCGCCGTAAAAGACGAGGGTCGCCTTTTGGAAAGCGCACTTGGCGAGCGGCTCGCGCCGGGCCGTTATTCCAAGGTTGACACAAGACAGCCGGCCGAACTTGACCTTGGGCGCCGGGTTGGGATCGCAGTCCGGATGCTGCTCCGCATACCGCGCCATCATCGCCAAGCAGTCGAACTCTCGTCCGATGGCTGCGCCGACCTGACCCGAAGTCGGCAACGAAGCGCTCGATGCCGGAGCGGCCACGCTGAAGGCCGGGGCCGCGAAACCAAGACAAGCGAAGGCGACGCCGGACCTGATGATCTGGCTGATACGGCCGACACTGTTGGTGGCGGGGGCGATTGCCAACGCGGCTTCCACTTGCATCAGTGCTGCGGCAGCGACGAGCAGCGCGGGCCGCCGTCGAGCCACACGAACTTGCCGCCGTCGCGGCCGATCATCGCGATGTTGCGGGTCCACTTGCCCTTCCAGCGTTCCTGGTAGGTGCAGCGGTATTCGGTCGGGTCACCGGCGACGGCGCACTTCAGCGCACGCATCGGCGGGCATTTCTCGGTATTTTCGCCCGCCTTGCGCAGCGCGTCGATATCCTTGGGCGTTGGCAACGGTGCGGCGGCGACGGTGGCCAGCGCGGCGAGGGTGAGGATCGCGCGGATCATATCGCCTCGGCTCCCGAAATAATCTCGATCAGCTCCTTGGTGATCGCGGCCTGGCGGGTGCGGTTGTAGGTGATGGTCAGGCGGTTGATCATGTCGCCGGCGTTGCGCGTCGCATTGTCCATCGCGGTCATGCGGCTGCCCTGCTCGCTGGCGGCATTCTCCAGCAGCGCGCGGAACACCTGCACGGCGAGGTTGCGCGGCAGCAGGTCGGCGAGGATCGCTTCCTCGTCGGGCTCATACTCGACGACGGCGTCGCTGCCGGTGGTAGCGTCGCCGGTGGCGGCGGCGGGTATCGGCACCGGGATGACCTGCAGCACCGTCGGCTCCTGCACGAGCGCCGAGCGGAAGCGCGCGAAGAACAGGTGGGCGACGTCGAACTCGCCCGCCTCGTAACGGCGGAAGACTTCCTCCGCGATCGCCTGGGCGTCAGTGAAGGCGAGGCGCTTGATGTGGGTCTGGTCGATGGTGTCGACGATCTTGCTGCGGTGGTCGCGGGCCAGCTGGGCACGGCCCTTCTTGCCGACCAGCAGCAGCTTGACGGTCTTGCCCTGCTCCTCCAGCTCGGCGATCTTGCGGCGCGCGAGGCGGACGATGTTGGTGTTGAACGCGCCCGCGAGACCGCGCTCCGACGTCGCGACGACCAGCATGTGAACCTGGTCGCTGCCGGTGCCGGCGAGCAGCCGCGGCGATTCCGGCCCGACCTGAACCTGCGACGCGAGGCTGGCGAGAACGGCGGCCATCCGCTCCGGGTACGGCCGCGCCGCCTCCGCCGCCTCCTGCGCGCGGCGCAGCTTGGCGGCGGCGACCATCTTCATCGCCTTGGTGATCTTCTGGGTCGACTTCACCGAGGTGATGCGGACCTTAAGGGCTTTGAGGGATGCCACGAGCGGTTACGCGAACGACTTGACGAACGCGCCGATGGCGTCGTTCAGGCCCTTCTTGGTGTCGTCCGAGATGTCCTTCTTGGTGCGGATCGCCTCGAGTAGCCCGCCATGCTCGGCCTTGATGTGGCTGAGCAGCGCGCCTTCGAAGCGGGTCACGTCCTTGACCGGCACCGTGTCGATGAAGCCGTTGACGCCGGCGAAGATGCTGACGACCTGTTCCTCGAACGGCATCGGCTTGAACTGACCCTGCTTGAGCAGCTCGGTCAGGCGCGCGCCGCGGTTGAGCAGCTTCTGCGTCGAGGCATCGAGGTCGGACCCGAACTGCGCGAACGCCGCCATCTCGCGGTACTGCGCCAGCTCCAGCTTGATCGTGCCGGCGACCTTCTTCATCGCCTTGGTCTGCGCCGCCGAGCCGACGCGGCTGACGCTGAGGCCGACGTTGATGGCCGGGCGCACGCCCTGGTAGAACAGCTCGGTCTCCAGGAAGATCTGGCCGTCGGTGATCGAGATGACGTTGGTCGGGATGTACGCCGACACGTCGCCGGCCTGCGTCTCGATGATCGGCAGCGCGGTCAGCGAGCCGCCGCCGTGTGCGTCCGACATCTTGGCGGCACGCTCCAGCAGCCGCGAGTGCAGGTAGAACACGTCGCCCGGATAGGCTTCGCGACCCGGCGGGCGGCGCAGCAGCAGCGAC
>JBBQWN010000035.1:0-23344 GCA_038210595.1 Sphingomonadales bacterium | reverse complement strand
CCGGCCCAGCGCGCCCAGTCCTGGTGACGGGTCAGCGGCCGGTCGATACCCGGCGACGACACTTCCAGCGCATACTCGCCCTCGATCGGGTCGATCTCGTCGAAGATGTCGGACAGGCGGCGGCTCAGTTCGGCGCAGCGGTCGATAACCAGCTGACCGGTCGCCGGGTCCTCGGCCATGACCTGCAGCGTCTGTGAACCCTTGCCGCCCTTCAGCTGCACGCGCACCAGCGCCAGCCCCATGTCGGTGACGACAGGCTCGATCAGCGCATTCAGTACAGCGGCATCGGTCAAAATAAACAGCACCTCCGGCGGCGGCCGGGGCACCCCGGACCGACCTTACACCGGTATAACCATGTGGAAGATGGCGGTGATATAGTCGGCGCTGGGCAGACCCGCAAGCCGGGATCAGCCGCCACCCAGCGGATGCTTCGCGTTGACCAGCTCGACCAGCGCGCGCGTCTGCACGTGCGTGTAGATTTGCGTCGTCGCGATGTCGGCGTGGCCGAGCAGGGTTTGCAGGGTGCGCAGGTCGGCGCCGCCCTCCAGCAGATGGGTGGCGAAGGCGTGGCGCAGGACGTGCGGGCTGATGCGGGCTGGCGGGATGCCGGCGTCGGCGGCGAGGGCCTTCAACAGCTGGAACAGGCGGACGCGGCTGAGGTGGCCGTCGCCGCTAGGGAACAGGTAGCGCGCGTCGGCGGGCACGTTCACCGCGTGGGCGGCGACGGCGGCCTCGGCACGGCCGCCGATGGGGACGAGGCGCTGCTTGCCGCCCTTGCCGGTCAGGACGGCGTGGCCCGCCCCGGCCCGGATGGCATGGCGCGGCAGGCTGACCAGCTCGGTCGCCCGCAGCCCCGAGCCGTAGAGCAGCTCGACCAGCGCGGCGAGGCGCAGGTTGGCGGGCGTCGGGTCCGCCAATTTCGCATCCAGCGCCGCGAATAGGCGCGCGACGTCGCCTTCCGCCAGGCTCTTGGGCAAGGATCGCGCCGGGGTCGGGGCGACCAGCCCGAGCGCGGGGTCGTCGGCGCGGTGCCCCTCGGCGGCGAGGAACGCGAAGAACCCGCGCAGCGCCGATGCCTTGCGCGCCACTGTGGCGCGGGCGAGGCTGGCCCAGCCGGCGAACAGGCGAACCAGGTCGGCCGGAGCCGCCGCCGCCAGGCCGCCGCCGAGGTCCGCGCTCGCCAGCCGCAGGTCGCGGCCATAGGCGAGCAGGGTATTGCGCGCCGCCCCCTGTTCGGCCGCCAGCATGTCGAGGAACAGCGCGACGGCGCGGTCGTCGGCCGGGACGCTCACCCCCGCGTCACGGCCTCGGCGAGCAGCAGGCGTGCCGACTGGTGCAGGCCGACCCGCTCGTACGCCGCGATGATCGCGCCAAACTGCGCCGGCGGCACCGCGCGCCAGTCGCACTGCAGACCGGTCGCGGCCAGCACCGCGACTTCGCCGGTGCGCCCGGCGGCGGCGGCGATGCCGATCGCGCGGGCCCAGCTATTCGCCGCCGGGGCGACGGCGAGATCGCGGCGCAGACCGTCCCAATCGTTACCGGCGCGCGCCAGCCCGGTCAGGCCGGCAAGCAGCAGCCGGGCGCGGTGATCGTCGCCATCGACGCCGCGCCACGCATCGAACAGCGCCGGGGTGACCGGCACCGCGCCGCCGCCCGCCAGCAGTGCCCAGGTCCGCGCCTTGGCCTCGTTCGCGCCCTGCACGACGCGCCACCACGCGGCGGCACGCGTCTCCATGCCAGCCGCCAGCAAGGCCGCGACGATGTCGGGCGCGTCCGCGGCATGGCCGGCATCGACCGGCAGCCGGGCGGCCGGCAGCGCCGTCTCGATCAGTGCGGCATAGTGGGCGCGCGGGGTCGTCGCGGCGTCGCGGATCGCCTTCATCGCGGCATAGCGGTCGGACAACGACGCGGCGGCGAAGGCGGCGCGAAGATTTGTGGCAGGCGACGCGGTCAGCGTGTCGCCCTCCCCGGCCGTGGCACTGATCGTCGAGACCAGCTCGGCCGCCGACGCGATGCCGACCGCGGCGGCGGGGACCACTGCCGCCAGCCGCGCCGCGTCGCCGGTGCCGGGCGCGCGCAACACCCAGCCGGCGCGCACCGGACCCAACCCCGCCAGCCGCTCGTCGGGAATACGAACCCCGGCCGCCGCCGCGACGCCAAAGCGGTACGGCGTCAGCCCCGGCGCGGTCGCCCATTCGATATTGGCCGCGCGCCCGGCCCCGCCCGACAATTGTGCGACGCGCTCGCCGAGCTGGAGGTCGAAGGGGTCGACGATGCGCCCCCCCCGCAAGGCATCGAAGGTCGCCGCCGCGGTCAGGTCATCGCCGCTCATCCCGCCGCACATGCCGACCGCGAGGCGCCACAGCGGATCCTGGCTGACCGCGGTGCCGGTCTGGGCAAGCGGGCACAGCCCGGCGGGATCGGCGGCGGCAAGGTGCGCCTGCCCAGCGACCTTGTAGAGGTAGGGCGAGAAGCGGTCGACCGGCACGGCGTCGACCATCAGCACGGCGCCGTCGGCCTCGCCCATCCGGGTCAGCAGCGCGGCGCGCGCGCCGATCCAGTCGGCGGGCGCGATCCCGGCAGGCGCTGCGCTCTCGCTCAACAGCGCACGACGCAGCGCGATATGCGCCCAGCGCGACGCCAGCGGTACCGTGACCCGGCTCATCAGCGTGGCGACGAAGCGGCCGTTCGAGCCCTGGAAGGTCGCCATGCCGTAGCCGCCCATTTCAGGCGTCAGCGGCCCGGCGATATCGATGGCGCGGCCGGTCGCGGCGGGCAGGTCGAAGGCGGACGGCGGCGCGGCGGTCTCCGTCGGGGTTTCGCCGCCCGACGCACCCAGCGACGGCGCGGCCTCGGGCTCGACCAGCTCGGGTTCGACCGGCTCCACCGGCGCCGGCCCGGCCTCCGGCACCAGCTCGGCGGGCTGCTGGCCGACCACCGGCCACGCCAGCAGCGCCGCGCCGGCGAGCAGCAGCAGCGCGCTAGGGCGCGACGGGCGCATCCGGCAGGACCTTCTCGACATGGGTGACAGGGGCTGGAACGTCGGCGGTACCGAGGTAGATCGCACCCGCCGCCGCCACGACGACGACGATGATCAGCAACCAGAAAATCACGCGACCCATCATTGTCCCTTGCTGCGAGGTGTCCAGCCCGCGCCCCTTGGCGCGCCCAAGCGCCGGTGTATAGCGGGGCGCACGATGGAGGCCCAAGCGAAAAACCCCGACCGTCAGCGGCGCACGCCGCGCCGCCCCACGTCGCCGACGGTGGTGCTGGTTGGGCTGATGGGCGCGGGCAAGTCCACTGTCGGCCGGCGGCTGGCCAACCGGCTCGGCCTGCCGTTCGCCGACGCCGACGCCGAAATCGAGACCGCCAGCGGGCTGTCGGTGGCGGAAATCTTCGAACGCTACGGCGAAGCGCATTTCCGCGACGGTGAGCGGCGGGTCATTGCCCGGCTGATCGAAGGCCCGGCGAAGGTTATCGCCACGGGCGGCGGCGCCTTCATCAACGACGACACCCGCGCGCTGATCCTCGCCCAGGCGGTGGCGGTGTGGCTCGACGCCGACCTGCCGACGCTGGTCGCGCGCGTCGCCCGGCGCGATACCCGGCCGCTGCTGAAGGACCGTGACCCCGCGGAGGTGCTCGCCGAGCTCGCGGCCAAGCGCAACCCGATCTACGCGCAGGCGCCGATCCACGTGTCGTCGAAGCCCAGCCCGCACGACGTCACCGTCACCGCCATCATCGCCGCGCTCGACGCGCACCGGGAGGCGCAATGATCACCGTCGACGTCGGCCTCGGCGACCGGGCCTACCCGATCCATATCGGCGGCGGGCTGCTGGCCGACGCCGGGCGGCTGATCGCGCCGCTGGGCGGGCAGGCACGGCTGGCGGTCGTCACCGATGCCAATGTCGCGGCGCTGCACCTGCCCGCGCTGACCGCCAGCCTGAGCGCGGCGGGGTACGGCGTCGAACCCATCGTTCTGTCGCCGGGCGAAGCGAGCAAGGACTGGCGGACGCTGGAGATGGTCACCGAGCGGCTGCTCGCCCTCGGTGTCGAACGCGGCGACTGCATCGTCGCGCTGGGTGGCGGCGTGATCGGCGACCTGACCGGCTTTGCGGCGGCGATCCTGCGGCGGGGCGCGCGCTTCGTGCAGATCCCGACGACATTGCTGGCCCAGGTCGACAGTTCGGTCGGCGGCAAGACCGCGATCAATGCTGCCGCCGGCAAGAACCTGGTCGGCGCGTTCCACCAGCCCGCGCTGGTCCTGATCGACCCGGCGCTGCTCGGCACCCTGCCCGACCGCGAGCTGCGCGCCGGCTATGCGGAGGTGGTCAAATACGGCCTGATCGGCGACGCCGCGTTCTTCGACTGGTGCGAGGCGAACGTCGCGGCGCTGCTGGCGCGCGACCCCGCCGTACTGGCGCACGCGATCGCGGCGTCGTGCCGCGCCAAGGCCGCGACCGTCGCCGCCGACGAGCGCGAGACCTCGGGCGCCCGCGCCCTGCTCAACCTCGGCCACACCTTCGGCCACGCGCTGGAGGCGGAGGCAGGGTTTTCGGACACGCTGCTGCACGGCGAGGCGGTCGCCATCGGCATGGTGCAGGCGTTCGCCTTCTCCGCCGCCCAGGGCCTGTGCCCGGCCGCCGACGCGGCGCGGGTGCGCGCGCACATCGCCGCCGCCGGGCTGCCCGTCGCGCCACCCTTCGCCGCCGCGCCGGCGCGGCTGATCGAGCACATGCGGCAGGACAAGAAGATGGCCGCCGGTCGCCTCAGCTTCATCCTGGCGCGCGGCATCGGGCAGGCGTTCGTGGCGACGGACGTCGACCTTGCCGACGTCGCGGCGTTCCTCAGCTAGACCAGCGTCATCCGGTTGCGGCCGTGCGGCGCCACCGCCGCCTGCCCCGGGCCGGTCGCGGTGCCCGGCGTCCGGACATCGGCCATGAACACCCAGTCGGCGCGCACCTCGACGCGCGTGAACGCGACGGTGACATAGCCGCGCCGCGACGTGTCGCACCACTTCAGTTCCGGGCTCGCCGCGACGAGGCCGGCGGCGACGACCTTGGGGTCGGCCGTAAGCGCGCTCTCATAACCCGGCGAGGTCACCGACTGGCCGGCGAACTCCACGCCCGCCGGCTTGCCGCCGTGTGCGAGGTCCGCCGCCCAGGCATTGTGGCTGTCGCCCGAGACGACGACGAGGCTGGCCCCGGCGTCCTGCGCCGACGCCAGCAGCCGTTCGCGCGCCGGAGCATAGCCGCCCCAGCTGTCGAGGTTGCCGGGCAGCCCGACGCTCGCCGCCACGATCCCGGCCTGGACGAACGCCTGGATGCGCTTGGGCGCGTCCGGGCCGATCCACTGCGCGGTTTCCTTCGGCGTGTTGACCTTGGCCATGACGATCTGCTGCGCCAGCAGCTGCCATTTGGTGCGGCCGCGGGTCGAGGCCTTCAGCTCGTCGGCGACCCATTTCTCCTGGGGGAAGCCCATCAGCGTGCGCTTCGGGTCGCTCCACGGCCCGTCGCGGAAGGCAATCAGGCCGTCCTTGCCCGCCTGCGCGGCGGCGGCGAGGCTGAGCTGCTCGTTGCGCCCCTCGATCCGCGTGTCGAGCACCAGCATCGTCACCAGATCGCCGATGTCGTAGCGATTGTACGGCCGCTCGGCGACCGGCAGCCACTCGTAATAGGCCTGGCGCGCGTGTGCCTTGCGGTCCTCCCACGGGCCCTCGTCGGGCTGGTGGTTCTCCGCGCCGCCGGTCCAGGCGTCGTTGGCGAACTCGTGATCGTCCCAGATGCTGATGACGGGGAAATTGCGGTGCAGCGCCGCCAGGTCGGGGTCGGTGCGGTAGTCAGCGTAGCGAGTGCGGTAGTCCTCAAGCGCGATCAGCTCGCGGTCCGGCGCGGGCAGGCGCCCGCCGAGCTGCTGCGCCGCGGCCGGGTACACGCCGGGCTTGTACTCGTAGAAATAGTCGCCGACGTGGACGATCAGGTCGAGGTCGGCGCGCTTCGCCGCGTGGCCATAGGCGTTGAAATAGCCGAAGCCCTTGTTGGAGCAGCTGAACACCGCGATGTTGAAGCGGTCGAGCTTGCCCGCCGGCAGCGTCCGCGTCCGGCCAACGGGTGAGACGCTGCCGTCCGGCCCGATGAAGCGGTAGAAATACCAGCGGCCCGGCGTCAGGCCGGTGACGCGCAGCTTGGCGGTCCAGTCCTTCGCCAGCGTCGCCGCCCCCTCGGCGCGCGCCACGATGCGGCCGAAGCCGGGTTCGTCGGCGACCTCGGCGCGCAGCATCGCCGTTTCGCCACCACCGACGAAGCGCGTCCACAGCAGGATATTGTCGTGGCCGGGATCGCCGCTTGCCACCGCGTGGGTGAAGCCGCGCGCCGGATACAGCTGCGCCAGCACGCCCGCCGGCAGGGCCGCGAGGCCCGCGCCAACCAGGCCGAGCTTGACCAGGGTCCGCCGGTCGATGTCGTGGAACATGCGTCACTCCCCCGGGTCGCGCCGACGTTAGCGTCTGCGTATGACGTTACCATGCCCCGGATGCGCGCCAAGGCCGATCTGCCCAGCAAGGACTGCGCGGCGTGCGGCCGCCCGTTCGCGTGGCGTAAGAAGTGGGAGCGCGACTGGGATAACGTCCGCTACTGCTCCGACAAATGCCGCGCTTCCCCAAAACGTCAACTTGGCGCAGACTAAGCCGAACCGCGGGAGAGAATCGATGGCAACTCAGCTCAAGCCGGTCGAGAACGTCAGGGAGAGCGTCAGCGCCGAGGAATGGGGGATCCGCGTCGACCTTGCCGCCGCCTACCGCCTCGTCGCGATGTACGGCTGGGACGACATCATCTTCACGCACCTGTCGGCGCGCATCCCCGGCCCCGAGCATCATTTCCTGATCAACCCGTACAACCTGATGTTCGAGGAGATTACCGCCTCCTCGCTGGTCAAGATCGACATCCACGGCAACCCGGTGATGCCGACGCCCTACATCACCAATCCGGCCGGCTTCACCATCCACTCGGCGATCCACATGGCCCGTGACGATGCCCACGCGGTGATGCACCTGCACACGTCGAGCGGCCAGGCGGTGGCGGCGCAGGCGGAAGGGCTGATGCCCCTCACCCAGACCGCCATGCTGATCCGCGAACAGGTCGCCTATCACGAGTATGAAGGCGTCGCGACCGACCTCGAGGAGCGCGAGCGGCTGGTCGAGGATCTGGGCGCCAAGGACGCGATGATCCTCAGGAACCACGGCACGCTGACCGTCGGCAGCAGCGTCGCGCAGTGCTTCATCAAGATGTATTTCCTCGAACGCGCCTGCGACGCCCAGATCAAGGCGCTGTCGGCAGGCCGGGACGGGCTCTACAACCCGCCGCAGGGCACGCCCGAAAAGGCCGCCAGCCAGGGCAGCATGGGTCTTGGCATCGTCGCCGACCGGCTGGCGTGGCCGGCGCTGCTGAGGAAGCTCGACCGGCTCGACCCGAGCTTTCGCGACTAGGGTTCGCGGCCGAAGCGCCGGGTGATGAGCGGCCCGGCCAGCGCCACCACCGTCAGCCACGCCCAGCCCGCCATCATCGCCGAGCCGCCGATCGGGGCGAGCGCCGCCACCCAGCGCGGCGCCCCCAGCGCCAGCGCATAGAGGTCACCGGCAAAGATCAGGCTGCCCGCCGACACCAGCCACGCGCCGTTCCGCACCGGGGCGGTGTCGCGCCAGCCGAGCAGGCCGAACACCGCGGCAACATGTGGCAGCTGGAAGATCACGCCGGTCATGATCCACTCGCGCGCCTGAACGTCCTTGATCCCGTGCGCCGCGAAGGTGCCGACGGTCAGCGCCAGCAGCGCGTTGAAGCAGGCAAGGGCGGGGAGGTAGCGGGCGGGCATGCCGCAGCCTATTGTACCGGAGTGAGTGTTACCATCGTCCGCGTCATCGATCTCGAAACCACCGGCTCGAAGCCTCCGGCGCACGGCGTCTGCGAGATCGGCTGGCAGGACGTGACGCGCGGGGCCGACGGCTGGCAGGTGACTGCGTCGCGCGGCGCGGCGCTGGTCGACCCCGGCCGACCGATCCCGGCGGTGACGCAGGCGGTCCACCACATCATCGACGCGGACGTGGCCGGCGCGCCGCGCTGGCCCGACATCGCGCCGCCGGTGCTGCGTGCCTCACCCGTGCTCGCCGCGCACCGCGCCAGTTTCGAGCAGCGCTTCTGCTCGCCCGCGCTGTCGGGCGGCGCGCGCTGGATTTGCACGTGGAAAGTTGCGCTGCGGCTGTGGCCCGACAGTCCGTCGTTCTCGAACCAGGTGCTGCGCTATTGGCGCAAACCCACTGGGCTCGACCGCGATCTCGGTCTGCCGGTGCACCGCGCCTTGCCCGACGCCTATGTCACCGCGCACCATTTACGCGACGCGCTGAACGCGGCGGGGCTGGAGCAGTGCCTGGCGTGGAGCGCCCTGCCCGGCCTGTTGCCCCGCGTCCCCGCCGGGCCGGAGCGCGGGCGGAGCTGGGACGAACTCGACGACATCGCGCTCGAACGCTTCGCCGCGGACCGCGATGAGGATGTCCGCTACTCGGCCGGCATGGAGATTGAGCGGCGCGGCGGGGCTTGCGTGGCACCGACGCCGCCAGTGGTGCGCCAGGGCCGATTGTTCGGCTAGTTCGTTTCGCGCAGCAGCTCCCGCGCGATGATGACCCGCATGATCTCGTTGGTGCCCTCGAGGATCTGGTGGACGCGGAGGTCGCGGAAGATGCGCTCGACCGGATAATCCATGAGATAGCCATAGCCGCCGTGGAGCTGCAGCGCATGGTCGGCGATGCGCATGCCGGCATCGGTCGCCAGCCGCTTCGCCATCGCGGCGAACTTGGTCTTGTCGGGCGCGCCCTCGCCGACCCGGGCGGCGGCGGCATACAGCAAGGTCCGCGCCGCCTGCAGGTCGGTTTCCATGTCCGCCAGCTTGAACTGCGTCGCCTGGAAGTCGGCGATCGCCTTGCCGAACTGCGACCGGCCGCGGGTATAGGCGATCGCCTCGTCGAGCGCCCGCTGCCCGCCGCCGAGCGAGCACGCGCCGATGTTGAGGCGGCCGCCGTCGAGCCCGGCCATGGCGATCTTGAACCCCTCGCCCTCGGCCCCGACGAGGTTCTCGGCCGGCACCCGGACCTCGTCGAAATTGACCTGGGCGGTCGGCTGCGAGTGCCAGCCCAGCTTGCGCTCCGGCGCGCCGAAGCTGACGCCCGCCATGTCCTTCTCGACGACGAGGCACGAGATGCCGCGCGGCCCGGGCTCGCCGGTGCGGACCATGACGACATAGACCTCGTTCTCGCCGCCGCCGGAAATGAACGCTTTCGATCCCGACACGACATAGTCGCCGGCGTCGCGCACGGCGCGAGTCTTCAGCGCGGCGGCGTCGGACCCGGAACCGGGCTCGGTCAGGCAATAGCTGGCGATGCGGTCCATCGGCACCAGCGACGGCAGATACTTGGCTTTGACCGCGTCGCCGCCGAAGCAATCGATCATCCACGACGCCATGTTGTGGATCGAGATGAAGGCGCTGGTCGACGGGCAGCCGTACGCCATCGCCTCCATGATCAGCGCCGCCTCCATGCGGCCGAGCCCGATGCCGCCGCTCGCCTCGCTGACGTAGATCGAGCCGAAACCGAGTCCCGCCGCCTCGATGATCGTGTCGCGCGGGAAGATGTGCTTCTCGTCCCACTCGCCCGCGAACGGGGTGATGCGATCGGCGGTGAAGCGCCGCGCCACCTCCTGGATCTCGCGCTGGTCGTCGGTCAGGTCGAACTGCATGGCGCGCGTTTAGCGCGCCGTCTTGGCCGCGTCACGCCCCTGCGCCTATACGCTCCCATGACCGCCAGTGCCGCCATCGTCGACCGCCTTACCGAACTCCACGCGGCTGCGACGGACGCGCTCCGCGACGCGCTGCGGGCGTATCTCGACACCGGCACGCCGCCCGATGCCGCGGCCCGCGCGCGCGGCGACTTTGCCTACCCCGAACTCCGCCTGACCTATGCCGGCGGCGGCGCGCCGCGGATGATCCGGGCCTATGCGCGGCTGACCGCCCCCGGCCTCTACACCGCGACCGTCACGCACCCGGAGCTGTTCCGCGATTATCTGATCGAGCAGCTCGACCTGCTCGGTGCCGACTATGAGGTGAAGATCGAGGTTGGGCGCTCCGGCGTCGAGATTCCCTATCCTTACGTCCTCGACGGGGCCTACGACCTGCGGCTCGACGCGGCGCAGGCGCGCGACCTGGCGCGGCACTTCCCGACCACCGAGCTGGCGCATATCGGCGACGAGCTGCCAGATGGCCTGTGGGACGCGAGTCTGTCGGAGGACCGCCCGCTGGCCCTGTTCGACGCGCCGCGCACCGATTTCTCGCTGGCCCGGCTGAAACATTATACCGGCACCGCGGCGGGCGATTTCCAGCAGTATATCCTGCTCACCAACTATCACCGCTACGTCGACGAATTCGTGCGCTGGGCGTGCGGTCGGCTGGGCACCGACTCACCCTATGAGACGCTCAGCTGCAGCGGCGGCGCGGTGATCGGGCGGGACGATCCGAACCCGGCCTACGCCATTGCCGACGGTGCGTGGCGGCGGCACCAGATGCCGGCCTATCACCTGACCGCGCCGGGCCGCGCCGGCATCACGCTGGTCAACATCGGCGTCGGCCCGGCCAACGCCAAGACGATCACCGACCATCTGGCGGTGCTGCGGCCGGAGGCATGGCTGATGATCGGTCATTGCGGCGGGCTCAGGCCCAGCCAGGCCATCGGCGACTATGTGCTGGCGCACGCCTACCTTCGTGACGACCATGTCCTCGACGACGTGCTGCCGCCCGAAATCCCGGTGCCCGCCATCGCCGAAGTCCAGCAGGCGCTGCAGGAGGCGGCGGAGGCGGTCACCGGCGCGGCGGGTGACCGGTTGAAACCCCGCCTGCGCACCGGCACCGTCGTCACCACCGACGACCGCAACTGGGAGCTGCGCTTCAGCCGCTCGGCGCTGCGCTTCAACCAGAGCCGCGCCGTCGCGGTCGACATGGAAAGCGCCACCATCGCCGCGCAGGGCTACCGCTTCCGCGTCCCCTACGGCACGCTCCTGTGCGTCTCCGACAAGCCGCTACACGGCGAAATCAAGCTGCCCGGCCAGGCCAACCGCTTCTACGAAGGCGCGATCAGCGAGCATTTGCAGATCGGTATCGAGGCCGTGGGATTGCTGCGGGCGGCAGGGGAACGGCTGCATTCGCGCAAGCTCAGGGCCTTCGACGAGCCGCCGTTCCGGTGAGCCAAGACTGCTGACAACACGCTGTCAGCAGGGGTATGGGACAAGCGGCTTGTTCAACAAGGGAGCAAGCCAATGACTACCATCACTCCGGCCCGGATCGTCTTCACCGAAATCCCCGCTGCGGATCCGGCGCGGGCTTGCCGGTTCTATGAGACGCTGCTGCAGGGGCCGCTTGCCGAAGACAATGGCGGACCGAACCCGATCTGGCTGTTTCCCCGTGCCGCGGACGGTGCCGGGGCCGGCCATGTCTATCCCGGCAAGCCGGCCACGAACGGCGCGGGCATGACCGCCCATTTCGCGGTGACCGGCACGCTGGCCGACGCGATGGACCGCGTTCGGGACGGCGGCGGCGCGGTCGTGTCCGACGTGATCGACATCTATGCCGGCTCGTTCTTCTATGCCACCGACAGCGAGGGCAACTCGCTCGGCCTTTTCCGCTACAAGAGCTGATGCGCCGCGCCGACCGCCTGTTCCAGATCGTCCAGTATCTGAGAGGCGGTCGGCTGGTGACGGCGCGGACCCTGGCCGAGCGGCTGGAAGTGTCCGACCGGACGATCTACCGCGACATCGCCGACCTGCAATCGACCGGCGTTCCGATCGATGGCGAGGCCGGGGTCGGCTATGTGCTGCGCAGCGGCTACGACCTGCCGCCGCTGATGTTCACCCGCGACGAGATCGTCGCCCTGGTCGCGGGCATTCGGATGATCAGGTCCTGGGGCGGGATCGGCATGGCCCGCGCGGCGGCCGAGGCGCTGATCAAGATCGAACTGGTCCTGCCCGGGGCCGAGCGCGAGCGCGTCGCCAATGCCATCGTCTTCGCGCCGCCGATGGAACTGACCGCGGCGGTGCGCGCGCTGATCGACGTGGTGGAGCGGGCGATCGAGGCCCGCGCCATCCTGCAATTCGGCTACGCTGATCGCGAGGGCGCGATGACCGAACGCCGCGTCCATCCGCTTGGCCTGTGGTTCTGGGGCAAGGTCTGGACGCTGGTCGCGTGGTGCGAAACGCGCGACGATTTCCGCATGTTCAGGCTCGATCGCGCGACCGGGCTGGCGACCACGGGCGAGCAGTTCCGGTCCACCGCCGACCGCTCGCTGGCCGAATGCCTGCGCCAGTATGAAGCGCGCTATGGACCGCAGCACTGACCAGCTCGCTACCCCTCGACGCGTCCGCCTGCCATCCGCACCACCCGGTCCGCGAGCCGCTCGGCCTCAGCGAGGTCGTGGGTGACCATGACAACCGGCACCACCAGGCCACACAGCAGCACCTCCAGCGCGTCGAGGAGGCCGGCGCGCCCCTCGCTATCGACGCCGCTCAGCGGTTCGTCGAGAAGCAGCAGGCGGGGCTGGCCGATAAGAGCGCGGGCCAGCGCCGCGCGCTGGGCCTCGCCGCCCGACAATGTGGCGGGGCGGCGATCGAGTAGCGCCGCGATGCCGGTGCGAGCGATGACATCGGCGCGGTCGAACGGGCCGTGCGCCGCGCGTCGCGCCGCATAGTCGAGGTTCCCGGCGACGCTCAGGTGCGGCAGCAGCCCCGGCCCCTGAGGCACATAGCCGATGCGGCGGCGCTCCGGCGGCACCCAGGCGCGCGGCCCCTGCCAGACTTCGCCGGCGAACCGCACCGCGCCCGCGTGCCGGTCCAGCCCGGCGACGGCGCGAAGCACGCTGGTCTTGCCGCTACCCGAACGGCCGACCAGCGCCGTCACGCGGTCCGCTGGCCACTCGAATGCCACGTCGAGCGCGAACGCCCCCCGCGCACCTTGCAAACGGACACTCAGGCTCATGGCCGCAGGTCGCCGATCCGTCGCTCGACCAGCAGCAGCGCCAGCAGCGCGACATAGGCGAACAGGGCCATGCCGCCGGCGATGACATGCGCCGCGCCAAACTGCAGGCTCTCGACCAGGCTGTAGATGCGCGTCGACAGCACCTCGGTGCGGCCGGGAATGGCCCCGCCGATCATCAGCACGACGCCGAACTCGCCGATGGTGTGGGCGAACACCAGGATCGCCGCCGAGACGAAGCCACGCCTGGCCAAGGGCAGCGCGACGGTGCGGAAGCGGTCAAGCGGCGACGCGCCCATCGTCGCGGCCAGCTCCAGCGCGCCATCGCCGACGGCTTCGAAGGCGGTGCGGATCGGCTGCACCGCGAACGGCAGCGAATAGAAAATCGACCCGATGACGAGGCCAGTGAAGGTGAAGGCGAGGCTGCGCACCCCGAACGGATGCAGCAGCGCCATCAGCGGGCTCTCCGGCCCCAGCGCGATCAACACGTAAAAGCCGATGACGGTGGGTGGCAGCACCAGCGGCAGCGCGGCCAGCGCCCCGACGATCTCCTTCTGCCAGTGCCGCGACCGCGCAAGCCACCACGCCAGCGGCGTCGCGATCAGCAGCAGCAGGATCGTGGTGACGAGCGCCAGCTCGACGGTGGTCAGGACGACGAGGGCCAAACGGCTACTTCAGCTCGTAGCCGTAGCGCTTGATGATCGCGCGCGCTGCGCGGCCCTTCAGAAAGGCGACGAACTTCGCCGCCGCCGGGTTATCCGCGCCGGTCTTCAGCAGCACCGCCTGCTGGACAATGGGCTTGTGCAGCCTGGCCGGCACCAGCCAGCGCGAGCCGCCGGCCACGTTCACGACCTGGCTCTGCGCAACGAAGCCCAGTTCTGCCGCGCCGGTGGCGACGAACTGATAGGCCTGAGTAATCGAGCTGCCCTTGACGATCAGGGGGGTCAGCGTATCGGACAGCCGCAACGCCTGCAGCGTCTCGATTGCCGCCGCCCCGTAGGGCGCGGCGGCGGGGTCGGCGATGGCAAGATGGTCGAACTGGCCCGTCGCCAGGATCTTGCCCGCCGCGTCGACGAACCCTTCGGCCTTCGAGTAGAGCACCAGCCGCCCGACCGCATAGGTGAAGCGGCTGCCCGGCACCGCCAGCCCGTCCGCTTCCGCCATCTGCGGCCGCTCGGCATCGGCCGACAGGAACACCTGGAACGGCGCGCCGTGGGCGATCTGGGTCAGGAACGCGCCGGAAGAGCCAAAGCTGAGGGTCGCGGTATTGCCCGTCGCCTGCTGGAACGCGGTCGCGATCTCTTTGGCGGGTTCGGTAAAGTTGGCGGCGACCGCGACCGGCACATCGGCAGCGAGCGCTGGCGTCGCAACCAGCGCAGCGAGGATCAGGCGGACCAGCATGTTCGAAGCTCCCCAAGTCGACTCGACATATGCGAGCGTATACAACGGTCGCATGGGATGGCTAGCGGGGTTCGGACAACAGATCGGCGATCAGGTCGTCGGCAGGGCCGGCGGCGGCGCGCAGCTCGGCCTCCAGCGCCCGGTAGCGTTCGAGTACCGTCGCGCCCAGCGCAGTGAGCGAGGCGCCGCCGCCGCGCACGCCGCCATGCGCGGTCGCGACCAGCGGTTCGCGCCAGCAGCGGTTCATCACATCGACCATCAGCCAAGCCCGGCGATAGCTGTAGCCGAGCCGGCGGCCGGCGGCCGAGATCGAGCCGGTCTCGGCGATCGCCGCCAGCAGGTCGGCCTTGCCCGGACCAAGTGCGAATTCCGCGCCGACCAACAGCTGCAGCTTGATCCGCAAAGGAGACCGGGGCGACGACATGGCGCGATGCTAGCCGATTTGCCGTGGCGGTGCAGGGCCTCGCCGCAACGCTGCCGGCCGCGCTGCCGGTCGGCGGCATCGGCCCGGCGCCGGTCGAGATCGACATCGCCGCGCTGCCGCTCACCAGTGTGACGTGGACCGTCCACGGCAAGACCGTGTCGTGCGAGGGGCCGTGGCTGGCCGACGTGCTGGTCAAGGCCGGGGCACCCGCCGGCGAGGCCGTGCGCGGCGACGCCCTGACCCTGGTCGTCGCGGCACGTGGCGCGGACGGCTACCGCGTCGCCTTTACGCTGGGCGAGCTCGACCACGGGCTGGGCGACGCACCGGTGATCGTCGCCGACCGCTGCGACGGGCAGCCGCTCGCTGCCGCGGATGGCCCGCTGCGCCTGGCTGCGGCGCGGGACCGGCGCGGCGCCCGATCGGTCCGCCAGCTGGCCGGCCTTGAGTTGCGCCGCTAGACGTCGCTGGCCGCGACCCACAGCGCCGCCAGCCGCTCGGCGCCGGCCAGATCAACGACGTCGAAGCGCGCCGGCACCGGGCTGTCGAGGTCGATCACACCGAGCAGCCGGTCGCCGTCGAGCAGCGGCACAACGAGTTCGGATCGCGAGGCGGCGTCGCAGGCGATATGCCCCGGAAAGGCGTGGACGTCGTCGACCAAAACGCTGCGCCGTTCGGCCGCGGCGGTGCCGCAGACCCCCTTGCCGAGCGCGATGCGAATGCACGCCGGCTTGCCATGGAACGGCCCGAGCACCAGCTCACCGTCCGCCATGAAATAGAAGCCCGCCCAGTTTACCTGCGGCAGCGCCCAGTAGACCAGCGCGGCGGCGTTGGCAGCATTGGCGACGGCATCGCGTTCACCGGCCATGATGCCGCCAAGCTGCTGCGCCAGCTCGCGCCATGCGTCGTGCTTGTCGCTGCTGACCGGTCGCGGCGTGAACATGGCCGCGCGCTTATCATCGCCGCCGCGTCGCTGGCAACGCGTGGGCGAACGGGCTGCCGCCACAGGAAGAGTTTGGCGCGCGACGCAGTCATGACCGAACCGGCCTCCGCGCAATTTCCGAGTAATTCGCGGTAGTATGATGTCCGGCAGCTCTCCACACTCAGACTCGGCCGATTGGGAAATTAAGTCCCAGCGTTTGTTCATTGATTCCAGCTTCGACATGCGTTCGGTAACCGGAAACGATCAGGGCAGGATCTGGGGAAAAGTGGGGCGGAGCCAGAGAGGAATTATCAACGTGGATAGGAGCGGCCTCAGCCTTACTGACCCCGAAATTTTATTGTTTGCGGGCTTGACGGCGACCTGGAGCGGATGCGCCCCCCCGACTGCGCCTCACCTTAAAATGAGGAACCGCTATGTGACCGAACGACCGGGTTGTCCTGCTGCAAGCGGCCGCAAGGCACTGGCTTCAAAGCGGTTGCGGTCGGCATCGTGCGGCTATCTGCAGAGAACCGATTGGTGCAAGGCGTCGAACGCCGCCCGGTCGGTCAGGGCCAGCATTAGGTCGCGCCGGTCGAGCGGTGTTCCCGCACTTATGCTAGCCAGCAAGCTCCGTGACACGGCCGTTCGATTCCGGGTCTCGCGGCGATGACGAACGTAGAATCCCGGGTCGCGAAGTGCGTGATCGACAGATGGCCCGGCATCGCCCGCGGCGGGCGAGAGGCTGCGAAAAAACGTCTCCCAGCGCCGGACCGAGATCACGACTGCGGGGGGCTCGACCTCCTCCGGAATGCTGAACAGCCGGCGCGCGGCAAGACCGGGAAACGTCCGGCTGGTCACCCGCGCGATGCCTATCGCCAGCGTGAACCCGACCAGGATCGGCGAGAACCACAGAACCAGGTCGAGCGGCTTCACCAAACCGTTCGACATCGCCGAGAGCAGAACTTGCTGTGTCCAGGGCACCTGCGACAGCTGATGAACCATAGTGGCGAGACACGCCGTACCCAGCGCGCTGACCCAACCGAAATAGCGCACACAGACACGCCACTGCAGCGGCTCGTCGCCGCGTGAATGCGTGTCCCAACTAATCGCCTTCCGCTTCGCCCAAAGCCACAAGAAGCGGGTGATATAAATCATCACAAGAGGTGAGAAGAAGAACGAGAACAGGGTCTCCAACAGCACTGACCAGATCATCTTGTCCTTGCCACCGAACTGGCGCGCGCGGTCCTGCGCGATGTGAACGGCGATGGCGATCAGGCGCGGCATGAACAGGAATACCAGCGACGAAATCAGCAGCATCAGCATCGGCATCTGGATAGCGCGCAGACTGCCAACGGCGAGCAGCCCGTTTTTAAGGAAGTTGACCATGCCGTATGCGGAAATCAGCAGGAATGACGCCCACAGCGGTGCCGAAAGATAGCCCATCGAACCGTTGATGAACGTCTCGCGGTGGATCGGCCGGAGACCGCGCAGGAACACGAAGCGCAAATGCTGAAGATTGCCCTGCATCCAGCGCCGCTCGCGGATCAGGAAGGCGAGGATATTGGCCGGCATTTCCTCGTAGCTGCCCTCGAGATCGGCGAGGAACCAGACCTCGTAGCCGGCGCGGGCCATCATCGCGGATTCGACAATATCGTGGCTGAGTGGCTTGCCGCCCCAGGGCTTCGGCCCGGACAGTCGGGGCAGCAGGCAATGCCGCACGAACGGCTCGATGCGGATCATCGCATTGTGACCGATGTAGGAAGCGTTGCCCATGTACATGGCCTGCAGGCCGTAGGAGAACACCGAGCCGTACAGCCTGGCGCCGAACTGCTGCATCCGCCCGAACAGGCTGGTGCGCAGGATTGGCTTTGGGTTGGTCTGCAGGATACCAAGGCGCGGGTTACCGGCCATCATTCTTAGCAGCGCGACGACGGTGGTCCCGTCCATCACGCTGTCGGCGTCCATGACCAGCATATAGTCGTAGTCGCCGCCCCAGCGGCGGCAGAAGTCGGCAACATTGCCAAGCTTGGCGTTGCTGTTGCTTGGCCGCCAGCGGTAGAAGAAGCGACCTTCCGGGAACGCGTCGCGCAGCCCTTGCAGGGCGGTTTCCTCAGCGATCCGGAACGCCGGCTCACGGCTGTCGGAGAGCAGGAAATTGTCGAATGACGCGGCGAGCCCGGGATGCCTGGCAGCAATCGAATGCCAGGTTGCGGCCATTCCGGCCGCCACTCTTGCGGCGTCCTCGTGATAGACCGGATAGAGGATCGCAACCCGCGTCTGCCGCGGCGGATCGCAGGCGGTGCGCGCGGGATGCCAGATGTTCCCCTTCGCGCCGCGCAGCACGTACCAGGTACCCAGGATCATCTTGAAGAAATTGGCGGTCAGAAAGAACGTCATCACCCCGTAGACTGTGAGGTAGAGCGCGTGCGTGACCGGCGGCATTTGCTGCGCGGTCAGCATAAGGTTGGACAGAAACAGGGTTCCTGCCGTCGACGCGATCGTGAGGACAAGGCAGACCCGCTGCCGGTATTCGACAACGCGCTGCCATCCCGGCTTGTCCGGCTCGCTGCCACCTCCGCGCAAGGCAGCGCGCACGTTCCGCTTCCACGACAGATCGAGCCGGGGCGGTGCCATCGGGCGGCGGCGTGGTGGCGGCTGCAGCGGCGGCGTATCGTCCGCATCAAGCCGCGCCCGAAGCGTGTCCCAACTATTGACGGCGGGCAGCCGCGGCGGACCCAGGAACAAATGCTGCAGATAAGGCTCGAATGGCGAGGTAACCACTATCTGAGGACCTGCGCGGGCAGAGTCAGCTGGAACAACAGCCCGACGACTTTCTGCACCGAGACGATCGGCGCTTCGGCAACGTAGACGACATCGCCGTTCTCGAGCGGGAATTGCTGCGCGGCAATCAGCCCCACAGCGCGCTTCCAGGCGAAATTATAGAGGATCGGCTTGCTGCCGTCCTGGCGTCGCAGGACAAATACGGCATGGTCATTGGCGGTGTTGGCATCCAGCCCATTGGCCTCGGCAATCGCCTCAGCCAGTACGGGTTGCTTGGCGAAGCCGATGACGCCGTTCCGGCGTGTGCCGGCGCCGAGTATCGTCACCTCCACCAGCGGCGCCTTTCGGACCACCACCCGGTCGCCGGGGTAGAGCGGGATCGCCTCCTCCAGCGCTGTCGCAATCGGGATTTCAACCGGTGCCGCGGCACCGCGGGCGACCGAGACGCGGACAGCGGCACGCGTGCTCGACAGGTCGCCTGCCGCAAGCGTCGCATTGCCGTCGCCGAGCGCCTGGGTCACTGCTTGGGCCAGCGTCAGCCCGGCGGGGCCCCAAGGGATCTGCTTAGGCTGCCCGACAGCTCCGGTGACCAGCACATCATTATGGGGAGCAGCGGTCACGCGCACCGTTGCAGTCGGGCGTTGCAGGATCTTGAGGCCGGCAAAGCGCTCGGCAATCGCGCGTTGCGCTTGGGTGAGCGTTAATCCACCCAGTATCAACTGGCCCGCATAAGGCAGCAGCACAGCACCATCAGGCGCAACGGTGAAACTTCCCAATTGCACCGGTGCCGGGCCCCCGCCCAGCACTGCGCCGCCGACCGGCCACGGCGAGAAGCTCCACATCGTAACGTCGACGACGTCGCCCGCATCGAAGCGGAACTCAGGCTTGACCGTCGGCCCTAGCAACTGCTCGAGCGCCTGGCTGAGTACGGCTTGCCGCTCATGCAGAGCCAGCGCCCGCGCAGCCGCAGCACTCTCGGGCGTTACCTCGACGATAGAGACCGCGGACGCGCCGCGCATCGCTGCCGCCGGCGGCCCCCCGCCCGACAGTGTAGTGCAGGCCCCCAGAGCAACAGCCGGTAGCAGCGCGACGGCGCACCTGAGAGTGTTCATCGCAGCAGCCCCCACAGTAGCAGGCTGGCAAGCAGGATGCCGCCGATCCACGCCAGCCGCTGCGGTCCTTCCGGTGCGTGGGGCTCGGATGGCCTGCTGATGACATTCAGATAGTAGCGGTTCTTCTCGGCATTCGCCCGCGCCTCTTGCACCGCCATATTGGCCTGGCCGAGCAGGGTGATATTGTTGTCACGGCTGACCAACAGCTTTTCATATCGCGAAGAACTCCGGGCTAATGCCGGGAAGTTTCTTGCGGTGGCGGTGATATCGCTGCTCACCGATCTGGTCGCGGTTTCGAGATTGCCAGCCTGCGGGTTGTTGGGCGTCACTGCGGAGATCACCTCGCGCTGCGATTTGAGCTCGGTCGCCTTCATCGCTAGGCTGTTCATCAGTGCGAGATTGGACAGGTAGAGCTCTTTGGGATCGTAGGTCCCGGTCTGGTTGCGGAACGAAGCGAGCGCGGCGAGATCATTGCGCAGAGCGGTCTCGATCGATGCCTTGCGAGCAACGGCATTCGTTACAAGATCGCCGGTCTGCTCGTCATTCATCGCGTCCATGCGCGCGACCGCTTTGCCAAGCAGGCTGGTGGCCAGTCGGTGGGCGTAGGTCGGATCATAGGCGCTGACATCGAGCGAGACGATGCCGCTCTTCTGGTCGATCGTGACATCGACGCGGCGCTGGAAATAGCGCCACAAGGCAACATCGGTGGTCTGGAACGCGGTCGAGAGGCCGCCGAAACGGCTGACATCGTCGCCGGCCGCAAAATTTTCGTTGAGCTTCATCGAGGCGCGAAGGTCGCGGAACGCATCCCACGACGCGAAATATTCCTGAACGATGTAGCCGCCCTGCTCCGAACTATCGCCAGAAGCCCCGGACAGAAGCGAGGACAGGCTCGGCCCGTTTTGCTTGGGGTTCAGCACGAGAAAAGCCGCGGTCGATGTGTAGACCGGCGAGGCGATCAATCCAAAATACAAGAGGGACAAGAGGTTGGGAATCATGACGGTGGCAAGAAATAGGGGTCGTCGTACTGTCTTCGTCCACCATGCACGCGCGGTTGCCGGCAGCTGGTCGGCTGACCTGCCTGGGGACGACTCTTCCTCGGGTGAAGGGCGGGGAAATAGGACCGGACGATGATCGGGTCGAAAGCCTTCCTCCTTCAGCCGGTGCGCATCGACATGGACCGTCACTTTACAAATCTCCTGTTCGTCTCCCTGCATGACGGACACGGTCAGAAAGAGCCTTGGCCGGCAGCTTCAAAAGACGATGGTCCGCTATCGACGTGCTTCGAGCGGCGAGGGTTTCGCCGACGACTGCGCGATGAGCAGCCGAGATCAGCACGTGGTCCGCCCTGAGCGCCGCCATGGACTGCATGATAAGCGGTCTTTCCGCTGAGGCTGCCCGTTCCCATCTAATGCCTCGTGAGCGTCTAGAAATACGCCACTGGACCGCCTAAGCGCGACGCCGTTACCGGTTGCGCCAACGAAAGTGTTTGAGATTGCATGAACGCCAGCGGCCTTGAGGCGGTCTTTCTCGCCAGCCGTGCGCGTCTTATCAGCTTCCTGAAGTCGCACGGCGCCGGGGATCACGCCGAAGATCTCGTTCAAGAGCTATGGCTCAAGGTCGCAGCTACCGACACCGGTCCTGTCGGGCAGCCGCTCTCCTACCTCTACCGCGCTGCCAATAATTTGATGCTCGACCGCTACCGCTCGGAGCGCCAAGCCGTGCAGCGCGAGCTCGCGTGGAGCAATGCGGCAGTAACGGTGCCCGGTCGATCCGACGCACCAGCTGAAGACCGAGCCCTGATGGCGAAGGAGGAGTTGGAACTTGTCGAAGCGGGCCTGTCAGAACTTGGGCCGCGCGCCACCACTATCTTTCGGCGACATCGGATTGACGGCGTTCCCCAGCGCATGATCGCCGGCGAGCTTGGGATCAGCCTCAGCACCGTCGAAAGCGATCTGCGGCAGGCCTATGCGATCCTCATCGCGCTCCGGCAGACGCTCGACGCGAGCGCTGCACCAAGGCTGGTACCAGGCGATTCCGTCTTGCCTGAGAGGACAGCATGACGAGCGACACGCAAGCCATCCGCGACCAGGCGCTCGACTGGATCATCCGTCAGCGCGACGCCGCGTTCGATGACTGGGAGGCGTTTGCCACCTGGCTCGAGGCTGGGCCGGAGCACGCGGCCGTCTATCACGCGATGGCGGATGCGGACCGCGATGTGCCGGCGATGCTGCCGCCCGTGTCGCGCCCGACCGCAATTCCAACGAAAGGGCGTCTGGTGGCACGCCGGGCGTGGCTGGTCGGAGCGCTCGCCGCTTCACTAGTAGCCACAGTCAGCTACGGCGTTCTCGAGCTCCGGGCCGCGCCGTACGAGGTCGCCAGTGCCGCCGGCCAGCCGCGCCTGCTGACGCTCGCCGACGGCACGCGCATCCAGATGAACGGCGACACGACGCTGCGTCTCGACCGCCACGACGCGCGCGCGGTCGAGCTGGTCGATGGCGAGGCGGTGTTCACGGTCGTCCACGATGACGCCGCGCCGTTCGCACTGAAGGTCGGCCCGGCGACGCTGCTCGACGTCGGCACCGTGTTCAATGTGGCGCGACGGCACGGCACCACCGATGTCGAGGTCGCTGAGGGCGAGGTCGTCTTCAATCCCAAGACCGAGAACGTACGCCTGTCGGGCGGGCGCTGGTTGCGCAGCGTCGACAAGGACACCCGGCTGGTCATCGGCGAGATCGAGCCCGGCGTCGTCGGCGCGTGGCGGACCGGCCGGCTGGTCTACAAGGACGCCGTATTGACGCAGGTCGCCGAAGACCTGTCGCGCAACCTCGGGCTGCGCGTCGTCGCCGCGCCGGCGGTGGCGCAGCGCAAGTTCCGCGGCGTGATCAGCTTCGGCCGCGACCGCGAGGCGGTGATGGCTCGGCTCGGGCCGCTGCTCGGGGTCCAGGTGCGCCACGACGGCGAGCGCTGGCTGCTGACCGACCAGGCGGGGTGAGCGCCGCCCGTTTCCTGCTCGCCGCCACGCTGATCGCAACGCCGGCACTGGCCGTGAGCACGCACCGGGTCGATCTGCCCGCGGGCCAGCTCGGCGACACGGTCGCGCGGCTCGGCGAGCAGACCGGGGCGAGTATCGCGCTTGGGCCCGGGGTCGCCTGGAGCACCCCCGTCCCGGCGGTGCGCGGCCGCCTGACGGTCGCCGATGTGCTGGCCCGCCTGACCGGTGGGCGCGGCTCGCGGGCCGTGGCGCTCGGCGGCGGGTCCTGGCGGATCGCGGCAGCCGTGGTCGGACCCTCTGCCCATCCCGTGGAGCAGCGCGCCGCTCCCGTGCCGCCCCCCATCGTCGACGACACGACGATCGTGGTCACGGCGAGCAAGCGCGAGACCCGCTTCGGCGATTATCAGGGGGTCGTGCAGCGCATCGACGGTGACAGTCTCGCCTTCGGGGGCGAGCAGGGCACCGACGGGCTGGTCGCGCGGCTGGCCAGCCTGTCGTCGACGCATCTCGGCGCGGGCCGCAACAAGCTGTTCATCCGCGGTGTCGCGGATTCGAGCTTCACCGGCCCGACGCAGGCGACCGTCGGCCAGTATCTCGGCGACATCCGCCTGACCTACGACGCGCCCGATCCAGACCTGCGCCTCTATGACGTCGCCTCG
>JBBQWN010000034.1:0-23587 GCA_038210595.1 Sphingomonadales bacterium | reverse complement strand
CGTCGCTTCGCGGTGGAGGGCGTCAAGCGGCTGATGGATTATCAGGGCGCGGACTATGCTGGGCTCTATCTCGACCGGTTGGAAGCTGTCGCAGCGCTCGATCACGCCGGCGACCGGCTGACCCGCGAGACGGCGCGCTATCTGGCGCTCTGGATGAGCTACGAGGATATCATCCGCGTCGCTGATCTGAAGACCCGCGCCAGCCGCTTCGAGCGGGTCCGTATCGAGGTCGGCACGCGCCCCGATCAGGTCCAGTCGATCACCGAATACATGCATCCGCGTCTGCAGGAGGTCTGCGAAATCTTACCCGCGCGCCTTGGCCGCGCGATCCTGGGCCGGCCCGCGCTGGGGCGGCTGTTGGCACCGCTGTTCGGCAAGGGCCGCCATGTCGAGACCAGCGGCGTGCGCTGGTTTCTCCTGCTGTCGGCGATGGCGGGCCTGCGCCGCTTCCGCCCCGGATCCCTGCGCTACCGCGAGGAGCAGGCCCGGATCGAGGCATGGCTGGCGGCGGTGCAATCGGCGGCGCTGGTCAACCTCGAACTGGCCGCCGAAATCGTCGGCGCACAGCGCCTGATCAAAGGCTATGGCAGCACGTTCGCGCGCGGGCTGGCGAATTTCGAGGCGGTCATGGCCGCGCTGCCCCGCCTCGGCAACGGCGTCGACGCGCCTGGGCAGCTGCACGGACTGGTCGAGGCCGCGCTGGCCGACGAACAAGGCATTGCGCTGGGTCGGGAGCTTGCCACGGTCGCTATGGCAGCGGCGTCCTCGGCGGCCAGCGCTAGAATTCTCAATCAGCGAGAATAGGTCGAAGGTGATGCTTGGCGTGTCGCGGGCCCAGTCGATACGGTTCCTATGAACCTCGGGGCCGCTGCCAGAATGCCAAGCAACCACGATTCCATGAGAGAAAGCAGTGAAGCCGCCGCGCGGTGCCGGTCAGCGGCACGTCGATGAGCAGGGGCGTCAAGGTGGCGATCATCGGGTCCGGTAACATCGGTACCGATCTGATGATCAAGATCATGCGCACCTCCTCGTTACTCGAGGTCGTGGCACTCGTCGGCGTCGATCCTGGCTCGGACGGGCTGGCGCGCGCCCGGGCTCTCGGCGTCACGGCGATATCGGACGTCATCGCCGGGTTGCAGCGCCTCGGCTGCTGGTCGGACATCGCGATCGTCTTCGACGCGACTTCCGCAAGTGCCCATGCCGCCCATGACGCCGTCTGCGCGGCGGCGGGCAAGGTCATGCTCGATCTGACGCCGGCAGCGATCGGTCCCTATGTGGTTCCGGTCGTCAACGGCGACGCGCAACTGAACGCGCGCAACCTCAACCTGGTGACCTGCGGCGGCCAAGCGACCATCCCGATCGTCGCCGCGGTCGCATCGGTCGCGACGGTCCACTACGCTGAAATCGTCGCGTCGATCGCGTCACGGTCGGCCGGACCGGGCACGCGCGCCAACATCGACG
Organism: Sphingomonadales bacterium; assembly: GCA_038210595.1. Lineage (GTDB taxonomy): Bacteria > Pseudomonadota > Alphaproteobacteria > Sphingomonadales > Sphingomonadaceae > Glacieibacterium. Next base: position 22,126 of record JBBQWN010000034.1, on the reverse strand, counting down.
AGTTCACCGAAACGACCAGCCTCGCCATCGAGCAGGTCGGGGGTGCGGCGAAGGGCAAGGCAATCATCGTGCTCAACCCGGCCGAGCCGCCGATATTGATGCGCGACACGGTGTTCACCCTTTCGAGCGGGGCGGATGAGACCACCATCTGCGCCGCGATCGAAGCGATGGTGTCGAAGGTCAACGCCTATGTGCCGGGCTACCGGCTGAAACAGCAGATCCAGTTCGAACGCTTCGGGTCGAACAACCCGGTCGAGATTCCGGGGCTGGGCCGCTTCGAGGGCATCAAGACCAGCGTCTTCCTCGAGGTCGAGGGCGCCGCGCATTACCTGCCCGCCTATGCCGGCAACCTCGACATCATGACGTCGGCGGCCCTCAAGACCGCCGAGAAGATCGCGTCGCGGCTGCTGATGACCGAGGCCGCGTGATGTTCGATCCGACCGAGACCAAGCTGTATATCCAGGACGTCACGCTGCGCGACGGCATGCACGCGATCCGACATCGCTACGGCATCGATCACGTCCGGACGATCGCGCGCGCCCTCGACGAGGCGGGTGTCGATGCCATCGAGGTGGCGCACGGCGACGGCCTGTCGGGGTCGAGCTTCAACTACGGCTTCGGCGCGCACACCGACTGGGAATGGATCGAGGCGGCGGCGGACGTGCTGGAGCATGCCGTGCTGACGACCTTGCTGCTGCCCGGCATCGGCACCGTCCACGATCTGAAGCAGGCGTACCGGCTGGGTGTGCGCTCGGTGCGCATCGCGACGCACTGCACCGAGGCGGATGTCTCGAAACAGCATATCGCCGCCGCGCGCGATCTCGGCATGGACACGGTCGGCTTCCTGATGATGGGCCATATGATCGAGCCCGACGCGCTGGCCGCCCAGGCGAAGCTGATGGAGGGTTACGGCGCGACCTGCGTCTATGTCACCGACAGCGGCGGCGCACTCGACATGGACGGCTACCGGGCGCGCTGCGAGGCCTATGACCGGGTGCTGAAGCCCGAGACGCAGCGCGGCATCCACGCGCATCACAATCTGTCGCTTGCCGTCGCGAACTCGATCGTCGGCGTGCAGGCGGGCGCGATCCGCGTCGACGCCAGCCTCGCCGGCATGGGCGCCGGGGCCGGCAACGCCGCCCTTGAAGTCTTTATCGCCGCCGCCGACCGCAAGGGCTGGCTGCACGGCTGCGACCTGTTCAAGCTGATGGACGCGGCCGAGGACCTCGTGCGCCCCCTGCAGGACCGGCCGGTCCGCGTCGACCGGGAGACGCTCAGCCTGGGCTATGCCGGGGTCTATTCGAGTTTCCTGCGGCACGCCGAAAAGGCCAGCGCCGACTACGGCGTCGACACGCGCGCCATCCTGGTCGAGGTCGGCCGCCGCGGCATGGTCGGCGGCCAGGAGGACATGATCGTCGACGTCGCGCTCGACATGGTGCGGCCGGCATGAGCGTGTTCGATGCCTTCGCGGCGGTCGCGGCGCGGCGTGCCGATGCCGTCGCGCTCGACCTCGGCGACGGCGATATCATTTCTTATGACGGGCTTCGCGATTTTGCCGCGCGGTTCGCGGCGGTATTGCGGGCGCGCGGCGTCGTACCGGGCGACCGCGTCGTCGTGCAGGTCGAAAAGTCGCCGGCGGCGGTCGCGCTCTATCTTGCCTGCCTGCAGTGCGGCGCGATCTTCGTGCCGCTGAACACGGCGTACACCGATGCCGAGGTCGCCTATTTCCTCGGCGACGCCGAGCCGGCGCTGTTCGTCCACGACGGCAGCCGCGGTGCCGCCTGGCCGCAGGCCGCAGCGATCGGGCGCTCGGCCGGCGAAGGCCTGTGGGCGGAGGCACTGGCGGCGGTTCCCGACCCGGCCAGCGTGCCGCGCCTTGCGTCGGACATTGCCGCGATCTGCTACACCTCGGGCACGACCGGGCGCTCGAAGGGCGCCATGATCAGCCACGGCAACCTGCTCTCGAACGCCGCCGCGCTGATCGAGCTGTGGCAGATGACGGAGGCGGATTGCCTGCTCCACATCCTGCCGATCTTCCATGTCCACGGGCTGTTCGTCGCCCTGCACTGCGCCCTGCTGAGCGGCGCCCGAATCCGGTTCGAGCCGCAGTTCGATGTCGCGCGAACGCGCCAGCGGCTGGCCGGTGCGACGGTGATGATGGGCGTGCCGACGCATTATGTCCGGCTGCTCGCGGAGCCGGACTTCGGCCGCGACGAGTGCCGGTCGATGCGGCTGTTCATCAGCGGCTCGGCACCGCTGCGCGCCGAATCCCACGACGCTTTCGCGGCGCGCACGGGGCACGCCATCCTCGAACGCTACGGCATGACCGAGACGGGGATGATCACCTCGAACCCGTATGATGGGCCGCGCATCGCAGGCACCGTGGGCTTCGCGCTGCCGGGCGTCGCCATCCGCGCGCGCGATGCCGCGGGCGAGGCGGTCGACACCGGCGTGGTCGGCACGCTCGAACTGACGGGCCCCAACGTGACGCCGGGCTACTGGCGGATGGCGGAAAAGACCGCGGAGGCGTTCACCGGCGACGGCTGGTTCGTCACCGGCGACCTCGTCACCATCGACGCGGACGGCCGGGTCACCATCGTCGGGCGGTCGAAGGATCTGATTATCGCCGGCGGTTTCAACATCTATCCGAAGGAGATCGAGAGCGTCATCGACGCCATGCCGGGCGTGGTCGAGAGCGCCGCGATCGGCATCCCGCACGACGAATTCGGCGAGAGCATCGCGGTCTTCATCGTCGCGGAATCGGGCGGCGGCGTCGACCGGGAGGCGGTGCTGGCGTGGGTCGCCCCCCGCCTCGCGCGCTTTAAACACCCCCGCCACATCGAGTTTCTGGCGGCCCTGCCGCGCAATGCCATGGGCAAGGTCCAGAAGGCGGCGTTGCGTGACCGCAACACTTCCCCGGCAATCGCGAATCGAATGCTTGAAGTTTAAACTATCGCCGGGTAGCCTCGAAATTGGATAGAACGTCGATAGGTTTTCGGGTGAAAATCAAAACGACTTCGATCGTTGGACGCCAAAAAGACGGGGTGGATAACGGACTATCGATTTTCTGAAACGGAGGGGATTTCCATGAAGATTTGCCGGTCGCTGTTGTTGAAGTGCGTGAGTGGCGTCGCGCTGATGGTCCCCCTGCCGCTGCTGGCCCAGTCGGCGGCACCCGCGCCGGCTGCGGACCCGGTCGCAAGTGCCAGCATCCTCGGCGACGATATCGTCGTGACGGCGCAGAAGCGCGATGAGAAGCTGCAGAACGTCGGTATCGCGATCACGGCGTTCTCGGGCGACCAGCTGCGGGCGCTCGGCATCGACAAGAGCTCGGATATCGCGACGTTTACGCCGGGCGTGCACATCAGCGGCAGCCTGGCCGGCCAGAATACCCAGTTCACGATCCGCGGCGTCACCCAGAACGATTTCAACGACATCGTCGAGGCCCCCAACGCGGTCTACCTCGATGAGGCCTATATCGCCATCGCGCAGGGCCAGAGCTTTGCGGTCTTCGACATCGACCGCGTCGAGATCCTCAAGGGTCCGCAGGGCACGCTGTTCGGCCGCAACGCCACCGGCGGCCTGGTCCATTACCTGACGAGGAAGCCGTCGCTGACCAAGTGGGAGGGCTTCGTCGACGCCCGCTTCGGTGTCATGGACAGCCCCGACTCGCCGACCGTCTTCACCATCGAAGGCGCGGCTGGCGGGCCGATCAGCGACACGATCGCGGTGCGCGGCGCGTTCCGCTGGAACAAGCAGCAGCCCTATCTGCGCAACCAGTATCCGGCCGGCGCGGTCGGCGGTTCGCCCGGGCCGGGCGCCGGCGCCAACCTGGGCGACGACGACACGCTGGCCGGGCGGCTGAGCGTCCTGTTCGCGCCCAGCGACACGTCGGAGTTCATCCTGTCGGGCAATTATTCGCGCAGCCGGGTGGCGACGGGGCCGTACCAGCAGAAGCCGACGATCGCGGTCTATGACGCCAACCACGAGCTGATCAACGTGCTCAACGCCGGGCCGAACGAGACGCGTGCGTCGATCATCCCGGTCGGCACGCCGGGTTCGATCAACGGCGACAACGGCTCGGACCTCGACAATAACGGCGTCGTCGGCGGCCCCGGCGAGCTTTACGGCCGTCCGGCGGGTGCCGATTTCTTCGGCTATATAGACGCCGACGGGGCGGACAACCGCTTCTCCAGCGACTTCGCGTTCAAGGATTCGGGGCGCGTCACCACCTGGGGCGTCGGCCTGCGCGGCCATCTCGACCTCTCGGATACGGTGACGCTGTCATCGGTTACCGACTATAAGAAGTTCACCCACCTGCTGTTCATCGACGTCGATGCCGGGCCGGCCAACCAGCTCGCCAACTACAACAAGCTCGATGCCGACCAGTTCAGCCAGGAGCTGCGGCTAAACGGCAAGACGGGCGCCTTCAACTGGGTCACCGGTTTTTACTACCTGCACATCAACAACCTGTCGAAGAACGGCCTGAAGGCACCGATCAACGGTCTCGTGCCCGGCAACCCGATCGACATCGCCTCGACCGCGCGCCTGAAGACCGACAGCTACTCGCTGTTCGGCCAGGGCGAATATGATTTCACCGACCAGCTCCGCCTGGTCGTCGGTGCCCGCGTGATCCAGGAGGAGAAGAACTACAACTTCATTCAGGAACTCTTCTTCTCGCCCGATTCGCGCGTCGTTCAGCCGGGCACCGCGCTGTTCCCGATCGGGCCGCTGGCGGGGCCTGACCCGCGCTACCGCGACAAGCGCGGCCAGACGTTGTGGGCGGGCAAGGTCCAGCTGGAGTACCGGCCCAATGCCGACACGCTGCTGTTCCTCGGCGTCAACCGCGGCTCGAAGGCGGGCAGCTACAACGCCCAGCTCAATGGCGGCCTGGCGACGCCTGAATCGGCGATCCGCTACAACGACGAGGTGCTGATCAACTACGAAGGCGGCTTCAAACTGTCGCTCGCCAACAACAAGGTCCGGCTGAACGGCAGCATCTACTATTATGACTACCAGAACTATCAGTCGTTCCTGTTCACCGGTGTCTCGGGCGTCGTCATCAACGCCGACGCGCGCACCATCGGCGGCGAGCTGACGCTGCTCGCCAATCCGTTCCCGGGCATGGATGTCGGCCTGTCGTTCTCCAAGCTCGATGCCAAGGTCAAGAACGTGCCGCTGCGCTTCGGCGGCCCGATCAGCCGCGACGTCAAGCCGACCTATGCGCCGGAAAACCAGGCCTCGGCGCTGATCCGCTATGGCTGGGCGATGTTCGGCGGCACGATGGCGGTCAAGGCCGATGCCGCCTATTCGTCATCCTACTTCTACAACCTCCGCAACTTCGACGCCGACAAGTACGGCTCGTACGTGCTGGTCAACACCGGCGTCAGCTGGACCGACGGGGCGGAGCATCTCGAACTCGGCTTCGACGTCTCGAACCTGACCGACAAGCGCATCGGCATCCAGGGCTTCGACCTGGCCACCCTGTGCGGCTGTAACGAGGTCTCGTACAAGCTGCCGCGCACCTTCACGGTCCGCGCCCGCTATAAGTTCTGACCGGGCCGATGTTCGTGTCGCCCGCGCCGCCGGCCCAGTCCCGGCGGCGCGGGCAAGCTCAGGGATCGTCGGCATGACCGTGACCAAGCGGATCAAGATGATCGTGCCCGTACCGGTGCCGGGCGCGGCACTGGACAGTTTTGCCGCGCAGATTCCGGCGGCGCTGATCCGGCCCGATATCGCGATCGACTTCGTCGCCACCCGCGCCGGCGCCAACCTGCTCGATTCCGCCTACGAGGCGAGCCTCGCCGATGTCTTCGTCCTCGACGCCGGCGCGCGGGCGGAGGCGGAGGGATATGCCGCGGTCTGCATCAACTCGATGAGCGATTCCGGGCTGGCCGCGCTGCGCTCGCGGCTGACGATCCCGGTGATCGGGCCGGGCCGGGCGTCGTTCCATCTTGCCGCCGACCTGGGCCGGCGCTTTTCGGTCATCACCATGTGGCCGCGCTGGCACTGGATCTACACCAAGCTGGCGGCGGACACCGGGCTCGGCAGCCGGCTGGCCTCGATCCGCGACATCGGCACGCGGCCCGATACCAAGGCGCTGCTGGCCGGCAAGGAGGAAGTGGTGTTCGCGGCGCTGGAGGCGGCCTGTCGCGCCGCGATCGACGAGGACGGTGCCGACGTGCTGATCCTGGGGTCGACGACGATGCACCAGTCGCACAGCTGGCTGTCCGCCAGGCTCGAAGTCCCCATCCTCAATCCCGGGCTGGTCGCCTTCAAGCAGTGCGAGATGCTGATCGACCTCGGCCTCACCCACAGCAAGGCCGCCTATCCGCCGCCCGAACAGGCAAAGGACGATCTGCTGAACGCCGTCCCGGCGCTGTTTCCTTGACGCGGATCCGGCCTGGCCAGCAGGGAGCTTCGCGCGCTTAGGGGGGTCGCGTTGCATCGGTGCGCCGGGGCCGGTATCCGCCGGGGGCGGGACGAGCGGGCGTGAGGTGGAACAGGCGCGGGTAATGGCTGGAGCTATGGAGCAGAAATACTACCGCAACTGGCATCTCGCCAAGGACACGACCGAGCTCAAGGTCACGGAGCTCGAGTTTGCGCTGATGCGCGTGCTGGAAGCCTTTGGCCGCTGGATCGCCGCGGCGGACGAGATGGTCGGCGCGACCGACCTGAAGCATGCCGAACACGTCATCCTGCACGTCATTCGCATGCAGAACCGGCCGAAAAGCGGCGCGACGATTGCCCGGCTGCTGAACCGCGACGACCTGCCCAATATCCAGTACAGCCTGCGCAAGCTGGAAAGCGCCGGGCTGATCCAGAAGATCAAGGATGCCGGCGGCAAGGGCCTGACCTACGGCATGACCGAGGCCGGCGAGACGCTGACCAACGAATATTCGAAGCTGCGCAGCGAGCTGCTGATCCGCAACATCAAGTCGCTCACCGACTTCGACGAACGCGTAGAGGGGGCGGCGCAGCTGCTGTCTATCCTGACCGGCATCTACGAAGAGTCGGCGCGCAGCTGCGCCGGCTTCAACCGCCCGGGCGACTGACGGGTCCGGCTGGCGGCGACACGGGGGAGTGAGAATGCGCACCTATCGGCTGAACGGCACCGGTCCCGGCGCCCTCACCTGCGGCCACGAAGACGTGCCGCCGCCGCGCCGCGGCGAGGTGCAGGTGCGGGTCGAGGCGGCCGCCATCAACTATCGCGACGTCGGTGTCATGGCCGGCCATTATTTCGCCGCGCCGAACCTCATACCGTTTTCGGATGGCGCCGGCACGGTGGTGGCGGTCGGCGAGGACGTCACCGAGTTCGCGGTCGGTGACGCGGTGGTGTCGTGCTTCTTCGTCGACTGGCCGGCCGGGCGCGCCACCAAACGCAACCGGATCTCGTTCGGCAGCGAGCGCGACGGGCTGCTCGCCGAGCTGGTCAACCTGCCGGTGACCGGCATCGTCCACCGCCCCGCCAGCCTGGACAGCCTTGCCGCGGCGACCCTGCCCTGCGCCGGGCTGACCGCCTGGTCGGCGCTGTTCACGGAAGGCCGGCTCACCGCCGGGCAGCATGTCGTCGTCGAGGGCACCGGCGGGGTCGCCATCTTCGCGCTGCAGTTCGCGCTGATGGCAGGCGCGTCGGTCACCGTCCTGTCCAGCCGCGACGACAAACTGGCGCGCGCCGGGGCGATGGGCGCGCAGCACCTGGTCAACTACCGCACCACGCCCGACTGGTCGGCGGCGGTGATGGACTATACCGGCGGGGAGGGGGCCGACATCGTCGTCGAGCTGGGCGGCACCGCGACGCTCGATCAGGCGCTGCGCTCGCTCCGGTACGACGGGCTCGTCGCGGTGATCGGCGTGCTCAGCGGCCTCGAGGCGGGGCTGTTCGTGCCGCACCTGTTGCAGCGCCACACCCGGCTGCAGGGGGTCACCGTCGGCACCCGCGAGGACATGACCGCGATGGGGCGCGCCATCGACCGCCACCGCATCGCGCCGGTGATCGACCGGACCTATGCCTTCGACGATGCCGCGCAGGCGTATCTCGACCTGCCGCAGGGCCAGCATTTCGGTAAACTTGTCATAGACTTAAGCTAAAGCCCCAGCTCGCCGCGCGACCGCATCAACGTATCGATCGCTACATACATCACCTTCTCCAGGCAGGGCATCAGGTCGGGCACATAGGTCGCCCCCATCCCCCCCAGCCCCTCGGCGATCGGCTCCGGCGAACCGGTCGCCGGCCATGGCCAGCCGATCCGCGCAGTCGGCACCCCCAGCCGCCGCAGCGCCGCGCCGTCGGTCTGCCCGCCCAGCGGATCGGGCGTGGAGTAAGCCCGCCCCTCGATCCGCTCCCAGCCACGCCGTGCCGACTGGATGATCCAGTTCGCCGGATCGGTGGTGCCGCCCGGCGTCGACCCGTACATCTCCCAGTCGAGATCGAGGTCGGACCGCTGCGCCGCCAGGTCGGCCATGAACGCGGCGAACTGCGCCTTGACCTCGCCCGGCGTGGTCCGCGGACTGATCCGCACGTCGCAGAAGATCTCGGTAACGGCGGTCGGGAAGGCCGGACGCTCCGGCCAGCCGCCGCGCACCCCGGCGATCCAGCCGTGCGGATAAATGTCGCCCGACCGGTTGCGCTCGGCATAGGCGATCAACCAGTCCTCGAGCGCCACGATCACCGCCGCCGCCGGCACCACCGACCCGCGGAACTCGGCAAGGCCTCGGGGGACACCGGCATAGCCCAGCGTGCCCTTCACCATGATCCTGAACCAGCCCATGCCGGGCTCTTCGTGATAAACCCAGTTCCACGGCTTCATGATGATCGCGAAGTCGGGCGCCATGCCGCGGCTGAGCAGGTGGTGGACGCCGTTCGACATGCCGGCATTGCCCCGCGCCGGAACGGTCACCGGCATGCCGCCATCGGCGAACCCGAGGTTGAGGTCGCCGAGCAACGGCACCTCGGCCTCGATCAGCGCGGTGGCGACTTCCATCAGGCTCGCGACCATCGCCTTGGGATTGGACGAGCCCAGCCCATAGACCCAGTCGCCGACCATCGTGGCGTGCGGGCGCAGATCGACGAATTGCTCCGGCCCAGCCCAGGGAAAGTCGGTCGCATCGCCCTCGAGATGGGTATCGAGCGGGGCATAGAGCAGCAGCGTCGCGCCGCCGCCGCTGCCGCGCCGCTCGCCGAGCACGTTGCTCGAGATGTCGCTCATCGGGTCGAGGCGCGGGCTCAGCCCGATGGCGGCCATGCGCGCGGCGATATGCTCGGCGACGTCGCGGGTCGCGCCGGTCGGGCTGTGGATGTCGGTGATCGCGAACAGCAGCGCCTTCAGCCGGGCCGGGTCGAGCCGGGCGCAGGCTTTCTCGTAGGCCGCCTGCTGGGCCGGCGAGAACGGGACGGCGGCGGTCGGCTCCATCGGTCAGTCCTTTGCGTATGCAGTGCAGGCGACGACCGCCACGGCGCCCGCAAGCAGTGTGAGGTCGCCACCGGGCGGCCCGATCAGCTGCAGGCCCAGCGGCAGGCCATCGGCGGTCCGCGCCGCCGGGAAGCCGAGGCACGGCACGCCGAGCGCCGTCCACAGCCGCTGAAACGCCGGGTCGCCGGTCGAGGCGAGTCCGGCGGGCGCCGCGCCGGTCGCGCCCGGGACGAGCAGCATGTCGACCCCGGCGAACGCTTCCCCGGTCAGCGCCTGGCAGCGGCGCTGAATGTCGCGGGCCTCCGCATAGCGGTCCGGTGTCACGGCCGCCCCGGCGGCCATGAAGTTCCGGAACACCGCGCTGACGCTATCGGGATGACTGGCCGCGATTCCGCCGAGCGCCACGAACGCCTCGCGGGCATGGATCAGCGTCTGCGCCGCGGCCAGTTCGGCGTAGAGCGGCGGTAGCACCCGGTCGCTAACGGTGAAGCCGGCATCGCGGAGCGCGTCTGCGAAGCCGAGGAACGCGCCCTGCATTGCCGCGTCGGCGGCGTCCCAGGCGGGGCTGCGGCACAGGCCGATGACCGGCGCTGCGGCGGGCACGGCCTCGCCGGGTTGCCCGGCGAGCACCGCGTCGGCGGCCCGGATGTCGCCGAGCGTGCGCGCGAACACACCCAGCGTATCCAGGCTGGGCGCGGTCGGCAGCACGCCGTCCAGCGGGTAGCGGCCGAAACTGGGCTTGAAGGCGAACACGCCGCAATAGCTGCCCGGCCGGATCATCGAGCCCGCGGTCTGGGTGCCGAGCGCGATCGCCACCTGCCCATCGGCAACCGCGGCGGCGGACCCGCTCGACGAGCCGCCCGGGGTGTGGCCGGCGCGGTGCGGGTTGGCGGTCGGGCCCGGCGAGTAGGTGGCGAACTCGGCCGTGACGGTCTTGCCCAGAATGATCGCGCCCGCCGCGCGCAGCCGTGCCACGCATTCGGCATCGCGTTCGGCGACATGACCGGCAAAGATCGGCGAGCCGTGGGTGGTCGGCAGCCCGGCGACGTCGATGACGTCCTTGACCCCGACCGTGGCACCGGCAAGCGGGCCGGACGGTTCGGCACTCGCCGCGGCAGTCAGTGCGCCGGCACCGTCGAGATGCGCCCAGGCGTGGACCGCACCGCCGCGCTGGCGGATGCGGTCGAGGCAGCCGCCGACGACACCCGCCATGGTCGACGTGCCCGCCTGCAGCGCGTCCCGCGCGGCGGTCGCCGTCAGGCACTGGCCGCCGCTCATCCGGCGACCATGCGATGTCCCCACAGCATCGGCGCGTCGTAGTTCCGCACCTGCCAGTCGTCGCCGATGGCGCGGCCGCCATAGCCGTATTCCATCCAGAAGCCCGACGGCGTCTGCAGGTAGAAGCTCTGCATATGGTCGTTGCTGTGCTTGCCGGGCTCGATCATCACCGGCACGCCGCGGTCGCGGACGAGATCATAACCGTAACCGACGTCGTCGTACGACTTCGCCTCGAGCATGATGTGGTTGAGTGCGCCCGCCGGCCGGCCGGGCGCAGCCTGCATCAGCGCCAGCGTATGGTGGCGCGGGTTGCAGTGCAGGAAGACCGCGTCATTGTCGTCCCAGGCGATGTAGTCGGAGATGCGGAAGCCCATGACCGAGGTGTAGAAATCGAGGCTCGCCTGCAGGTCGGCGACCCAGAACACGACATGGCCGAGGCCGAGTGCCGTATCGCTGTTATAACCCTCGATCGCGCGGCTGGGCGCGAAGCGGGTATTGGCGGCGAGCGGGCCGTAGTAGATTTCGGTGGCGACGCCGATCAGCGGCTCGGTGAAACGGTAGAGCGCCTTGACCCGCCGCGCCGCGCACTGGTCCGCCGTACCGGGCGTGACCTCGATCTGGCGCTCCCGCAAGACCTGAACCAGCGCCTCCAGCGCCGCCATCGACGCGACCTCCCAACCCAGCGCCGCGACGCCGTCGGCGGCAGCCGGGGTCAGAGTCAGCCGGTGGTCGTAATCGTCCATGCGATAGTCGGCGGCTCCGCCGTCGGCCACCCGCCGCACTTCAAGGCCGAAAATGCCGGTCAGCAGGTCGCGCCATTCCGCCGGCTTCACGACATCGAGCGCGATATAGCCGAGACTGCTTACGCCCATGCGTCGCTCCCTGCGTCGGTGGCCACGAATTGTTCGGCGTGGATGTTGGCGGCGGCGAGGCCCAGCCCGGTCAGGTGGCGGCGGGCGGCATCGACCAGCCCGGGAGGGCCGCAGACATAGGCGATGGTGTCCGGATCAGCGGCGTCGCTCGGCGTGATCGCCGCGACCGGATTGCCGGTGCGGATGCCTTCGCCCGCGGCTTCGTCGCACGACATCCGCACCTCGAGCCCCGGCATCCACAGCGCGCGCAGGTCCAGCGCGTCGCGGTGGAACAGGCCCGCCGCGGTGGCACAGCCGAAACTGAGCACGACCGGCGGCTTGCGGCCCGGCCGGGCGCGGATCACGTCGAGCATCGCCATCATCGGGGCGAGCCCGGTGCCGCCGGCGATCAGCACGTGGGGTGCGCGGACGCCCTCGCGCAGGAAGAAATTGCCGAACGCCGCCTCCAGCTCGACGACATCGTCGGGGCGGGCCCGGTGCTCCAGCCAGTCCGACATGACGCCGCCAGGCAGCAGCCGCACCAGCAGCTCGATGGCGGGCAGCTCCGCCGGGGCGGACGCGATCGAATAGCGGCGGGCGACATCGGTGCCGGGCACCCGCACGCGGACGAACTGCCCGGCACGGAAGTCAAACCAGTCGCCGTCCGCCAGCTCCAGCCTGAGCCGGACGACGTCGGCGGCCACGCGCTCGACCGCGTCGACGAACGCCTTGACCCGGACCGGGCCACCGGCGCTGGCGGTGCTGTCATAGTCGAGCGCAAAGCTGCAGTCGCCCTGCGCCTCGGTCTGGCACAACAGGCGCAGGCCCGCCTCGGCCTCGGAGCGGAGCAGCACGGTCGCGCCCGCCCGGCGCATCGCCGCCCTGCCGGCTGTCAGCTGTGCGGTGCAGCTGGCGCAGGCCCCGCTGCGGCACTGAAACAGCACTGGCGCCGATTGGGCCAGCGCCGCATCGAGCACCGACTCGTTGGCCGCGACCGCGATGCTGCGCTCCACGCCGTCGCGGAAGCGCAGCTGCACGCGGTAAGGTGCCGCCGTGGCCATCGCGGCCGGTCAGTCCTTGATCTTGTCGACGAGATAGCCCGACTTCTGGCCTTCCGACAGCCGGCGCAGGCGGATGCTCGACGTCTTGGTGGCGCCGTCGACGCCGCGGCCCGGTTTGGCGATGCCGCGGTTGTGGCGCGACGCCAGCTTGCGCCAGGTGATCGGCGACACGTCGGTCGCCACCAGCTGCTCCTCGTCCCAGCCGGTGCCGTCGGCGTAGAACTCGTGCATCGCCTCGCGGGCATACAGGTCGCAGTCGTTGAAGCCGTGCAGCGCCAGCGGCTTGAACACCCGGTCGAAGCGGTAGGCGTAGTCCTTGCGGTCCTTTTCGGTCGGGCAGACCTTCACCAGCACTTCCCAGTATTCATAGGTGTCGTCGGTGATCGGCACGTACCATTCGTACTGGACGATGTGTTCTTCCGGCCAATTCTCGACCAGCAGCACGCCGGGCAGGACGACCGACGTGCGATAGAAGCGGCCGTTCATGCCCTCGACCTTCACGTCGAGCTCCTTGTTCTCCAGGATCGGCTCCCAGCGGTCGGTGAACAGCCACTGCATCAGGCCCTTGGGGCCATTCTCGTCCTCGATCAGGGTGATGCAGTCGTCGGTGACCGGCCGGATGCCGAGCGGCAGGACCCAGTTCATCGCCTGGACGATGGTGTTGTCCTTGTGGACGAGGATATGGGCGTTATCGAAGCCGTTCTCGCAGGCGATCCGCCAGTTCGACTCGCCGGTCCGGTGGATGCCGAGGCAGACCGCATTGTCGTCGAGCAGGCTGGGCGGGGTCGGCCACAGCGGATGCGGGAAGCGCTCGCTGCTCTCCGGGAACCGCACCGGCAGGTCGTGGGACAGCGGCGGCACGTCTTCGTCGGGGAAATCGTCGTCGCGGACGAACACGAAGATCATGCCGTTGACCTCGTGCACCGGATAGGTGGTGATGCCGGTGGTGCCGATCAGCGGATCGTCGGGGTTGCCGACGATGGTCGTTAGGTTGCCCGACGCCAGATCGTAGGTGAAGCCGTGGTACCAGCAGGTGATGGTCTTGTCGTTGAAGCACATCGGCTTTGCCGACAGCCGCACGCCACGGTGCACGCACTGGTCCTTCAGCGCGAAAATACGGCCCTCGACACGGCGCAGCACGATCTGCTTGCCGCAGATCTGAATGCCCTCGACATGGCCCTCGGGCAGTTCCTCGCTGAACAGCGCCGGGTACCAGTGATTGACGAAGCCCCAGGCGGCATCCTTGTAGGGCTGGTACTGGCTCTGCGTGCGGGCATCGTTGGTGCGCGCACCGCTGACGACGGTGCGGGTGGCGCCGCTGCGGCGGATCGGGGTCGCGTCGTTCATCGGGCCTGTCCCTCGGTTATCGGTTACGAGCGCATGAACGCGCCGACGACGGCGTCGTGCTCCTCGGGCCGCTCCCATTGCGGCCAGTGGGCGCAACCCTGCATGATGTGCTTCTGCGCACCGGGGATGATCGCCTCCAGCCGGTCGGCGGCATCGGTGCCGTGGATCGGGTTCTTGTCGGTCCACAGCACCAGGGTCGGGCAGCGGATCGTGCGGATCTGATCCTCGTTGAAGTAGAATTGGGTGATGTTGTCGGCGAACAGGCGGTTATAATATTCGACCAGCGCGTCGCGGGTTTCCGGGATCGACCACAAGGCCAGGCGCAGATCGACCAGCTCCTCGGTTACGCCGCCGAGCGGCATCAGCCAGTCGAGCCGCTTGCGCAGCAGTTCGCGCGTCGGGTTGAGCAGCGCGTTCATCGACGTGTCGCGGAGGGCCGTGAGGTCGCTCGCCCCTTCGTGGACCTGGGCCGGGTCGAGATGCATGCCCCACGCCGTATTGAGGATCACCTTCGACGTGCGGTCGGGATGGTTGATCGCCATGTCGTACGCAATCCAGCCGCCCAGCGATTCACCTTCGAAGGCGGCTTTCTCGATGCCGAGATGATCCATCAGATCGAGAATCTGGTCGGTAAACTGCGCCAGCCAGTGGTCGGGCGCGCCCGGGCCGGTGTCGGAATAAGGCGGGCGCGACGACAGGCCATGCCAGATGAAATCGACGGCATAGGGCTGGCATGAGTCGGCCAGCCGGACAAGATTGCGCGAATAGGTCTCGGCATGGCCGCCGCCGCCGTGCAGCATGAACAGCGGCGTGCCCGTGCCGGGGGCGGAGATCACCCGGCTGCGATACTTGCCGGTGTCGATGAAGCGCGTCTCGGTGCCGAGCAGGTCGACATGAATCGTTCCCATGGGGTTCTCCGCCGCCGGCAATTCCGGGCCCACGGCAGGCCTACTCCACTTGTGATAAACGTTCAATTGAGATTCTATCGATATTCGCGTGGCCGTCGCGACTAGGCCGGGAACAGCTTGCGGGTGATCGCCGCCGCGGCCTCGTGCAGCTGGGCCGCCAGTAGCGGCACGCGCTCCGGCGGGACGATGTCGGTGTCGCCCGAGCAGGAGATCGCCGCGATCGTGCGGCCGGGGCGGCCGATCGGTACGGCGACGCAGCGCAGACGGTCATAGATCTCGCAATCGTCGACGGCGAAGCCCTGCGCCGCGATGGTCACGAGATCGCCGGCGAGCCGCGCCGGATCGGTAACGGTGTTGGCGGTCAGCGCAACGAACGGCGCGTCAGCCAGATAGGCCTGCAGCGGCTCGGCCGGCAGCGCCGCGAGCAGCACCTTGCCCAGCCCCGAGCAATAGGCTTCGAGCTGGCTGCCGATGCGGGTCGCCAGCTTCGGGCCGCGGCGCGGCTGGTGCTTGGCGACATAGGTCACCATCAGGTCGGGACTGAGCACGCCGACCTGCACGATCAGGCCGCAGGCCGACGACAGCCGCCGCAGCTCGGGCGCCGCCGCGGCGACGAGCAGCGCCTCGGGCGACACGGCGGCGGCGAGGTCATGCACCCTCAGCCCGAGGCGGTAGCCGTCGCCGCCGGTGCGGACCACGGCCCCGTTTGCCACCAGCGTCGCGAGGATCCGGTGCGTCGTGGCGACGCTCAGTCCGGTGCCGGCGGCAAGGCCGTCGAGGCGGCTGCCCGCCGGTGCCGCCGCCAGCGCGCCAAGCAGCTGAAAGGCGCGATCGACGGACTGGATGCGCGGTGTCGCCATCGGCCATATTCCTGCGTAAAATCTCACTATCCAAGAACTTCCACCGGCCGGCAATTGAGTTCCCGCCATCGGCTTCTAACCTGATCGCACGTCACCGACGGGAGGGGCCGCGCATGGACCACAGGATGAAGCGTCTGGCGCTGGCCGCGGCCCTGCTGCTGGCCGGCTCGCACGGCGGCGCCGAGGACCTCACCCGCAAGCAATGGTGGCCATCCGAATATGGTGCCGACGACCAGATCGGCGCGGCCAACCGCCTGTCGCCCGCCAAGGTGCTGGAGGCCGCCGCCCTGATCCGCACCGGCACCGTCGTCGACATGGGCCGGGTCGTCGAATCGACCATGCCGCTGTTCGCGCTGACGCCGTATCAGCGGCAGTACCGCCTCGTCATTCCGGGTGCCCCGACCTACGGCCCGATGGGGGAGAACCACCTCGTCTGGAACGAGGATTACATCGCCGGCGAGATCACCCAGAACGGCACCCAGTTCGACTCCTTCGCCCATATGGGCACGGTCTACACCGACCCCGACGGCAAGTCTGAGGTCCGCTACTATAACGGCCATCGCCAGTCCGAGATCGGCGACGGCCACGGCTTCAAGATGCTCGGCATGGAGCATGCGCCGCCGATCTTCACCCGCGGCATCCTCGTCGATATCGCGGGCGCGATCGCCCCGCGGCGGCTGGATGTCGGCGACACCTTCTCCGTCGACGACATCAAGGCAGCGCTGAAGAAGCAGGGCATGACCGAGGCCGACATCCGGCCCGGCGACGCGCTGTTCTTCAACACCGGCTGGGGCGACTATTGGAAGAAGGACAATGCCAAGTTCAACAGCGGCATTCCGGGCCTGTCCCCGGCCGCCGGTGACTGGTGCGTCGGCAAGAAGGTGGTGCTGGTCGGCACCGACAACTGGGGCGTCGAGGCGATTCCCGACAAGGGCGGCCGCCTGTTTGCACCGAACCACCAGAAATTCCTGGTCGAGAACGGCATCTACATCATGGAGAACGTCGATTTCTCCGGCCTGATCGCCAAACGCCGGTACCTGTTCGCCTTCGCCTACGGGGCAATCCCGTTCAAGGGCGCGACCGGGTCGCCGGCGCGGCCGATGGCCATCTTCTGATCACCGAGAGGAACCCGCTCATGGCCACCGGAAAGATCGTCGCCGGCTTCATCGCGCCGCATCCGCCGCATCTCGTCTATGCGGAGAACCCGCCCCAGAACGAGGCGCGGTCCGAGGGCGGCTGGGAGCCGCTGCGCTGGGCCTATGAACGCGCCCGCAAGAGCCTCGACGAGCTGAAGCCCGACGTGCTGCTGATCCATTCCCCGCACTGGCAGACTTTGGTCGGGCACCATTTCCTGGGCGTCGAACACCTGAGCGGCAAGTCGGTCGATCCGATCTTCCCGAACCTGTTCCGCTACAGCTTCGACCTGAAGGTCGATGTCGAACTGGCCGAGGCGTGCTGTGCCGAGGCGCGCGACGCGGGCCTGACCGCGCAGATGATGCGCAACCCCGGCTTCCGCGTCGACTATGGCACGATCACCACACTGCACATGATCCGGCCGCAATGGGACATCCCGATCGTCGGCATCTCGGCCAACAACTCGCCCTATTACCTGACCCTCGACGAGGGCACCGGCGAGATGGTGACGCTGGGCCAGGCGACCCGCCGCGCCATCGAGAAGAGCGGCAAGCGCGCCGTGCTGCTGTGCTCCAATACCTTCTCGCACTGGCATTTCCACGAGGAGCCGGACCTGCCCGAGGACATGACGCGGGAGCACCCCCAGAGCTATACCGGCTACAAGTGGGACATGCGGATCATCGAACTGCTGCGCCGCGGCGAGGTCGAGCAGGTCATGCAGCTGTTCCCGCAATGGGTCGAGGAGGCGTTCGCTGAGGTCAAGTCCGGCGCCTTCCCGTGGATGCTGTCGGCGATGGGCTTTCCCCGCACACCGGCGGAACTGCACGGCTATGGCACGGTGATCGGCACCGGCAACGCCGTGATGGAATGGAATTTCGAGCGGGCCGCCTGAGCATGGCAGTCGTTGCGGCCTTCCTGGTGCCCGGCAATCCGCTGCCGCTGCTCAAGCCCGGCAACCCGCCATGGAAGCCGCTGCTCGGCGGCTTTGCGCGCGCCGCGGAGGTGCTCGCGGCGGCCCGGCCCGACGTGCTGCTGGTCTATTCGACCCAGTGGATCGCGGTGCTCGACCAGCTCTGGCAGACCCGCGCGCATACCCACGGCGTCCAGGTCGACGACAACTGGTATGCGCACGGCGATCTGCCGGTCGACCTGCGGGTCGATGTCGCGCTGGCCGAGGCCTGCATCGCCGGCTGCGCCGCCATCGGCGTGCGCGCCAAGGGCGTCGACTATGACGGCTTCCCGATCGACAGCGGCACGATCGTCGCCGACACGCTGCTGAACCGCGGCCGGGTGCCGTTGGTGATCGCGGCGAACAACGTCTACCACGACTTCGCCGCCGTCGAACGGCTGGCGGCGATGGCGGTCGGCGCCGCGACCGAGCAGGGCAAGCGCGTCGCCGTCGTCGCCGTCGGCGGCCTGTCGGGGGCCTATTTCGACACGGACATCGATCTCGCCGACGACCGCATCCGCCATACCGCCGACGACGTTGCCAACCGCGGCTTCCTGGCGGCACTCGGCGGCGGGACGGACAGCGCCCGCGCCGCGCTCGGCGATTATGCCGCCGCCGCCAGCCCCGACATGGGCATGAAGCATCTCGCCTGGATCCTCGGCGCGACCGGGGGCTTCGCCGGCGCGACGACGCTGGGCTATGGCCCGACCTACGGCGCGGGGGCGGCGGTCGTCCAGTTCGACGTCGCCTGACCGTGCGGGCGTTCCACAACTTCGTCGACGGGCGCCAGGTCGCCACCGGCCGCCGCTTCGACGATATAAACCCGGCCACCGGCGCGGTGATCGGCGCGGTGCACGAGGCCGATGCGGCGCTGGTCGATGCGGCGGTCCGGGCCGGGCGGCGGGCGCTGCACGGCCCCTGGGGCCGGTCCACCGCCCCGCAACGCGCCGACCTGCTCGACCGCATCGCCGCGGGCATCGAGGCGCGGGCGGCGGAGTTCGTCGCGGCGGAAGTCGCCGACACCGGCCGGCCCACCGCTGTCGCCGCCGACCTCGACGTGGCCCGCGGCGCGGCCAATTTCCGCAGCTATGCGGCGCTGATCCGGGTCGCGGGCGGCCATGCCTGGGAGACCCCGACGGCCGACGGCGGCGGCGCGCTCAACTACACGATCCGGCGGCCGCTCGGCGTCGTCGGCATCATCGCACCGTGGAACCTGCCGCTGCTGCTGCTCAGCTGGAAGATCGCGCCGGCGCTGGCCTGCGGCAATGCGGTCGTCGCCAAGCCGTCGGAGGAAACGCCCGCCACCGCGACCCTGCTCGCCGAGGTGATCGACGCCGCGGGCACGCCGCCGGGCGTCTTCAACCTTGTCCACGGCTTCGGTCCTGGCTCGGCGGGCGAGGCGCTGACCGCGCATCCGGGCATCGACGGCATTACCTTCACGGGCGAATCGGCGACCGGCACCGCGATCATGCGCAACGCGGCCGAGGGCGTCCGCCCGGTGTCGTTCGAACTCGGCGGCAAGAACGCCGCGATCGTCTTTGCCGATGCCGACTTCGACGCCGCCGTCGCCGGGGTGGCGCGCTCCAGCTTCTTCAATACCGGCCAGGTCTGCCTGTGCAGCGAGCGCGTCTACGTCGAGCGGCCGATCTTCGAGCGCTTCGTCGCCGCGCTCGCCGCCCGGGCCAGGGCGATGGTCATTGGCGATCCGCACGACCCGGCCACCGTCATGGGCCCGCTGATCTCCCGCACCCACCGCGACCGCGTCCTTGGCTACGCGGCGCTGGCCGTCAGCGAAGGTGCGGAGGTCCACGCCGGCGGCGGCATTCCCGACCTGCCGCCGCCGTTCGACGGCGGCAGCTTCGTCCAGCCGACGATCTGGACCGGCCTCCCCAACGACGCGCGCTGCGTGCAGGAGGAGGTGTTCGGGCCGGTCTGCCACGTCATGCCGTTCGACAGCGAGGACGAGGCGGTCGCGCTCGCCAACGACAGCCGCTACGGCCTCGCCGCCGCGGTCTGGACCGGCGGCCTCGGCCGCGCCCACCGGGTCGCCGGGCGGCTCGAGGCCGGGCTGGTCTGGGTCAACACCTGGTTCCTGCGCGACCTGCGCACCCCGTTCGGTGGTACCAAGCTATCGGGTATCGGCCGCGAAGGCGGTACCCACTCGCTCGATTTTTATTCGGAGTTACGCAACGTGTGCATCAAGCTGTGACCGCTGATCCGGTCGCCATCGCCGCCGACCGGCTGCGCGCCGCCTATGACGGCGTGCCCTGCGCCCCGGTCCGCGACCTGTTCGCCGACGGCGATGTCGACGCGGCCTATGCCGTGCAGGACCATAATACCCGCCACTGGGAAGCGGCCGGGCGGCGCGTCGTCGGCTACAAGATCGGCCTGACCTCACAGGTCGTGCAGACCCAGCTCGGCGTCGACCAGCCGGATTTCGGCGTGCTGTTCGCCGACATGGCCGCGCTCGACGGCGACGTGCTGCCCTGGGGCCGGGTGCTGCAGCCGCGGGCCGAGGCGGAGGTCGCGTTCGTGCTGGGCCGCGACCTTGACCGGCCGGACGCCACCGCCGCCGAAGTGATGGCGGCCATCGACCACGCCCTGCCCGCGATCGAGATCGTCGGCAGCCGCATCGCCGACTGGAACATCCGCATCGTCGACACGGTCGCCGACAACGGTTCGAGCGGCGCCTATGTGCTCGGCACGACGCCACGCCGCATCGCCGACGTCGACCTGCGGCTGTGCGGCATGGTGCTGTGGCGACGCGGGGAGCCGGTCTCGGTCGGCGCGGGTGCGGCCTGCCTCGGCCATCCGCTCAACGCCGCCGCCTGGCTGGCGCGCAAGATGGCGGCGGCGGCGCGGCCGCTCCGGGCCGGCGACGTCATCCTGTCGGGCGCGCTCGGCCCGATGGTCGCGGCGTCGCCCGGCGACCGGCTGTGCGCCGAGATCGCCGGGCTGGGCTCGGTCCGCATCGGTTTCGGCGAGGACGCGGCATGATCGATCTCGACGCTGCCGCCGCCGCGCTGGACGACGCGCGGCTGACCGCCACCCCGATCGCGGGGTTCGGCGACGAGCTTGGCCTCGACGACGCCTACCGCATCCAGCGCGCGCTGAACGACCGGCGGCTGGCCCGCGGGGAACGCGGTATCGGGGCCAAGATGGGCTTCACCAGCCGCGCCAAGATGATCCAGATGAACGTCGCCGACCTGATCTGGGGCAAGCTGACCGACGCCATGCTGGTCGACGACGGCGGCGAGATCGCGCTTCGCGGCTACATCCATCCGCGCGTCGAGCCGGAGCTGGCGCTGCTGATCGGGCGGCGTCTGTCGGGCCGGGTGTCGATGCCCGAGGCGCAGGCAGCGCTGGCGGCGGTGGCGCCGGCGATGGAGATCATCGATTCGCGCTACCAGCAGTTCCGCTTCAGCCTCGCCGACGTCGTCGCCGACAACACTTCGGGGGCGGGGCTGGTGATTGGCGCGTGGCGCGCGGCGGCGACCGACATCGCCAATATCGGCATGGTCATGAGCATCGGCGGCCAAGCGGTGCAGGTCGGGTCGAGCGCGGCAATTCTCGGCCATCCGCTGCGCGCCCTGGTCGCCGCCGCCCGGCTTGCCGGCGCGGCGGGCGAGAGCCTCGAGCCGGGCGACATCCTGCTCGCCGGTGCTGCGACGGCGGCCGAGCCGCTGGTGCCCGGTGTGCACGTCATGGTCGAGGCCGGCGGCGGCCTCGGTCAGGCGAGCTTCACCGTCACCGCCTGAGCCTCACGCCGCCTTGCCGATTTGGGCGGTGTCGAAGATGATGGTGAGGTGGTCGATCAGCGCTGTGCCCGGCGCAAAATCGAACAGGTCGACGAGCGCGCACGCGGTCGTGGTGCCATCGATGCGCTTCCAGCAATAGTCGAAGTGCGCCGCCAGCCGCTCGCCGGTTTCGCCGGTGTAGATCTCGCGCAGGCCACCCTCGGCGACGACGGTATCGGCGGACCGGCGGCGAGAGAAATCGGTGACAGGGATGCCGCCATAGACCGGGGACGTCACCCGGCCGTCCGCCGTGAAACAGGCGACGACGCCGTCGAGGTTGCCCGCGGCCATCGCGGACAGATAGGCGCGGACAACGGCCGCGCGGTTCACGGCACCCGCGTCAGCGGCAGATAAGCGGTCGCCTTGATCTCGATCAGCAGCAACGGATGCGGCAGCTGGTGGACGGCGACGGTCGTCCGCGCCGGTCCGGCTGCGGTGAAGGTCTCGCCCCAGACCCGGTTATAGCCGGCGAAGTCGTTCATGTTGACGAGGAAGCTGGTCGCGTCGACGACATCAGCGAGGGTGGCG
>JBBQWN010000033.1:0-25556 GCA_038210595.1 Sphingomonadales bacterium | reverse complement strand
ACGCACCGCCGCTGTGCGCCACGCTGCGCCGTAAAAGCTGATAGGCGAATGGCGGAGAGGGTGGGATTCGAACCCACGGTGCGCTTACACGCACAACGGTTTTCGAGACCGTCCCGATCGACCACTCTGGCACCTCTCCGCAGGGCGCACGTCTGGGCCAAGGCCCGGTCGAGGGCGGGCCTATAGACGAGCCGGGGCAGCGTTGCCAAGCCGGGCCTTCACGAAACCTTGAACGCGCCTATATGTTGTCGATGAGAGAGGCGACGACCATGACGGAGACCGGTACCCCCAAGGCGATCAGCATGCCGATAGCCAGCTTCGGCATCGGCGAGGTGGTGCGCCACAAACTGTTCCCGTTCCGCGGCGTCATCTTCGACGTCGACCCCGAGTTCGCCAACAGCGACGAATGGTGGGAAGCGATCCCGGAGCCGGTGCGCCCGCGCAAGGACCAGCCCTATTACCACCTGCTCGCCGAGAACGACGAGAGCGCCTATGTCGCCTATGTCAGCCAGCAGAACCTGATCCGCGAGGGCGACGGTGCCGAGGAAGTCGGCCACCCGGCGATCAAGCAGATGTTCGGCGCATTCGAGGGCGGGCGCTACGTGCTGAAGCCGGAGATCCGGAACTAGGTCGCAGCGCGGCCGGGCTTAAGACGAAGAACGGGCAGCGTTTGTCGGCTTAGGCACTGACTCGCCCCAGATTGGCCGCCCGCCAGCGCGACCTTCCCGCTCCGTGCCGTCCGACGGCGCGGCTTCGCCGCGACGCCCCACCCCCTCAAACCCTGGTCGACACCGCGATCGCCACCCGGCACCCGGCGCGGATCACCGCGCTCATCAGCGGATAGCCCGCCATCTCCTCGGCACCATGGGCGATCGCGGTCGCCTTGTGCTCGAGCTCCTCGGCCTGGAAGTCCTCGATGTGGGCCTCCAGCTCGGGGTCGGAGCCGGCTAGCGCGTCGCGCTGCGCCTGGTAGTGCGCGTCGATCTCGGTCTCGACCGCCGCCGTGCAGGCCATCGCCGCCTTCGGGCCGAGCAGCGCGGTCGCCGCGCCGAGCGCAAAGCCGGCGACATGCCACAGCGGATGCAGCAGCGTCGGGCGGACGCCGCGCTCGACAATCAGCCGGTCGAAGACATCGAGGTGGCGCTGCTCCTGATTCCGCATCCGGGCGATCGCGGCGCTGCCGGGCGCGCGCGTCCCCATCACCGCCAGTTGCCCGGCATAGATGCGCGCCGCGCCGTATTCGCCGGCATGGTCGACGCGGATCATCGCGTCGGTGGTCTCGTGCCGGTCGCCCGGCAGACTCACTTGCGTCGCAGCAGCCACAGCGCACCTCCGGCGATAAGCGTGGACAGGATGAAGTTCCACCCTGCCATTGAAACCCCGAACAGGGACCAGGCGATGGCGTCGCAGCGCACCAGCGGCGTCGCCAGCACCTGCGCCATGATGTCGGCGGTAGAGCCGCCGGTCAGCGCCGCGCTGCACGCCGTCGGGCCGGTCCACCACTGCTGCTCGACGCCGGCGTGGAAGGCTCCGATGGCGCCGGCGGTCAGCGTCGCCAGGGCCGCCAGAGCGACCACCGCGCGGTTGCTGCCCATTGCCCACGCCAGCAGGCCGAGCCCGATCGCGGCAAGGTGCGGCCAGCGCTGCCACAGGCACATCTCGCACGGGGCGAGGCCGCCAAGATACTGGAACGCCAGCGCGCCGCCCAGCAGCGCCGCCGAACCGGCGAGGACGAGAGCGTTGGCGGACTGATTAGATCGCATAGCGGATCACCACGAAAAGCCCGAGCGCCACCAGCACGACGATCGCGACCGAATGAAAATGCCGCTCGATGAACGCCTGCGCCGCCTTCCCGAAATATTTGAGCAGCACGGCCACCAGCAGGAAGCGGCTGCCGCGCCCGATGACGGAACCCGCCAGCGCGCCCGCCAGGCCGAGGTGGACACTGCCCGCCGCGACGCCCGCCGGCATCGGCGCGACCAGGAAGGCGACCGGCCACAACAGCGCATTGCCCGCGACCGCCTTGCCGAACGCCTCGAACTCGTGGGTCCGCCCGGTCAGCTCAAGGATCGGCACGCCGACCGCCTGGAACAGCAGCGCGCCGATGGCATAGGCGGCGACTGACCCCGCCGCCGTCGCCAGCGTGCCGAGCAGCGCATAGCGCAGCGCCCGGTGCGGCCGCGCCAGCGACATCGGCAGCTGCATCAGCTCCGGCGGCACGGTAAAGATCGCCCCGTCGATGAACGCCACCAGCGCCAGCCACAGCGGGGCGGCCGGACGCGCGGCAAGGTCGAGCATCCGGTCGTAGAGGCGACGCAGCACAGGCGCTCCGGGGTTGAGACGCGCGGCCTCTAACACCGGCTCAGGTCGCCGTCACCCGTTCCACCGAGACGACGGCCGGTGCGGCCCGGAGTGCGGCGGTGATGGCGTTCAGCTGCGCCACGTCGGCAACCTCGATATCGATGATGTCGGTGTGGAACTCGCGGTCGCGGTGCTTGAGGCTGAGGTTGACGATGTTGCCGGCGTGCCCTGCGATGATGTTGGCGACTGCGGCCAGGCTGCCCGGCTGGTTGTGCACCACGGTCGCGACCCGCGCGGTGGCGCCGGGGCTCTCCGGGTCCCAGGCCAGATCGAGCCGGTCGGTGCCGTCGCGTTCCAGCACCGGGCATTCGAGTGCATGGACCTCCACCCCCTGGCCGGGGCGGGAGACGCCGGCGATGCGGTCGCCCGGCACCGGGTGGCAGCAATCGGCGAGGTGGAAGGCGGCACCTTCGGTCAGGCCCTTGATCGGGATGGCGGGGACGGCCTTGGGCTTGCGCGCCTTGCGGGTGCCAGCGGTCGACCCCGGCAGCATCGCTTCCCTGAGCGCGTGCTCGCCGACCATCTGGCGGGCCAGGGCGGTGTACAGCGCGGGACGGTCGCCAAGCTTCAGCCGGGCCAGGCCGGCCGCGACCGCTGCCTCGCTGTCGGGCAGCGCGAACCGCGCCACGGCCGCCTCAAACAGCTGGCGGCCCATGGTCAGCTGCGCCTCACGCTCCTTGGCGCGGACCTGGCGGCGAACGGCGGCGCGCGCCTTGGGGGTGACGACGAAGCTTTCCCACGCCGGGTCCGGGGCGTGGCGCTTCGAGCGCAGGATCTCGACCTGGTCGCCGTTGACCAGCCGGGTGCGCAGCGGCACGTCGCGGCCGTTCACCCGCGCGCCGACGCAGCTGTCGCCGATCTCCGAATGCAGCTGGTAGGCGAAGTCCACCGGAGTCGCGCCGCGCGGCAGCGGCTGCAGCGCGCCCTTGGGGGTGAAGACGAAGACCTGGTCTTCGAACATCGCCATGCGGGTGTGTTCGAGAACCTCCTGCGGCGAGGCGGCGTGTTCAAGCATCTCGACCAGATCGGCGAGCCACGGATAGCTCTCGCGCGCCGCCTGGCCCTCGTCGCCCTGCTTATAGGCCCAGTGCGCAGCGACGCCGAGTTCGGCCTCGGCATGCATCGCCGCGTCGCGCACCTGGATCTCGACCCGCGTGCCCTCGCTGTAGAACACCGTTGTGTGCAGCGAGCGGTAGCCGTTGCCCTTGGGCGTCGAGATGAAGTCCTTGAAGCGGCCCGGCAGCATCTTCCAGTGCTGGTGGATGACGCCGAGCGCGCGGTAGCAATCGGCGGGCGAGGTGGTTACGACGCGGAACGCCATGACGTCGGGCAGCGCCTCGAAGCCGATGCCCTGCCCCTCCATCTTGCGCCAGATCGAATAGGGCCGCTTTTCGCGGCCCTGCACCGTCGCCTCGACGCCGTGGCGGGCGAGCTGCTGGCGGATGTCGTCGGCGATCCGCACGACGGTGTCGGCACCGCCCGTGCGCAGCCGTTCGAGCCGCGCCACGATCGACGCATAGGCCTCGGGCTCGAGTTCCTGGAAGCCGAGCTCGTTCAGCTCGTCCATGACCTCGTACATGCCGATGCGGCCGGCCAGCGGGGCGTAGATGTCCATCGTCTCGCGCGCGATCCGCCGGCGCTTCTCGGGGCTGGGAATGTGGCGCAGCGTCCGCATGTTGTGCAGCCGGTCGGCGAGCTTGACCAGCAGTACGCGGATGTCGTCGGACATGGCGACGAGGAACTTGCGCAGGTTCTCGGCGGCGCGCTCGTCGTCGGACTGCGCCTCGATCTTCGACAGTTTGGTGACGCCGTCGACCAGCCGGCCGACCGACTTGCCGAACAGCCGGTCGATCTCGTCCTGGGTGGCGACCGTATCCTCGATGGTGTCGTGGAGGATGCCGGTGGCGATCGTCTCGTCGTCGAGCTGCAGGTCGGTGAGGATGCCCGCGACCTCGATCGGGTGGCTGAAATAGGGATCGCCCGACGCACGCAACTGGCTGCCGTGTGCCTTCATCGAGAAGACATAGGCGCGGTTCAGCAGGTCCTCATCGGCCTGAGGGTCGTACGCCTTGACGCGCTCGACGAGTTCATACTGCCGGAGCATGGGGTTACTGTGGTGCGCCGGGTGTCACGACGCAAGGAAGGAAGGGCCGCGGCAAAGCCGCGTCGCCGGACGGGTTCGGAAGCGGTCGCTGCCGCCCCGCCGACCGGAGTGAGCGCGAGTCCGCGCTCAACTAACGATTGCTGCGCAACCACTTCGCTGCGCGCCGGTCGCGTTTACTCGTAGTCGGGACCCATATTCTGGTTGCGCGGCGGCTGCGCGGCGGTCAGGCGCAGCGCCTCCGCCGATGCCGACAGCGAGCCGACCGCATCCGGCGTATCGTCGTTGTCGGCGATGACGCGCTGCATCGAGGCGACCAGCGCCTCCTCCAGCACGGCCGGGTTGACGGTCTGCTCGGCGATCTCGCGCAGCGCGACGACCGGGTTCTTGTCACGGTCGCGGTCGATGGTCAGCTCGGCGCCGCTGCTGATCTGGCGGGCGCGCTGGCCGGCGGCGAGCACGAGCTCGAAGCGATTCGGGATCTTGTCGACGCAATCCTCGACGGTGACGCGCGCCATCTGGTACTCCGGGGTATTCGGGAAGGTCGCGTCCGCTACAGGGGCGGGACACCCAAGTCAAGGATTGCGCCTTGACCCGGGCGGCCGATCCGCCTAACCGCCCCGCTTCGCAATTGGCCCTGCACCCCCGGTGAAGCAGTGGCCGCGCATGGCATACGGGCCATGCGGTGCGAGGCCGGGGCACCGACGCAGCAGATCGAAAGCGAACACATGACCAAGCGTACCAGCTCGAAGCACAAACTTGACCGCCGCATGGGCGAGAACATCTGGGGCCGCCCCAAGTCGCCCGTTAACAAGCGCGAATATGGCCCCGGCCAGCACGGCCAGCGCCGCAAGTCGAAGCTCAGCGATTTCGGCATCCAGCTGAAGGCCAAGCAGAAGCTGAAGGGCTATTACGGCGACGTCACCGAGAAGCAGTTCCGCGCGACCTATGCGGAGGCCGTCCGCATGAAGGGCGACACCTCGCAGAACCTGATCGGCCTGCTCGAGCGCCGCCTCGACATGGTCGTCTATCGCGCCAAGTTCGTGCCGACGATCTTCGCCGCGCGCCAGATCGTCAATCACGGCCACATCCTGGTCAACGGCCGCCGCTGCAACATCGCGTCGGCGCGCGTCTCGCCCGGCGACACCGTCGAGCTGGGCAGCAAGGCCAAGGACATGGCGCTGGTCATCGAGGCGCAGGGCTTGTCCGAGCGCGAGACGCCGGAATATGTCGCAGTCGAGGGTTCGAAGGCGACTTATGTTCGCGTCCCGACGCTGGACGAGGTGCCCTACGCTGTGAAGATGGAACCGAACCTCGTCGTCGAGTTCTACAGCCGCTAATCGGCGCGCCCGGCGACAACGGGCTATCCGGCAACCACATAAGGGTGCAGGTCACCTCCCAGTAGATTGTCCGCTGGGGAGCGAACCATGAGCACTGGCCTGTATCCGGTTCCCGCCGCATGGGCGGCGCGTGCTCGCGTCGACGCGGCCGGTTACGAGCGGATGTATGCCGCGGCGCGCGACGACAGTGCCGCCTACTGGGCGGACGAGGCGCGCGCACGGCTCGACTGGATCGAACCGTTCACCCGGGTGCGCGACGTGTCGTTCGACCGGGACGATTTCCGCATCGAATGGTTCGCCGACGGGGTCCTCAACGTCTCGGCGAACTGTGTCGACCGGCACCTTGCCAGCCGCGGCAACGAAGTCGCGATCCTGTGGGAGGGGGACAACCCGTCCGAGCAGCGCCGCATCACCTACCGCGAGCTGCACGAGATGGTCTGCCGCATGGCGAACGTCTTGCGCTCCTACGGCATCGCCAAGGGCGACCGGGTCACCGTCTACCTGCCGATGATCCCTGAGGCGGCGGTGGCGATGCTGGCCTGCGCCCGCATCGGCGCGATCCACTCGATCGTATTCGGCGGCTTCTCCCCCGACGCCATCGCCGGGCGCATACAGGACTGCGATTCGCGGCTGGTGATCACTGCCGACGAGGGCATGCGGGCCGGCAAGGCGGTGCCGCTCAAGGCCAATGTCGATGAGGCGCTCAAGCACTGCACCAGCGTCGAAACAGTGCTCGTCATTGCGCGCACCGGCACCGCGGTCCCGATGCAGGCCGGCCGCGACGTCGCCTATGCCGAGGCCGCGACCTCGGCTTCCGCAATCTGCGAGCCGGTGGCGATGGGCGCCGAGGACCCGCTGTTCATCCTTTATACCAGCGGTTCGACCGGCAAGCCCAAGGGCGTGCTGCATACCGGTGGCGGCTATCTGCTGTGGGCGGCGATGACCCATGAGCTGGTCTTCGACTACCGCCCCGGCGAGGTGTTCTGGTGCACCGCCGACATCGGCTGGGTCACCGGGCACAGCTATGTCGTCTACGGCCCGCTCGCCAATGGCGCGACGGTGCTGATGTTCGAGGGCGTGCCGAACTGGCCGACGACGAGCCGGATGTGGGAGATCGTCGATCGCCACCAGGTGACGACGCTGTTCACGGCGCCCACCGCGCTCCGCGCCCTGATGCGCGAGGGCGACGCGCCGGTCAGCCGGACTTCGCGCGCGTCGCTTAAGCTGCTCGGCACGGTCGGCGAGCCGATCAACCCGGAAGCCTGGCGCTGGTATTACGATGTCGTTGGCGAGGGCCGCTGCCCGATCGTCGATACCTGGTGGCAGACCGAGACCGGGGCTGCGATGATCACGCCGCTGCCCGGTGCCCACGCGCTCAAGCCGGGCTCGGCGACGCGGCCGTTCTTCGGGGTGATGCCGGAAATCGTCGACGCCGAGGGGCAGGTCCAGCACGGCGCGGCGGAGGGCAATCTGGTCATCACCGACTCGTGGCCGGGCCAGATGCGCACCGTCTACGGCGACCACGCGCGCTTTTTCGAGACCTATTTCACCACCTATCCGGGCAAGTATTTCACCGGCGACGGCGCACGCCGCGACGCCGACGGTGACTATTGGATCACCGGGCGTGTCGACGACGTCATCAACGTCAGCGGCCACCGCATGGGCACGGCCGAGGTCGAAAGCGCGCTCGTCGCCCACCACAAGGTCGCCGAGGCCGCCGTCGTCGGCTTCCCCCACGACCTGAAGGGCCAGGGCATCTATGCCTATGTCACGCTGAACGTCGGCATCGAGCCGACGGCCGAGTTGCGCGCCGAGCTGATCAAGTGGGTGCGCCACGAGATCGGGCCGATCGCGACGCCCGACGTCATCCAGTTCGCGCCGGGCCTGCCCAAGACGCGGTCGGGCAAGATCATGCGCCGGATCCTGCGCAAGATCGCGGAAGGGCAGATCGACGCACTGGGCGACACCTCGACGCTCGCCGACCCCGCAGTTGTCGACGATCTCGTCGCCAACCGCGTCACCGCCTGAGGCCGCCGGTCGCGGGGCCTAGCCCTTCGCCCGCGCTGCCGCGACCGCGGCCTTCAGCGCGTCATAGCCCACCGCGCCCGCGAGAATCTTGTCGCCGACGATATAGCTCGGCGTGCCGGTCAGCTGCAGGATCCGGCCGAGTTCGAGGTTCTTCGCGACTTCCGCCTTGGTATCGGTGGCGGTCAGGTCGGTCTTCACCCGGGCCAGATCGAGGCCGGCGGCGCGCGCCGCGGCCTGCGCGCGTTCGGGCGTGATGCGTCCCGAGCCGGCGAACAGCTGGTCGTGGAAGGCGAGGTATTTGCCCTGCTTCGCCGCCGACAGGCTGGCCAGCGCTGCCTGGTTCGACGCGTCGCCGAGCACGGGAAAATCGCGGAACACCACTTTCAGCCGCTTGTCGGTGGCGAGCAACCGGGTCACGTCCCCCGCCGACGCCTGGCAATAGGGACAGGCGTAGTCGAAGAACACCACCAGCCGGACATCGCCGTCGACCGGCCCCGCGCTGGCCCCGGCGAAGGGCGTTTCCAGCGCCTTGCGGTTGTCGCCGACGGCCTTCGCCGTCGTCCGCGTCTCCGCGCCCGCAATCGCTTCCGGGATGATCTCGGGATGCTTCAGGATATAGTCGCGGACGATCGCCTCGATCGCGGCACGGTCCTTGGGCGCGACATTGGCGGCCGGATCGCCGGTTGCCTGGCTCGCCAGCAGCGCCGCCACCGCAGCGGTCAGCGCCGCCCCGGCCAGCGCCATCGTCCCCGTCCTCATCGGCGCTTCTTCCTTCCGGCGATTTCGTTCGACGCGAACTCGGCAAGGTCGTCGGCGCGCAGCCAGTCGCGGGTCCCCTGCTGCAGCCCGCTGCGCGCCTGACGGGCCTTGGCAGCGGCGGTCTTCATCTCCCCCGCCAGGCTGCTGCTTTCGGCCTGCGCCAGCGCCGCGCGCGGCTCGTCGTGGCGGCGGTCGTATATCACCCCCAGCTGATACCAGGCAAAAGGGTTCTCGCGGTCCTGCGCGATCGCGCGTTTCAGGATCGGTTCGGCCTCGGCTAGGTCTTCCGGCCGTTCGGTGGTGAGCAGGGCGTGGCCAAGCAGCGTCGCGATCAGCGGTTCGTTGCCCGCCGCCGCCACCGCCTTGCGCAACACCGGTACGGCCTCGACCGGCTTGCCGCCCTCCAGCAGGATTTGGCCCTTCAGTTCGAGATAATAGGGATCGGCGGGGGCGGTCCGCAGCAGCGCGTCGATCTCCGCGCCAGCGTTGTCGTCATAGGCGCTGCGATGATAGGCATAGGCGCGGGCCAGCCGGGCGCCGGGGCTGGTGTCGCTGACCGGATAGGTGACCAGCACGTGCACCGGGTCATCGACATAGCCGACCAGCTTGCCCTTCACCCGCAGGAAGCGCGCCTGCAGCGCCGCGTCGATCGGCTTGTTCCAATAGGGCGACGACCTGAGGTCGGCCTCGAGGTTCTCGATGCGCTGGCCCGACAGCGGGTGGGTGCGGTCGTAGGCATTGTCCTGCTTGATCGCCAGCCGGTACTCCTGGCCCAAGAGCTTGTGGAAGAAATCGATCATGCCCTTGCCGCTGATCCCGGCCGTGCGCAGGAAGCCCGCGCCGGCGGCATCGGCCCGGCTTTCGACATCGCGGCTGAACGCCAGATACTTGCCCTGCGCCACCGTCAGCCCGCCGCCCAGAATGCCGATCGCCGCCTGGGGGGCGCCCGCCGCCACCGCCGCACCGGCCAGCAGCAGCGACAGGATCGAGATGTTCGTCGCCGGCCCGGCGCCTTCACCAAAGCGCACCAGATGGCCGCCGGCGACGTGGCCGAGTTCGTGCGCGATCACGCCCTGCAACTCGTTGACGTTGTCGGCCGCGACCATCAGCCCGGAGAAGACGAAGACGTTCTGGCCGCCGGCGGCGAACGCATTGATCGACGGGTCGCCGACCAGAATGACATCCACCGACTTCGGGTCCAGCCCGGCGGCGAGGATCAGCGGCCGGGCGATGTCGCGGAACAGCGCCTCGGTTTCGGCGTCGCGCAGGATCGACGGCCCCGCGTCCTGCGAGCCGACCGGCACCGCGGCGGCGAGCGCGATCAGGCAGGCGAGGCGGCGGAAGACGGACACGGCTGACACCTCGTCGCCTTAGACTGAACCGCCGGTGAAAGGGAGAGGGACTCGCCCTTCCGCGCCCGAGCGGCCATATGCCGCCCATGAAATTTCTCGATCAGGCCAAGATCTATCTGCGCTCGGGCACCGGCGGCGACGGTGCGGTGTCGTTCCGGCGGGAGAAGTATGTCGAATTCGGCGGCCCCGATGGCGGCGACGGCGGCAAGGGCGGCGACATCGTCTTCGAAAGCGTCGCGGGGCTGAACACCCTGATCGACTTTCGCTATTCCCAGCACTTCAAGTCGCCGCGCGGCACCCACGGCATGGGCCGCAACCGCACCGGCGCGGCCGGCGGCGACCTGGTCATCAAGGTGCCGGTCGGCACGCAGGTCATCGACGACGACACCGAGACCCTGCTGGCGGACTTCACCGCGCCGGGCCAGCGCATCGTGCTGCTGCGCGGCGGCGACGGCGGCAAGGGCAACGACCATTACAAGTCATCGACCAACCGCGCGCCGCGGCAATTTCAGCCGGGCTTCCCGGGTGCCGAATGCTGGGTCTGGCTGCGCCTGAAGCTGATCGCCGACGCCGGGCTGCTGGGCCAACCCAATGCCGGCAAGTCGACCTTCCTCAACGCCGTCACCAACGCCGATGCCAAGGTCGGGGCGTACCCGTTCACGACGCTCAAGCCCCAGCTCGGCGTCGTGGCGTGGAAGGCGCGCGAGTTCGTGCTCGCCGACATCCCCGGGTTGATCGAAGGGGCCGCAGACGGCGTCGGCATCGGCGACCGGTTCCTCGGCCACATCGAACGCTGCCGCATTCTGCTGCACCTCGTCGACGCCACCGCCGAGGACCCGGTCGCCAACTACGAAGTCGTCCGCGACGAGCTTGAAGCGTACGGCGCGGGCCTCGACGGCAAGGACGAGATCGTCGCTTTGTCCAAGGCGGACGCGGTGGACGCCAAGACGCTGGCCAAGCTGCAGAAGAAGCTTGCCAAGGTGTCGGGGGCGGAGGTGTTCGTGCTGTCGGCCGCCACGCGTCAGGGGGTCGACGCGGTACTCGACCGGCTGATCGAGGTGGTCGGGCGCAGCACCGGCCCTGCCGAGGAGGCGAAGGCGTGGACGCCCGTGTAGCGGGCGGGGGCGTGGACGCCCGTGTAGCGGGCGAGGGCGTGGACGCCCGTGTGGCGCGCTTCGCGCCCGCCGCCGCGCCTCGCCTGGTCGTCAAGATCGGCTCGTCGCTGCTGGTCGGCGCGGACGGCGCGGTGCGGCGCGACTGGCTCGCGTCGGTGCTCGCCGATATCGCGATTCGCCGCGCTGCGGGTCAGCAGGTTGCCATCGTCTCGTCGGGCGCGATCGCGCTCGGGGCGCGGCGGCTGGGGCTGGCCAAGGGCGGCCGCGCCAGCCTGGAGGACGCGCAGGCCGCCGCCGCGTGCGGGCAGATCGAACTGGCGCGGACCTATGCCGAACTGCTCGGGGGGGCGGTCGCGGCGCAGATCCTGCTGACGCTCGGCGACCTCGAGGACCGGCGGCGCTATTTGAACGTCGCCGCGACGCTCGACCGGCTGTTGTCGCTGGGCGCGGTACCGGTGCTCAACGAGAACGACAGCGTCGCGACGCAGGAGATCCGCTTCGGCGACAACGACCGGCTGGCTGCGCGGGCGGCACAGGCCGCGGGTGCGAGCGGGGTCATCCTGCTCAGCGACATTGACGGGCTGTATACCGGAAACCCGGCCCTCGATCCGACCGCCACCCTGATCCCGACCGTCGAGCGCATCGCCGATATCGCGCATATGGCCGATGCGAGGTCAGCCTCCGGCCTCGGCTCGGGCGGGATGGCGGCAAAGGTGCAGGCAGCGCGCATCGCCGTGCAGGCGGGCATCCACCTCGCGGTCGCCGATGGCCGCATCGACCACCCGCTGGCGCGCTTCGACGTCACCGGGCACGGCACCGTGTTCGTCGCCGAGGGCGGCGCGCGTGCCCGCAAGGCGTGGCTGGCGGGCCGCATGACCGTCGCCGGGCGACTGACCATCGATGCCGGTGCGGCGACCGCGTTGAAGTCGGGCAAGAGCCTGCTCGCGGCGGGGGTCGTGACCGTCGACGGCGATTTCGCGCGCGGCGACGCGGTTGAAGTGCTGAGCGGCGGCGCGGTCGTCGCGCGCGGCCTGATCGCCTATGATGCCGCCGACGCCCGCGCCATCGCCGGGGTGCGCAGCGACGCGCAAGGCGCGATCCTCGGCTATGCGCCGCGCTCGGCGATCATCCACCGCGACCAGCTGGTGCTGGTCTAGCCGCAACGCAAAGGGGCGGCCGGTTGTCCCGGCCGCCCCCTTCGGATCGCAAGCTGGAGCGTTCAGGCGGCGACGGCAGTCCGGCGGCGGCGCGCGGCGAAGCCGACCAGGCCGAAACCGGCGAGCATCAGGCCCCATGTCGCGGGCTCCGGCACCGGTGCGGTGACCGAGACGTTGTCGATCTCGAACGCCTTCGACGACGAGCTGAAGTCGACCGTGCGGATATTGGTGCCGGCCGCGAAAGTGTAGCTGCCGGTAAACGCCGGGCCGCTGCCGGTGTAGGTGGCGATGGCGGCACCATTGCCGTTACGGAAGACCAGCGTGTTGTAGCTGTCCGGGGTGCCCCAGTCGAAGCTGAAGGCGGTGATCGCGCCGGCGGCGGTGTAGGTCGCGGTGCCCGACGGACTGCCCTGCGACGGCACGGCGAGGAACGGCGTGCCGTCGACGGTCGCGGCAACGCCGCCGACGCCAGCGCCCGGGAACAGCCCGAAATCGCCCGAGAAGCCGGGCGCCGTGCCGTCGTTGAAATCGATGACGGTGACTGCAGCGCTCGCCGAGGTGGCGGCGAAAACGGTGGCGGCGACGATGGCCAGGCACTTGAAAATCATTTGGGTTACGCTCCTGCAACAAACCGTCGAATGCGCGGTCCCTGACAGCAAAGCAATTTCCGGGCCAGTTGAGGAATGGCGGTTTTACGCCATCGTTGCGACACGGTAATTAGCGTTTTGTAAAGTATTCCGATACTCCGTTAACCCGCCCCGGGCGAGCCGTCGGCGAAGATGCCCGCGATGTTCGCATCGAGCCGGCGCGCCGCGGCCGTGGCCGTCTGCGGCTTGATGAAGATCGCGGTGACCTGCGGATGCGCCGCCCGCACCCGCTTTTCCAGCCGGGCGACCGCCGCCTCGATGGCCGGCGTCCGCAGGTCGTCGTCGAACTCGAGGCTGAGGAACGCGAGCACCTGGTCGGGGGCGAGCTGGACGGTGGTAATCGCATTGGCGTGGTTGACCCCACGGGTCCGCGCCGCCATCGCGCCGATCGCCCGCGACAATGCCGGGTCGGCGCGTTCGCCGAGCAGCAGCTCCTTCGACTCTCGCCCGAGGATCACCGCGACGACCGCCAGGATCGCGGCGATCACCAGGCTGGCGGCGCCGTCCCAGCGCGGATCGCCCGTCCACAGCGCCAGCGCCGCGCCGGCTGCGGCGACCGCGATGCCGGCGAGCGCGGCCGAATCCTCGAACAGCACCATGAAGGTCGCCGGATCCTTCGACCGGCGGAACGCCTGCCACCAGCCGAGCGACCCTTGCGTCTTGCGGAACTCGCGCAGCGCAATGCGCCACGAAAGACCCTCGAACACGAACGCGGCCGCAAAGACGCCGAACAGGATGGCCGGACGCGCGATCGGCTCGGGGTGGCGAAGATGACTGACACCCTCATAGGCAGCGGCGAGCGCGCCGCCCGCGAAGATCAACAGCGCCACCACGAACGACCAGAAATACAGCTCCCGGCCATGGCCGAACGGCCGCAGCGCATCGGGCGGCCGGGCGGCGCGGGCGAGACCGTAAAGCAGCAGCAGCTCGTTGCCGGAATCGACCAGACTGTGGATCGCCTCGCTCAGCATCCCCGACGAACCGGTGGCGGCGGCCGCAGCGAACTTGGTCGCGGCGATGGCGAGATTGCCGACCAGTGCGGCAACGACGACGAATTTCGAGTTCTGCGCCATGCGCTCTCCGGGGGTGGGCGCGGACGTGGCGCTGTGACATGAACGCCGTCGTGACGGAATCGGAACCACAGGCCGCGATGACGGCGATCGGCGCGGCAGCGCGCGACGCAGCCGGGGTGCTGGCGCGCGCTCCGACCGCGATCAAGGCGGCGGCAGTGCGCGGCGCGGCGGCGGCGCTGCGGACGCGGGCGGCAGCGATATTGGCGGCCAATGCCGCCGACATGGCGGCAGCCGACGGACTGTCGCCGGCGCTCCGCGACCGGCTGCTGCTCACCCCGGAGCGCGTCGAGGCGATGGCGGCGGGCCTCGTTACGGTTGCTGCCCTGCCCGACCCCGTCGGCCAGCGGATCGAGACGTGGGACCGCCCGAACGGACTGCGGTTCGAGCGGGTCCGCGTGCCGCTCGGCGTCATCGGCATCATCTACGAGAGCCGCCCCAACGTCACCGCGGACGCTGCCGCACTGTGTCTGATGGCCGGCAACGCCTGCATCCTGCGGGGCGGCAGCGAGGCGGCGCGGTCGAATGCCGCGATCCACGCCGCTATGATCGAAGGGATCGTGGCGGCGGGACTGCCCGCGGACGCCGTGCAGCGCATCGCGACGACCGACCGCGCGATGGTGGGCGCGATGCTCGCCGCGCACGGCGTGATCGACGTCATCATCCCGCGTGGCGGCAAGGGGCTGGTGGCACGGGTCCAGGCGGAGGCGCGGGTGCCGGTGCTCGCCCATCTCGACGGCATCAACCACGTCTATGTCGATGCTGACGCCGACCCGGCCAAGGCGACCGCGCTGGTGCTCAACTCCAAGCTGCGCCGCACCGGCGTCTGCGGGGCGATGGAGACACTGCTCATCGACCGGGCCTATGCGGGTGCGAAGCCACTGGTCGCCGCGCTGATCGACGCCGGTTGCGAGGTCCGCGGGGACCAGGCGCTCGATCCGCGCATCGCTGCACCGGCGGCGTTCGACACCGAATGGCTCGACGCGGTCGCCAGCGTCGCGCTGGTCGACGGAGTCGGCGGTGCCATCGCCCACATCGCCGCGCACGGCAGCCAGCACACCGACGCCATCGTCACCGAGGACGCCGCCGCCGCTGCGCGCTTCCTCGCCGAGGTCGATGCGGCCATCGTCCTGCACAACGCCTCGACCCAGTTCGCCGACGGCGGCGAGTTCGGTTTCGGGGCCGAGATCGGCATCGCCACCGGCCGCCTCCACGCCCGCGGCCCGGTGGCGCTGGAAGGGCTGACTACCTATAAGACGATCGTGCGCGGCGACGGACAGGTGCGGCCATGACGGCGAACGCAAAGCATAACGACGAACCGAGCGACCAACTGCCGATCCCGCACTGGGTGCGGCCGCTGTCGATCGATGAGCAGGCCGCGCTGATCCGGGAAGCCGAGGACGACATCGCGCGCGGCGATGTTTTCAATGAGGTCGAAGCCAACCGACGTATCGATGCAATGTTGGCGCGCTACCGGCGCTAGATGGCGTCGCTTAGCTGGACGGCCAGATCGCTCGCCGATCTCGAGCGCATTGGCGATCAGATCGACCAGTTCGATTCCGCCGCCGCAACGCGTGTCGTGGGAGAGATTCGGTGCAGCGTCGAGCGCCTGAAGATGTGGTCGCTTTCGGCCCCAGCCATTGCTGGAACGCCGCTTCGTAAAGTCTCGGTGCCGCGATACCCCTACGTCGTCGTCTATCGCGTCGATCGCCAGATCGTCCGCATCCTGCGTGTCCGCCACACCGCCGAAAACTGGCGCTCCGAATGAAGCGCATCGGCCTGCTCGGCGGTTCGTTCAACCCGGCGCATGGCGGCCACCGGCGGATCAGCGTCGCGGCGCTGGCGCAGCTCGGCCTCGACGAAATCTGGTGGCTGGTCACGCCGCAGAACCCGCTGAAGCCGGTCGTGGGCATGGCGCCGCTCGCCGCCCGGCTCGCGTCCGCCGCCGCGACCGCCCGGCATCCGCGCATCCACGCCGTCGCCGTCGAGCGCGAGCTTGGCACCACCTACACCGTCGACACCATCGCGGCGCTGCAGCGGCGGTTCCCGGCCAGTCGCTTCATCTGGATCATGGGCGCCGACAATCTGGCGCAGTTCCACCGCTGGCACGACTGGCGCGGGCTGGCACGGCGCGTGCCGATTGCCGTTTTCGCCCGTCCGGGCTATAGTCTCGACGGTCTCGGCGCGCCGGCTATGGCGTGGCTGCGGCGCTGGCGTCACCCAACCGGGGCGGCGCGTGACTGGACGAGGTGGACGCTGCCCGCGATCGTGATGCTCAGACTCCGGCTCGACCGTCGCTCGGCGACATCGATTCGCGCATCCGACCCCGACTGGGCCGCTCGTCCGTTTCCACCCCTATGAGGACGATAACTTGGCACTGAACCCCGCCGCCGCGCCCCGCGCCGTGGCCCCGCACGGCGACCCCGAGGTCACCGCGCTGCACGAGTTGATCTTGCAATCCTTGGACGACGATCAGGCGGTCGAG
Source organism: Sphingomonadales bacterium (assembly GCA_038210595.1). Lineage (GTDB taxonomy): Bacteria > Pseudomonadota > Alphaproteobacteria > Sphingomonadales > Sphingomonadaceae > Glacieibacterium. The sequence goes on along the minus strand of JBBQWN010000033.1, from coordinate 9,141 downwards.
GTCGTGACGATCCCGCTCGCCGGCAAGACCAGCATCGCCGACCACATGGTCATCGCCAGCGGCCGCTCGTCGCGCCAGGTCGCCTCGATGGCCGGCAAGATCGCCGAGCGCATCAAGACCGACCTGCACCGCAGCGTCCGCATCGAGGGGTTGCCGACCGCCGACTGGGTGCTGATCGATGCGCAGGACGTCGTCGTCCACCTGTTCCGCCCCGAGGTCCGGCACTTCTACAACCTCGAGAAGATGTGGACCTTCGACGGCCCGTCGGGTTCGACGTCGGACCGCCGCGCGCCGCCCAAGGTCGTCGAGCAAACCCCCTTCGACGCCGAGCCCGAGGGCCATGAGGATCTCGACCCGACCGACGACGCGTGAAGCTGCACGTCATCGCCCGCGGCCGGATCGGGCGCGGGCCCGAGGCCGAGCTGGTGGCGCGTTACCTCAAGCGCATGACCTGGCCGACGGTCTTCACGGAACTCGTCGAAACCGGTCCGCTGCCTGAAGCCCAGGCGAATTCCCGCATCGTGGTGCTCGACGAGCGCGGACCCGCGCTGTCGTCGCGCGCCCTCGCCGAACGGCTGGCGGGCTGGCGCGACGACGGGGTGCGCGAGGTGCGCTTCCTGATCGGCGGTGCCGATGGCCACGACGAGCCAACCCGCGCCGCCGCCGACCTGCTGTTGTCATTCGGGCCGGCGACCTGGCCGCATCTCCTGGTGCGCGGGATGCTCGCCGAGCAACTGTACCGGGTGACGTCGCTGCTCGCCGGGCATCCCTATCATCGCGACGGTTAGCATAGCCCGTCGAGGAAGCTGAGCAGGTCGGCGGTCACCCGGTCCTTGTGGGTGGCGAGGATGCCGTGCGGCGCGCCGTCATATTCGATCAGCTTGGCACCGGGGATCGCGCGCGCCGCCGCCCGGCCCGAGATGTCGATCGGCACGGTCTTGTCGGCGGTCCCGTGGATGATCAGCGTCGGTACGGTAAAGCTGGCAAGGTCGGGCCGCAAATCGGTCTTGCCAAAGGCGTCGACGCAATCGAGCGTGCCCTTCAGCCCCGCCTGCAGCGCCAGCGCCGTCGACCATGCAATGACCTCGGCGCTGACCGGACTGCTCAGCACGCCGGCCCCGTAGAAATCCTTCATGAAACCCGCCAGGAACTTCGGCCGGTCGGCGCGGATGTCGTCCTTGATCCCCTCGAACGCCGCGTCCGGATTGCCGTCGGGGTTGGTCTCGTCCTTGAGCAGATACGGCACCACCGACGACACCAGCACCGCGGCCCGCGCCTGGCCCGGGTGGCGCGTCAGGAAGCGCGCGACCTCGCCGCCGCCCATCGAAAAGCCAACAATCACAGCGTTTTCCGCTTCGGTGGCTTCGATCACCGCCGCCAGATCGTCGGAAAGAATATCATAGTCATAACCATCCCACGGCTGCTCCGACCGGCCGAAACCGCGGCGGTCATAAGCGATGACGCGGTAGCCGGCGTCGGCGATGGCAAGCGCCTGGTCGTCCCAGCTGTCGGCGTTCAGCGGCCAGCCGTGGATCAGCACCACTGCCGGGCCGTCGCCCCATTCCTTGATGTAGAGTTCGATCCCGTCGCTGCCTTCAACATAGGGCATGGTCGCGTCTCCTTGTGTAACGGTCGTCGAACGCCCCGCTTGTCCGGCGTATCCGTGACAAACGCACCATTGGCGTCGCCGTCGCTGCGGGCCTATGATGCACAGAGGAACCGCGGGGGCGGAGGAGTCGAGCGTCGTGCGAAATAAGTGGAAGATCGCCCTGCCGCTGGCGGCGCTGGTGCTGCTGCCGGCCTCGACCACCGTTCAGGCGGCGGCCGAGCAGGACACCTATAAGCAGCTCGACGCGCTGATGGACGTGTTCAAGCGGGTCCGTGCCGATTATGTCGACAAGACCGACGACAAGAAGCTTATCGAAGGCGCGATTAACGGCATGCTCGCCAGCCTCGACCCGCATTCGTCGTATCTCGACGCCCGCGATTTCCAGAATATGCGCCAGACCACCGACGGCGAGTATGGCGGGCTCGGCCTGACCGTCTCGACCGAGGAGGGCGCGGTGAAAGTCATCGCCCCGACTGACGACACGCCAGCGGCGCGCGCCGGCATCAAGGCGGGCGACTTCATCACGCATCTGGACGGCGAGCTGTTGTACGGGGTGACGCTGAACGACGCGGTCGACAAGATGCGCGGCGCGCCCGGCACGACGATCAAGATCACCGTCGTCCGGGAAGGTGCGCCGAAGCCGCTGGATTTCACGCTGAAGCGCGAAGTCATCCAGATCAAACCGGTCAAGCAGGATATCCGGGGCACCGTCGGCGTCATCCGCATCTCGGCCTTCAACAAAAAGACCGGCGAGGCGACCCGCGCCGCCGTGACCGACATCGAGAAGCAGCTGGGCAGCAAGCTCAGCGGCTTCATCATCGACCTGCGTTCCAACCCGGGCGGCCTGCTCGATCAGGCGATCGAGGTCAGCGACGTGTTCCTCGACCGTGGCGAGATTGTCTCGCAGCGCGGCCGCAGCAAGAACGACATCCAGCGCTACTACGCGCGCGCCGGTGATCTCGCCGATGGGCGGCCGGTGGTGGTGCTAGTCGACGAAGGATCGGCATCGGCATCGGAGATTGTCGCGGGTGCGCTGCAGGACCACCGCCGGGCCATCGTGCTCGGGGCCCGCACCTTCGGCAAAGGCAGTGTCCAGACGCTCATTCCGCTGTCGCCCGAGACCGGCCTGCGGCTGACCACGGCGCGTTACTTCACGCCCGCGGGCCGCTCGGTTCAGGAAGGGGGCATCGAGCCTGACATCGCAGTGCCGCAGCTTTCCGATGCCACCATTTCGGACCGCCCGGCGCGATTGCGCGAGGCCGATCTGCGCCGCCACCTCGTCAACGAGATCAAGGCTGTCGACGACAAGCTGATCGAGACCGACGACAAGCCCGATCCGCGCTTCACCGCAAAGGCGGATGCGCTGAAGAAGGCGGGTGTGACCGATTATCAGCTCGACTATGCGACGAAGCTGGTGTCGCGTCTGGGCGCGAGCGCGCCGGTCTTGAGCGCGTCCGCCGGGACCAAGCCCGCCGGGTAAGACAAAGGGCGGCGGCCTCGCGACCGCCGCCCTGTTTTCAAGATCGCCGACAACGGCGGTTCTACCGCGCGACCTCGATCACCGCCTCGCTGACCCAGCCCTTGGTGCCGAGTTCATCTTCGACCTCCCAGAAGCCGACCGACTTGTTGCCGGTCGGATATAGGATCGCACCGGGGTCGAGCGACTTGATCACCCGGCCCTTGATCGATGCAGTCGCGAACATCCGGCCGGGGCGCTTCATCGACACCGCTTTTTCGGCCGCCGGCCCGGCGATGGTCTGGGCCATGCCCTGGATGTCGTTGACCATCTTGGCGTAGGCATCGAGATAGGCGAGCGCGACGACCTGACCGATCTCGGTGTCCTGGTAGGTGCTGGCGCCGCCGGCCGCCAGGAAGCCGCCGGTGAAGAAACCGCCGCCGCCGCCGAAGCCGACATCGGTTTTCTTGGCGTTGCCCTCCGCGACATATTCCTCGGACGTCTTGTTGTTGATCGTGTTGAGGACGACGTTGGCGACGCGCTTCTTGACGTTGATGCCGGCGACCAGCGCCCCGCCGATGCCGGGAATGAACCCGCCGATCAGGCCGCCGACGTTGGTGCCGCCGCGATTCGAGTTTGCGGTGACGATGTCGGGGATCACGGTGAAATCGGCCTCGACCATCTGGCCCTTACCGACCGCGCCGCCACGGCGCAGCTCGCCCGATCCGGCGAGGTCGCGCTCGCGGGTCATGGCCTCCATGCCGCGCTGCGAACGGTTGACCAGACGGAAGCACTTAGACTGCTGCACATAGACGCGGATCAGCGCCTCCGGCGAGCCGAGGCCGAGGCCGCCCCACCAGTTGGTCTCGGGCAGCGACACCGCCAGGTTGCCGAGCGGCCGCGCGCACTGCGGCAGCGTCGCGGTGACGTTCTGGCGCTGCTCCTCGATCGAGCCGCGCCGGCCCGCCTTGATTTCGGCCGCTGCCGGCACCGTCCCGCCGATCATCGCGACCGCCGCAGCGGCTGCCCCCAGCCGATACGCCAATGAAACCTTACCCACCTGTTCGCCTCCCGCTAGCTACTCAAACATTAATTCAGTGCCCCCGGCATTGCCAGCCAAGGTTTCACCGGCGATGCGACACTGCTAGAGCCATAGCGCATGATGGCCGACGCCGAAACATTGAATGAATTCCGCGCGGCGGGTGCGCTGCTGGAGGGGCACTTCATCCTGTCGTCCGGCCTGCGCTCGGCGCGGTACCTCCAGTGCGCGCGCGTGCTGATGGACCCGGCGCGGGCGGCACGGCTGGTCGCCGCGCTGGTCGAAAAGCTCCCCGCCGAGGCGCGCAGCGTGCAGGCGGTGGTCGCGCCCGCAATGGGCGGTGTCATCGTCGGCTACGAGCTGGCACGCCAACTGGGCGTCCCTTCCATGTTCGTCGAGCGGCCGCAGGGCGTGTTCGAGCTCCGCCGCGGCTTCGCCTTGGAACCGGGCCAGACGGTACTGATGGTCGAGGACGTGGTGACCACCGGCCTCAGCAGTCGCGAGGCGATCGTGGCGATCGAAGCCGCCGGGGGCCGCGTCATCGCGGGCGCTTGCCTCGTCGACCGTTCGAACGGCAAGGCCGACATCGGCGTGCCGCTCACCTCCCTCATCGCACTCGACGTGCCCACCTACAGCGCCGACGCGCTGCCACCGGAGCTGGCGGCGATTCCCGCGGTCAAGCCGGGGAGCCGGGCGACGTGAAGGCACTCTTCGCACTGGCGGCCCTGGCGCTGGCGACCGTCGCGCAGGCCGCACCGTCAGAACAAGCGGACCCGGCAATTGCCCGCGCATTGCTTGAACGGCATATTGCCGACGTCGAGGCGAGTTCGGATGCGCCCGGCGCGACAGCTGCCTCGCCGGTGTCGGCTGCAACGGCTGGCCTCGCCGGTGCCGCCGAACGCGCCGGAATGCCGGGCACAGTCCTGCTCGGAACCGCCGGCAACCACATTGAAGTTGCGTCGTTCAACCGGTCCGCCGCATTCACGGGCAAGATCTGGCGCTGGGCCTCCGTGACCAAACAGGTCGTCGCGGTGCTGGTCATGCAGGAGGTCGAGAAGGGTCGCGTCGACCTCGACGCTCCGGCGACCAGGTACCTGCCGGGCGTGCCGCTCCCCGGCGGCGATGCGGTCACCGTCCGCCGCCTGCTCAACCACACGTCGGGCTTGTACGACCCGAACAGCGGCCCCGCCGGGCCGGACGGGACGCCGCTCGCCTATCTGCGCTCCAGGACGCCCGCACCAAAGGGTCTCGACCCGCAGTGCCTGAAGCCCTCGGGCCGCGCGCCGGGCGAGGGGTTCGTCTACAACAATTGCGACTATGTCGTGCTCGGCGCGATGCTGGAGGCGGTGACACACAAGTCCTTTGCGACACTGATCCGCGAGCGCATCGCGAAGCCGCTTGACCTGAAATCGCTGCGTGTCCTCAAGCCCGGCGACAAGGACGACATCGTGGCGGTCGACGAAAAGGGCGCGACCGATATCACCGCTGACCCCGGCCGCTACGGCAGCGCCGCCAATCTCGCCGGCACCGCCGACGACCTGCTCAAGTTCGACCGCGCACTGATCGACGGCAAATTGCTTGGCAACGCGGCGACCGCGGAGATGTGGAAGGGCGACCCGAAGCTCGGTTACGGGGCGCTCGGCCAGTGGTCCTACCCGGTTAAGCTTAAGGGCTGCGCAACCGCCCAGCACATCGTGGAGCGGCGCGGTGGGGTCGGCAACGTCCAGATCCGGAACCTGATCGCGCCTGAGCGCGGCATCGCCATTGTCGCCTTCGCTGCCTCGACTGTGCCGGACTTCGGCGAGCCCTGGCAGGGGAAGGGGCTCACCTGGGAACTGCTGAGCGCGGCTCTATGCCCCGTGCCCTGAGACTCGGCGTCAACATCGACCACGTCGCCACCATCCGCAACGCGCGCGGCGGGCAGCACCCGGACCCGGTGCGCGCCGCGGTTCTTGCGGCGGAAGCCGGCGCCGACGGCATCACCGCCCACCTGCGGGAGGACCGCCGCCACATCACCGACGCCGATATCGACCGGCTGATGGCCGAGATCGGCTTGCCGCTGAACTTAGAAATGGCGGCGACCGAGGAGATGCTCGGCATCGCCCTCGCCCACCGCCCACATGCCGCCTGCATTGTGCCGGAGCGCCGCGAGGAGCGCACCACCGAGGGCGGGCTCGATGCCGCCGGGCAGTTCGATAGCCTCTCCGGCTACGTCGGTCGCCTTAAGAATGCCGGCATCCGCGTCAGCCTGTTCGTCGCCCCCGACCGGCACCAGCTCGACGCCGCCGCCCGTCTCGGCGTACCGGTGGTCGAGCTGCACACCGGGCCGTACGCGCACGGCAGCGGCGGCGGCGAGCTGACCCGCCTGCAGGCCGCCGCCGCACATGCGTTCGGCCTCGGGCTGGAGGTCCATGCGGGGCACGGCCTGACCTTCGCCAACGTCGGGCCGGTCGCGGCGATCCCAGTCCTGGCCGAGCTCAACATCGGCCATTTCCTGATCGGCGAGGCGGTGTTCACCGGCCTCGACGCGGCGATCCGTGGGATGCGCGAGGCGATGGACGCCGCCCACCCGTGATAGTTCTCGGCCTCGGCAACGACCTGTGCAACATCGAGCGTATCCAAGCCTCGCTCGACCGCTTCGGGCAACGATTCATCGATCGCATCTTCACGCCGCACGAGCAGGCCAAGGCGGAGCGCCGCCCGCTGACCCGCGCCGGCACCTATGCCAAGCGCTTCGCCGCCAAGGAGGCTTGCGCCAAGGCGCTCGGTACCGGTTTCCGGCGCGGCGTGTTCTTCCGCGACATGGGGGTGGTGAACCTGCCGAGCGGCGCGCCAACGCTGATGCTGACCGGTGGCGCTGCGGAACGGCTGGCATTCCTGACGCCGCCGGGGCATAGCGCGCTAATACACCTGACCCTTACCGACGATCATCCCTGGGCGCAGGCGATCGTCCTGATCACGGCGAGCAAGGTATGAACGCGAGTATGGCGACCAAGGACGCGGCTCCGGCCAAGAAGAAGACCAACTGGGCCAACGAGGCGTGGCAGCTGTTCCTGCTCGCGCTCGCGGTGCTGGCGGTACACAGCTTCGTCGCCAAGCCGTTCTACATCCCGTCGGGGTCGATGCTGCCAACGCAGTTGATCGGCGACCAGCTGATCGTGTCGAAATTCCCTTATGGCTACAGCTATCTGTCCCCGTCACTGCGGGTGCTGCCGGAGATGCAGGGCCGGCTGTTCGGCAGCCTGCCGCGGCGCGGCGACATCGCCGTCATCAAGGCGCCGCGTGACAAGGCCGACTACATCAAGCGCGTCATCGGCCTGCCCGGCGACACCGTCCAGATGAAGGGCGGGCAATTGTGGCTGAACGGCAGTCCAGTGCCCAAGGTCGCCGAAAGCCCGATGGAGATGGTCGTATCGCCGAACAGCGACTGCACCTCGCCGGTCGACGCGCAGTACCGCACCGTACGCGCCGACGGGGTGGCGATCTGCCGCCTGCCGCGGTTCCGCGAGACGATCGACGGTCGCAGCTATGACGTGCTCGATCTCGCGACCACGGCGCAGGATGACACGGGGCCGCTAGTCGTACCGGAGGGACATCTGTTCCTGATGGGCGACAACCGCGACAACAGCGAAGACAGCCGCTTTCCGCCCGAGATCGGCGGGCTCGGCATGTTGCCGATCGAGAACCTCGTCGGTCGTGCCGAGTTCATTACCTACTCGATCGATGGCTCGTGGAGCCTCGACCCACGCACTTGGCTGAGCGCGTTCCGTGGCGGGCGGGCGTTCACGACGCTCCATCCCGCCACGAATTAGCGCGCTAGCAGCGGTCGCTGCGTTCGATGGCATCGCCCGCGATGGCGCCGATGCCGGCACCGGCGACGGTGCCGTAGCCGCGATCATAGCGACCGCCTGCGGCATTGCCGATCAGGCCGCCCGCAATCGCCCCGAGCACCGCGCCGCCGCCAGTTGAACAGCGATAGCCGCGCCTGTAGCCGCCGCGGTACACGATCGGCTCTTCATAACCATAGTAGCCGCCGCCGTAATAGGGATCGGCATAGCCGTAGCCGCCGCCGTAACCATAGCCGCCGTAGCCGTAGCCATAGGCCGGCACGACAACGACGCGGTTGCGATAATAGGGCCGGTAATAGCCGCCGTAATAGGGGCGTCCGTAGCCACCAGCATAATAGCCGCGGCCACCATAATAGCCGCCATTGCGGTAGCCGCCCCGATAGCCATCGCCGCGATAACCGTAGTCGCCACCGCGCCCATAGCCGCCGCGATAGCCGTCGCCGCCGCGATAGCCGCCCGAATAGTGGCCGCGGTCGCCGCCGCGCCCACCGTCATGGCGATCGGCCAGGGCTGGCGTCGCCGCCAGTGTCGCGAGGCCCGCGACCGCGATTAAAACCGCCTTCATGATGCTCTCCTTACGCTCACACCGCCGTCAACGCCGGCATGACGCGGATATGGCAGTCAGGCCGTTAACCGCCTCTGAACCGGAACCCGAGGCGGGTCAGCGGCATTGTTACGTTCGCTAATCAACTTTGGAGCACCATAAATGCGCAGTTTCAACGCCCTGATGATCGCCGCCGTCGGCATGACGTCGCTTACCGCCAGCGTGCCTGCCGAAGCGCGCCGTCATCATCACAACGACCGGCACTATTACAACAACAGCCGCTACGACGATTGCCAGGCCCATCGCTCGCGCGGCAAAAAGCGTGGTACGCTGATCGGTGCCGGCGTCGGCGGCCTCGGCGTTGCGGCGCTGGGTGGCGGTGTCGGTGAGTCGCTGCTCGGTGCCGGCGTTGGCGCGGTCGCAGGCCACGAGATCGGCAAGGGTCGACGCTGCCGCTAAGCTGCGGCGCGGCTGGCGCCCAAGCGCGTAAACGCATCTTGGCGTTTGCGCGCTAGGGCGCGGCATTGCCGTGGCGCCCTACCTTCTTCCGTTGGCTTTTCCGTCACCTTCCTCGAAGAGCGAAGCCAACTGGTCGATGATTGTGCCACCCAACTGCTCGGCGTCCATGATCGTAACGGCCCGCGC
>JBBQWN010000032.1:0-25830 GCA_038210595.1 Sphingomonadales bacterium | reverse complement strand
TGGCAACCGATATCCGCGGACACGTGCAGATCGCCGAGTTCGCGCTGCACGAGCTTCATCGCCGAAAAGATCGGCCGCTCGGGGCAACCGGTACAGAAGCCCGCGGGGCGCGGCGGCACTTCGGCCGAGATTTCAGGATCCGGCACGAAGGGTTGTGGAGGATCTGGCGCGCGTTCCGGCGCCCAGGTGTCCAGAAACCTGATCACCCCCGCGAGCAAGGCCTGACCCGTATATTCACCGGCACGTGGCAGGATGTCCTTGCCGACGATTCGCGTCTGCAAATCTGCGCGGCGCACCAGCGTGTTCAGTTCATGCTCGATAAACTCGGGTTGGCCCTCTTCGACGATCAGAACGGCGCGCTTGCCCGTGCAGAACGCGGATACCTCCTCCGGGAGCAGCGGATAGGTGACGTTCAAACAATAGACAGGCACCCGGACATCCCCGAAATCATCCGATAGTCCGGCCAACTCCAAGGCGCGATTGAGAATGTTGAAGAGGCCGCCCTGGACGATTATACCGATGTCGTCACCCTCCGGACCGAAACGCTCGTTCAGCTGCTGCTCGGCAATGAACCGCAGCGCCGCCGGCCAACGCTGCTCGATCTTTTCGACTTCATGAAGGAAGTTGGCGGGCGGCAGCACGATACGGTCGAGCGCCCGCACGGGATTCGCGGCGGCCTGGCCCACCGTCAACTGCGGCGGTTTGTTGTCCTTGGCGACAAAACTGCCGGTGACGTGGCAGGCGCGTACACGCAGTTCCAGCATCACCGGGGTATTCGATGCCTCGGACAGCGCGAAACCTTGCTCCACCATCTCCACAATCGAGGGAAGGTTGGGGCGAGGGTCCAGCAGCCATATCTGGGACTTCATAGCGAACGCATGGGTGCGTTCCTGCATGATGGAGGAGCCCTCGCCGTAATCCTCGCCGACGATGATCAGCGCGCCGCCGGTGACGCCGCCGCTGGCGACGTTGGACAAAGCATCAGACGCGACATTAGTGCCGACCACCGACTTCCACGCCACCGCGCCGCGCAGCGGGTAGTTGACCGACGCCGCCAGCATCGCCGCCGCCGTCGCCTCGCTGGCGCTCGATTCGAAATGGACGCCGAGCTCCTTCATCAGCGGGTCGGCGTCGGCGAACACGTCGATCAGGTGGCTGATCGGCGATCCCTGATAGCCGCCCACGTACGCAACGCCCGACTGCAGCAGCGCCTTGGTGACCGCGAGGATGCCCTCGCCGGCGAAGACTTCGCCGTCACCCAGCCGCAGCGCCTCGACCTCGGCCTTGAACGACCGCTCAGCCATCGGCGACCAGCGCCAGCACGCGCAGCGGCGAGCCCGAGCCGCCGACGATCTTCAACGGCGCCGCCACCACCACCGCGCCGACCGGCGGCAGCTGGTCGAGGTTGGCCAGGCATTGCAGCCCGAAGCGACCGGCGCCGTGGAGCAACGTGTGCGCGGGATAGGCCGGATCGAAGCCGTGCGCCTGGCCCGCGTCGGTGCCGATCGTCTCCACCCCGAAGCCGCGGATGCCGCGCTCGACCATCAGGCGCACCGCCGCCGCCGACGGCCCCGGCGTATGGGCGCCGTCCTCGCGCCGGTTGACATAGTCGGCGACCGACCGCTTCGACCAGTCGGTGCGGAGCAGCAGCCAGCTGCCGTCGGGAATGCGGCCGTGGCGCGCCTCCCACGCCTCGAGGTGCGCGGACTCCAGCACGAAATCGGGGTCCGCGGCGGCCTCGGCGCTGACATCGATGACGCAGGCCGGCCCGATGAACCCGGCGGGCGGGATCGTATCGGTCGCGTTGCCGTCGAGGTCGCGGCCGGTGATCCAGTGCACCGGCGCATCGAAATGCGTCCCGGTATGCTCGTTCATAGTGAACTCGTTCCAGTACCAGGCGACGCCGCGCTCGTCGTAGCGCGACACCTCGCGCTGGCTGAAGCCGGCGCACTGGCCGAAGTTGGGCGGCAGTTCGAGCGCCGGCGTGTCGGGCGACAGCGGCTGCGTCAGATCGACGACCCGCACCGCGCCGCCAGCCATCGCCGTGACCAGACCGTCGAGAAGCTGCTGGGACATGGCGCCGCCGTCCTTCGTGGTTGCGCCGCGCAGCTTGTCGGACGAAACTTGCAAACGCAAGTATAATCGGCACCGTTGCAGCGCGCCGGAGGCATCGCTACGACAGCGTCGGCAGGGAGCATCCGTTGACCGACGCACGTCTTCTCGGTGACCCGGGCGCCGCCGCCTTTCAGGTCCGCAAATACCCGTTCTTCCAGCTCAACCGGCTGGTCGGCCGCTACAACATGGTCGTTGCGGCGCGGATGCGGACGATCGGCATCGACATCCCGACCTGGCGCGTGCTGATGATCCTGGGCGAGGCCAGCCCGCGCGGCATCGGCGAGATCGCGCAGTTCGCGATCATCCGCATTTCCACATTGACCCGCATCATCCAGCGGATGACTGCCGCCGGCCTGGTGGCAGGCGAGCGCCGCGAGGGCGACAACCGCGTCACCGAAATCTCGCTGACGCCCCTCGGCAGCGCGCGGCTGGCGGAAGCCCGGCTGTTGACCGGGCCGGTCTATGCCAAGGTCATCGCCGGCCTGTCGCAACGCGATTTCGACCGGCTGACCGATCTGCTCGAGCGGCTCTACGACAATCTCGCGACGGTCGACGAGGGCTGACGCCGCGCCCGCCGCGACGCCGCGGCGTTTGCGGCCCCCGTCCCCCTCGGCTAGACCCCGCGACCATGAGCGAGACAGTCAGCTTCGGCTATGAACAGGTGCCAGTGGCCGAGAAGACCGCGCGAGTCGGCGCGGTGTTCGCCAGCGTGGCGCGGCGCTACGACCTGATGAACGACCTGATGTCGGGCGGGCTGCACCGGTCGTGGAAGGACGAGTTCGTGCGCGCCGTGAAGCCGCGGCCGGGCGAGCAGATCCTCGACATGGCGGGCGGCACCGGCGACATCGCCTTCCGGATGGCGGCGAAGGGCGCCGACGTCACCGTCGCCGACATCAACCCGGCGATGCTCCACGTCGGCATCGAGCGTGCCGCCAAGCGCGGTATCACCGGGCTGGTGTGGCAGGCGCAGAACGCCGAGACGCTGACCGCGCCCAGCCAGAGCTATGACGCCTACACCATCGCGTTCGGCATCCGGAACGTCACCGACATTCCGGCCGCGCTGAAGGAGGCGCACCGGGTGCTGCGCTATGGCGGGCGGTTCTTCTGCCTCGAATTCTCGACAACCGAATGGCCGGGCTTCGGGCGGGTCTATGATGCCTACTCGGACAAGCTCCTGCCGCAGATCGGCAAGTATGTCGCCAGGGACGAGGCGTCGTACCGTTACCTGATTGAGAGCATCCGCCGCTTTCCGCCGATGCCCGAATTCAAGGCGATGATCGAGGCGGCGGGCTTTGCGCGGGTGGCGTTCCGCCCGATCCTGGGCGGGCTGGTCGCGATCCACAGCGGCTGGAAGGTGTGACCGCCGCGCTGACGCACGTCCTGCGGCTGGCGCGCTGGGGGCGGACGCTGGGTGCGCATGGCGCGCTGCGCGGACTGGAGGGCGACGCCAACGTGCCCGCCGGGCTACGGCGGCTGGCGTGGGCGGCGCGGCTCGGCAGCTTTGCACCGCGCGTTCCCCGCTATGCCGAGGCGCTGGAAAAGATCGGCCCGGCGGCGATCAAGCTGGGGCAGGCGCTGGCGACGCGGCCCGACCTGATCGGGCTGGACGCGGCGCGCGACCTGGCGCGGTTGCAGGACGCGCTGCCCCCGGTTCCGTTCGCGACCATCGAGGCGGTGCTGGTCGAGGCCTATGGCGGGCCGTGGAGCAGGCATTTTGCCAGCATCGAGCCGGTGCCGGTCGGTGCCGCGTCGGTCGCGCAGGTCCACCGCGCCGTCACCACCGACGGCCGCAAGGTCGCGGTCAAGGTGCTGCGCCCGGGCATCGAGCGCGCTATCGGCGAGGCCATCGAGACCTATGAATGGGCCGCCGCCCGCGTCGAGAAGCTGGGCGGCGAGGCGGCCCGGCTGCGGCCCCGCGCCACCATCGCCAGCTTCAAGTCGTGGAGTCTGGCCGAGCTCGACCTGCGCCGCGAGGCCGCAAGCGCGTCGGAACTGGCGGCCGCGATGCAGGCCGAGCCGGGGTTCCTGGTGCCCGCCGTCGATTGGGCGCGCACGACGCGCCGCGTGCTGACGCTCGACTGGATCGACGGGGTAAAGATGTCGGACCTCGCAGGCGTCGAGGCGCTGGGGCTGGACCGTGCCGCGCTGGCCCAGGTGCTGGTCAACAGCTTCCTGCGGCAGGCGATCGCGGAAGGGTTCTTCCACGCCGACATGCACCAGGGCAATTTGTTCGTGCTGGCGGACGGACGCATCGGGGTGGTCGATTTCGGCATCATGGGCCGCCTCGACCGGCGCGCGCGCATGTACCTTGCGGAGATCCTCTACGGCTTGCTGACCGGCGACTACCGGCGGGTCGCGGAAATCCACTTCGAGGCGGGCTATGTACCCGCGCACCACGACGTCGGGGAGTTCGCCACCGCGCTCAGGGCGGTCGGCGAGCCGATCCGCGGGCTGGCGGCGCGCGATATCTCGATCTCCGGGCTGCTCGACGGACTGTTCGCGATCACCCGCAGCTTCGACATGGCGGTGCAGCCGCACCTGCTGCTGCTCCAGAAGACCATGGTGATGGTGGAGGGCGTCGCGCTGACGCTCGATCCCCAGGTCAACATGTGGCAGGTCGCCGAGCCGTTCGTGAAGGGCTGGATGCGCGACGAGCTGGGGCCGGAGGCGCGGCTGGCGGACAGCCTGACGCGCAACCTGCGGGCGCTGCGCGAGCTGCCGCGCGTGTTCCGCCAGCTGCTCGACAAGGTGCCGGTCGAGGGCGCGGCCCCGGACAGCGCACGGTTCGAGGACGAGGTGCCCGAGTTGCGGGTGCGGGCGCGGGTTACGGGGCAGTGGAGACTTGTCGTCGCTGGGGCGGTTGTGCTGGCCCTGGGTGTCGCGGTCGGCCTGGCGCTGTGATCACCCGCTTTGCGCCGTCGCCAACCGGGCGCATTCATGCCGGGAATGTCCGCACCGCGCTGGTCAACTGGCTGGCGGCGCGCGCCGCGGGCGGGCAGTTCGTGCTGCGCATCGACGATACCGACGCGGCGCGAAGCGAGGAGCGGTTCGTGGACGCGATCCGCGACGATCTCGGCTGGCTCGGCCTGACCCCCGATCGGATGGTGCGGCAGTCGGAGCGGTTCGCGCTGTACGAGGCGGCGCTGGACAGGCTCGCCGCGCAGGGCCGCGCCTACCGCGCCTATGAGACGGCGACCGAGCTGGAGGTGAAGCGCAAGGTGCAGGCGGCGGCGGGCAAGCCGCCGGTCTATGACCGCGCCGCCTGCACGCTGACCGACGCCGACCATGCGCGCTTTGCCGAGGCGGGGGTTCAGCCGCACTGGCGGTTCCGGCTCGACACTGCCGCACCGATTGTCTGGGACGACGCGGTGCGCGGCGGCTGCCGGGTCGATCCGGCGTCGCTCAGCGATCCGGTGGTGCGCCGCGCCGACGGGACGTGGCTGTACATGCTGCCGTCGGTGGTCGACGACATCGAGCTGGGCATCACGCTGATCATCCGCGGCGAGGACCATGTCACCAATTCGGGCGTCCAGCTGCAGATGTTTGAGGCGCTCGGGAGCCCGCCGCCGCGGCTGGCACATCTCGCGCTGCTGACGGGGGCGGACGCGGCGCTGTCGAAGCGGCTGGGGTCGGAAGGCGTCGATCAGTGGCGGGCACAGGGCATCGAGCCGGAGGCGGTCGCGGCGCTGCTGGCGCGGCTGGGGACCAGCCAGCCGGTCGAGCCGGTGGCGAGCCTCGACGCGCTGGTCGCGGGGTTCGACCTCGGGCATTTCGGCCGGGCGACGGCGCGCTTCGACCCGCACGAGCTGGCGCTGCTCAACGCCCGCACCGTCCATCGGCTGCCCTTCGACGCGGTCCGCGCGCGGCTGCCCGCCGGCATGACCGCAGAGGCGTGGGAGGCAGTGCGCGGCAATCTCGCCACGGTGGCGGAAGCGGCCGACTGGTGGGCGATCCTGTCGGGCGGCGCGGGCGGCACGGTGGCGGCGGAGGACCGCGCGTTCGTGGCGGAGGCGCGCGAGGTGCTGGCGGCGATGCCGTTCGAGGGCGACGTCTGGCATGCCTGGACGGCCGCGGTGAAGGCGGCGAGCGGCCGCAAGGGCAAGCCGCTGTTCCAGCCGCTGCGCCAGGCGCTGACGGGGCGCGACCACGGGCCGGAGATGGCGGCGCTGCTGCCGCTGATCGGGCGCGAAACGGCACTGGCACGGCTTGCGGCGGCGACTTATGTCGGCTGAACCATGTCGTTCCTGAAGCCCAGCGTTGCCGAGGCGCGCCGCACCCGGTTGATCGTCGCCAGCCTGTCCGTGCTCGCGACGGTGGTCATCGCGGCGGGCTTCTATGTCCAGGCGATCACCAAGGTGCCGTCGCCGCCACCGCACATCATCTATGTCGACAGCTGGGCCGCGAACCGCAGCCGCGACGATGCGCTCGCGGCGCGCGCGAAGGACGAAGCGACGCTGGCCGCCAAGCTCGCCGCATCGAAGGCCTATATTGCCTCGCTGCCGCCCGAGAAGCGCAAGCTGGCGCAGGCCGAATACGACCGCTATGTCACCGCGGCGCCGCACGAGAGGGTCAACTAGGCTGCCGTTTTATTAACGGCGGGATGTGATAGGCTCGCACCCGCGTCGTCGACACGGCGGAAGTCCGGCGAAGGCGCCTCACCCGTGAGGAGGGTCGCCATGTCTTATGCCAATACGCCGCGCAGTCCTGCCGGCATTGCCGTCACCATCGCCGTCCACGCCGGGCTGATCGCCGTCGCACTCGCCGGCGTCCGCATCGCGGTGCCGCCCGCGCCGCCGCCGCCGATCGCCATCGTCAACCACGACGCGCCGAAGCCGCCGCCGGCGCGCCGCATCGAGCCGGTGACGCATCAGCAGCGTATCGATCCGCTGATCATCGCGCCGGTCATCGATATCGCCGAGCCGCCCAAGGCGGATACTAGCCTGACCGCGACGACCCGCGACGCCGGGCCGGGGCCCGGGCCGGTCGACACGGTCACGGATTTCAGGATCGAGCCGCAGCCGCCGGCCGGTGCGACCCGCAGCGCCAGCATCGACGCGCGCTACCGCAGCCAATTCCAGCCGATCTATCCGAGCGCGTCGCAGCGGCTCGGCGAGGAGGGCACGGTGCTCGTCCGCGTCGTCGTCGGCGTCGACGGGCGCGTAGTGCGCGCGACGGTAGTGAAGTCGAGCGGCTTCGCGCGGCTCGATGCGGCGGCGATCGAACGCGCGCTGACCAAATGGCGCTTCGTCCCCGCGTTGAATGACGGTGTCGCGGTCGAGGCCGAGCGCGAGCTGCCGGTGACGTTCCGGCTGAGACAGGGCTGATCGATTCGCCCTAAAGGGGGCGGATGAACGACGACGATCACCGCTGGATGGGTGCGGCGCTGGCGCTGGCGGCGCGGGGCGTCGGGCTGACCGGCGTCAACCCCAGCGTCGGCTGCGTGCTGGTGCGCGACCGTCGCGTCATCGGGCGCGGCTGGACGCAGGCGGGCGGGCGGCCGCACGCCGAGGCGATGGCGCTGGACGGCGTCGAGGCGCGCGGCGCGACTGCCTATGTGACGCTTGAACCGTGCGCGCACGTGTCGCCGCGCGGCCCGGCGTGCGCCGATCTGCTGGCGGCGGCGGGCGTCGCGCGGGTGGTGATCGCAGTGCTCGACCCCGATCCGCGCACCGCGGGGCAGGGGGCGGAGCGGCTGCGGACGGCGGGAGCCGACGTCGTGACCGGCGTGCGCGAGGCGGAGGCGCGCAGCGTCGCGGCGGGGTTCTTCAGCCGCCAGCAACGAGGGCAGCCGTTCGTGACGCTGAAGCTGGCGCTGTCGCTCGACGGCTGCGTCGCGCTGGCCGATGGCACCAGCCAGTGGATCACCGGCCCGGAGGCGCGGGCGCACGGGCATCTGGAGCGCGCAAGGGCCGACCTCATCGTCGTCGGGCGTGGCACAGTGGCCGCGGACGCGCCGGGCCTCGACGTGCGGCTGCCGGGGCTGGAAGAGCGGTCCCCCCGCCGTGCGGTGCTGGGCGGCGCGGCGCCGGACGGCTGGCTGCACCTGCGCGACTTTGCCGAGGTCGATGCGATGGCGGACGTGCTCGGCGTGTTGGTCGAGGGCGGCGCGGGGGTGGCGACGAGTTTGCTCGCCGCCGACCGGATCGACCGGCTGCTCCTTTACCGCGCGCCCGTCGTCATCGGCGGCGGCAGGCGGATCGGCGACATCGGCCTGACCGACCTCGCCGCGGCGCATGGCCGCTGGCGGCAGAGCGCCAGCCGCGCGCTCGGGGCGGATCGGCTTGAGGTGTACGAGCGCACGCGGTAGCGAAGGGCAATGTTCACCGGCATCATCACCGACATCGGCACCGTCATCGAGGCGGAGGCGCGCGGCGACCTGCGGCTGCGCATCCGCACCGCCTATGACCTGGCGGGCGTAGCGCTGGGTGCGTCGATCGCCTGCTCGGGCGTCTGCCTGACCGTCGTCGACAAGGGCGCGGACTGGTTCGCCGTCGACGTCTCCGCCGAGACAAAATCTAAGTCCGCCGACCGCTGGACGCCGGGCAAGCGCCTCAACCTCGAGCGCGCGCTGAAGGTCGGCGACGAGCTGGGTGGCCATATCGTCACCGGCCATGTCGACGCGGTGGCGCGGCTGGTGGCGACGGCGCGCGAGGGCGACTCGACTCGCCTGACGTTCGTCGCGCCACGGCCGCTGGCCGGGTTCATCGCCGCCAAGGGCTCGATCACCATCGACGGCGTGTCGCTGACCGTCAATGCGGTGGCCGACGTCGGCGACGGCGTCGAGTTCGGGGTCAATATCATCCCCCATACCGCGGCGTGGACGACGCTGGGCGAGCTGATGCAGCCGGGCGACGCGGTCAACGTCGAGATCGACGTGCTGGCGCGCTATCTCGGCCGGATGCGCGAGGCGGCCGCCGCTTGACATTTTGATGTGACGAGTTAGCTTTCCTCACATCAAAGTGTAGGAAGCGCCGATGTCTACCATCCTGATCGACCGAGTCCGCAGTCTCGTGGCCGACGGCGGCACCACCCGCTCCGGCCTCGCCCGCGCCGCCGGGCTGCATGCCAATTCGCTGCGCAGCCTCGACGAGCCGGACTGGAACCCCACCGCCGATACGCTGCGCAAGCTCGAATCCTACCTCAGCGGCAGGCACCCGGCGAAGGTGATGGCGACGCCGGAGGAGATCATCGACGAGGCCCGCAACGGCCGCATGTTCATCCTGGTCGACGACGAGGACCGCGAGAACGAGGGCGACCTGGTCATTCCGGCGCAGATGGCGACGCCGGACGCGATCAACTTCATGGCGCGCTATGGCCGTGGCCTGATCTGCCTCAGCCTCGCCAGCGAGCGGGTGAAATCGCTCGGCCTGCCGTTGATGGCCCAGCATAACGGCACGCGCCACGCCACCGCCTTCACCGTGTCGATCGAGGCGAAGGACGGCGTCACCACCGGCATCAGCGCCGCCGACCGCGCACGCACCATCGCCGTCGCCATCGACGCCGGCAAGGACGCCGGCCACATCGTCTCCCCAGGACACGTGTTCCCGCTGGTCGCACGCGACGGCGGCGTGCTGGTCCGCGCCGGGCATACGGAGGCCGCGGTCGACGTGGCGCGGCTGGCGGGTCTCAACCCCTCGGGGGTGATCTGCGAGATCATGAAGGACGACGGCGAGATGGCGCGCCTGCCCGACCTGCTGGAGTTCGCCGCCGTCCACGGCCTGCGCATCGGCACGATCCGCGACCTGATCGCCTATCGCCTGCGCCACGACCACCTGGTGCAGTGCGTCGCCGAGGTGCCGATGGACAGCGTCCACGGCGGGCAGTGGACCGCCAAGACCTATGTCAACAAGGCCGAATATGCCGAGCACGTGGTGCTGCAGAAGGGCCGCGTCGATCCGTCCAAGCCGACGCTCGTCCGCGTCCACGCGATGAGCCTGTTCGCCGACCTGTTCGGGGAGGCCGGCGGCCGCGCCGGGCAGCTGCAGCGCGCCATGGAGATTATCGGCGAGGCGGGCGCCGGCATCGTCGTCATCATCCGCGACGCCCGCCCCGACGCGATTTCGCAGCAGATGACCGCCAAGGGCAAGGGCGAGCCCTTCGAACTGCGCGACTATGGCATCGGCGCGCAGATCCTCGTCGACCTGGGGGTCAGCGACATGGTGCTGCTGACCAACGCCCACCGCAACATCGTCGGGCTGGAGGGCTATGGCCTGTCGGTCGTCGGCGAACAGAGGATCAGCGCATGACCCATCTCCTGATCGTCGAGGCGCGCTTCTACGAGGGCCTCGCCGACGCGCTGCTGCACGGCGCGACCCATGCGCTGGACGCCGCGGGCGCGACGCACGAGGTGATCGCGGTACCCGGCGCGCTGGAAATCCCGGCCGCGATCGCGCGCGCCAGCGAGACCGGCCAGTATGACGGGTTCGTCGCGCTCGGCACCGTCATCCGCGGCGAGACCTATCATTTCGAGATCGTCGCGGGCGAAAGCGCGCGCGGGATCATGGCGCTGACGCTGGACGGCCTCGCCATCGGCAACGGCATCCTGACGACCGAGAATGAGGAACAGGCCTGGGTCCGGGCGCGCCGCACCGAAAAGGACAAGGGCGGCGAGGCAGCCAAGGCGGCGCTGGCGATGATCGCCGTGGCGGAGCGGTTCGCCGCGGCGTGACGTAGCCGTCACAAAATGATAGTCGGGTCAGGTTGGCAAGCTCCGGGGGGAGGCTGAACTGAACGACCGGGCGTGGATTGCGACGCCGCAGATCGCACCCGATCATCGCGGGCCGGTGAACCGCGTCTTCGCGCCGATGCCCGCGCCAGCCGCGATTGGCCCCGCGGTCTCCGCGCTGACGCGGATCGCGGCTGCCACCCCCGATGCTCCGGCGGTGCTCGACGGTGCCGCGGTGACGCCGTTCGACGCGCTGGTCGCCACGACGGCACGGATCGCCGACGCCCTTGCCGATGGCCCCGGCAGCCGCTTCGGCATCCTGTTGCCCAACGGTGCGAGCTACGTGGCGAGCGTCTTCGCGGGCCTCGCGGCGCAGCGCCTGTCGGTCCTGCTCGACGCCGCCTATCCGGCGCCGCGCAATGCCGCGCTTGCCGCCGCCGCGGGGATCGACCGCGTCGTCACGACCGCGGCACTGGCGGCGACGATCGACTGGCCGGGGGTGGCGATCCTCGACGTCGACAGCCTGACGGGCCCGGCACCGGCGCTGCCGGCCGCGACGCTCGACCTCGACGCGCCCGCCTTCATGCTGTCGACGTCGGGCAGCAGCGGCATGCCGAAGCTGATTGTCCACAGCCAGGCGACGATGCTGCACTGGGCGCGGACGACCCATAATGCGCTGCACGTGACGCCGGCCGATCGCGCGCTGTCGCTGTCGTCGATGTCGTCGCTCGGCGGCTTCACCGCGCTGCTCAGCTATCCCCTGGCGGGCGCGGCGATGCAGGTTCACGATCTCGCCGCGGGCGGCATCGGTGGACTGCTCGCGGTGTTGCGGCAGGGCCAGGTGACGATCCTGCGGGCGGCACCGTCGCTTTTGCGCGGGCTGGCGCGGCTGCCCGGCGTCGCCGCGGCGCTGGCGGCCCTGCGCGTCGTCCAAAGTTACGGCGAGCCGCTGCTCCTGAACGATGTCGCGGCCCTGCGCGCGGTGCTGCCGGCGGGCTGCCTGATCCGCACCACCTACGGCTCGACCGAGGCCAGCGGGCTCAGCTGGTTCGCCCGCCCCGGCGACGGGCAGGATGCGTTGCGCGTGCCCACGGGCACGCTGATGCCCGACACCGAGGCCGCGATCGTCGACGCGGCGGGCGGCGACTGCGCGCGCGGCGAGACCGGCGAGCTGGTCATCCGCAGCCGCTATAACGGCCTCGGCGAATGGCTGGACGGGCGGCTCGCCCCCGGGCGGCTGCCCGCCGACGCCGGCAATCCGCGGCTGCGCGTCTATGCGACCGGCGACCTCGCACGCTGCGACGCCGAGGGGGTGTTCGTCGTCGTCGGCCGCGCCGACCGCATGCTCAACCTGAACGGCGTCCGCATCGAGCCCGCCGAGATCGAGCGGGCGCTCGCCGGCCTGCCGGGCGTCGCCGAGGCGGAGGTCGTCGTCTGCCGGCGTGGCGGTACCGACAGCCTGACCGGGTTCGTCGTCGCCGGCGGCGCGGCGCTCGACCTGGCGGCGCTGAAGGTCGCGCTGCGCGGCCTGCTGCCGGCTGCGATGGTGCCGGCGCGGCTGATCGCCTTGCCGGCGCTGCCACGGCTGCCGGGCGGCAAGGTCGACACCCCCGCATTGCTCGCGCTGGCGGCGGCTTGAGCGCGGTCGCCGAACTCGTCTGCCGGGCGTGGCACGAGACGCTCGACGCCGCGCCCGGCGACACGCCGTGGGAGGAAGCGGGCGGCGATTCGCTGGCGACGCTCCACCTCGTCTACCGGCTCGAGCAGCTGCTCGGGCGTAACCTGGCGTTCGACCTGATCCATCCTGACATGACCGCCGCGGCGATGGCTGCGGCGATCGACGACGACGCGGTGACGGCGGACGCCGGTCTGCCGCGCGTCTTCCTGCTGCCCGGCATTCTTGGCGACGGCCCCAGCCTGGCGGCCTTCCGCCGCTATCTCGCGCCGCGGATACACCTAGAGCTGATCGCGCCGCCCGGTGCCGGCGACCCGGCGGCGCTGCTCGGTGATGTTCGGGCCTGTGCGCGGCGTGCCGCCGAGGCGATCATGCTGCGCCAGCCGGACGGCCCGTTGCGCGTCGCCGGCTACAGCTTCGGTGGCTGCATCGCCCTGGAAGCGGTCGCCGATCTCGTCGCCGCGGGTCGCGATGTTGCCCTCGCCGGGGTTTTCGACAGTGCCTTCGGTGACGCCGTGCTCGGGTTGCCGCGCCGGCCGTGGCGGCAGCGTGCGCGGCGGCTGGCGGGTCAGGCGGCCAGCCGCGCGATGGCGTGGGATGCCGGCCGCCGCGCCGGGCTGCGGCTTGCCGACCGCCTCGCGCCCGCCCGCTCGCTGGCGTTGCGGCGCTTCGTGCTGCGCCGCTTCGGCACCGACGCGCGGCTGCGCTGGCAGCCGCGGCCGTTGACGGTGCCGCTGTTCCTGGCGCTCAGCGACGAGTTCGCGCCCGTCATGGGGCCGGTCTGGCAACGGCTGTATCCGCAGGTCGCGGTGACCCGGGTGCCGGCGACGCACTTCGGTCTGTTCCGCGGTGACGCGCTGCCGGTCGTGGCCGAGGCCTTCGCCGCCGCCGTCGCCGCGGGGTGACGCGCGGCCCCGGCCCCGCTACAGCCCCGCCGATGGCAAGTCCCAAGAAGAAGGCGCGCACCGGCAACGCGCGATCGGCGGCGCGGCTGGCGGCGGTGCAGGCGCTGTACCAGCGCGAGATGCAGGGCGGCAGCGTGCCGGCGCTGCTGCACGAATTCCACCGCCACCGGCTCGGCGCGACCATCGAGGGCGCGGAGTACCGTGAGGCGGATGTCGATTTCTTCAACGATGTCGTCGCCGGCGCCGGCGCGCGCGCGGCGGAGCTGGACGCGCTGATCACCGGGGCGCTGGCGGAAGGCTGGACGCTCGACCGGCTCGACCGGCCGATGCGGGCGCTGCTGCGCGCCGGGGTCTATGAGTTGCTCGCCCGGCCCGACGTGCCGGCGGCGGCGGTGGTCGACGAATATGTCGACGTCGCCCATGCCTTTTACGAGGCGCGCGAGGCGGGCTTCGTCAACGGCCTGCTCGATACCGTCGCGCGGCGGGTCCGGGGTGCGTGAGCGCGCGCTGATCGCCGAGCTGCTCGCCCCGCTGGCGACGCACCAGGCGGCGCGCGGGCTGGCCGACGATGCCGCGGTGTGGCTGCCCCCGCTGGGGCGCGAATTGGTGCTGACCCACGACACGATCGCCAGCGGGGTCCATTATCTGCCCGCCGATCCGACATCGGACGTGGCGTGGAAGCTGCTGGCGGTGAACCTGTCCGACCTCGCTGCCAAGGGTGCGGTGCCGGCGGCCGTGCTGCTCGGCTTGACGCTCGGCGGGCACCAGGATGAGGCGTGGCTGCGGGCGTTTGCGGCCGGTCTGGGCCGGGCGCTCGACCATTTCGAGGTGGCGCTGTTCGGCGGCGACACGGTGCGCTGGGGCGGCGCGGCGGTGCTGGGATGTACCGCCATCGGCCATGTCGCGCCGGGCCTGGCCCTGTCGCGTGCCGGGGCAATGCCGGGCGACGAACTCTGGGTCAGCGGGCGGATCGGCGAGGCCGGGCTTGGGCTGGCGATGGCCAAGGGCGAGCTTCCCATCGAGACGCGCCTGCTCAACCGCTACCGCCGCCCCGAACCCCGTCTCGCGCTCGGAAGGGCGCTGGCGACCGTGGCGACCGCCGCGATGGACGTGTCCGACGGCCTGCTGATCGACGCCGAGCGGCTGGCAGCGGCGAGCGGCGTCGGCATCCAGATCGACCTCGACACCGTGCCCGTGGCCGGCGATCCGCTCACCGCCGTCACCGCGGGCGACGACTACGAACTGCTGTTCGCCGCACCGCCGGGGGCCGGGATCGAGGCCTTGGCGACCGCGAAGGTGCCGGTCACGCGCATCGGACGGGTCGTGACGGGCGCGGGCCTGCGCGTCCGCGATGGTGGTGTCGAGGTCACGCCCGCGCGCCTCGGCTGGGAGCACTGACGGCGGCGCGCGCTTGCCATGCCCTGTCACATTTGCCATTAGCCGCGCCATCTTCCGTCTTTCCCGGCCGCCCGTAAGAGGCCCGCCGGTTTCCCAGGGGCAACAACAATGACAATGGTGCTGATCGCGATTGCCTGCGGGCTGATCGCCGTCGCCTATGGTGTGATCACTGCGATGCAGGTGCTGCGCGCCTCGCCGGGCAGCGAGCGGATGCAGCAGATCGCGGTCGCCATTCAGGAGGGCGCGGGCGCGTATCTGACAAAGCAGTACACCACCATCGCCGGCGTCGGCGTCGTCGGCGTGGTCATCATCGCGGTGTTCCTGGGCGTCGTGCCCGCCATAGGCTTCGTGATCGGCGCTGTGCTGTCGGGCGTCACCGGCTTCATCGGCATGAACATCTCGGTGCGCGCCAACGTGCGGACCGCGGAGGCTGCTCGCGGCAGCCTACAGGGCGGCTTGACCATGGCTTTCCGCTCGGGCGCGGTGACCGGCATGCTGGTCGCCGGCTTGGCATTGCTGGCCATCGCGGGCTTTTTCTACGGGTTGGTCAGCAGCGGCGTCGAACCGACTAGCCGGCCGATGATCACCGCACTGGCGACGCTCAGCCTCGGGGCTTCTCTGGTATCGATCTTCGCGCGGCTGGGCGGCGGCATCTTCACCAAGGCCGCCGATGTCGGTGCCGACATGGTCGGCAAGAACGAGCTTGGCTTCGACGAGGACGACGACCGTAACCCCGGCGTCATCGCCGACAACGTCGGCGACAATGTCGGCGACTGCGCCGGCATGGCCGCCGACTTGTTCGAGACCTACGTCGTCACCATCGGCGCGACCATGGCGCTCGTGGCCTTGCTGGTCGCCGGCGGCGACGCCTTCCGCCTGATGACGCTGCCGCTGCTGGCCGGCGGGGTGTGCATCGTCACCTCGATCATCGGCACCTATTTCGTGCGGCTCGGCAAGTCGGGCTCGATCATGGGGGCGCTGTACAAGGGCTTTATCGTGACCGCGCTACTGTCGATCCCGGCCTTGTGGTTCGCGACCCAGGCAATCTTCCCCGACATGGAGACGACCATCGCGCTCGGCGACCCGGCGATGGTGGCCTTCAACCCGCGCCACCTGTTCTACTGCATGCTGGTCGGGCTCGGCGTCACCGGGCTGATCGTGTGGATTACGGAATATTACACCGGCACCGACTATCGCCCGGTCCAGTCGATCGCCAAGGCGTCGGATTCGGGCCACGGCACCAACGTCATCCAGGGCCTCGCGGTCAGCATGGAATCGACCGCGCTGCCGACTTTGGTGATCGTCGTCGGCATCATCGCTTCCTATCAGCTGGCGGGCCTGATCGGCATTGCCTTTGCCGCCACCGCGATGCTGGCGCTGGCCGGCATGGTCGTCGCGCTGGATGCCTATGGCCCGGTCACCGACAATGCCGGCGGCATCGCCGAGATGTCGGGGCTGGAGCATGACGTGCGCCAGCGCACCGACGCGCTGGATGCGGTCGGTAACACGACCAAGGCGGTGACCAAGGGCTATGCGATCGGCTCAGCCGGCCTCGCCGCGCTGGTGCTGTTCGCCACCTATACCGAGGATCTGAAGCGCTTCTTCGGGCAGGTCACGGTCGATTTCTCGCTGTCCAATCCCTATGTCGTCGTCGGCCTGCTGCTCGGCGCGCTGCTGCCCTATCTGTTCGGTGGCATGGCGATGACCGCGGTCGGCCGCACCGCGGCGGCGGTGGCGCAGGACATCCGGGCGCAGTTCAAGGAGAACGGCCCGGCGATCATCGCCCGCACCGCGCGGCCCGATTATGCCCGCACGGTCAGCCTGGTGACGGCGGGCGCGATCAAGGAGATGATCGTGCCGTCGCTGCTGCCGGTGCTGGCGCCCGTCGTCGTCTATTACGCGATCACCGCGGTGGCCGGGCAGGGCAACGGCTTTGCCGCGCTCGGCGCGCTGCTGATGGGCGTCATCGTCTCCGGGCTGTTCGTCGCCATCTCGATGACGTCGGGCGGCGGCGCGTGGGACAATGCCAAGAAGGTGATCGAGGTCGGGGCGTATGGCGGCAAGGGCTCGCCGGCGCACCAGGCGGCGGTGACGGGCGATACCGTTGGCGATCCGTACAAGGATACCGCCGGGCCGGCGGTCAACCCGATGATCAAGATCACGAACATCGTGGCGCTTCTTCTGTTGGCGGCGCTGGCGGGGGCTTAGTCGCAGCGCGGACTCGCGCTAGACCGGCCGGCGGGCGAGCGGCCCTCGTCCGCTCAACCCGACCGACGGCGC
Source organism: Sphingomonadales bacterium (assembly GCA_038210595.1). Classification (GTDB taxonomy): domain Bacteria; phylum Pseudomonadota; class Alphaproteobacteria; order Sphingomonadales; family Sphingomonadaceae; genus Glacieibacterium. The sequence continues at coordinate 8,792 of JBBQWN010000032.1, read as the reverse complement.
GGCTTTGCCGCGACGGTTCTGAAGTAAGGAAGTAAGTGGCGTCGCGGCAAGCCGCGCCGTCGGACGACACGCGGCGCCAAGGTCGCCGCGGTCGCCGGCCGGCTTTGCGCGAGTCCGCTCCTAAGGTAGAATTCGCGAAGGGCGAATTCTGCCTTAGCCTCGGCCGCGCTTCAGCGCGGCCCCGTGTTATCCGGCGCCTGGCCGCCCGGTCCGCCCGCGCCGCCGGCGCCGACCTGGCCGATATTGCCGAACAGGTCGCGCAGGAAGTTCTTGTCGCGGCCCAGCGTCGGGGTCTTGTCGCCGCTCGGCGCGACGCTCGCGACCTGCTCGAGGCCGCGGCGATCAATCGCCGTGACATTGCCGGCCTTGTCGAAGCTGACGCGGATGATCGACTGGCTGACCGTCTTTGGGTTGATGAAGGCCAGCTGGGTCGTATTGCGCGAGACATAATACCAGTCGCGTGCGTCGAATTCGCCGGTGAACGTCGGGCGGCCCAGCGTCTTCGTGACCGACTCCCGGTTGTCGATGCCCGGCTGGATCGCGGTGACCAGCGACTCGTCGACGACATAGCCCTGGCTGGTCTTGATCCGGCTGCACGCCGGCAGCAGCGTCACCGCCGCCGCCACGCCCGCCACACCGATGAAACGCATCGCCCGCATGGGCCTACTCCTGCAAAGCTGCGGCGCTCCCGGCCATTGCGGCGAAGCGCGCGGGCCTCAATATGCGGCGCAGGTGTTTTCGACAAGGTGAACCGCATGAAGTGGCCGGACTGGACGGGGCGGCGTGTGCCGCCGGCGGACGCATTGTACCGCGGCGTCGTCGCGCTGGCGCGGGAGCCGGGCTGGTATGAGGCGGGCGAGGTGCCCGACACGATCGACGGGCGCTTCGACACGGTGGCGCTGGTCACCGCGCTGGTGATGCTGCGGCTGGAGCGCGAGGGCGATCCGCAATGGCCGGTCGACGTGACCGAGCGGTTCATCGCCGACATGGACGGCTCGCTCCGCCAGATGGGGATCGGCGATCCGACTGTGGGCAAGCAGGTCGGGCATATGGTCAGCGCGCTGGGCGGGCGGCTGGGGGCGTACCGCGACGCGCTGGCGGGACGCGCACCGCTGGGCGAGGCGTTGGAGCGCAACCTGTACCGCGGCGCGGTGGTGACGGCCGATGCGGTGGCGTGGACCGAGGCGCGGGTGCGTCAGCTGGCGGCGCGGCTCGACGGGCTGGCCGCCGAGCGGCTGCGCGAGGGACGGCTATGACGCCCGAACTGTCGCGGCTGCTCAGGGTCGCTGACCTCGGCGCGCTGCCCTATGCCATCACCATCGAGGCGAAGCCCGCCGAGCGCGCGGCGCTGGCCCGGCGCTTCGACCTGATCGAACTGGCGGCGCTGACCGCGACGCTGTCGGCGGCCAAGGATGCGGGCGGGGTGCGGGTCACCGGGCGCGTCGCCGCCAGCGGCACCCAGGCCTGCGGGCTGTCGGGCGCGCCGATCCCCTTCCGCCTCGACGAGGTCGTCGACCTGCGCTTCGCCACCGTCGCCCGCGTCCCCGGCGAGGAGATCGAGCTGTCCGACGCCGACCTCGACATTATCGAGATAGACGGCGACAGCATCGATCTGGGGGAAGCAGCAGCGCAGACGTTCGGCCTGGCGCTCGACCCCTATCCGCGCGCCGCCGGGGCGGATTTGCCGCCGGCGGTGGTGCCGGAAGACAAGGTCGTGCCGCTGAAGCGCCCGAACCCGTTCGACGTGCTGAAGCGCGGCTAGGGCGATGCGGACACTGGACGGCAAGGTCGCGCTGGTGATTGGGGGCACGCGGGGTATCGGCGCGGCCGTCAGCCGGCGCATGGCCGCGGACGGCGCGTCGGTCGCGATCGTCTATCTCAGCCGGTCCGACGAGGCGGAGCGCTTTGCCGCCGGGCTGCGCGATACCGGGGCCAGCATCCTGACCATCCAGGCGGACGTCAGCGACCCTGCCGCGCTAATCAGCGCGATGGACGAGGTTGCCACGGTGTTTGGCCGCCTCGATATCCTGGTGAATGTCGCCGGCATCGCGATTGTCGGCGCGCTCGACGCCTATCCGGACGACGCTTTCGACCGCACCTTCGCGCTGAATGTCCGGGCACCGTTCCTTGCGGCGCAGAAGGCCGCCAGCCTGATGCAGGGCGGCGGGCGCATCATCCTGATCGGCAGCATCGTCGCCGACCGCATGCCCGGCGCGGGCGGTACCCTGTACGCCGCGAGCAAGGCCGCGCTTGGCGGCATGGTCCGCGGCCTGGCCCGCGATCTCGGCGACCGCGGCATCACCGCCAACCTCGTGCAACCCGGACCCGTCGATACCGAGCGCAACCCGGCCGACGGTCCCAACGCGGCCGCCAGCCGGGCGACGCTTGCCATTGCGCGGCACGGCACGGCCGAGGAAGTTGCAGGCCTCGTGGCCTATCTCGCGTCCGCAGACGCCGGCTTCGTCACCGGCAGCACGTATAATATCGACGGCGGTTGGAGCGCCTGACGTCACGGCGCGATGCAGCTGCCGTCCCAGGCGTAGCAGTTGCCGCTATCGGCGGGAGTGAGCCTGGCCAGCACGTCGAGCATTGCCGCGGCCGAGTGTTCTGGCGTGAACAGCTCGGGGACGCCGCGCTGGAACGGCGCGCTGAGCCCGGTGTCGACGGTGCCGGGGTGGAGGCCGACGCAGATGGCCTGCGGGCGGGTTCGCGCCAGTTCGATGGCGAGCGTGCGAATCAGCTGGTTCAGCGCCGCCTTGGACGCGCGGTAGCCGTACCACCCGCCGAGCCGGTTGTCGGCGATACTGCCGACGCGGGCCGACAGCGCCGCGAACCGGGCCGGCCGGCCCTTGGCGAGCAGCGGCAGGAAATGCTTGGCGACCAGCGCCGGGCCGGTGGCGTTGACCGCGAAATAGCGCGCCAGCGTCGCGGCGTTCAGATCGCGCATCGCCTTCTCGGGGGTGACGCCGAGCCAGCCGGTCGCGACGATGACGAGGTCGAGCGGCGCGGCGATGCGGGCAGCCGCGGCGGCGATGGTGGCTTCGTCTTCGAGATCGAGCTCGCCGTGCGACAGGCAGTGGACCTCGGCGCCGGCCGCGGTCAGCGCCGCGACGAATGCCGCGCCGATGCCGCCGGACGCGCCGACGACGAGGGCGCGGTGCCAGTCACTCAAAAAGGCACGTCGTCGTCGAGGTCGTCGGCGAAATCGTTGGCCATCGCGGGCTTCTTCGCCGCGCCGCCGCCGCCGCCGCCGAAGTCGCGCGACTGGCCGCCGCTGCGCTCGTAACCACCCCCGCCGCCGCCTTCGCCGCCATCACGGCCGCCGAGCAGGGTCAGATTGGCGTTGAAGTTCTGCAGCACGACCTCGGTGGTATACTTGTCGGCGCCCGACTGATCCTGCCATTTGCGGGTCTGCAGCTGGCCCTCGAGGTACACCTCGCTGCCCTTCTTCAGGTACTGGCTGGCGATCTTGCCGATCCCCTCGTTGAAGATCACGACATTGTGCCACTCGGTCTTCTCGCGGCGCTCGCCGCTGTTCTTGTCGCGCCAGGTTTCGGACGTGGCGAGGCTGAACTTGACGACGCGGCCGCCGTTGCCGAACTCCTTGGTCTCGGGGTCCTTGCCGAGACGGCCGACCAGAATGACCTTGTTGACACCGGACATGTGCGTTTCCTTTCGCGATCCAATAGAACGTATGCTGAACATAGCGCGCCGCCCGCGACTCGCCAAATGCAAACCTAGCTTGAAATGCGCGGCCCGTTGAGTCACGACTACCGTATGGCGGGGACAAGACAGTGAGCAATGATGTCGAGGCGCTGGGCCAGCTGGCCACCGCCGGCTTAGCGGCGTCGGAACTCGACGACCTGCCGTCGGCGCGGCGCCGCCGTGCGAAGGAACGTGCCGTGCGTGAGGCGCAGTGGTGGCGGCGGCATCCGGTCGAACCCGCCGACACGACGGTCGGGCCGCATACCTGCGCCAATTGCGACACGCATCTGGCTGGCGATTTCTGCCACGTCTGCGGCCAGTCGGCGCATGTTCACCGCAGTGTGCTGCATATGGTCGAGGAGTTCGCGCACGGCCTCTATCATTTCGACAGCAAGGCGTGGCGGACGCTGCCGATGCTTGCGTTCCGGCCTGGCAAGCTTACCCGCGACTACACCCACGGCCGGCGCGCGCGGTACGTCGCGCCGCTGGCGCTGTTCCTGCTGTCGATCTTCCTGATGTTCTTCGTGTTCGGCTTCATGGGGTCGCCGAACATCGACCCGACGGCGTTCGACGAGACGAAGCCGGAGAAGATCGCCGCCGTGAACGAGGCGGTCATCGACGCGCGCAGCGAGGTCAAGGATGCCGAGAAGGAACTAGCGTCCGATCTGGCCGACAGCGATACCGAGGCAAGTGTGGTCGCGGTCGACAAGGCCGAGCTGGCCAAGCAGCGTGCGGCGCTGCGGGCCGCGGAGGCAAAGCTTGCCGAGGCTAAGGCGGCCCCCGCCGTGACGACGCCCAAGGTGGTCGATGCGAAGGGCAAGACAGTGTTCGCCGCCAAGCCTGGCCAGAGCTGGCAGGACGCGCTCGCCGAGGAGGCACGGTCCGGCAAGCTCGATGTCGATACAGGCATCCCGGAAGTTGACGCAAACGTCAAGAAAGCGCTGAAAAACCCCGACTTCGCCTGGTACAAGGTGCAGCAGAAGGCGTATAAGCTGAGCTTCCTGCTGGTACCGCTGTCGCTGCCAATCCTGTGGCTACTGTTCGCCTTTCGCCGCGACGTGAAGCTGTACGACCATGTCGTGTTCAGCCTCTATTCGCTGTCGTTCATGTCGCTGCTGTTCGTCCTCGGCGTGGGCCTGGAAAAGATCGGGGAGGCGGCCGGCCTCGCGGTCGGCGGGCTCGGGCTGCTGTTCCTAGTGCCGCCGGTGCACATGTTCGCCCAGCTGAAGGGCGGCTATGCGCTGAGCGTCGGCGGCGCGTTGTGGCGGACCTTCGTGCTCGTCCTGGGCTCGCAGATCACATTGTCGCTGTTCGCGGCGTTGATCGTCGTGCTCGGCCTGGCAGACTAGTCTGCGGTCGGGTGCCCCTAGCGGGAAATAGCTCCGGTAGGGACGGCCTTCCTCGACGGCGCGCGCAAATGACGGGCGCGCCAGCAGACGGGAGCGATAGGCGCGCAGGCCGGGATAAGCGGGCGCGATCCGGTGGACCCAGTCGGCGTAGAACAGCGACGGTGCCGCGGCGCAATCGGCGAGGCTGAACGCGTCGCCCGCCGCCCACGCCCTACCGGCCAGCCGCGTCTCCAGCCAGGCATAGGCAGCGTCGAGCGTCTTCGCGGCGTCGGCCAACGCTTCCGCCTTGCGGCCGCCGTCCGGCCGGATCGCTTCGAACACCGGCTTCTGCATCGGCGTCATGACGTGGTTGTCGAAGAAGCGGTCGAGAAAGCGGACCTCGAGACCCGCTTCGCCATCGGGCAACAGCCGCACCGGGCCGCGGTGATGAATCTGCAGATATTCTATGATGATGCTCGACTCGGCGACGACCGTGCCGTCGTCGACCAGCACCGGGAACTGCCCTGCCGGCCATAGCGCCAGCCGTTCCGCGTCGGCGCCGGGCTGCACGAGATGCCGGTAGGTGAACGCCAGTTCGTTTTCCCACAGCGCGATCAGCACCTTCTGGGAATAGGATGAGAACGGATGGGCGTAGAGGGTCAGCATGGCGTCAGCCGCCCAAGGCGCGCGCGATCCAGTAGGTCGCGCCGGCGGCGACATAGGCCATGACGAACAGATAGGCGAACATGAAGGCGGGCCATTTCCACCCCCCCGTCTCGCGGCGGACCACCGCCAGCGTCGCCAGGCACTGCGGTGCGAACACGTACCAGGCGAGGAACGCCAGCGCGGTCGGCAGACTCCAAGACCCGCGCAGGCGCTGAACCAGCGGCTCGGCATGCTCCTCGTCGGTACCCTGCAGCGAATAGACGGTGCCCAGCGCCGCCACCGCCACCTCGCGCGCGGCGAGACCGGGGACCAGCGCGATGGCGATTTCGCGGTTGAAGCCGATCGGCGCGAACAGCGGCTCGAGCGCGGTGCCGATGCGGCCGGCGGCGGAATATTGCAGCGCTGGAGTAGCGTCGCCGACCGGCGGCTTGGGGTAGCTGGCGAGCACCCACAGCACGACCGTGATACCCAGGATCATGCCGCCCGCCCGCTTCAGGAACGCCCCGGCGCGCTGCCACAGCCCGATGCCGATGTCGCGCACCACCGGCCACTGGTATTTCGGCATCTCGATCAGGAAGGTAGGGGTCGGACCCTTGGTCACCGTCCGCCGCAGTGCCCAGGCGGCGACCAGAGCGCCGAGCACGCCGAAGACGTAGAGGCCGAGCATCACCAGCCCCTGCAGCCCGACGCCGCCGACGTTCGTCGCCGGGATGAACGCCGCGATGATGACGGTATAGACCGGCAGCCGCGCGCTGCAGGTCATCAGCGGCGCGATCAGGATGGTGGTCAGCCGGTCCTTCGGGTCGTCGATGGTGCGCGTCGCCATGATGCCCGGAATGGCGCAGGCAAAGCTCGACAGCAGCGGAATGAAGGCCCGGCCGTTCAGCCCGACGCCCGCCATCAGCCGGTCCATGATGAACGCCGCGCGGACCATATAGCCCGACTGTTCGAGCAGTATGATGAACAGGAACAGGATCAGGATCTGCGGCAGGAACACCACCACTGCGCCGACGCCGGCCAGCACGCCGTCGCTGAGCAGGCTGCGCAGCGCGGTGTCGGGCAGCGCCGCGGCCAGCTGCACCTGCAGCGCCGCGATCGCCGACTCGATCCATCCCATCGGCACCTCGGCCAGCGCGAACACGCTCTGGAACATCACGAACAGGATCGCGGCGAGCACCAGCGGCCCGGCGACCGGGTGCAGCGCCACCGCGTCGAAACGCTGCGTCCAGCGCGTCGCCTGGCCGCGCTGCAGCGTCACCGTGTCGGCGATGACGCGGGCCTCGCGCTGCAGCAGGCGGATGTCGGCCTCCGGCGCGATCTCCGGAACGGCGGCGTGGTCCAGCCGCGGCGCCAGCTCGGCCGCCAGCTCGGCCAAGCCGCGGCGGCGCACCGCGACGGTCGGCACGACGGGCAGCCCGAGGATCGTCGCCAGGCGGTCGACGTCGATGCGGGTGCCGTCGCGCTCCGCCAGATCGACCATGTTCAGGGCGACCACCATCGGCAGGCCGAGCCGCCGCAGTTCCAGCACGAAGCGCAGGTGATTGCGCAGGTTGGTCGCGTCGACGACCGCGACGATGGCATCGGGGCGGCGCTCGCCCGCCTGCACGCCCATCACCATGTCGCGGGTCACCGCCTCGTCGGGGGAGCGCGGGCTGAGGCTGTAGGTGCCGGGCAGGTCGACCAGTTCAACCATGCGGCCGTCGGGCAGGGCGAGGCGGCCGGACTTCCGCTCGACGGTGACGCCGGGATAGTTGCCGACCTTCTGGCGGCTGCCGGTCAGCGCGTTGAACAGGCTGGTCTTGCCGGCATTGGGGTTGCCGACCAGCGCCGCGAGGAATGTCCGGGGCAGGGCGGCGGCATCGGGCAACAACGGCGCAAGCGTCGCCGGTGCGTTCACTCCGCCGCCTCGCGCAGCGGTTCGACGCTGATCCGCGCCGCCAGCGTCTTGCGCAGCGCGACGGTCATGTTGCCGACCCTGACCGCAATCGGGTCGCCGCCGACGGGACCGCGGTGCAGCACCTCGATATCGACGCCGTCGTCGAAGCCCATCTCGTGCAGCCGCCGGGCCGCAATCTCGTCGCCGATCGCGTCGATCGCCGCGATCGTCGCGCGCTCGCCGCGGCGCAGGGTGAGGACGGTTGCCATGACCCGCCTATAGCGCGGCCGCGTCGCGATTGCGAACGATTATCAGGCAGCCGGATAGCGCAACCGGCCGAGGAAGCTGGCCGGCGAGGGCAGGTGGAGGCCGGTCAGCCGCGCCTTGGCCTTTTCGAATCGCATGATGCCGTCGATGCGGCGGTCGAGGAAGGCAGGCCAATCCTCCGGGTGATCGAGCCAGACCAGAAGGGTGGCGCTGTACACCGCGCCGAGGATCGTACGCTTGGTGTAGTGGTTATAGTCGGTGGCGGTGTCGCCGGCGGCGCGCCACATCGCATCGGCGGTGCGCCACAGGGTCTTCGCAGCGACTGCCGGATGCAGCGCCAGCACCGCGAGCGTCCGCCGCACCGCCTCGCGCTCACCGTCCGCCTGCTCCAGCCGGGTTGCGACCAGCCGCCGGATGCGCTCGCGGATCTTCTCGCCGGACAGGTCGCCGGTCGCCGCGACCATCCGCGCATCGGCGAGCGCGGTATAGGCCTGCGCCATCTCCACCGCCCCGCCGCGGAAGGCGACGCGGGCGAGGTCGGTATCGATCCCCGCGTCCGCCGCGCCGGCCAGCACGGCGGTACCGGTCCACCCGTCGAAGGCGACGTGCGGCAGCATAGCCGCGATCAGGCGCGGGCGTAGTTCGTCGAGGGTCTCGTCGGGTGTGTCGTTCATCACGGTGATCTAGCGCGGAACGCCCGCTGCCTCCAGCCGCCGTGACGCCGCGGTGGATGCCTTGCCCGGCCCGGTCCCCTCTGCTATGGCCCGCCCCTTCGCGCCTTGGGACCCGTCCTCCGGCGTTCAACATCATTGGACAAGCGCTCGCCATGCTGAGGCGTGACGCGTGAATGGAGAGAACGGCTTGCAGATCGTAGTTCGCGACAACAATGTCGACCAGGCGCTGCGCGCGCTCAAGAAGAAGCTGCAGCGCGAAGGCGTCTACCGCGAGAT
>JBBQWN010000031.1:0-26623 GCA_038210595.1 Sphingomonadales bacterium | reverse complement strand
CCAAGACCGGTCCCGTCCGCCCCCGATATGGTCGCCCTCGGCCTGATGGCGCACGCCTTGTTCGGGATCGCCATCGCCCTGGTCACGGCCCGGATGCTGCGCCGCCCAACCGACTGATCCGCCCCGGCGTCGCGATCACGCGCGGGTGATGCGTTCGCGGTCAAACCCCTATATGACGCGCGTCTCCCCGTTTCTCCCGTGCGAACGACCCCTCATGGCCAGCCTCAACCAGATCCGCTCGACCTTTCTCGACTATTTCGCGGCCGACGGTCACGAGAAGGTGCCGTCGGCACCGCTGGTGCCGCAGAACGACCCGACCCTGCTGTTCGTCAACGCGGGCATGGTGCCGTTCAAGAACGTCTTCACCGGCCAGGAAACCCGCGCCAACAAGCGCGCCACCTCCTCGCAGAAATGCGTCCGCGCAGGCGGCAAGCACAACGATCTGGACAACGTCGGCTACACCGCCCGCCACCACACCTTCTTCGAGATGCTGGGGAATTTCTCGTTCGGTGACTATTTCAAGGAACACGCCATCGAGATGGCATGGAACCTGTGCACGAAGGAGTTCGCGCTCGATGCCAATCGCCTGACGGTCACCGTCTATATCGACGACGACGAGGCCTTCGACCTGTGGAAGAAGATCGCCGGCCTGCCGGAGTCGCGCATCATCCGCATCGCCGGCTCGGACAATTTCTGGTCGATGGGCGACACCGGCCCCTGCGGTCCCTGCACCGAAATCTTCTGGGACCATGGCGACCACATCCCCGGCGGCCCGCCCGGTTCGCCGGATGAGGATGGCGACCGGTTCGTCGAGATCTGGAACAACGTCTTCATGCAGTTCGAGCAGTCGGCGGACGGGTCTCGCACCCTCCTGCCCAGACCCTCGATCGACACCGGCATGGGTCTGGAGCGGATCGCCGCCGTGCTTCAGGGCGTGCATTCCAACTATGAGATCGACCTGTTCCGCGCCCTGATCGCGGCCTCGGAAAACGCGACCAACACCCGGGCCGAAGGCGATCGCCAGCCCAGCCACCGCGTCATTGCCGACCACCTGCGGTCATCGTCCTTCCTGATCGCCGACGGGGTCACGCCGTCGAACGAGGGCCGCGGCTATGTGCTGCGCCGGATCATGCGTCGCGCGATGCGCCACGCCCACCTGCTGGGCGCCGCCGATCCCCTGATGCACCGTCTGGTGCCAACCCTGGTGGCCGAGATGGGCGAGGCCTATCCCGAACTGCGCCGGGCCGAGGCCTTCATCACCGACACGCTGAAGCAGGAAGAGATCCGCTTCCGTACGACCCTGGGCCGCGGCATGGGCCTGCTGGAGGACGCGTCGCGCGACCTCGGCGACGGCGGCGTGCTGTCCGGCCAGACAGCCTTCACCCTCTACGACACCTATGGCTTCCCGCTAGACCTGACCCAGGACGAGGCGCGGCGTCGCGGCTTCACGGTCGATACCGACGCCTTCGACGCCGCCATGAACGAACAACGCAGCCGCAGCCGCGAACACTGGACCGGCTCGGGCCAGACCGCCTCGACCGGCGAATGGCTGGCCCTGCGCGAGCGTCTCGGCGGCACCCGGTTCACCGGCTACGACGACGTCGAGGGCCCGGGCGAGGTGCTGGCCATCGTTCGGGACGCCGCCTCGGTCGACGACATCGGGCCCGGCGACGTCGCCGAGGTCGTGTTCGTCCAGACCCCCTTCTACGGCGAAGGCGGCGGCCAGGCCGGCGACCGCGGCGAGATCGAATGGACCGACGCCACGGGCCAGCAGGGCGCGGGCACGGTGCTGGACGTCCAGAAACATGCCGGCGACCTGTTCGCCCATCGGGTCGAGGTGACCTCGGGAACTCTGGCGATCGGCGCCGGCGTCCAGCTGCGTGTCGCGGCCGACGCCCGCCTGACCACCCGCGCCAACCACTCGGCCGCACACCTGTTGCACAAGGCCCTGGCCAATGTGCTGGGCGGCCACGTGGCCCAGAAGGGCCAACTGGTCGACGCCGAGCGCCTGCGCTTTGACTTCAGCCACAACGCCCCGGTCACCGAGGACGAACTGGCCCGGATGGAGGACGAGGTGAACGCCGTGATCCGCCAGAACCTGCCCGCCGAGACGAAGATGATGGGACCGCAGGAAGCCATCGCCGCCGGCGCCGTCGCCTTGTTCGGCGAGAAATACGGCGATGAGGTCCGGGTGCTGACGCTCGGCCACGCTCTCGACGGCGAGGGCCCCTACTCCGTCGAACTGTGCGGCGGCACCCACGTGGCCCGCACCGGCGACATCGCCCTGTTCAAGATCGTCTCCGAGAGCGGCATCGCCGCCGGCGTGCGCCGCATCGAGGCCCTGACCGGCGAGGCCGCGCGTCAGTACCTGCTGGGCCAGGCCGGCATCGCTCGCAAGCTGGCCCAGAGCTTCAAGGTCCCGCCGACCGACGTCCCCGCCCGCGTCGACGCCCTGTCGGGCTCGGTCAAGACGCTGGAGAAGCAGGTCGCCGAACTGAAGAAGCAGCTGGCCCTGGGCGGCGGCGGTTCGGCCAACGCCGCGCCGGAAGAGATCAACGGCGTCAAGTTGATAGCCCGCGTGCTGGACGGCGTCGACGGCAAGGGGTTGCGCGGCGTGGCCGAGGATTTCCGAAAACAGGTCGGTTCGGGCGTCGTCGCTCTGATCGGCGTCACCGAAGGCAAGGCGGCGGTGACGGTCGCCGTGACCAACGACATGACGGGCAAGGTCAACGCCGCCGACATGGCGCGCGTGGCGGTCATCGCCATGGGCGGACAGGGCGCGGGCGGCAAGCCGGACTTCGCCCAGGGCGGCGCGCCCGACGGCTCGAAGGCCGAGGCCGGTCTGGCCGCTATCCGGGCGGCGCTGGCCGGCTAGGCCGGGTCCGTCTGCAGATCGATCGCGGCCAGCTTCCACCCGAACAGGCCGCGACGATCCAGCAGCAGGGCCAGATGTCGGTCGGGGTCGTGACGCCGGGTGAGGGTGACGGCGAAGGTGTTGACGTTGCGATAGCCCCAGGACTGGTGGATTCGGTCGCCGTCGTCCTTCGTCGAGGGCTTGGGCGGATCGCGATCGGTCGGATCGGGCGCTTGCCCGGTGCGGATCATGGCGGCCACGCCCTGGGGCGTCACCACCGCATCGACGGCCCCGCCCAGCAGCATGGGCGCCAGGATCATGCCCAGGCCGCCGAGGCCGCTGTCCTGCACACGAGGATCACGCCCGATATGGGCGGCGACGGCGTCGCTGAGTTCGCTCTTCATCGACGATCGCAGGGACGGGAAATCGACCAGGCGATCCAGCGCCTGCTCATCGCCCGCCTTGGCGGCGCGGATCAGCGCCTGCCCGGCCAGAACCGGCGAGGCGATCCAGACGATCAGCAGGACGGCGACCGTGGCGATGGCGCCCCCGGTCAGAAGCCTTGTCTTCATGATGACCCTCCGGCGTTGTAACGCCTTCACACGGTCACGGTTGCCGCGAGTCGAGGTCTTCCGCTAGCGGACCGGCGCGGGCGACGCCGGACGCGCGGGCGCGACTCCGTCTGGCAGGCCGACATGGACCAGCTTCCACTCGAACGGCCCCTTGCGGCCGAAGGTGAAGATGGTGCGCGAACCGCCCTCGTCGCTGACCGACATGCGGGCGCTGTTGATGCTCCAGTAGACAGGCTGAGGCATGGGATCGTGGTTCGTCGCCGGCGTCGTCGGCGCCGCGGCCTGCGAGGCGTAGCGGCCCTGCCCGCGGGTCAGGGCGGCTACGGCGGCAGGGGTCAGATAGGCGTCCACGTCCGGCAGGGCCACGGGCGAGGCCTGCTCCAGCTGGCGCCGCACAGCGCCGATGGGGTCTTCCATGAACGACGGCGCGGGCGCCAGGGCAGCCGGATTGCCGGTCATCTGGGGCCGCAGCGACTGGCGCACCGCGCCGTAGTCGATCAGGCGGGCCAGGGCGGCGGCGTCATTGGCGTCCGCCGCCGACCGGATGGCGAAGAAGGCCACGCCCGGCGCGATGAAGAAGGCGATCACGGCGAAGACGACCGCCGCCAGCAACAGATTCCCGATGACCTTCACGACGCCCTCCCGCTAATCCCGTCATCAATGCACGGAACCGTCCGCGCCTCAAAACGAAGGCCCGCCGGACGCGAGTCCGACGGGCCTTTCCTGGTGGGCCGCCGTTGTCGACCCTTCGGGATCTCCCGACCCGACGCGGCGTGGTGCTTCGCCCGGCCTGCGCTCAAGCAGCGAGCCGCCATGCCGCGAGCGATAGCGCTTTCAGGCAGCCATCGCCCTGGTCAGGTTCTCGGCGACCTTGTCGAGGAAGCCTTCAGTGGTCAGCCAGCCCTGCTGGTCGCCGACCAGGAGGGCCAGGTCCTTGGTCATGAAGCCGGCTTCGACGGTGTCGACGACGACGGTCTCGAGGGTGTGGGCGAAGTCGATCAGCGGCTGGTTGCCGTCCAGCTTGCCGCGATGGGCGAAGCCGCGCGTCCAGGCGAAGATCGAGGCGATGGAGTTGGTCGATGTCGCCTCGCCCTTCTGGTGCTGGCGGTAGTGGCGGGTGACCGTGCCGTGGGCGGCTTCAGACTCCATGATCTTGCCGTCCGGCGTCATCAGCACCGAGGTCATCAGGCCCAGCGAGCCGAAGCCTTGCGCCACAGTGTCGGACTGGACGTCGCCGTCGTAGTTCTTGCACGCCCAGACGAAACCGCCGGACCACTTCATCGCCGAGGCGACCATGTCGTCGATCAGACGATGCTCGTAGGTCAGGCCCAGCGCCTTGAACTCGGTGACGAACTCGGTGTCGTAGATGTGCTGGAAGATGTCCTTGAAGCGGCCGTCATAGGCTTTCAGGATGGTGTTCTTGGTCGACAGATAGAGTGGGTATTTCCGGTCGCGCGCGAAGGCGAAGCTGGCCCGGGCGAACTCGGAGATCGAGTCATCGAGGTTGTACATGCCCATGGCCACGCCGGCCGAGGGGAAGTCGAACACGTCGTGCTCGATGACCTTGCCGTCATCGCCCTGGAATTTGATCGTCAGCTTGCCCGGGCCAGGGACGAGGAAGTCGGTGGCCTTGTACTGGTCGGCGAAGGCGTGGCGGCCGATGATGATGGGCTGGGTCCAGCCGGGGACCAGCCGCGGCACGTTCGAGCAGATGATGGGCTCACGGAAGACGACGCCGCCCAGGATGTTGCGGATGGTGCCGTTGGGCGACTTCCACATCCGCTTGAGGCCGAACTCCTTCACCCGCGCCTCGTCCGGGGTGATCGTCGCGCACTTCACGCCGACGCCGAACTCCTTGATGGCGTTGGCGGCCTGGACGGTGATCTTGTCGTCGGTATCGTCGCGGTGCTCGATCCCGAGGTCGAAATACTTCAGGTCGATATCGAGATAGGGCAGGACCAGCTGCTCGCGGATCCACTGCCAGATGATCCGGGTCATTTCGTCGCCGTCGAGCTCGACGACGGGGTTGGCTACCTTGATCTTGGCCATCGTATCCTCAGCGGTTGTCAACGGCAGCCTTAGGGGCGGGCGCGGCGGCAAGCAACCGCTCGGCAAGCTGTTCGACCGTGGTCAGTGGTTCGGTTACGGCGAGCAGGCCCGGCGGCGCGAACCCCTCCGCGTCCAGATGCGCGAGCAGCGCGACCAGCGGCTGCCAGTAATCGTTCGCGCCGACCAGAAAGATCGGCCGGGCGCTGATGCCAAGTTCGCGCCAGGTCATCGCCTCGAACAGCTCGTCGAGCGTGCCGATGCTGCCCGGCAGCGCGACGATCGCATCGCTCAGGTCGTGCATCAGCGCCTTGCGGGCGTGCAGCGTCTCGACGACGTGCATCTCGGTCAGCCCGGCCTGCGCGACCTCCTCACGCATCAGGGTGCGAGGGATGACCCCGACGACCTCACCGCCCGCTGCCAGCGCTGCACGCGCCGCCTCGCCCATCAGTCCGATGCCGCCGCCGCCGTAGATCAGCCGGACGCCATTCGCCGCGCACCAGCGGCCGAGCGCGCGGGCGGTCTCGACGTGGGCGGGATCCGTCCCGGAGCGCGAGCCGCAGAACAGGCAGAGCGAGACGATCATGGTGCGTGCCCTGCCCTGAAACAACGATCGCCGCCACCCCGTTTGCCGGAGCCGTGCTGTCCGGGTAAAGCACCGGTAATGACCGAGCTTCCAACCGACATCGAAACCGTGCCGCCGCGAGCCGTCCCCGTCGTCCCGGCAGAGTCGGCACAATGGGCATGGCCGGGCGTCCACCGCGAGGGGCACAAGTTCGTCGCCATCTCGGCGCTGGTCACCATCCTCGTCGGCTTCGCGCTGGGCTGGACGACGCTGGGCTGGCTGCTCGCGGGGCTGACGATCTGGGTGGCGGCGTTCTTTCGCGATCCGGTGCGGGTGACGCCGGCCGACCCGGCCGCCATCGTCTCGCCCGCCGACGGGCTGGTAAGCCTGATCACACCGGTCGACGTGCCGCGTCAGCTGGGCGGCCCGGGGGGCCTGCCAGGCGGACCGATGCTGCGCGTCTCGGTGTTCATGTCGGTGTTCGATGTCCACATCAACCGCGCGCCGATCGCCGGCACGGTGCGGCGCGTCGTCTACGTGCCAGGCAAGTTCCTGAACGCCGACCTCGACAAGGCCAGCGACGACAATGAGCGGCAGTATTTCATCGTCGAGGGCGAAAACGGCGTCGCCGTCGGCTTCACCCAGATCGCCGGGCTGGTGGCGCGCCGCATCATGCGCTTCGTGCAGGAAGGCCAGATCGTCCGCGCCGGTGAGCGTATCGGGCTGATCCGCTTTGGCAGCCGCCTCGATATCTATGTACCTGACGGGTATTCGGTCCAGGTCGCGGTCGGCCAGCGCGCCGTGGCGGGCGAGACCGTGATTGCCCGGGCGGGCGCGCTGCCGCTGCTCGCCGCCGTCAAGCAGTGAAGCTAGACACCGAGCGCCAGGAACCGGCGCGCTTCGTCCGGGCGCTGCCCGTCCGGGCGCTGATCCCCGGCGCGGTCACCACCCTGGCGCTGTGCTTCGGGCTGACCGCGGTGCGCTTCGCAATTTCGGGCGAATGGGAGAAGGCGGTTGGCGCGATCATCATCGCCGGCGTGCTGGACGGCATCGACGGGCGCATTGCGCGGCTGCTCAAGGGCACCAGCCGGTTCGGTGCAGAGCTCGATTCGCTGTCCGACCTAACCGCCTTCGGGGTCGCGCCGGCGCTGGTTCTCTATCTGTGGTCGCTGCAATATTACCCCGGCATCGGCTGGATCTTCGCGCTCGGCCATGCCGTCGCCTGCGCACTGCGACTGGCCCGCTTCAACGCAGGGCTCGACGTGGCGGAACAGCCGCACAAGCGCGCCGGCTTCCTGACCGGCATCCCCGCCCCGGTCGGTGCGGGCCTCGCGCTCAGCCCATTGTTCGTGTCGTTCTGGATCGGGCCGGAGTGGCTGGCCGACCAGCGCCTGCGCTTCGGCGTCAGCTGCGTGGTTATCGCCTCGACCGCGGCGCTGATGGCCTCGAGCCTGCCGACCTACGCCTGGAGTTCAGTGCGGCTGCGGCCGTCGTGGCGGGTGGTCGCGCTGCTCGGCATCGGGCTGTTCGCCGGCGCGCTGTTTTCCGCGCCGTGGATGACGCTGTCGCTGCTCAGCCTCGCCTATGCACTGTCGGTGCCGCTGGCGATCAGAAGCTACGCGCGGCGGACGCGGCGAAGCGCAGCGGCGGCATCGCTGCCCGGTCCGCAATAACCGCGCCGTCCCGCAGCGCCGCAATGATCTGTCCCCATCGCTGAGCGATCATGACGCTGACCAGGCTGAGCAGACCGAGCAGTGTCAGCAAGACCGTTCCGGTAACCATCGTTCCGACCATCTGAGCCTCCATCGCTGACCGAACTGAATCGTCCGAGTCGCGTTTCGTTCCAGATGTTCTCATTCTGTTCCATCGATGTCAAGCGCCGCTACATGTGGATCGGCTTGCCCTCGACCGCCATCGCGGCTTCCTTCAGCGCCTCGGTGTGGGTCGGGTGGGCGTGGCAGGTGTTGGCGATATCCTCCGACGACGCGCCGAACTCCATCGCCAGCGCCGCCTCGGCGATCATCGTGCCGGCGACCGCGCCGATAATGTGGACGCCGAGCACGCGGTCGGTCTTGGCATCCGCCAGCACCTTGACCATGCCGTCGGTGTCGCGGTTCGCCTTGGCGCGGCTGTTGGCGCTGAACGGGAATTTGCCGACCTTGTAGTCGACGCCCGCGGCCTTCAGCTCTTCCTCGGTCTTGCCGACGGTGCCGACTTCCGGGTGCGTATAGACCACCGCCGGGATGACATTGTGGTTCACGATGCCGTTCCTGCCGGCGATGTTGTCGGCACACGCGATGCCCTCGTCCTCGGCCTTGTGCGCCAGCATCGGGCCGGGCGTGACGTCGCCGATCGCCCACAGGCCCGGGACCTTGGTCGAGAAATCGTCGTTCGTCATGATGCGCCCGCGGTCGAGCACCAGGCCCGTCGCCTCGATGTTCAGGCCGTCGGTGTTCGGACGGCGGCCGGTCGACAGCAGCACGATGTCGGCCGTGATCTCCTCGCGCGGCCCGCCGGCGGTCGGCTCGACGATGACAACCGCACCGGCGCCCTCGCGCCGCGCCTCGACGACCTTCATGCCAGTGCGCAGTTCCAGCCCCTGCTTCTGCAGGATGCGTGCGAACGCCTTGCCGATCTCGGCGTCCATCGCCGGCACGATCTGCGGGGCGTATTCGATGACGGTGACCTTCGAGCCGAGCCGCCGCCACACCGAACCCATCTCCAACCCGATATAACCGCCGCCGATGACGACGAGATGCTCCGGGATCTTGGGCAACGCCAGCGCTTCGGTCGAGGTGACGATGACCTCGCCGTCGGGCGTCACGCCGGGCAGGCTGGCAACCTCGGACCCGGTGGCAATGATGAAGTTCTTTGCGGTGATCGTCCGCTCGCCAACTTTGATGGTCTTGCCGTCGACGAACGCCGCGGTGCCGTGGATGCCCTCGACCTTGTTCTTCTTGAACAGGAAGGCGACGCCGTCGGTCAGCTCGGTGACCGCCTTGTCCTTCTCGGCCATCAGCACGCCCAAGTCGAAATCGACGCTGCCGAAGCTGATGCCGAACTTCGCCAGATGCCCGGCCTTCGCCTCCTCATAATATTCGGTGGCGTGGAGCAGCGACTTCGACGGAATACAGCCGACGTTGAGGCAGGTGCCCCCGTAGCGGCTGTGCTTCTCGACGCACGCGACCTTCAGGCCGTTCTGCGCCGCCCGGATAGCGGCGACGTACCCTCCGGGGCCGGAGCCGATCACCACCACGTCGAAATCCGAATCCGCCACCGGCCAGTCTCCATGTTCGCGCCGCCCGGCGCAGATAGGCCCTAAGCCACCCCGGCACCACCCCGGCCGCCGGGCGCGGGAACCAAATGCGGCCGGGCCCGCTGTCATGGCTATGCGCCAACCGCTCGACCTCATCACCGCGAAGTTCAACAGCTTCGTCGCCGATTTCTTCCTGCTGGTGCCGAACCTGATCGCAGCGGTGGTGTTCCTGATCGTCTGCTGGTTCGCCGCCGGCCTGATCAAGAAAGGCATCGCGCGGCTGGCGTCGTCGCGCGGCCGCCACGATCTCGGCAACCTGCTCGGCAGCCTGGCGCGCGGCGCAGCGCTGATCCTGGCCGTGCTGTTCGCCGCCGCGATCGTTTTCCCCAGCGTCAACCCGGGCGGCGTATTCGCGACGCTCGGCGTCGGCTCGGTGGCGGTCGGCTTCGCGTTCAAGGACATCCTGCAGAACCTGCTGGCCGGCCTGCTGCTGCTGATCAACCGGCCCTACCGGCGCGGCGACCAGATCGTCGTCAAGGATTTCGAGGGCACCGTCGAACACATCGAAAGCCGCGCGACGCTGATCAAGACCTATGACGGCCGCCGCGTCATCATCCCCAACAGCGACGTCTACACCTCGCCAGTGGTGGTCAACACTGCCTTCGACAAGCGCCGCGACGAGTATCTGATCGGCATCGGCTACGGCGACGATCCGCTGGCGACGATCGGCGTGTTCGAGGCCGCGATCGCCGCCGTCGAGGGCGTGTTGAGCGATCCCGCGCCCGAGGTCCTACCGTGGGAACTGGCCAACTCGACCGTCAACCTAAAGGCCCGCTGGTGGGTGAATTCGCTGCGCACCGATGTGGTCCACACCCGCGCCCGGGTCATCCTGGCCATCTTCAAGGCCGCACAGGCGCGCGGCATCGACCTGCCGTTCCCGACCCAGGTCATCCTGTTCCATGACCAGACCGAGGACACCGACGGCGACCGCACCAAGCAGCGCGAAGGCTGGCCGGCGGGGAAAAACCCGCCCAAGCCGCGGCGGTCAGATCGGGGCGAGCGAGACCCCTCGACCCGGCGCAAGAGCGCGGCGGCCGCGACACCGCCCAAAGCTAAAGGTCGATCAGCAGGCGCGCCGGGTCCTCGATCGCTTCCTTGACGCGGACCAGGAAGGTCACTGCCTCGCGGCCGTCGACCAGGCGGTGGTCGTAGCTGAGCGCCAGGTACATCATTGGGCGGATGACGATCTGGCCGTCCCTGACCACCGGCCGCTCCTCGATACGGTGCATGCCGAGCACGCCCGACTGCGGCGGATTGAGGATCGGCGTCGACATCAGGCTGCCGAACGTGCCGCCGTTGGTGATGGTGAAGGTGCCGCCGGTCAGGTCGGCCATGGTCAGCTTGCCGGCCTGGGCGCGCTTGCCGAAGTCGCCGATCGCCTTCTCGGTCTCGGCAAAGCTCAGCGCCCCGGCGTTGCGAAGCACCGGCACGACGAGGCCGCCCGGCGACGAAACCGCGATGCCGAGGTCGGCATAGTCGCGGTAGACGATCTCGTCGCCGTCGATCATGCCGTTGACCGCGGGCACGTCGCGCAGCGCCAGCGTCACCGCCTTCGCAAAGAACGACATGAAGCCCAGCCGCACGCCGTGCTTCTTTTCGAACAGGTCCTTGTAGCGGGCGCGGGCGGCCATGACCTCGGTCATGTCGACGTCGTTGAACGTCGTCAGCATGGCCGCGGTGTTCTGCGCGTCCTTCAGCCGCTTGGCGATGGTCTGGCGCAGGCGGGTCATCCGCACCCGCTCCTCGCGGCGCTCGAGCGGTGCGGCGGCACCGGCAGCAGGTGCGACCGGGATCGCGGTGCCGACCGTCTTCGCGGTCCCCGCCTCGATCGCGGCGAGAACGTCGCCTTTGGTCAGGCGGCCGTCCAGCCCGGTGCCGGTGATGCTCTTGGGGTCGAGATTGTAGTCGCCGATGAGGCGGCGAACGGCAGGCGCCATCGGCTCGGGCTCGGCGGCCGCAGCCGGTGCGGGCTCGGCCTCCGGCGCGGGCGGGGTGGCAGCCTCGGGCTTCGGCTCAGCTGGTGCTGCCGGGGCCGGGGCGGCCGCTTCGGCCTTCGCTGCCGGGGCAGCGTCCTTGACGACGGCCGGGGTTGGAGCCTTCTCGCTCGCCGGTGCACCCTCGCCCGCTTCGACGCGCGCGATGGCGACGCCGATGGTGACCGTGTCGCCGACCTTGAACAGCTGCTCGCCCATGACGCCTGCAATCGGCGACGGCACCTCGACCGCGACCTTGTCGGTCTCCAGGCTGACGATCGGCTCGTCGGCTGCGACCTTGTCGCCGGGGGCCTTCAGCCACTCGCCGACGGTCGCCTCGGTGATGGATTCGCCCAGGGCGGGGATGATGACGTCGGTGGCCATGGGCTTATCCTGCGTTCGGGGTCGACTTGAGGCCGCCGCGGATCGCCGCGGTAACTTCGGAGCGGCTGGCGCCGAGCGCCTCGGCGATCAGCTTGGCCTGTTCGGCGTTGTGGCGCTTCATCAGACCGGTCGCGGTGGCGGCAGCGGCGGCGCGGCCGGCATAGATGGCGCGGCGACCAAGCGCATCCTCGATCGGGCGGGCAACAAAGTGCCAGGCCCCGGCATTGCGCGGCTCCTCCTGGCACCAGACGACTTCCTCGAGGCGCTTAAAGCGCGCGGCATAGGCCTGGATGACGTCCGCCGGGAACGGGTACAGCTGCTCGACGCGGAGCAGGTAGATGTCGTCGCGCGCCGCCTTTTCGCGCGCTTCGAGCAGGTCGTAATAGACCTTGCCCGAGCAGATCACGAGGCGGCGGACCTGCTTGTCCTGAATGCCGCCGATGTCGTCGAGGCAGCGGTGGAAGCTGGTCCCTGCACCCATGTCGGCCAGCGTCGAGACGGCGCGCTTATGCCGGAGCAGCGACTTCGGCGTCATGATGATCAGGGGTTTCCGGAAATCGCGCAGCATCTGGCGGCGCAGCACGTGGAAGTAATTAGCCGGCGTCGTGCAGTTGACGACCTGCATATTGTCCTCGGCGCACAGCTGCAGGAACCGCTCCAGCCGCGCCGAGCTATGCTCCGGCCCCTGCCCCTCGTAGCCGTGCGGCAGCAGCATGGTGAGGCCGTTGGCGCGCAGCCACTTGGCCTCGCCGCTGGCGATGAACTGGTCGATGGTGACCTGCGCGCCGTTGACGAAGTCGCCGAACTGCCCCTCCCACAACACCAGCGTCTTGGGGTCGGCAAGCGCATAGCCGTATTCGAAGCCGAGCACGCCGAACTCGCTGAGCGGGCTGTCGAGCACCTCGAAGCCCGGACCGACGGCCTTCAGCGGCGCATATTTGCTGCCGTCCTCCTGGCTGACCCAGACCGAATGGCGCTGGCTGAACGTGCCGCGGCCCGAATCCTGACCCGACAGGCGGACCCCGAACTTGTCCTTGAGCAGCGCGCCGAAGGCCAGCGCCTCGGCGGTTGCCCAGTCGATGCCCTCGCCCGCGTCCAGCGTCGCCGCTTTGGTGTCGATGATCCGCGCCAGTGTCTTGTGGATGGCGAAGTCCTTCGGCACCGTGGTCAGCGTCTTGCCGATGGCGCGCAACTCGCCCGCAGCGACGCCAGTCACGGCAGCGCGGCGGCCGGTGACTTCTTCCTTGGGCTTGGAGAGCCCGGACCAGCGGCCCTCGAACCAGTCGGCCTTGTTGGCCTTATAGCCGGCCGCCGCTTCGAAATCGCCTTCCAGACGGGTGACGAACTGGTCGATATTGGCCTGCATCCAGGCGTCGTCGATGACGCCTTCCTTCTTCAGCCGGGCGGCATAGACCTCGCTGACCGGCGGATGCTTGGCGATGCGCGCGTACATCAGCGGCTGGGTGAAGCTCGGCTCGTCCGCCTCGTTATGGCCGAAGCGGCGATAGCACCACATGTCGATGACGACGTCGCGCTTGAAGCGCTGCCGGAACTCGGTGGCGACCTTGGTGGCGTAGGTGACCGCCTCTGGATCGTCGCCGTTGACGTGGAAGATCGGCGCCTGGACGATCTTGGCGACGTCGGACGGATAGGGCGACGAACGCGCGAACTGCGGTGAGGTCGTGAACCCGACCTGGTTGTTGACGACGAAGTGCAGCGTGCCGCCGGTATTGTAGCCGGTCAGCCCGGAGAATCCGAAGCACTCCGCGACGATGCCCTGCCCCGCGAACGCCGCGTCGCCGTGCATCAGCACCGGCATAACCTGCGCGCGGTCCTTGTCGCCGCGGATCGTCTGCTGCGCCCGCACCTTGCCGAGCACGACCGGATCGACCGCCTCGAGGTGCGACGGGTTGGGGGTGAGCGACAGGTGGACCTTGTTGCCGTCGAACTCGCGGTCGGTCGAGGTGCCGAGGTGATACTTGACGTCGCCCGAGCCGCCGACGTCATCGGGATTGGCGCTGCCCCCCGAGAATTCGTGGAAGATCACGCGGAACGGCTTCTGCATGACGTTGCCGAGCATGTTCAGGCGGCCGCGGTGCGGCATGCCGAAGACGATCTCCTGGATGCCGTTCTGGCCGCCGATCTTGATGATCGACTCCATCGCCGGGATCATCGACTCGCCGCCGTCCAGGCCGAAGCGCTTGGTGCCGACGAACTTGCGGCCGAGGAACTTCTCGAATTGCTCGGCCTCGATCAGCTTGTTGAGGATCGCCTTCTTGCCGAGCTCGGTGAACTGGATTTCCTTGTCGCGGCCCTCGATGCGCTCCTGGATGAAGCGGCGCTCCTCGACGTCGTTGATGTGCATGTATTCGACGCCGACGTTGCCGCAATAGTTGGCGCGCAGCGTCGTCACCAGCTCGCGGATCGTGCCGGTGTCCATGCCCAGCGCGCCGCCGAGATAGATCTCGCGGTCAAGGTCGGCTTCCTTGAAGCCGTGATATTCGGGCGTCAGGTCGGCCGGTAGCTGCCGCTCCAGCAGCCCAAGCGGATCGAGGTTGGCGGCCAGATGCCCGCGCACCCGGTAGGTGCGGATCAGCATCATCGCCGCGATCGAATCCTGCGCGGCGCGGCGGATCGCATCGGGGTCGGCCGCGGCGACGGGCGCACCCTTGGCCGGCTTCGGCGTCAGCAGGATGCCGCTCGCGTCGAGCGCGGTGGTCAGCTCGTCGGCGGCGGCCAGCGGCCAGTCGGCGCGGGCCCAGGACGGGTGCGCCGCGTCGGCGGCGGTCGGCAGCAGCGGTTCGTAGTCCATGCGTGCGCTCCTCGTCACCCCGGCGCGATGTAGCGAGGCCCCGCCGCCCTGTCACCCGTTACGGGCGCATGGCTGCCATGGTTACGGCCCGCGGAAGTTGAGTTCCAGCAGCACACCGTTGGGATCGGTGACGAACAGCTGCTTCAACCCGATCGACGCGACCTCGTTGCGCTGGTGGGGCATGCCGAGCCGCGCCAGCGTCTCGACCATCGCACCATAGTCGCTGCACTGCAGCGCGACATGGTGGATCGCGCCGGTATCGGTCGCCGCGGGCCGGTCGGCGGCGGGCATCGGCATGCCGCGCGCCGACAGATGGACGAGCGGCTTCCCGGCGGCATCGAACATCCACGTCACCTGGCTCGGGTCGAGGCCGCCCGGCGGCGCGCCCGGTGTCAGGTCGAGGATGTCGGCGAAGAACCGCACCGTGCCGGGCAGGTCATCGGTCTGGATGTTGATGTGGTCGATGCCGTTGACCGCCATCACGTTACCCCTTCAGCAACGCCGCCAGCGTCGTGCCGAGCTGCGACGGCGAGTCCGAGACACGGATGCCGGCGCGCCTCATCGCCTCGATCTTGTCCTCAGCGCCGCCCTTGCCGCCCGCCACGATGGCGCCGGCATGGCCCATGCGTCGCCCCGGCGGCGCGGTGCGCCCGGCGATGAAGCCGACCATCGGCTTCTTGGTCTTGTTCAGGCGGATGAATTCGGCCGCATCCTCTTCCGCCGCACCGCCGATCTCGCCGATCATGATGATCGACTTCGTTTCGGGATCCGCCAGATACAGCTCCAGCACATCGATGAAGTCGGTGCCGTTGACGGGATCGCCGCCAATGCCGACGGCGGAGGTCTGACCCAGCCCAACCGCGGTGGTCTGGTGCACCGCCTCATAGGTCAGCGTACCCGAGCGCGAGACGACGCCGACCGAGCCCTTCATGAAGATATTGCCCGGCATGATGCCGATCTTGCACTCGCCCGGCGTCATCACGCCCGGGCAGTTCGGCCCGATCAGCCGCGACTTGGAGCCCGACAGCGCGCGCTTGACCTTGACCATGTCGAGCACCGGAATGCCCTCCGTGATGCAGACGATCAGCCCGATCTCCGCGTCGATCGCCTCTAGGATCGCGTCGGCGGCACCGGGGGGCGGCACGTAGATGACGCTGGCATCGGCACCGGTGCGTTCCTTAGCCTCCAGCACCGTGTCGAACACTGGCAGGTTCAGGTGCGTCTGGCCGCCCTTACCGGGCGCGACGCCGCCGACCATCTTGGTGCCGTAGGCGATCGCTGCTTCCGAATGGAACGTCCCCTGCTTGCCAGTGAAGCCCTGGCAGATGACCTTGGTGGACGCGTTGACGAGGATCGACATTCAGGCGGCTTTCTTAACTTCGGCGACGATCTTCTCGGCAGCATCGCCGAGGTCGTTGCCCGAGATGATCGGCAGGCCGGAGTTGGCGAGGATCTGCTTGCCCAGCTCGACATTGGTGCCCTCCAGCCGCACGACCAGCGGCACCGACAGGTTCACTTCCTTCGCTGCCGCGATGATGCCCTCCGCGATGATGTCGCAGCGCATGATGCCGCCGAAGATGTTGACCAGGATGCCCTTCACGTTGGGGTCGGACAGGATGATCTTGAACGCCGCAGTGACCTTCTCTGTCGTCGCGCCGCCGCCGACGTCGAGGAAGTTGGCGGGCTCCGCACCGTTCAGCTTGATGATGTCCATCGTCGCCATGGCCAGGCCGGCGCCGTTGACCATGCAGCCGATGGTGCCGTCGAGCTTGATGTAGCTGAGGTCGTACTTCGACGCCTCGACCTCGGCCGGGTCCTCCTCGGTCAGGTCACGCAGTTCGACCAGGTCGGGGTGACGGTACAGGGCGTTGCTGTCGAAGCCGACCTTGGCGTCGAGCACCAGCAGCTTGCCGTCGGTGGTCGTCGCCAGCGGGTTGATCTCGACCTGCGAAGCGTCGGTCTCGACGAACATCGTATAGACCTGCTTCACCAGCGCGACGCACTGCTTGTACAGGTCGCCGGTCAGGCCAAGCGCGAAGGCGACGCTGCGGCCGTGGTGCGGCTGGATGCCCGCGGCCGGGTCGACCATGAAGCTGTGGATGCGTTCGGGCGTGTCGTGCGCGACGGTCTCGATGTCCATGCCGCCCTCGGTCGAGGCGACCAGCGCGATCTCGCTCGACGTGCGGTCGACGAGCAGCGCCAGGTAGAACTCATTGGCGATGTCGGCACCGTCGGTGACGTACAGGCGGTTGACCTGCTTGCCGTGCTCGCCGGTCTGGATGGTGACCAAAGTGTTGCCGAGCATGTCGGTCGCGGCGGCGCGCACCTCGTCGAGCGATCGCGCGAGGCGGACGCCGCCCTTGGCCTCGGGCGGCAGTTCCTTGAACTTGCCCTTGCCGCGCCCGCCGGCGTGGATCTGCGACTTCACCACCCATAGCGGCCCCGGCAGCTGCCGCGCCGCCGCGACCGCCTCGTCGACGGTCATCGCGGCATAGCCCGCGGGAACGGGCACGCCGAACTTGCCGAGCAGTTCCTTGGCCTGGTATTCGTGGATGTTCATATTATACTTTCGCTGGTCTTGAATATACTCGACTTATTTCACTTTCGAAGCGATCGAACAGGCCTTCGCGCCATCAACCTTTTCCTCCAGAATCCAAGGACTCCACGAGAGTGAGTTGCTCAGTAAAGGGCTATCCTCGAACTGCATTTGCCCACCTCGCGACATATTAATGTAGGCAATCGCCGAGGTCTGCGCTTTACAATCCACTATAGTTATCACTGTCGATCTGTCTGTGTCAGGCTTCTTGTGTACGGTCAGCTCCCAAAACGCTGGGTATTGGTCATACTGTTTCGGAACTTTATCGAACGATACGAACTGGTCGAAATTTTCATTCTATTTTTCTAATGTCCAAGCAGGTTCAGCCGTGACCGGAGCAGACAAAGCAAGCAGGAAACATACCGGAATAAATTTCAAAAATCTGCTCCTTCACGCCAAGCTGTTCGTCGGCATTTAGTTCAAGCTTGCATCGATCGCCTTGCACGCCACCAGCAGTTCCTTGACCGCGTCGACGCTGACCTGGAAGTTGGCCTTAGCCTCGTCCTTCAACTCGATCTCGACGATCTTCTCGACGCCGCCGGCACCGATCACGCAGGGAACGCCGACGTACAGGTCATGCACCCCGTACTGGCCAGTCAGGTTGACCGCGCACGGGATGACCCGCTTCTGGTCCTTCAGATACGCCTCGGCCATCGCGATGCCGCTGGTCGCGGGGGCGAAATAGGCGCTGCCGGTCTTCAGCAGCGCGACGATCTCGCCGCCGCCGGCGCGGGTGCGCGCGACGATTGCGTCGATGCGCTCCTTGGTCGACCAGCCCATCTTGATCAGGTCGGGGATCGGGATGCCGGCGACGGTCGAATATTCGACCACCGGGACCATCGTGTCGCCGTGACCGCCGAGTACGAAGGCGGTGACGTCCTGCACGCTGACCTTGAACTCGTCCGCCAGGAAATGCCGGAAGCGGCTGCTGTCCAGCACGCCCGCCATGCCGACAACCATGTGGTGCGGCAGCTTCGAGAACTCGCGCAGTGCCCACACCATCGCGTCGAGCGGATTGGTGATGCAGATCACGAACGCGTCCGGCGCATTGGCGGCGATGCCCTCGCCGACCGCCTTCATGACCTTGAGATTGATGCCGAGCAGGTCGTCGCGGCTCATGCCCGGCTTCCGCGCGATGCCGGCGGTGACGATGATGACGTCGCTGCCGGCGATGTCGGCGTAATCGTTTGTGCCCTTGAGGATCGCGTCGAAGCCCTCGACCGGGCCGCACTGCGCCAGGTCGAGCGCCTTGCCCTGCGGCACGCCCTCGACGACGTCGAACAGAGTGATGTCGCCGAGCTCCTTCAGCGCGGCGAGGTGCGCCAGCGTACCCCCGATGTTGCCGGCGCCGATGAGGGCGATCTTGTTGCGGGCCATTTGCGGGTCTCCGAAGCGGGGGCTGGAACAGGGTCAGGCGGATAGCCCGCTTGCCCGGCGGCTGCAACCGCGCCCGCCCGCATGGAATCGATGTTTGCCGCTGCGTGGCGCGGGGTTATCATTACGGTTCCGGGAGGACCGACGATGACGATCAATCGCGACTTCTTCTTCGACTATGCGCGGACCACTTTGTTCGGCGGCAGCCTGCGTGCCAGCCAGGTTGCCGGGCTGACGCTGCTGCTCGACACCTGGGACCGCGACCATCAGGCCGAGGATGACCGCTGGCTCGCCTATATCCTGGCGACGGTGCATCACGAGACCGACCGGACCATGCGCCCGATCGAGGAGTATGGCCGCGGCCGCGGCCACCCCTATGCGCCACGCTACTATGGCCGCGGCTATTGCCAGCTGACCTGGGACTATAACTACCGCAAGTTCGGCGACCTGCTGAAGGTGGATCTGTACGGCAAGCCGGAACTGGCGCTCGATCCGGTCCATGCCGGGCCGATCCTGTTCATGGGCATGATGCGCGGCCTCTACACCGGCAAGAAGCTGGGCGATTACATCGCCGGACCGCGCTGCGACTGGGTCAACGCACGCCGCATCGTCAACCGGCTCGACAAGGCCAATGCCATCGCCGACTACGCCCGGCGCTACTACGCCGCGCTGAGCCACACGACCTAGCGCGGATCAATGCTCCGCAGGCGGCGACTCAAAGGTCGGCGGGCGGCGCAGCATGAACGGCACGCAGGCGGCGGCCAGGAACAGCACCGACAGCAAAGTGAAGCAATCGGCGTAGCTGAGCACCAGCGCCTGGTTCTGCACGAGGTTGCCAAGCTCCCGCATCGCCATCGCGCCGGGGTCCGCCATGCCGCGCTGGGTGGCGAGCGCGGTGACCGCATCGACCCGCTCCTGGACCTGCGGCAGCCCCATGTTGGCGTGCTCGCCAAGCCGGCTCCAGTGCAGGTTGAACCGGCTCAGCACGACCGTGTTGATCAACGCCAGCCCGACCGCGCCGCCCAGGTTTCGCATCAGGGTGAACAGCCCGCTGGCATCTTTCAGCCGCTCCGGCGCCAGCGTCGCAAACGAGGTGACGCTGATCGACACGATGCAGCAGATCAGCGCGACGCCGCGGATCGCCTGCGGCCAGAACAGCTCCCAGAACCGCCAGTCCGCGTCGATCGTCCGGGTCAGGAAGCACGATAGCGACAGCAGCAGGAAGCCCGCGGTCAGCACGCCGCGCGGATCGGTCTTGCGCGCGATGGTGCCGACCAGCGGGGCCGACCCCGCCATGAACAGGCCGGTGACGAAGACGATGCTGCCGATCTGCCCGCTCGACAGATGCGCGACGCGGCTGAGGTAGAGCGGGTAGAGATAGACCAGCCCGTACAGGCCGATGCCGAACACCGCGCCGATAACCGTGCCCGCCATGAAGTTCAGGTTGGCGAACGGCCGCAGGTCGACGATCGGCACGTCCGCGGTGCGCTGCCGCCAGGCGAACATCGCGCCGCCGAGCACGGCCGCGACCGCCACGCGAAACACCGTCGGATCGGCGAACCAGTCGTTGCGCGCGCCCTCTTCCAGCACGAAGTCGAGGCCGCCCAGGAAGAGCGCCATGCCGGCCAGCCCGAGGAAGTCGATGCGCCGCAGCAGCGACAGGTCGGCCTTGTCGAAATCGACCAGTGCCCACACCCCGAAGGTGATCAGGATGCCGGGCATCAAATTGATCAGGAACAGCCAATGCCAGCTGAACGTCTCGGTCATCCAGCCGCCGAGCGCCGGGCCGATGGTGGGGGCCAGCGTCACGATCAGCGACACCGCGACGGTCACCCCGGTCTGCCGCTTGCGCCCGAACATCGCGAACGACGCGGCATAGACCGTCGGGATCATCGCGCCGCCCAGGAACCCCTGCAGCGCGCGGTAGACGATCATCTCCTCGATGCTGCCCGCCGTCGAGCAGAGCAGGCTGGCCAGCGTGAAGCCGCCCGCCGACAGCACGAACAGCCAGCGCGTCGACAGCGCGCGCGCCAGAAAGCCCGACAGGGGGATCATCACGACTTCGGCGACGAGGTAGCTGGTCTGCACCCAGCTGATCTCGTCGGCCGACGCGGCGAGGCCCGCCTGAATCTGGCTGAGCGACGCGCTGACGATCTGGATGTCGAGGATCGCCATGAACATGCCGAACGCCATCAGCAGAAAGCCGATGAACTGCGGCAGCGGCGGGAAGTCGCTGACCGGCGCGGGCGGCGCGGCGGTGGCGGCAACGCTAGCCACGCACGTCGACCGACGCCTCGACCGACATGCCGGGCACCAGCCGCACGCCCTTCGGCAGCGGATCGAGCTGCACCTTCACCGGCACGCGCTGCACGATCTTGGTGAAGTTGCCCGTCGCATTCTCCGGCGGCAGCACCGAGAAGCGCGAACCGGCGGCGGGCGACAGGCTGACGATATGCCCGGTCACGGTCTGGCCCTTATAGGCATCGGCCTTGAGCTCGACCCGTTGACCGGCATGCATCCTGCCGATCTGCGTCTCCTTGAAGTTGGCGACAACATAGACGCGCGCCAGCGGCACGACGACCAGCGCCTGCTGGCCGATGCGCAGATATTGCCCGGTGCGGACGGTGCGGTTGCCGACGACCCCGTCGACGGGCGCGCGGATAACGGTATTTCCTAGGTCGAGCTGCGCCGCCGCGACGCTCGCCTGCGCCCCCGCCAGCGACGCCCGCGCCCCGCCGGTGCCGGAACGCGAGGCGCTCGCCGACGACCGCGCCGCGGCGATCGCGGCCTGCGCCTGCGCGACCGCGGCGTCGCGGGACTCCGCGTCGGCGACCTTCACGTCATAGTTCGCCTTCGACACCCAGCCCTGCTTCAGCAGCGTTCCGAAGCGCGCGACATCGGCCCGCGCCCGTGCCGCCTCCGCCCGCGCCGCGAGCAGGGACGCCTGCGCCTCGCCGATCTGCGAACCGCCCGCGCTGGCCGTGCTGCTGGCGGTGTTGATCGCGTCGCGCAGCCGCGCCACTTCGGCGGTCGTCTTCGCCAGCGCCGCGCGATAGTCGCGGTCGTCGAGGGTAAACAGCGCGTCGCCCGCCTTGACCGGCTGGTTATCGGTTACGGCGACGGTGGCGACATAGCCATCGATCTTGGGCGCGATGACCGCGATATCGGCCTCGACATAGGCGTTGTCCGTCGTCTGGATGTAGCGGCCGGTGGTGAAATAATAGACCGCATAGGCAATCGCGGCGAGCGCCAGCAGCCCCGCGATGCTCAGGAACAGGATACGACGCAAATCGGGACTCCGGATCGCCAGCTGGGATTCGCGCGGCGCTCAATTGGTCGCCCCCAAATAGACCTCGGGGCGGTTGACGCAAGGGTCAACCGTGCGCGCCGTGGCCCCGCGACAGATAGTCCGCCGACTGCATCTCGTTGAGCCGCGACACCGTGCGCTCGAATTCGAACGACCCGTCGCCGGCTGGATACAGGTCCGCCGGCGGCGCGTCGGCGGCGATGAGCAGGTTGACGTGATGCTCGTACAGCGTGTCGATCAGCGTCACGAATCGCGACGCCTCGTTGCGCAGGTCCGGGCTCAGCCGCGGCACGCCGACCAGGAACACCGTGTGGTAGCGCCGCGCCACGGCGAGATAGTCCGCCGCCCCCAGGGACGCGCGGCACAGCCGGCTGAACGAGAACACCGCCACACCCTTCAGCGATTTGGGCACGAACAGGCTGCGGCCGCCGGGCACGGCAATCGTCTCCGACGGCACGTTGGCGCGGTCCTCCACCGGATAATCGGTCATGCGGAAGAACGCCGCCGACATCGCTGCGGTCGCCGCCGGGCCGTTGGGCGTGAAATAGGTCGGCCCGCCGCCCAGCCGCTGCATCCGGTAGTCGACCGGACCGTTCAGACCGATCACCTCCAGCCGGGTTTCCAGCAGCGCGATGAAGGGCAGGAACAGCTGGCGGTTGAGGCCATCCTTGTAGAGGTCGGCGGGCGGCCGGTTGCTGGTCGTCACCACCGTCACGCCGGCGTCGAACAGCGCGGCGAACAGGCGCGAAAGGATTGCCGCGTCGGCGACGTCGCGCACCTGCATCTCGTCGAAGCACAGCAGCCGCGCCGACGCCGCAATGGCCGCCGCGACGTGCGGGATCGGGTCATCGCGCGCCGCTTCTCGCGCCGTGTGGATATCGGCGTGAACCTCCAGCATAAACTCGTGGAAGTGGACGCGGCGTTTCGGCTCGACCGTCGCGTGCGCGAAGAACAGGTCCATCAGCATCGACTTGCCGCGCCCGACGCCGCCCCACAGATAGATGCCCTTCGGGGGCGGCGGAGGCTTGGCGAACAGGCGGCCGATGAACCCGGGCGTGTGGTACGATGCCAGCGCCTTGCGCAGCTTGTACAGCTGGTCTGCCGCCGCCGCCTGGTCGGGATCGGGTTTAAGCTCACCGGCGGCGACCAGCCGGTCGTAGGCGCTGTCGCTCACGCTTCCGGGGTGGCCGCGGCAGGCCGCGCGGGGGCCGCATCCCCCTCCGGGCGCGGCACGTGTGGCACTTTTCGCATTGTGCCCGTGAACGAGGCGACGTTCTGGCCGCCCTGCGTCACCAGCCCGCGGACGAACAGCATCTTGCCGGTTTCCTTCAGGATTTCGCCACGCGCCTCGATCGGCTCGCCGACCTTGCCGGCCGACAGGAAATCCGTCGCGCAGCTCAGCGTCACCGCGGCGCTTTTCTCCAGCTGCGGCGCGATGAAGGCGAACATCGCCATGTCGATGAACGACATGATGAAACCGCCGTGCAGATAGCCGAGTCCGTTCGAATGCCGCCGGTCGGTCGCCATCCGGCACTCGACCCCGTCGGCGCCGGGCCGGAAGTAGAAATCGCCGAGCAGCGAGGCGAAGCGCCCATCGGGCTCGCGATGCCAGCGGTGCCACCCGGCATGGTCGCCGGTCGTGATGAGTTCGCGGGGCATCGGTGCAGGTAGCGGTCAAACCCCGCGTGCCGCAACCTCAGATCGAAAAGCCGCCGTCGACGTCGAGCGTCGCGCCGGTAATGTAGCTGGCGTCGTCGCTGGCGAAAAACGCGGCGACCGCGGCGACTTCCTCGACGGTGCCGTAGCGGCCGAGCGCCGTGCCCGGTGCCATCACAGCCGCGAACGGCCCCGATGCCGGGTTGAGATCGGTGTCGATCGGTCCAGGCTGGATGACGTTGACCAGGATGCGCCGCGACGCGAGATCGCGCGCCCAGCCCTTCGCCAGCGCGACCACCGCAGCCTTGGTCGCGCCATAGACCGACGCGCCGGGGAAGCGCAGCGAATGCGCGTTGATGCTGCCGATGATCAGGATGCGGCCGCCGTCGCGTAGGTGAGGCAGGGCGGCGACAGTGCCGTGAAACACCGCATCGACGTTGGTCTCGAACTGCTTGGCATAGGACTCGTCGCTGATTGCGCCGATCGTCCCCATGTCGGCGGTGCCGGCATTGTGGACCAGAATGTCGAGCCCGCCGTGCGCCTGCGCCGCCGCCGCAACGCCGTCACGCAGTGCCGTGGTATCGCGGCCGTCGGCCTGCACCGCGTAGCCCCGGCGCCCGTGAGCGACGATCGCAGCGACCGTGCGATCGGCCGCCTCGCGGTTGCTGTTGTAAGTGATCGCGACATCGGCCCCATCGGCCGCCAGCCGCGTCGCGATACCTGCGCCGATCCCGCGCGAGCCGCCGGTGACCAGCGCCGTCTTGCCTGCCAGCCGCATCGTCGCTCTCCTAGACCGCCCGCTCGACCATCATCTTCTTGATCTCGGCGATCGCCTTGGCCGGGCTCAGCCCCTTCGGGCAGACGTTGGCGCAGTTCATGATGGTGTGGCAGCGGTACAGGCGGAACGGGTCCTCCAGCGCGTCCAGCCGCTCGCCGGTCATCTCGTCGCGGCTGTCGGCGAGCCAGCGATAGGCCTGCAGCAGGATCGCCGGGCCCAGGAACTTGTCGCTGTTCCACCAGTAGGACGGGCAGGCGGTCGAGCAGCAGGCGCACAGGATGCACTCGTACAGCCCGTCGATCTTCGACCGGTCCTCCACCGTCTGAATGCGCTCCTCGCCCGACGGATCGGGCGTTACGGTCTGCAGCCACGGCTTGATCGAGGCGTATTGCGCGTAGAAGTGCTTGAAGTCGGGGACGAGGTCCTTGACCACTTCCATGTGCGGCAGCGGCGTGATCCGCACCTCGCCGGCGATGTCCGCGATGGCGGTGGTGCAGGCCAACCCGTTGGTGCCGTCCATATTCATCGAGCACGAGCCGCAGATGCCCTCGCGGCACGACCGCCGGAAGGTCAGCGTCGAATCGACCTCGGCCTTGATCTTGATCAGCGCGTCGAGAACCATCGGCCCCGTCGTGTCGAGGTCGAGCTCGTAGGTGTCGTAGCGCGGGTTCTGCCCGTCGTCGGGGTTCCAGCGATAAATCTTGAACGCCTTGGTCCGCGTCGCCCCCGGCGGTGCCGGGAAACGCTTGCCGCCGCCCTTGATGACGGAGTTCGCGGGGAGGGAGAATTCAGCCATCAGTAAACCCGCGCCTTCGGCTTGATATACGCCACTTCGTCGGTCAGCGTGTAGCTGTGCACCGGACGCTTCGCGAGCGTCACGCCGCCGTCGCGGAACCAGCCGAGGCTGTGTTGCATCCACTCGCCGTCGTCGCGCTTGGGGAAGTCCTCGTGCATGTGCGCGCCACGGCTTTCGTGGCGGGCGGCGGCCATGTGCATGGTCATCACCGCCTGCGGGATCATGTTGTCGAGCTCCAGCGCCTCGATCAGGTCGGTGTTGAACACCAGGCTGCGGTCCGAAATGCCGATGTCGGCCATGTTCTGGTAGACCGCGTCGATCTTGCGCTCGCCTTCGGCCAGCACCTCGGAGGTGCGGAAAACGGCAGCGTTCGACTGCATGGTCTTCTGCATCGCCAGGCGGATGGCGGCGGTCGGCGACGAGCCCTTGGAAAAGCGGAAGCCGTCGAGCCGCCCGACCGCGAAGTCGGCGCTGTCCTTCGGCAACGGCGCGTGGGCGGTCATCGGCTTGACCGTCGCGCCGATGCGGTGCGCGGTGGCGCGGCCGAACACGACGAGGTCGATCAGGCTGTTCGATCCCAGGCGGTTCGCCCCGTGGACCGAGACGCACGCCGCCTCGCCGACCGCGAACAGCCCGGGCACGACCGAATCCGGGTCGCCGTCCTTCAGGGTGACGACCTCGCCGTGATAATTCGTCGGGATGCCGCCCATGTTGTAGTGGACGGTCGGGGTCACCGGGATCGGGTCCTTGGTGACATCGACGCCGGCGAAGATCTTGGCGGTCTCGCTGATACCGGGCAGGCGCTCGTGCAGCACCGCCGGGTCGATGTGATTGAGGTGCAGGTTGATGTGGTCGCCCTCGGCACCGACGCCGCGGCCTTCGCGCATCTCCATCGCCATCGAGCGGCTGACGACGTCGCGGCTGGCGAGGTCCTTGGCGTGCGGAGCATAGCGCTCCATGAAGCGCTCCCCCGAGGCATTGGTCAGGTAGCCGCCCTCGCCGCGCGCGCCCTCGGTGATCAGCACGCCCGCCCCGTAGATGCCGGTCGGGTGGAACTGCACGAACTCCATGTCCTGCATCGGTACGCCCGCACGGATCGCCATGCCGCCGCCGTCGCCGGTCGAGGTGTGCGCGCTGGTCGCCGAGAAATAGCAGCGGCCATAGCCGCCGGTGGCGAGCACGACCGAATGGCTGCGGAAGCGGTGGATGCTGCCGTCTTCCATGTTGAGCGCGATGACGCCCTTGCATTCGCCGTTCACCATGATGAGGTCGATGGCGAAATATTCGATATAGAAGTCGGTGTCGTGCTTCAGGCTCTGTTGATACAGCGCGTGGAGCATGGCGTGGCCGGTGCGGTCGGCGGCGGCGCAGGTGCGCTGGGCGCGGCCCTCGCCGTAATTGGTGGTCATGCCGCCGAACGGGCGCTGGTAGATACGGCCATCCTCGGTGCGGCTGAACGGCAGGCCCCAGTGCTCCAGCTCGTAGACGGCCGCCGGCGCCTCGCGGCAGAGATATTCGATCGCGTCCTGGTCGCCGAGCCAGTCGGAGCCCTTGACGGTATCGTACATGTGCCAGGTCCAGTGATCCGGGCCCA
>JBBQWN010000030.1:0-27282 GCA_038210595.1 Sphingomonadales bacterium | reverse complement strand
ACGGTGTAGGTGAAATAGTCCGGGTTGAGCGCCGCCAGCTTGGCGTCGAGGAAATTGACCACGCACGCGGTCTCGCCGTCGGGGATCGCGGCGGCGAAGGCGCGGATCAAAAGCGTCGGGGCGCGCAGGTTGACGGCGATGTGCAGGTCCCAATCGTCGAGCGTAAAATCGTCGAAGCGGTCGTATTCAAACAGCGACGCACAATTGACGAGCAGGCCGAGCGGCGGCGCGCCTTCGGCTGCAGCGATGATTGCGGCGGCAGCGGCGGGGTCCGAGAGGTCGGCGGCGACGACCCGCGCCTGCCCGATCTCGGCTGCCAGTGCGTCTGCCTCCTCGCGCGAGCGGTTGCAGTGGATAACGACAAACCAGCCGTCCTCGGCGAGCGCGCGCACCAGTGCCGCGCCGATGCGCTTGGCACCGCCGGTGACGATGGCAGTCTTCTGGGGGGCGGCGGACATGGGCGGCGGTTAGCCTCCGCAACCGGCCGGAGCAAGGCTGCCCAAATTTCGGGCAGACCAAGTGTCACGGGACTGTAACCCCCTGCCGTCCTCGCCCGTCCGACCCTCGCCCACGTCCTTATCCACAGTCGGCGTGGATAAGCGCGAGCCGGGCGCTTGAGAGCAAGGCCGCCCGCGCCTAACTTGGCAGCGCGATGGCGCAAACCCCGATCAATGACCGATTTTCCGAAGATGCGGCGACCTTCACGGTGCGCGGTACCGACAAGCCCGACCTCGAAACCGGTGTCGCCGCCATCCGCAACGTGCTGAAAACACTGCCGCAGCGGCCGGGCGTGTATCGTATGACCGATGCCGGCGGCGGTGTGCTGTATGTCGGCAAGGCGCGCAGCCTGCGGGCCCGGGTGACCAACTACACGCAGGTCACGAGGCTGCCGAAGCGGCTGCTGCGGATGGTCGCGCAGACCCGCGGCATGACCATCGTCACGACCAACAGCGAGTCCGAGGCACTGCTGCTCGAGGCGCAGCTGATCAAGCGCTTTCGCCCGCCCTACAACGTGCTGCTCCGCGACGATAAGTCCTTCCCGTTCATCTTCCTGCGCGAGGACCACGGCTTCCCTCGCATCTCGAAGCATCGCGGCGCACGGCAGGGGAAGGGCGTGTTCTACGGGCCGTTTGCCAGTGCGGGTGCGGTCAATACGACGCTGAACGCGCTGCAGAAAGTGTTCCTGCTGCGCTCGTGCTCGGATAGCTTCTTCGCCAACCGCTCACGGCCTTGCCTGCTGCACCAGATCCGCCGCTGCTCGGCACCCTGCGTCGGGCGCATCGAGGCGGACGCCTATGCCGAGCTGGTCGAAGACGCCAAGGCGTTCCTGTCGGGCAAGAGCCAGGAGACGCAGCGCAAGCTCGGCGAGGCGATGGAGGCGGCGGCGAAGGCGATGGACTTCGAGCTCGCCGCAGTGTTCCGCGACCGGCTGCGCGCGCTGACCTTCATCCAAGGTAGCCAGGCGATCAACGCCGGCGACGATGCCAAGGACGCCGACATCATCGCGCTAGCCTGCCATGCCGGCGTGATGTGCATCCAGATGTTCTTCATCCGCGGCGGCCAGAACTGGGGACACCGCAGCTTTTTCCCGGCGCACACCAGCGAGGTGCCAGAGGACGAGGTGCTGATGAGCTTCATCGCGCAATTCTACGAGGATGTGCCGGCGCCGCGCGAGATCCTGATCGACCGTACGCTCGACGAGATGGCGCTGGTCGCCGATGCGCTCTCGGAGCGCGCCGGCAAGCGCATCGCGCTGCGCCACGCCCAGCGCGGCCCGGCGCGGCAGCTGGTGGCGCAGGCCAAGCGCAATGCCGAGGAGGCGCTGGAGCGGCGGCTGGCGGAATCGACCACGCAGGGCGCACTGCTGCGCGAGCTGGCCGAGCTGTTCGACCTCGCCGAGACGCCAACCCGCATCGAGGTCTACGACAACAGCCACATCATGGGCACCAACGCGCTTGGCGCGATGATCGTCGCTGGGCCGGAAGGGTTCCGCAAGAACCAGTACCGCAAGTTCAACATGAACGATGCCAGCATCACGCCGGGCGACGACTTCGCGATGATGAAGGCGATGCTAGCGCGGCGCTTCGCCCGGCTGGAGCGCGAGGATCCGGATAAGACCGGCGGCGAGTGGCCCGACCTGCTGCTGATCGACGGCGGCAAGGGGCAGTTGTCGGCGGTGATGGAGGTGATGGGCGAACTCGGCGCGCACGCCATCTGCGTCGTCGGCGTGTCGAAGGGCCCGGACCGCAACGCCGGCCGCGAGACCTTCCACCTGCCGTCGGGCCGCGAGCTGGTGCTGCCGCCGAACGCGCCGGTGCTGTTCTTCCTGCAGCGGCTGCGCGACGAGGCGCACCGTTTCGCCATCGGCGCACACCGGGCGAAGCGGTTGAAGGCGATCGTCGCCAACCCGCTCGACGATGTCCCCGGCATCGGCCCGGCGCGGAAGCGCGCGCTGCTGATGCATTTCGGCACGAGCCGGGCGGTGCGCGGCGCGACGCTGGAGGATCTCGAACGGGCTCCCGGCATCTCCAAGCTGATGGCCGCCAGCATCCACGGCCACTTTCATCCGCGCGGTTAGCCGGGCGACGGAACCCCGGCGGCAGGTCGCCGTTTCGGGGGCTCAACGCATCGCAAGGGCAATGGTTATGAAACTGCTGATCGTTCTCACGTCGCATGACCGGCTTGGCGATACCGGGGAGAAGACCGGCTTCTGGCTCGAGGAGCTGGCGGCACCCTATTACGTGTTCAAGGATGCCGGGGCGGAGCTGACGCTCGCTTCACCCAGGGGTGGACAGCCGCCACTCGACCCCAAGAGCGATGCCGCGGACGCCCAGACCGATGCCACGCGGCGGTTCAAGGCCGATGCTGAGGCGACCGCGGCACTGGCCAGCACGCACCGGCTCGCCGAGATCGATCCCGTTGATTTCGATGCCGTTTTCTATCCCGGCGGCCACGGTCCGCTGTGGGACCTGACCAACGACCCGGTCTCGGCCCGGCTGATCGAGGCGACACTGGCCGCGCACAAGCCGGTGGCGCTGGTCTGCCACGCGCCGGGTGTCCTGCGCGACGTCCGCGCCGCGGATGGCGAGCCGCTCGTCAAGGGCCGGCGGGTGACCGGTTTCACCAACGGCGAGGAAGCCGCGGTCGGCTTGACCGATGTCGTGCCGTACCTGGTCGAGGACATGCTCAAGGCCAAGGGCGGCGACTATTCGAAGACGGCGGACTTCGGGGTCCACGTCGTCACCGACGGGCTGCTGATTACCGGGCAGAACCCGGCCTCGTCCGCCGAAGCGGCGCGGCAGCTGCTGGCCGCGCTGGCGTCGCGCGGAAGCGCGTGACCGGGCGCGATTCTCTGCTAGTTTCAGCGGCGTCACGACTGGACTTGCCGGAGGCGCCATGACGATCACGCTCTACACCGCCGCCACGCCCAACGGATACAAGGTCTCGGTGGCGCTGGAGGAGATGGCGCTCCCCTATGAGGTGCGGGCGCTCGACCTGATGGCGGGCGAGCAGAAGCAGCAGTGGTTCCTCGATATCTGTCCCAACGGCCGCGTGCCGGCATTGACCGACGACGGTTTCGCGGTGTTCGAAAGCGGTGCCATCCTCGTCTATCTCGCCGAGAAGACCGGGCAGCTGATGCCCACGGACGCGCACGGGCGCAGCCGGGTCATGGAGTGGCTGATGTTCCAGATGGGCGGAGTCGGCCCGATGATGGGGCAGGCCAATGTCTTCTATCGCTATTTCCCGGAGAAGATCCCGGCCGCCATCGCGCGCTATCAGGGCGAGTGCCGCCGCCTGTTCACGGTACTCGACACGCAACTCGGCAAGACCGAGTTTCTGGCCGGCGACTACAGCATCGCCGACATTGCCAACTGGTGCTGGACGCGCACCGCAAGCTGGTCGGGCGTCGATGTCGAAGGGCTGCCCAACCTCGCCCGCTGGCATGACGCGATCGCGGCGCGCCCCGCCGCCCGGCGCGGCGTCGCCGTTCCCGAGGATGCCAGCGCGCGGCTGAAGGAAGGTGACGCCGGCAAGCAGTTCGCCGAACAGGCGCGCCGCCTCGTCGAAATGGGCAAGCCGGCGAGCTGATGTGGATCGCCATTGCCGTGGTCG
The DNA here is from genome assembly GCA_038210595.1 of Sphingomonadales bacterium. Lineage (GTDB taxonomy): Bacteria > Pseudomonadota > Alphaproteobacteria > Sphingomonadales > Sphingomonadaceae > Glacieibacterium. Next base: position 23,169 of record JBBQWN010000030.1, on the reverse strand, counting down.
TCATCCTGGTCGTGCTGTTCGCCGGCCGGCGGCGGCGGGAGCGCGTCAACCGGGATGACAGCCCCAACATCGGCTATGTCCCGATCCCCTATGAGACCGCCGGCCAGGACGGCGGCGATGCCGCCGCGGGCATCGACAGCTTCACACCCGGCGGCGGCGATTTCGGCGGCGGCGGCGCCAGCGGCGACTGGTCCGACAGCGGCACCAGCGACTCCGGCGGGGGCGACTCGGGCGGGGGCGGTGACGGCGGCGGCGATGGCGGCGGCGGCGATGGGGGCGGCGGCGGCGACTAAGCTTGACTTGGCGGCCGGCAGCGCGCCAAGCCCCCCGCGGCCATGAACCCCGCCCTGATCGACAGCGCCCGCGCCGCGCACGAAGCGCGCGCCGCCACCCAATATGCCCGGCTGCGGCGCTTCATTGGTGTCATCAGTACGGCGGTGCTGTTGGCGCTCGGCCTGCGCAGCTTCGTGTTCGAGCCGTTCAACATACCGTCGGAGTCGATGCTGCCGACGCTCAGGGTCGGCGACTATCTGTTCGTCGCGAAATGGCCCTATGGCTACAGCCGCTTCAGCCTGCCGCTCGGCCTGCCGCTGTGGGGCGGCCGCATCGGCGGCGGCACGCCCGCACGCGGCGACGTGGTGGTGTTTAAGAGCCCCGCCGACAACCGCACCGACTTCATCAAGCGCGTTGCCGGCATCCCCGGCGACCGCGTCCGCATGACCGGCGGCGTGCTGGAGATTAACGGCGTGCGCGTCGCCAAGCGGGCCGCCGGCGGTGGCCGCTTCATCGAGACGCTGGACGGGCGCGACTATGCCGTCCTCGATCTGATCGCGGGCGGGCTGCGCGACGACACGCCGCTCATCACCGTGCCCGCTGGCCAGTATTTCATGCTTGGCGACAACCGCGACGACAGCGCCGACAGCCGGCTCAGCATCGCCGACGGCGGCGTCGGGCTGGTGCCGGCGGCGAACCTGGTCGGGCGCGCCACGGTCATCTTCTTCTCGCTGGACAGTCTCGCGCCGCGCGGCGACGTGCTCGGCTGGTTCCGCGCCATCCGGACCGACCGCATCGGCACCCGGCTGTGAACGATGAGCTGGTCGCCTGGGCGCAGGCGACGCTTGGCCACGACTTCGCCGACCCCGCCCTGCTCCGCCGGGCGATGACCCACCCGAGTGCGGGCGGCGCGAACTACCAGCGGCTCGAATTTCTCGGCGACCGCGTGCTCGGCTGCGTCATCGCGGCATGGCTCTACGCCGACCTCGACGAGCCCGAGGGCAAGCTGACCGCCCGTTTCCACGTGCTCGTCGACGCGCCGAGCTGTGCCCGCGTCGCCACCGGCCTCGGCGTGCCCGAGCGGCTGATCATGGACCGCGCCACCCGCGCCGCGCACGTCGCACGCTCGACCAACGTGCTCGGCGACGTGGCGGAGGCGTTGATCGCCGCGATCTATCTCGACGCCGGCTGGGCGGCGGCGGAAGCGTTCGTGCGCCGCGCCTGGGCGCCGTTGATGGACACCACGACGGCCGCGCCGGAGAACCCCAAGTCGCGCCTGCAGGAATGGGCGGCGGCCAAGCGGCTCGGCACGCCCGACTATCAGGTGACCTGGAAGGACGGCCCCGACCACAAGCCGCAGTTCCGGGTCGCGGTGACGCTGCGCGGCCACGATGCGGCCGAGGGCAGCGGCACCTCCAAGCAGGAGGCCGAGAAGGCCGCCGCGCTCGCCATGCTCGAAAGGATTGCCCCATGACGCGCGCTGGAACCGTCGCCGTCGTCGGCGCGCCGAACGCCGGCAAGTCGACGCTGGTCAACCAGATCGTCGGCCAGAAGGTCGCGATCGTCTCGGCCAAGGTGCAGACGACGCGCACCCGCCTGATGGGCATCGCGGTCGAGGGCGAGACGCAACTGCTGCTGGTCGACACGCCCGGCATCTTCGCGCCGCGCCGCCGCCTCGACCGGGCGATGGTCCGCGCCGCCTGGGAGGGGGCCGCCGACGCCGACCTGATCGCCTGCATCGTCGATGCGAAGTCGGGCCTGAAGGCCGACAGCCTGGCGGTGATCGAGGCGCTGAACGGCCGGCCGGAGCCGAAGTGGCTGATCCTGAACAAGGTCGATATTGCGAAGAAGCCGCGCCTGCTCGACCTCGCCGCGCAGGCCGGGGCCGCCTGCCCGTTCGCCGAGACCTATTTCATCAGCGCCGAGACCGGCGACGGCGTGCCCGAACTGAAGGCCGCAATGGCGGCCGCGATGCCCGCGGGCGCGTGGCTGTTCCCCGCCGACCAGCTGAGCGATGCCACCACCCGCATCATGGCGGCGGAGCTGACCCGCGAGGCGATCTACCGCCACCTCCACGCCGAGCTGCCCTACGCCTCCACCGTCGAGACCGAGAAGTGGGAAGAGCGCAAGGACGGCAGCGTCGCCGTCCACCAGCAGATCCTGGTCGAGCGCGACACCCAGCGTGCCATCGTGCTGGGCAAGGGCGGCGCGATGCTGAAGACCATCGGCATGGAGGCCCGCGCCGCCATCGGCGAGCTGACCGGCGGCAAGGTCCATCTGTTCCTCCACGTCAAGGTCAAGGCCGACTGGGGCGACGACCGTGAGGTGTATCGGGGCCTGGGGCTCGACTTCGTCGACTGATGCACCTCAACGCTACCGCCCTCGTGCTGACCGGCCTGCCGCACGGCGAGCATGGCGCGGTGGTGCGGTTCCTGACGCCCGACGACGGCGTGCAGGCGGGTTATGTGCGGGGCGGGCGGTCGCGCAAGCTGCGGCCGGTGCTGCAGCCGGGCAACGTCGTCGCGGTCGAGTTGCGGTCGCGGGTCGATGCGCAGCTGGCGGCGGCGACGGTCGAGCTGGTCACGTCGCGCGCGGCGCTCGCCTTCGACCGCACGCACGCCGTGGCGACCGAGTGGCTGGCGACCCTGACCGCGGCGACGCTGGGCGAGGGGCAAGCCTATCCGCGGCTGTACGCGGCGCTGGATGCGCTGTGCGCGGCGATGGCGGCGGGAACCGGGGCGCTGGCGGCGGCCGCGGGCGTGGCGCGCTTTGAATTGCTGCTGCTCGGCGAGCTTGGCTTCGGCCTCGACCTCGGCAGCTGTGCCGCGACGGGCGTGACGGAGGGGCTGGTCTATGTCTCACCACGCTCCTCGCAGGCGGTTTCGGCGGCGGCGGGAGAGCCGTACCGGGCGAAACTGCTGCCCCTGCCCGCCCTGCTGCGCGACACCGCCGTGGCGGTCTCGGCCACCGACGTGCTGGCGGCGCTGACGACGACCGGCTGGTTCGTCGAGCGCGACCTGCTGACCGGGGCGGCGTCCAACCTCCGTCCGGCGCGTGCGCGGCTGATGGAGATCGTCCGTAACCTTGGTGAAACAACGGTTGCGGGCCGCGAACCGAGCGCCTAGGCGGCGCACCGCAGGGGGGCAACGCTGCATTGGAGCCCTGATGAAGTTTTTCGCCGCCGCCCTGCTCGCTGCCACGGCCACACCCGCCCTCGCCGGCGGCTTCTTCCTCCAGGAACAGTCTCCGCTCGATGTCGGCCGCGCCTTTGCCGGCTCCGCGGCCATCGGCGACAGCGCCGCGACGATCTGGTACAACCCGGCCGGCCTGACCCGCCTGCCCGGCCTCAACATCGAGCTGGGTTCGCATCTGCTCGATGTCACCAGCCGCCAGCGCGACCTCGGCAGCACCCGCAGCGGCCCCGGCGGCACCTTCCCCAGCGGCGGCAACGACGCCGGCAACCCGTTCTCCAACCCGGTGTTCATCCCGTCCGGCTATGTCGGCTACCAGGTCGGTCAGTCGCGGCTGTGGCTGGGCCTCGGGCTCAGCGCGCCGTTCGGGCTGAAAGTGGTCTATAACGACGGCTTCTTCGGGCGCTACGACTCGCTGCGTTCGGACCTCAAGACCTACAACATCCAGCCGACGGTGGCGTACAAGCTGAACGATCACATCTCGATCGGCGGCGGTGTCGACGTGCAGTATTTCAAGGCGACGCTGACCAGCGCCCTGCCCAACGTCTCGCCGCTGCTGGCCGACGGCAATTTGCGGATCAAGGGCAACGACTGGTCGGTCGGCTGGAACGCCGGCATCCTGGGTGACTTCGGGCCGGTGCGGCTGGGCGCGCACTACCGCAGCCACATCAACCAGCGGCTGGACGGGAGCGTGACCTTCTCCGGCCTGCTGGGGCCTCTCGCCGGCGGTAACGGCACGCGGCCGGGCACGGCACCGATCTCGACGCCCGACATCGCGACCGTCAGTGGCGTTCTCGACCTCGGCCAGGGCCGCCTGCTCGGCTCGGTCAACTGGTACAACTGGTCGCGCTTCAAGCGCATCACGGTGGAGGACGCGAGCGGTGTCTTCCTCGACAGCGAGCAGGGCTACCGCGACACCTGGAGCTACAGCCTGGGCGGCGAGTACGACGTATCGAAGAAGCTGACCGTCCGCGTCGGCGGCATGCGCGACCTGACCCCGACGCGGGACGGCCTGCGCACCACCCGCGTGCCCGACGGCAACCGCTGGTGGGCGACGACCGGCCTGACCTATCATCTCAGCGACCGCATCGCGTTGAACGGCAGCTATGCGCACATCTTTGTCGCGACGCGGACCGTCGACCGCATCGATCCGCTGTTCGCCGGCACGCCGGCGGTGACGACGGTGCGTACGTTCAGCCAGAACACCGGCAACGCCGACGAGATCGCCGGCAGCATCAGCCTGAAGTTCTAGTCACGGGCGGCGGCGGGGTGCTACTCCGCCGCCATGCCCGAACCCGAAGACCGCATCCTCGATACGCCGTTCGCGGACGCGCTCAGCGACCGTTACCTCGTTTACGCTCTGTCGACGATCACGGCGCGGTCGCTGCCCGATGTCCGCGACGGGCTGAAGCCGGTGCACCGCCGCCTGCTGTGGGCGATGCGGCTGCTCAAGATGGAGCCCGACGGCACCGTCCGGAACGGCACAGCGTTCAAAAAGTGCGCGCGCGTCGTCGGCGACGTGATGGGCAAGTACCACCCGCACGGCGACCAATCGATCTACGACGCCATGGTACGTCTCGCGCAGGAGTTCTCGCTGCGCTACCCGCTGGTCGACGGCCAGGGCAATTTCGGCAACATCGACGGCGATAATCCGGCCGCCATGCGCTACACCGAGGCAAGGCTGACCCACGCCGCCGCCGAACTGATGGACGGGCTCGACGAGGCCTGCGTCCCCTTCCGCGACACCTACAACGGCGAGGAGGAGGAGCCCGAGGTCTTCCCCGCCGCCTTCCCCAACCTGCTGGCCAATGGTGCGGCCGGCATCGCGGTCGGGATGGCGACCAGCATTCCGCCGCACAATGTCGCCGAGGTCTGCGATGCGGCGACCCTGCTGCTGGCGGACAGCGAGACGCCGCTGGACAGTCTGCTGGAGGTGTTCGCGGGCCCCGATTTTCCCACCGGCGGGCTGTGCATCGAGCCCAAGGCCGCAATCCGCGAAGCCTATGCGACCGGGCGCGGATCGTTCCGCCTGCGCGCCCGCTGGGAGGTCGAGGACCAGGGCCGCGGCACCTGGACGATCGTCGTCACCGAAATCCCCTATCAGGTCGTCAAGGGCAAGCTGATCGAGGACATCGCGGCGCTGATCAACGACCGCAAACTGCCGATCCTCGCCGACGTCCGCGACGAATCAGACGCGCAAATCCGCCTGATCCTCGAACCGCGCAGCCGCAACGTGGAGCCGGCCGTGCTGATGGAGAGCCTGTTCAAGCTGACCGACCTGGAGACGCGCTTCCCGCTCAACCTCAACGTGCTGGACAAGAACCGGCGGCCCGGCGTGATGGGCCTGACCGGCGTGCTGCGCGCCTGGCTCGACCACCAGCTCGACGTGCTGGTCAAGCGCACAGAGTTCCGACTGGCCAAGATCGACGACCGGCTGGAGATCCTGGCCGGCCTGCTGATCGCCTACCTGAACCTCGACGAGGTGATTCGCATTATCCGCTACGAGGACGATCCCCGGGCCGAGCTGATCGCCGCCTTCGCGCTGAGCGAGCGGCAGGCGGAGGCCATCCTAAACATGCGCCTGCGGTCGCTGCGCAAGCTCGAGGAAATGGAGATCAACAAGGAGAACAAGGCGCTGACCGCCGAGGCCAATGCGGCGCGCAAGCTCCTGAAGTCACCCGACGAGCTTCGCGCCCGCATCACCGCCGACATCGCGACGTTGCGCGCCCGCTACGCTCCCGAGACCGCGCTCGGCCGCCGCCGCACGACGATCGCCGACGCGCCCGCGGTCACCATCATCCCGCTGGAAGCGATGATCGACAAGGAGCCGGTCACCGTCATCGTGTCCGAAAAGGGCTGGATTCGCGCCATGAAGGGGCACGCCGATCTGTCGGGCGCGGAGGCGCTGAAGTTCAAGGAAGGCGACGGCGCCGCCTACGCCTTCCACGCCCAGACCACGGACAAGGTCGTGATCGCCGCCGCCAACGGCCGCTTCTACACGCTCGGCGCCGACCGCCTGCCCGGCGGACGGGGGTTCGGCGAGCCGCTGAAGCTGATGATCGACATGGACGGCGAGGTGATCGGCGTGTTCGCGCACGTTGCGGGCGCGAAGTGGCTGCTGGCCGCCGACGACGGGCGCGGCTTCATCGTGGCAGGCGACGACCTGCTCGCGGAGACGCGCAAGGGCCGGCAGGTGATGACGCCACGGGCCGGTGCGAAGCTGAAGGTGATCCGCCGCATCGGCACCGACGACGACGCGCTGGCGCTGGTCGGCGACAACCGCAAGCTGCTGGTCACCGCGCTGGAGCCGGTCCCGCTTATGGCTCGCGGCCAGGGCGTCGCCCTGCAGAAGTACAAGGATGGCGGCCTGTCCGACGCTCTGCCCTTCCGCCGCGCTGACGGCCTCAGCTGGACGATGGGCGGCGCGGGGACCAGGACGCGCGTCGAGACCGACCTCGCCGCCTGGGAGGGCGCGCGCGGCACGGCCGGCCGCCTGCCGCCACAGGGCTTTCCGCGGGACAACCGGTTCGGGTGAACCTAAAGCCAACTGCCGCCTCGCGCGGCTGAGGGCGTGAGCCGGTCGCCGGCCATAGGCGTTGAAGGGGAGCCAAGCCATGACGTTCGACAAGTCCCGCCTGCCCAGCCGCCACGTCACCGTCGGGCCGGAACGCGCGCCGCATCGTAGCTATTACTACGCCATGGGCCTGACCGCCGAAGACATCGCCAAGCCGTTCGTTGGCGTGGTGTCGGCGGGCAACGACTCCGCACCGTGCAACACGACGCTCGACGCGCAGGCCGATGCGGCGCGCGCCGGCGTAATCGCGGCGGGCGGCACGCCGCGGCGGTTCAACACCATCACCGTCACCGACGGCATCGCGATGGGCCACCAGGGGATGAAGTCCTCGCTGGTCAGCCGCGAGGTCATCGCCGACTCGGTCGAGCTGTCGATGCGCGGCCACAGCTATGACGCGCTGCTCGCCTTCGCGGGCTGCGACAAGAGCCTGCCGGGCATGATGATGGCGATGCTGCGCCTGAACGTGCCGAGCGTGTTCGTCTATGGCGGCTCGATCCTGCCGGGCCGGTTCGAGGACAAGGACGTCACCGTCGTCGACGTGTTCGAGGCGGTCGGCCAGTTCGCCGCCGGCACCTGCCCGCTGGCGCGCCTGACCGCGCTGGAAAAGGTTGCCTGCCCCGGCCACGGTGCGTGCGGGGGCCAGTTCACCGCCAACACCATGGCCTGCGTCGCCGAGGCCATCGGCCTGTCGCTGCCGTCGTCGAACATGATGCCCGCGCCCTATGAAGGCCGCGCCGGGCTGGCCGTCGCCGCCGGCGAGGCAGTGATGAAGTGCCTTGAGATCAACCTGCGTCCGCGCGACATCTGCACGCGGGAGGCGTTCGAGAATGCTGCGACGGTGGTCGCCGCGACCGGCGGCTCGACCAACGCCGCGCTGCATTTGCCGGCGATGGCGAGCGAGGCGGGCATCGACTTTACGCTGTTCGACGTCGCCGAGATCTTCAAGCGCACGCCCTACATCACCGACCTGAAGCCTGGCGGGCAGTATGTGGCGCGCGACCTGTACGACGCCGGCGGCATCTACATGGTGATGAAGACACTGCTGGACGGCGGCTTCCTGCACGGCGACTGCATGACCGTAACCGGCAGGACGCTGGCCGAGAACCTGGCCGACGTGACCTGGGTCGACAACAAGGTCATCCACCCGGTCAGCAACCCGCTGTCACCGACCGGCGGCGTCGTCGGCCTGCGCGGTTCGCTCGCCCCCGACGGTGCCATCGTCAAGGTCGCAGGGCTCCACCGGCTGCAGTTCGAAGGCCCAGCCCGCGTCTTCGACAGCGAGGAGGAATGCTTCGCCGCGGTCGAGGGCCGCCTGATCAACAAGGGCGAGGTGCTGATCATCCGCTACGAAGGCCCCAAGGGTGGTCCCGGCATGCGCGAGATGCTGTCGACGACCGCCGCGCTGTACGGTCTTGGGCTGGGCGAGCACGTGGCGCTCATCACCGACGGCCGCTTCTCGGGCGCGACGCGCGGCTTCTGCATCGGCCATGTCGGGCCGGAGGCGGCGGACGGCGGCCCGATCGCGCTGGTCGAGGACGGCGACACCATCCGCATCGATGCCGAGGCCGGGACCATCGACCTCGTCGTCTCCGCCGACGTGCTGGCAGCGCGCAAGGCGGCCTGGGTGCCACGGGTCAACGCCTATCAGTCGGGGGCGCTCTACCGCTATGCCCAGACCGTCGGTCCTGCGTCGCTGGGCGCACTCACGCATCCCGGCGCAAAGGCCGAGCGGCACGTCTACGCCGATATCTGAGCTAGCGGCAGCTGCGCCAGTGCTTGCACGCCTTGCGCCGGTCCTTGTCGGTGACGGCGGGGCGCAGCACGAGCGGGGCCGCCGTGGCGGGCGGCGGCGGCGGCGCGAACGCCTCCGCACCGGGTCCCGTCACCGGGATGCCGGGCGCGGGGGGAACATAGCTTGCCGGCGGCGGTGCCACCGGGTTGCGGATCGCGCTGAAGATCGGCTCGCCGCGGCCATCGCGCGGAATCTCGCCGACCGTCCCGCGTGTTACGCTGCTGCTCTGGACATAAAGCGGTGAAGCAGCGCACGACGCGAGCAGCAGTGCCGCGCCAAGCGCAAGAATGAGGTTTCGGGCCATGCCGTCAGCCGATTACACCGAGCCGCGGCTTTGACAAGCCCGGCCCCGGTCCTGACCTCCGAAGCGATGCGCGACGCCGAGGCCCGGACCATCGCCAGCGGGGTTCCGGCACGTGAGCTGATGGAGCGCGCCGGTCGCGCCGCAGCGACCGCAATCCTGCGCTACGACGCGCCGCGCACCGCGGTGGTCGCCTGCGGTCCGGGTGGCAACGGCGGCGATGGCTATGTCGTGGCCCGGCATCTCGCCGCAGCCGGGATCGCGGTCACGGTGGCAGCCGACGCGCGGCCCGGCACAGGACCGGCACGGGATGCAGCCGCCGATTGGGACGGGCCGGTCGTGCCCCTGTCCGATGCACCGGTCGCTGAATGCCTGGTCGATGCCTTGTTCGGCATCGGCATGACCCGGCCGCTGGGTGCAGCGCATGTCGGGGCGCTGGAACGCCTCGCCGCCGCGCGGCTACGCGTCGCGCTCGACCTGCCCAGCGGCGTCGGGAGCGATGACGGTGCCGATCTCGGCTGCCCGTACGAGGCCGACCTGACCGTCGCCTTCGCGGCGCTGAAGCCCGCCCATCTGCTGCATCCGGCCGCGCCGTGGTGCGGCCGGGTAACGATCGCCGACATCGGCGTGGCGGTGGCGTCGACCTTGGTTCGCAATACCCGGCCGTCCCGGCTGCGCCTCGCACCCGCAAGCCATAAATACGCGCGCGGCTCGGCGCTGGTCGTCGCTGGCCCGGCCGGTCACGGTGGCGCGGCGCGGCTGGCGGCGCTGGCGGCGCTCAGGGTCGGCGCGGGACTCGTGACGCTGGTCGCACCGACCCCGGCGCAGACCGAAAACGCCGCGCGGCTCGACGCGGTGATGCTGCGCATCGCCGATGACGGCACGGCGCTGGCGCGGCTGCTGACCGACCGGCACCTCACCGCGCTGCTCGTTGGCCCTGGGCTCGGCCGCGATGCCCGGGCCCGCGGGCTGGTCGAGGCGGCGCTCGCCGCCGGCCGGCCGCTGGTCCTCGACGGCGACGTCTTCACGCTGTTCGCCGCCGGCGCGGAAGGCCTGCGCAGCCGCCTCCGCGCGCCCGCAGTACTGACTCCGCACGAAGGGGAATTCGCCCGGCTATTCCCGGACGCACGCGGCAACAAGGTGGAGCGCGCCCGTGCCGCCGCTGCCCGTGTCGGCGCGGTGGTCGCGCTGAAAGGCCCTGACACCGTCGTCGCCGCCCCCGACGGCCGCGCCAGCGTCAACGTCCATGCGTCCGCGAACCTTGCCACTGCCGGGTCCGGCGATGTCCTGGCCGGACTGATCACCGGCCTCCTGGCGCAGGGCGTGGATGCGTTCGATGCCGCATGCGCCGGGGTCTGGCTGCACGGCGACCTTGGCCGTCGCGGCGGCACCGGCCTGATCGCCGACGACCTTGCCGGGCTGATCCCCGCCGCGCTCGCATCGCTTTGACCGCGATCGTCCGCATCGGCGCGCGCGGCGACGGCGTCACAGACGATGGCCGCTTCGTGCCGTTCGGCGTGCCCGGCGACACGCTGGGCGACGACGGCATGCTGCTCCGCGGTCCCGACCACCAGAACCCGCCGTGCCGCCACTTCCCCGACTGCGGCGGCTGTCAGCTTCAGCATGTCGCCGACCCGGCCTATGCACGCTGGGCGGTGGAGCGGATCGAAAGTGCGCTCACCGGCATCACGGTGGGCAGGCTGGAGCCTGTCCACCTGTCGCCGCCACGCTCGCGCCGCCGCGCCGCGCTGAGGGCGGTGCGAAACGGCGGCATGCTGGTGCTTGGCTTCAATGCGGAGGCGAGCCACCGGGTGGTCGATCTGCACGAGTGCCATGTCCTGCGGCCCGAACTGTTCGCGCTGGTCGCGCCGCTGCGCCGGCTGCTCGGCGGCATCCTCCCCGACGGCCGCGCGGCAGGGTTGACGCTGACGCTCAGCGACGCCGGCGTCGACGTGCTGCTGGCCGGGATCGCCGCGAACACGCTGAAGCAGGTCGAACGCCTCGGCGCGTTCGCCGAAGCCCAAAAGCTGGCCCGGCTGACGATCGAGAACGAGGACGGCCTGACCACGATTGCCGAGCGCAACCAGCCGACCCTGCGCTTTGGCGGCGTGCCGGTGGCGCTGCCGCCGGGCGCCTTCCTGCAGGCGACCGCGGACGGCGAGGCCGCGCTGGTCGCTGCCGTTCTGGCCGCCACCGGCGGGGCACCGCGGGTGGTCGACCTGTTTAGCGGGCTCGGCACGTTCGCGCTGCCGCTGGCGGCCCGGGGCGCGCGCGTGCTGGCGGTCGATGCCGCCGGCCCGGCGACCGCCGCCCTTGGCCTCGCGGCGCGCACCGCGGGGCTTCAGCTGCTAACCGAACACCGCGACCTGTTCCGGTCGCCCCTCGCCGGCGCCGAGCTCGACCGCTTCGACGCCGTGGTCTTCGACCCGCCCCGCGCCGGTGCCGCCGCCCAGGTGGCGGCGCTCGCCGCGTCGAAGCTCAGGCTGGTCGTCGCGGTCTCATGCAACCCCAGCACCTTCGCTCGCGACGCGCGGACGCTTACCGGTGCGGGCTTCCAGCTGGAGCGCTTGTGGCCAGTCGGGCAGTTCCGCTGGTCGACCCACCTCGAGCTCGTCGCACGATTCGTCCGCTAGGCGTTGCGCCTCCGGTCGCTGGCCGCAGCCTAGAGGGGGGGCAGCCGCTCGAGCGCGCCTGTGTCGCCGAGTGCGAGGAAGCCACCGTTCTTGTACGCCGGCTTGCCGTAGATGAAGTCACCGCCGCCGGCGGCCCGCATCGCGCCGCCCGCCGCCAGCAGTACCGCGTGCCCTGCGGCAGTGTCCCATTCGCAGGTCGGGCCGTAGCGGGGATAGACGTCGGCCGAGCCCTCCGCGACGCGGCAGAACTTCAGGCTGGATCCGGCCGGTTCAAGCGCGCAGGCCCCGAGCGCGGTCACCCAGTCGGCGGTCTTCTGGTCGAGGTGGCTGTGGCTGACGACGACCACCGGCAGCGGGCGCATCGGGTGCGTACTGATCGGAATGCGTGCACCTTCCGGCTCGTCCTCACGAAAGGCGCCGTGGCCCAGGGCACCGGCCCACAGCACGCCGTCGCGAGGGCTGAGCACCAGTCCCAGCACGGGCACGCCGCCCTCGATCAGTGCGACATTGACGGAATAGCCGGCACGACCGGCGATGAAATCCTTGGTGCCGTCGAGCGGATCGATCAGCCAGAAGCGACCGCCGGCATCGACCCGGTCGCCGGCGGCATGCGCTTCCTCGCCAACGATTGGCGATGCATCGATCGCGCGAATCGCGGCGGTCAGCAAGACTTCCGCCGCCTCGTCCGCCTCGGTCACCGGCGAGGCGTCGGCCTTGTCGCGCTGAACGATGCCTGCCTCGCGGACACGTTCGATAACCGCGGCCGCGGCGCGCATCGCCGGGACCAGCGCGTCGATCAGGGGGTCGGTCACAGGGCGCGGATCAGCGTCCGGGCCACCGCCAGCCAGGGTGCATCGCCGACCACAACCTGCCGCGCGCCCGGCGAGATCGGCAGGATCTGCAGCTTGCCGCCATCGTTCGCCGCCAGCCGTCCGAACACGAAGCGCCCGGTGCCGCGCGGTACCAGCACGTCGCGGTTGATCGCTTTGGCGAAGTCCGCCGGCGCGAGCTTGTCGAGCCACAGCGCGTCGCCGGCCCGATATTCGCCCGCCGCGACTTCGAAGCTTACGCCGACGGCTTCGCCGGCGGGCGACGGCGCGAGCAGCGTCGCGTTGCGCCGGGGCGCGGCCGGACCCTCGGGGCCGAACACCGCGCTGACCGGCACGTCGATGCGGTCGGGCAGTGTCACCAGCGTCGCCGCCTCGACGCCCAGTGCCTTGGCGATGCGGTTCAGCCAGCCGACGGAAACGGTCCGCATGCCGGTCTCCAGCCGACCCACCGTCTGCGCCGTCGTCGGTGGCACGCAGGCCATCGCGACCTCGTGCAAGGTCATGCCCTTAGCCTTGCGGACCTCGCGGATACGAGTGATCAACCACGCCTCCTAAAACCTTTGCGGTTAACTCTGTCCTACAGTTGTGCGCTTGTGGCAAGAGATTTCACTCCGCTGCTGGAGAGATTCGCCGATGCCGACCGCCGCCGACGTGACCGCGCCGCCCAGTTGCAACCGCTTGATGACGACCCGGCGACTCAGGCCCGACGAGGCCAGCGACCGGGTGCTGGTTGCCGCCAACCTCGCCGAATCGCCGCTCGCTTGGCTAGTCCGCCGCCGACTGGTCACGGCGCGCCAGTTCGCCGCGAGCGAGCGGCTGCGCGCCGACTTCATGCGGGCCGGGCATAACCCCTCGGTGACGATGCGGTGGGATGCCGCCCCCGCCGGCCGCCAGGCCCGCGGCGCACCGCCGCCGAACGACCCGACGACCGCGCGGATCGTCGCACGCCAGCGCTTCGATGCCGCGATCGAGGCCGCCGGGCCGGGCTTGTCGGATATATTATGGCGCGTCGTCTGCATGGGCGACGGGCTGGAGACCGCCGAGCGCGCGCTGAAATGGCCGGCACGCGCCGCCAAGCTGGTGCTGTGTCTCGCGCTCGACCGGGTCGCGGGCTACTACCGGGTCTGAAGCGCGGTCACTGCATCGCGCAGCATCACCGCGCACAATTGCGCCCGGTATTCAGGCGAGGCGTGGATATCGCCGTTGAGGTCATCCGCCGGCATCGCCAGCCCGGCGACGGCGGAGACGGAGAAATCGGCGCCCAGTGCCGCCTCCGCCGCCGTCCAGCGGAACGCGCCCGGCCCGGCCCCCGTCACCGCAACCCGCGCGTCGCTGCCGAAGCGTGCGACATAGACCGCTGCGACCGCATAGCGTGAGGCGGGGTGGCGGAACTTGGCATAATGGCTGACGTCGGGAACGCGGAAGCCGACGCGGGTGACGAGTTCGCCGTCGGCGAGCGCGGTGGCGAACATGCCCTGGAAGAAATCGTCCGCGGCGTGGCTGCCACGGTCCGTCTCGATCGTCGCATCGAGCGCCAGGCAGACGGCCGGATAGTCGGCGGCGGGGTCATTGTTGGCAATGACGCCGCCCAAAGTCCCGCGGTTACGGACCTGTGGGTCCCCGACCAGCAGCGCGGCGGCTGCCAGGCCGGGGATGCTCGCCATCACCGTCGCAGCGGCGGCGATGGTCGCGTGCGTCGCCATCGCGCCGATCCACAACCGGTCGCCGTCGCGGGTAATGCCAGTCAGGCCGGGGACCAGACTGAGATCGACCAGCCGCTCCGGCGCGCGCAACCGCGCCTTCATCGCGGGTAGGAGCGTGTGGCCGCCGGCCAGCCACGCCGCCTCGCCGCTGCCCGCAAACGCTGCCTTGGCAGCGTCCAGCGAAGTCGGTCTCACCAGCTCGAAATCATGCATCGGCCATGGCCTTGCTGCCGGCCTCGATGGCCGAGACAATATTGATATAGCCGGTGCAGCGGCAGAGGTTGCCCTCCAGCTCGTGCGCGATCGTCGCCCGGTCGACGCCCGCGCCGTGTCGCTGCGCGATACCGATGCCGGCGATCACCATGCCCGGCGTGCAGAAGCCGCACTGCAGCCCGTGATGCTCGCGGAACGCCGCCTGCATCGGATGCAGCGTGTCGCCGTCCGCCAGCCCTTCCACCGTGGTCACCTGCGCGCCGGCGCACGCCGCCGCCAGCACCGTGCACGATTTCACCGGCTGCCCGTCGATCAGCACGTTGCAGGCGCCGCACTGGCTGGTCTCGCAGCCGATGTGCGTGCCGGTCAGCCCGAGATGGTCGCGCAGCAGTTCGACCAGCAGCGTCGCCGCCGGTACATCGACGCTGTGCGCCGCGCCGTTGATCGTCAGGTCCGTGTGCATCCCGCCTCCCCTAGTCGACCAGTCCCAGCGCCGTCTTGTATGTGTCGAGCAGCGCTTCGGCTTCCTGGCGCGCCGCCTTTTCCATCTTCCTCAGCCGGACAATGGCCTTCATCGTCTTGGTATCGAAGCCGGTACCCTTGGCCTCGGCATACACGTCCTTGATGTCGTCGGCGACGCCCTTGCGGTCTTCCTCCAGCCGTTCGATGCGTTCGATGAACAGCCGCAATTGCTCGGCCGAGACGTTTTCAGACGACATTCCTGATCCCGATAGTTGGCGCTCAGCGACGGGTCATAGCGGGCGGATCGCTGGCCGGAAAGCTTTCGTCGAGCGCCTCGTCGAGCGCCTCGTTGCGGGCGACGCTCGCCGCCATCTGTGCCAGCTGCTCCGGCGTCGCCTCGGTCTGGTGGCGGGCCTTCCACTCGGGCTGCGGCATCCCATAGGCCCACTCCCGCGCCGCGGCCTTCGACAGTGGCACGCCCTGCATATGCGCCGCCTCCTCCAGCCAGTCGCCGAGGCAGTTGCGGCAGAAGCCGCCGGTGCCCATCAGGTCGACGTTCTGCACGTCGGTGCGGGCGCGCAGGTGCCTGAGCAGGCGGCGAAAGGCGGCGGCCTCGACGGCATCGCGGGTGTGGTTGTCCATCATGCGGCTCCGGGTTGAGGTCGACGCCTTATAAGGCTAGGGCCGCGACGCCGCGCAAGGGAGAGGCCCCAAGTGACCAGCCGCACGGAACCGCGCCGCCGCCGGGTAAAGGTGCTGGCGACGCTGGGCCCGGCGTCGGCCAGCCTCGACATGATCCGCGCGCTGCACGCCGCCGGGGCGGACGCCTTCCGCATCAACATGAGCCACGGCACGCCCGACGCGCGCGCTGCGCTGATCGCCAATATCCGCGCGCTGGAAAAGGAAACCGGCCGGCCGCTGACCGTGCTGGCGGACCTGCAGGGGCCGAAGCTGCGCGTCGGGCGCTTTGCCGGCGGCGCGGTCGAGCTGGTGCGGGGCGCGGCCTTCGTGCTCGACATGGACAGCACCCCCGGTGACGCGACGCGCGTGCAGCTGCCGCACAGGGAGCTGTTCGCGGCGATGACCGAGGGCGCGCGCCTGCTGCTCGACGACGGCAAATTGGTACTGCGGGTCACCGAGGCGCAGGCGGCACGGCTGGTCACCGAGGTCGTGGTCGGCGGGCGGCTGTCGGACAACAAGGGGCTGAACGTTCCCGACGTCGTGGTGCCGCTGGCGGCGCTGACGCCCAAGGACCGCACCGACCTGGATTTCGCACTCGACCACGGCGCCGACTGGATCGCGCTCAGCTTCGTGCAGCGGCCGGAGGATGTCGCGGAAGCGCGCGCCCTCATCCGCGGCCGGGCCAGCCTGCTCGCCAAGATCGAGAAGCCGCAGGCGATGGAGCGGCTGGCCGAAATCCTCGAGCTCGCCGACGCGGTGATGGTGGCACGCGGCGACCTGGGCGTCGAGCTGCCGCCCGAACAGGTGCCGCGCGCCCAGAAACGCATCGTCGCGATGGCGCGGGCCGCCGGCAAGCCGGTGGTGGTCGCCACCCAGATGCTCGAATCGATGATCACCTCGCCGTCGCCCACCCGCGCCGAGGTCAGCGACGTGGCGACCGCGATCTACGACGGTGCCGACGCGGTGATGCTGTCGGCGGAGAGTGCCGCCGGCGCGTGGCCGGTCGAGGCGGTAACCATGATGGACGCCATCGCCTGCCAGGTGGAGGGCGATCCGCTGTGGTTCGACCGGGTCCATTTCACCGAGACCGCGACCAGCCCGACCACTGCCGACGCGCTGTCGGCGGCGAGCGGCGAGGTGGCCCGCACCATTGGGGCGACGGCGATCGCCTGCTTCACCATCTCGGGTTCGACCGCCAGGCGCGCGGCGCGCGAGCGCGCGACGGTGCCGATCCTGTGCCTGACCCCCAAGCGCGAGACGGCGCGCCGCATGGGACTGGTGTGGGGCGTCCACGCAGTCGTCACCCGCGACGTCGTCGATTTCGAGGCGATGGTCGAAAAGGCCAAGCGCATGGCGCTGCGCACCGGCGTCGCGGCCGGCGGCGACCTGCTCGTGCTGATCGCCGGCGTACCGTTCTCGACCCCGGGGACGACCAACGTGCTCCATGTCGTGCGGCTGACGGGCAAGGAACTGGAGGGGTATTGATGCTGACGATCCTCGCGTTGCTGGCGGCTTCGCAGGTCCAGCTTGCCGTTGACCCGGTGCGCGCGACACTCGCCGGCCAGGCGCAATGCTATTCGCCCGACGTGGCCCGCAAGGCCTGCGTGTCGATGGCCAGCTACGAGCGGGTTGATGGCCGGATCGTCAACCGGGCGGTGGTCCTCCTCGGCAAGAGCCCGGCGGTGACGATGGAGACGGCGGGGACTGTGACGATCAGCAACGGGGCCATCTGCGGTGCCGTCACCGAGCGCGACATTCGCGCTGCCAAGCTTGTCGCGGACGGCAACCCCGTCGATCCGCAAGCGGCAGCAAGCGTCCTCGAAAGGATGGTCGGGGCCATGAGCGCCGTGCTGAACAAGCAGATTTGCACCACCTACGTGGCCGACGGCGACATGCTGCTCGGTAAGGTGAAGATCGAGGGGGCGGCGCAGGCCGAGCCCGACGAGCATGTCCGCTGGGTGAGCTTGGCGGACGGCTTCAGCGTAAAGCCCTAGGCCTCACTCCAGATACCGCCGCCCGACCGCGCTGAGGTTGTCGTCGAGCTCATAAACCATCGGCCTGCCCGTCGGGATTTCCTCGTGGACGATGTCAGCGTCGGCGATGCCGGACAGGTGCTTGACCAGCGCGCGCAGCGAATTGCCGTGGGCGACGATGACGACGCGCTTGCCGGCCTGGATTTCGGGCACGATCGTGCTTTCCCAATAAGGCAGCACCCGCGCGATCGTGTCCTTCAGGCTTTCGGCCGCCGGCACGTGCACCCCGGCGTAGCGGCGGTCGCCCGACAGATCGTACGCGCTGCCCGCGGCGAGCGGCGGCGGCGGGATGTCGAAGCTGCGCCGCCAGATCTTGACCTGCGCCTCGCCATGCTTTGCCGCCGTCTCGGCCTTGTTCAGCCCGGTCAGACCGCCATAGTGGCGCTCGTTCAGCCGCCAGTCCTTGACGACCGGCAGCCACAGCCGCCCCATCGCTTCGAGGGCAAGGTCAAGCGTCTTGATCGCTCGGCTCTGGACGCTGGTGAAGCATAGGTCGAAATCGAAGCAGTGTTCGGCGAGCAGCGTACCGGCAGCGCTTGCCTCGGCGACGCCTTTGTCGGTCAGCGCCACGTCCCACCAGCCGGTGAAGCGGTTCTCCAGGTTCCACGCCGACTGGCCGTGGCGGATGAGGACGAGCTGGGGCATGGGCTTAGAGGTCCAGGTGGAGAAACTGGTTGAAGTCAGTCGCGACATAGTCGCCGAACGCCGGTCCGTCGGTGAAGCCGCTACGGCGGTAAAGCGCCAGCGCCGGTTCGAACGCCGGGCCGGAGCCGGTCTCGAGGCTCAGTCGCCGGTAGCCGCGGGACTTGCCGACGCCGATCATGTGATCGAGCAAAATTGCGGCGACGCCGCGCCGGAGGTGGGCGTCGGCGGTACGCATCGACTTGATCTCGCCCGCGTTGCCAAGGTTGCGCAGCGCGCCGCAGCCGAGCAGCTCGTCGCCGTCACGCACCGTCCAGAAGCTGATATCGGGCGTCGCCAGCGCCGCGAGGTCGAGGGCATGGACGCTGCACACCGGCGAATAGTCGTGCATCCTCGCCAGATGCAGCGTCAGCAGCGCCGCCACATCGGGGGCAAAGAGGTCGTTGTCGACGATCCTCACCGCAGCCGCTCGACGACCTCGTGCAGCGCCGCCAGACAGTCGTGCGCCAGCGTCTTCGAACGCTCCGGCGACCAGCCGACGGCGGGCATCGGATTGTCGTCGCAGTCCTTGAACGGCATCTCCAGCGTCGCCGCCAGGCAGCCGAAGCGGTTCGCCACCTGGTTGGTGCTCATCGTCAGGTTGGCCCGCCCGGCGCCCGATGGCGGGTAGCCGATCCTGGTCTGGAAGTCGGGGGACAGCCGTTCGAGGATCGCCTTGTAGTCGGTGAGCAGCCCGAGCTGCCGGTCGGTGATCTTCGGGATGCCCTCGAACCCGGCGATGAAATTGTGCGGCAGCGATTCGTCGCCGTGGACGTCCATCGCGAAGTCGACGCCGGTGGCGTCCATCGCGTCGCGGACGCACAGCACCTCGGGCGAGCGTTCGGCGGTCGGCTCCAGCCATTCGCGGTTGAGGTTGGCGCCCGCCGCATTGGTCCTCAGGTGGCCGCGCACACTGCCGTCGGGGTTCATGTTGGGAATGATGTGGAAGCGGCAGGCGGCGCGCAGCTCGCGCGCGACCGGGTCGGCCGCGTCGGTCAGCCGTTCGAGCGCGCCTTCCATCCACCATTCCGCCATCGTCTCGCCGGGATGCTGGCGGGCGTAGAGCCAGACCTGCAACTTGCCGTCGCCCAGCCGGATCCGGTCCATCGCCTGCCCGTCGAGCGTGTGGCCGAGCACGTCGGTCTCGACGCCGTCGCAGCCGGCCATCCGCGCGATCAGGTCGTGGTGGCGCTCCATGCTGTAGGGCGCGAAATAGGCCACCCACAGGCTGTCGGTGCGCGGTGTCACCTTGATCGTCAGGATGCCGTCGGCATAGCTGGTCGCCGCCGCCCGCGTCCAAACCTGCCGGTCCTCCGACACCACCGCCCTGTAGCCCGGCCAGCCGCCCTCATAGGCCGAGCCCTTGCAGTTGACGATGCGCAGCGTGCAGGCTTGGCCCCGCGCACCGGTCAGGCGAAAGTGGAACCACTGGTAGAAGTCGCTGTGCGCGTCCTTGCGGATGCGCAGGTCGATCGCCCCCGGTCCGGCGATCCGCTCGACCTCGATGTTACCGCTGTCGAAGGCGGACGTTATGACAATGCTCATGATCGGGTAATGCCGGGCCGTGGTCAGCCCGGCAAGGCCATCAGCGGGTCTTGACCCGCACCGTCTTCCCGGCCGGTCCGGGGAACCCGTCGAGCAGCGCGTGCGCCAGCACCGGCACGACGCGCGGCAGGTCCGCCGCTGCACCGACCGCGTCGCTCGACGCGCGGCCCTCCCACACGACGCTGCCGTCGCTCCGGCGCTTCAGCAAGAGCTTGAGCGTCGTGGTCACCAGTTCACGCGCGCCGCCGCCGCCGAGCGGCACGCTGACGCCGCCACCGACACCGCCGCCGCTGCGATAGCCGCCGCCGACACCGCCGCCGATGCCGATCGAGACGCCGCCCCGCCGCGGGGCCGGACGCGCCGCCTGGCTGACCGTCAGCGTGCCGACATAGGCGGACGTCGGATCATTTGCCTGCGGGACAAAGTTCTGCGCGGCCAGTTCGCGGGCAACGGCATCCGCATAGGCCCGGTATTCGAGGCTGAACGCTGCCGTCGGATCGGCTGGCACCAGCGTCACGCTCGACCGCGCGATCGGCTGGCCGAGGTGGAAGCGCGTGACCTCCGCGCCGGGCGGCACGGTCGCGCAGGCACCGAGCGCGGCAAGTGTGGTCAACACAACGAATCGGACGGTGCTCATGGAACTCTTGCCCTCACATGTTCTTCTCGCACCCGTTACAACGCCGCACGAACCGAACAAGTCGCATCGAAGGGAAGATCATGACAACCGTCCTCGTCACCGGCGGTGCCGGCTACATCGGCAGTCACGCCGTGCTGGCGCTGAGGGACGCGGGCTACGACGTCGTCGTCATCGACGACCTGTCGACCGGGTTCCGCGCGGCGCTCCCGGACGGCGTGCCGCTGGTCGAGGGCGATGTCGCCGACGCGGCGCTGGTCGGCCGCACGCTCGATGCCCACCGCATCGGTGCCGTGATGCACTTCGCGGGCTCGATCATCGTCCCCGAATCAGTCGCCAACCCGCTGAAATATTATCGCAACAACACGGCCGCGAGCCGCACGCTGATCGAGGCGGCGCTGACCGCGGGCGTGCGCCACATCATCTTCTCGTCGACCGCGACCGTCTACGGCGCGCCCGAGCATGCCGGGCTTCGCGAGACCGACCCGACCGAGCCGATCAACCCCTATGCGATGTCGAAGCTGATGACCGAGCGGATGCTCGCCGATGCCGCCGCCGTGCATGACTTCAACTATGCCGTGCTGCGCTATTTCAATGTCGCCGGCGCCGATCCGCACGGCCGCACCGGCCAGTCGACGCCGACGGCGACCCACCTCATCAAGGTCGCGTGCCAGGCGGTGACCGGGCAGCGCGACCATGTCGCGGTGTATGGCACCGACTATCCGACGCCCGACGGCACCGGCGTGCGCGACTATATCCATGTCAGCGACCTGGCGCGCGCGCATGTCGCAGCCCTCGTCGCGCTCGCTTCCGACCCGGCAAAATCGCTGACGCTGAACATCGGCTATGGCCGCGGCGCGTCGGTGCTGGAGGTGCTCGACGCGGTCGACCGGGTGGCGGGGGTGACGCTCGACCGGCGCATCGAGCCGCGCCGCGCCGGTGATACCGCGATCCTGGTCGCTGCGGTCGAGGCCGCCCATGCGGCGCTGGACTGGCGGCCCGAACGCGACGCGCTCGACACGATCATCGCCGACGCGCTGGCGTGGGAGCGCAGCCTTGACTTGCGCGCCCGCGGCAACTAGCAAGCGCGACCTTCCAATCACGGTGCCCCATGAAGATCCGCAACAGCCTGAAGTCCTTGAAGGGCCGCCACCGCGACTGCCGCGTCATCCGCCGTCGCGGCCGCACCTATGTGATCAACAAGACCAACCGCCGGTTCAAGGCGCGCCAGGGCTGAGCAAGCCGTCCGTCGGCGGATGCCGACCGACGCCAGGCCTCATGCCGTCGTCTTCGACGTCGGCCATGTCCTCTACGACTGGGACCCGCGCTACCTCTACGCGAAGTTGATCGCCGATCCGGCGCGGCTGGACTGGTTCCTGAGCCACGTCGTGACGCGCGCCTGGCATTTCCAACATGATGCCGGGCGGCCATTTGCCGACACCAGCGCCGAATTGACCGCGCAGTTTCCCGCCGAAGCCGAATTGATCGCCGCCTACGGCCCGCGCTGGCTGGAGACCATCCCCGGCCCAATCCCCGGCATGATCGAACTGGTCGAGGAACTCGATGCGGCGCGCGTACCACTCTACGCCATCACCAATTTCTCGGCGGAGTTCTGGCCACGCTTTGCCGCGACGGCACCGGTGTTCGGGCGCTTCCGGGATATCGTCGTGTCGGGCGTCGAGCGCGTGACCAAGCCCGACCCGGCGATCTATGCGTTGGCCATGCGCCGCTTCGGCCTTGCGCCCGGCGAGGCGGTGTTCATCGACGACCGCCGCGACAATGTCACCGGCGGCATGGCGGCGGGCCTGACCGGCCATGTCTTCGACGGCGAACCGGGGGCACGGGCGTTCCTGGTCGAACAGGGTTTGCTTGCCGCGCGGCCAGCCACCGCCTAGGGTTCGGCGCTTCCTGAACCGGGGGGAAGCGTGGACCAACCGCTCGTCGGCATCATCATGGGCAGCCAGTCCGATTGGGCGACGATGACCCATGCCGCCGCCATGCTGAGCGAGCTTGGCGTGCCGCATGAGGTGCGTATCGTCTCGGCCCACCGCACCCCGCAGCGCCTGTACGACTATGCCGGCGGCGCGGCGGCGCGGGGCCTGCGGGCGATCATTGCCGGGGCCGGCGGGGCCGCCCACCTGCCCGGCATGTGCGCAGCATTGACCTGGCTGCCGGTGTTCGGCGTGCCGGTCGAATCCAAGGCGCTGAGCGGCATGGACAGCCTGTTGTCGATCGTCCAGATGCCCGGCGGCATTCCGGTGGGCACCCTAGCCATCGGCAAGGCCGGGGCAATCAATGCTGCGCTGCTGGCCGCAGCGATCCTGGCGTTGCACGATCCGGCGCTGGCGGGCCGGTTGGCGGCATGGCGGCAGGCGCAGACCGATGGCGTTGCCGAGGCGCCCGAATGAGGGCGCCATGATCGAACCGGGTTCGACGATCGGCATCCTGGGCGGCGGCCAGCTTGGCCGGATGCTGGCGCTGGCGGCGGCTGAACTGGGCTATCGCTGCCACATCTTTGCGCCCGAAATCGATGCGCCCGCCGCCGACGTGGCCGCCGCGGTCACGCGCGGCGATTATGGCGATGCCGCGGCGCTGGCGGCCTTTGCCGGCCAGATCGACGTGG
>JBBQWN010000029.1:0-27627 GCA_038210595.1 Sphingomonadales bacterium | reverse complement strand
AAGCGGTTGCGGTCGGCATCGTGCGGCTATCTGCAGAGAACCGATTGGTGCAAGGCGTCGAACGCCGCCCGGTCGGTCAGGGCCAGCATTAGGTCGCGCCGGTCGAGCGGTGTTCCCGCACTTACGGGAACGAGCTCGTCTACCGCATCGAGAGCGTCATGGAGCGGCCGCTGTCGGTCGGCACGGTCCGGGTCGGCCCGGATGCGCCGCTGCGCGCCGCCTTCCGCCAGCGCATGGTGCTCAGCATCGACGCGCCGCGCACCATCGCCGGGGTAATCGCGGTGCTGTCGATCGGCAGCCTGTTGTTCTGGGCCGCCCGGCCGCGCGAGCGGGTGTTCGGCTGGCTGGCGCTGGTCGGCGGCCTGTGGGTGTTCTGGGACCTCCAGTATTTCATCTATTCTGTTCCGTTCGCCGACGCCTTGTTCTGGCGGCTGATCGTCGACTCGCTGTTCCTGCTGGTCTGGGCGACCTACGGCTTCGCACTCGAATTCTTCGCCGTGCCCGGGCGCCGCCGCATCGCCGCCTGGTCGGCCATGGTGGTGCTGGCGATGATTGCGGTGCGTGAGACGCTGCTGGCGCTTGGCCTCAGCGACAAGCCCAGCTTCCTATTCATCCTGCCATTATCGGCCGCGACCCTTTACCTGCTCGTCCAGGCGTGCCGCCGCCAGCCGCGCATCGAGAACTTCTTCATGCTCGCCGCGGTAGCGGCGACGACCGCGTTCGGCTTCCACGATCTCGGCCACATCTCCAACGCGTTCCGTGGCGCGAACTTCCAGCTCCAGCCCTATGGCGGGCTGCTCGTCTTTCTCGCCTTCGGCTTCGCGCTCGGCCGGCGGGTGCTGGTGGCATTGGCGGCGGTCGAGGACGTCAACCTGACGCTCGCCGCCCGGGTCCGGGATGCCACCGCCGAGCTCAACCGCAGCGAGGCCGAGCGCCGCCGCCTGGAGGTCACCAGCGCCGTCGACAGCGAGCGCGAGCGCATGATGCGCGAAATCCACGACGGCATTGGCTCCAGCCTGATAACCGCACTCGCCGTCGCCAAGCGCGAGCGCCAGTCCGCCAACACCATCGCGACCCTGAAGCGCTCGATCTCGGACCTGCGCATCGGTGTCGACTCGCTCGAACCGCTCGGGGGCGACATCGTCCTGCTGCTGGCAGGTCTGCGTCACCGCATGGAGCGCGAGCTCGCCGACGCCGGGCTGGTGTTCGTGTGGAAGACAATGGCGGCGCCGCCGCTGCCGTGGCTCGACGCGGTCGGCGCCCTCCACATCCTGCGCATCCTACAGGAAGCGATCGGCAACATCCTAAAACACGCCGATGCGACTCGCGTCGAGATCGACTGCGCGGCGTCATCGCACGACGGGGCGGACGGTGTCCTCGTCACCGTCACCGACAATGGTCAAGGCTTCGAGCTGCGCACCGGTCATGGACGCGGGCTGCTGAACATGGCGGCGCGCGCCGAAGCGTTAAACGCGCACTTCACATACAGGAGCGCTGTCGGTGCCGGCGCGAGGCTATCGCTGTGGGTGCCGTGCGCGCCAGCACAGCGATCCTGACTGGCCTATGATCCACAATTCATTGCTTGCCGACGAATAGAGCGTTGGCTCTCTACCCGGCTTGCCACGATCAAGAAATGAATGAGCGGCCGGCTTCGGGGATCTGGGAAGACGCTTTCGGTAACCGCAAACGGGTTGAGACGGCCGAATTGGTCGCTGCTCGGCGAGCAGGCGCCAGCGTCGGGATGCCGCTCGGCCGCCGTGACGGGAGAGCATTTCCATCAGATCTGCATCGGGTTTGGGGTCACCAGCTGCGTCAGCGGAGATCGCCCGGCGGATGGCATGCGATTAATGCGCAGAGACGGCTCGCCGATACAGCACCAACGCCGTTGCCGCTCGTAACCGCCCGGCAGCTGAGGCAGATTTGCGGCCTGTTACCTTGGTCAGCCTCAGTCTCGCGCGGCCTAGACTGGTTGGTGCGGGGCGGAGTTAATGGCGAACCGGTCTCACCAAAAACCCGGTGAATGTGCAACTTTGACAACCTATGTCGACCTGCGCAACACTGAGTAGCGGGAGCAGATTCTAGCGAGCTAGTTTTCTTTATTCTGCAATATCAGAAATTTATCGCATGATGGCGCAGCATTTTGGAAACGGCGGATCATGCCAAAGGACAGCGAAGAAATTTCTTCCATCCTGCCAACCTTTCTCCCCTGGAATCTGTGGACAGCGCCATCCAGATGAGCCGTTGGTCAGTTGCGGAACGACCCAGTTCCAGCCTTCGAGGCCACGTCCCGCCTTGAGAATTTCGGTCGGTCGTTCAAGGCTTCTATCCCGGGCCGATGGCGGAGAGCATTGAGATTCGGGACCTCGCTCGACGGAGATATCGAGCAGTGTATGCAAAAGGGTCAGCCGCCTCGGTCTATAGGCCTGAGCGCTGGGCTGCTTTTTATTGGCACTCTTTGTCTTGACTGAGCGTCAACCCCACGCGCAATCGAGGGTGCGGTAGGGGCTAGATTGCCGCACGTGCCCCCGCCGTCCAGAGCTGAAGATTGATCTGCGATCAGGATTTGAAAGTGCGCAGATCGATGCGGCTCTATCGATAAGCGCGGCTCCGATGCGTGAAACCTTAGTTAGGCTCCACGAACTTCAACCAGATCCCGATCAACGCGCCGAGACGCTCGACGACGGGAGCACGCTGGCAGCGGACTACCAGCTGGCGGGAGGCCCGTCGGTATTGTTCGATACGGTGGCAATTGTGGCGAGCGCCGATGGCTGCACCGCGCTGCTAGGCGAAGCCGCGGCAGTCGGCTGGGTCAACGATGCCTTCGCGCATTTGAAGGTGATCACGGCGACGAAAGACGTGCAGCCGCTGCTCGATATCGCCGGAGTGATTTCCGATGCAGGGGTGCTCACCCTTGCCAAGCCGAAGGACGCGGCAGTGTTCGCCAACCTCGCAGGGAACGGTCGCATTTGGTCGCGCGAGCCGAGCGTGCGGACCGTATTCTAAATGCCCGACTCGGAAGGAAGGCATTTGCTGGTTCAGAATTGATGCCGATTCTACAGCTCAGGATTATTTTGTGCGACGCCTAAAGGCCGGCAGCCGTCTGTGACCAACGGCGATTTGGTAAGGGCGCTGCCGCAAGACTGCCCGACTGGTTTTCGGTAGTTGCGATCTGGAAAGTTCCGAGATCGATAATTCGAAACCAACTTGCGCACAACGCGACGCACCACAGGAATCTGACTCCCCACTGATGCCACTCAACCTTGTCATCAAACGATTGGAGCAAGTCAGGATGGAATTGCAGTCGATGGCGTAGCAGTCAAGCAATCCTCGCGCTTCAGTGGCCTGCCGCCGACGCATTGCCGCACCGGAAAGCCCGAAGCCGACGAGCAGCATGGCCCAAATCGCCGGTTCCGGAACATCATTCGTGAACAGTACCTGGAAGGCGGTGAAGCGTCCCGGCGGCAGAGGATCGGCGGAGAACGGCAGGAGCGCGCTATCGAGATCAATGATGACATGGATCCCGTCGAACACCAGCGGCCCACGCTGCTGCTGGCGCAGGCCGGTGAACGTGATGGCCGGGTTCCGGTCGGAGGTGCCGGTCTGCGGACCGGTCAGCGGGCTGACCGCGCCGACCGGGTTGATGAAGCTGAAGGTGCCGGTTGATTGGTAGACTGTGCTGGTAGACCCGCCCCCGCCGAACACTGTGAAGATCGCACTGCCCGGCAGGAAGCCGAGATCGCGCGACGTCGCGCCAGGAAAAGTCAATGTGACGTCGATCGTGTCACCGGGATCGAACGGGAAGCTCGGCGTCAGATAGGCGGTATTGTAGGCCGTCTCCCGCGCCCCTGGGTGATATTCCTGGGTCAGCACAGCACTCACTGCGGTAGTTACCGCCTGCGCCGCCGTACCGGTGAGAAACGCTGCTACAAGAGCGAGGATCGCCGATCGCTGGCCCATGGTCATCTCCACATTGGACCGGAGAGGATAGCACAGCATCCCCTATCGCGCGCCCCCGGTCGAGGCTGGCTGCCACGTCGTGGCATCCACGGCGCACGGTTGGACGCCGATACGTCCAGCTAGCTCGAGCGACGCGGGCTATCTCTCGCGGCGACCGTCGTCCCCCCGATAGTCATCCCGGTCGCCACCCCTGATTGGCCGCACCGAAGAAATCTTATCGTCCATGCCCAAGCGGTCTAAGCGGCCAATCGAGCGATCGATCGTGACGCAGCGGCCGCGAAAATCGTCGTCTTCGCAGACCAGCCAGCGTCCACTTTCGACCCGGATCGAGGAAATCTTGTCTTCCATGCCAATCT
Source organism: Sphingomonadales bacterium (assembly GCA_038210595.1). GTDB lineage: Bacteria > Pseudomonadota > Alphaproteobacteria > Sphingomonadales > Sphingomonadaceae > Glacieibacterium. Next base: position 23,314 of record JBBQWN010000029.1, on the reverse strand, counting down.
CGCCGAGCCGGCGGGCACCGTGGTTCAAGGTCACACTACGTCCGCGGAATCGATCGTCAGCATAAAAGGTCGCGCTCGCACCGCCCCACCCGCGCCGGTCACCATCGCGAGGATCGCCGCTGCCTGGATAACCGGATTGGCGGTCGCGTGGGTCGGCTTGCGGGTCTCCGTAACGCGAATCCCCCGGCGCGGCGTCGCGAGGGTCGCCGTAGCCCTGAGCGCCCGCCGCTACAGAACATGTCACCACAGCGAGAGCGGCGGCGATGGTGAGACTGGTCAACGAGAGTTGCATATCCGGTCCTTCTCCGTTCCTTCTGATCGTCGATCGAACGAACGCGTGAGTTGCTTGGTCGATCCTCCCGAACGCGGGGGTGAACCTTTGTCAGACACACTTAGAGGCCCTTCGCAGCTTTCAGAAGAAACCATAGTCGGTTTCGCCGCGAACGTGCGTTGGGTCCTTCTGTTCGCTTGGCGAGCTTATACCGGCCCCCGCTCGCGACCACGCGCTTTTGCGACCTGGTATAGTTGCGACGCCGCGATATCGTTACGCTTGATCCACAATCGGCAACGCTTGATCGAGCTGCAGTTCAGCCGAATTTCTGCTGCCAGATTCCTTCAGATGGCCAGCAATTGCAGGGCAGAGTTCGGTGAGAGATTTGATTGCCTTGAACGCCGCTTCGCTTGCAGCTGCATCCTCGCCGCCGCGATCGACACCCAATACCATATTGGCGGCTTGATATTGATCCTGCAGACGCAGGATTAGCGGCGCGAGCCTTGCCGCGCCGCGGCGGTCGAAAAGCCCGAGGATGCAGAAGGTTTCGGCTGTCGACGGCTGGACCGTGACGCCGTCGCCCGGTTGCCGGTCGCGCAGTTCCTCCTGCACCAGGCAACCAGCAAGACGCAGCAGCCTGACAGCCATCGCGCTCACCGCGGCGTCGAGCGGACCGCGGCCGGGGACACAGAGCACATTGTGGCCTTCGAGGTCGCCAAAGGCGGCGTTGCCGGCTGACAACGGCTGATCGCCGAGCGCGGCAAGCACCTCCATCGTCGACTCGCAGACGGCGTGCAGGTCAGAGCGCCTTACGGCGCCGCGGTCGACGTCTGCTGCGGCGAGCCGGAGCGCACCGAGTACGACCTCGTCGTAATAGGCGGTCAGGGTCATCGACTCGAGCAGGATCTCGGCCTGATCGGCGGCCTCGGCCGGATGGCCGGCGAGGACGCGCTGGTAGAACGTCTCCGCGGGCGACAGCGCCGGCTGGTCGCCAAGCAGAATATCGAACACCGCAAAGGCCGGGATGTACCGACCCAGCACGACCAGCGTCAGCGTTAGCGGCATCGACAGCACCAGCCCGACCGGTCCCCACACCCATGTCCAGAACAACGCTGCGACGACCACGGACACCGGCGACAGCCCGGTCGAGTGGCCGTAGAGCAGCGGTTCGACGACATATCCCGTCAGTGGCTCGAGGATCAGGAACAGCAGCCCGACATAGATCGCCAGCTGCCAGCCCGGATCGACCGCCGCGGCGAGCGCCAGCGGGCCGACCGCGGCGACGACGCTGCCGACGTACGGCACGAACCGCAGCAGTCCGGCGAGAATCCCCCACAGGCCCGGAGCCGGCACGCCGATCGCGAACAAGCCGCCCCAGACGATCGCCCCGAACGCGCAATTGACCGCGAACTGCGACAGAAAATAGCGGCTAAGGCGCTTGGCACCTTCGTTCAACGCGCCGGTCGTGCGGTGCAGGTCGGCCGTGCCCATCAGACGGATGACACGGTCGCGCAGGTCGTCCTTCTGGAACAGGATGAAGATCGTCACGATCAGCACGATCAAGGTCGTCTCGATCGGCGCCAGCGCCGGCAGCAGATAGGTCTTGAGCTCCTCCGTCGCCGTCAGTGGCGGCACGAGGATTTCGACCGGCAGTGCGCCGCTGGCGGTCGGGCGGGGCAGTGCGTTGGCGCGGTGGCGCGCAGTCGCCGCCTGGGTGCGCGCGCTGCCTTCGCCCTTTTCCAGCAAAAAACTGAACCGATGGGTCAGCTCGCTGCGGACGCCGTGGACCTTGTCGGTGATGCGCTGGGCGTAGGCTGGCGCGTCCTTGCCAAGCGTCGCGACCTGGGTGACGATGACCGCGCTGACCACGCCAAAACTGCCGAGTGCGAGCACGACGCTGAGCAGCACCGCGGGCGTGCGTGGCAGGCCGAGGCGGCGAAACAGGCTGACGATCGGGGCCAGCAGGAACGAGACGAGCACCGCGAGGATGATCGGCATGAGGACCGACTTGCCGAAATACAGCGCGGCCGTAGCGAGCGCCGCGATCAGCCACGGCACCAGCGGCTCGACGCCGCGCATGGTCGCGCGGCGTCGGGGCGCGGTTGCCTGGGGGGCCGGGTGTAAGCTGCTCAAGATAGCCCCGACATGATCAAGCCCCGCGGAACCATACCGCTGCCGGAACGTAACGCGCGGGCGGCAGGATGGTCCTGTCGCCCGCGCGAAAAAATGCGGCCTGTCCCGCGAGGGGACAGGCCGCCGTGACGATCAGATACCGGCGCCGGTGCGACGGTCGTCAAGGCCGGCGTCGCTGCGATAGGCGGGCGCGTTCTCGTCGAAGCGGTCCCAGCCGGTAGCACGGTAGTCGGCACCTCGGGTGGTCGCATCCGTAGCGTTGTAGCGCTGCATCACGTCCTCGACCTGGGCGACTTGCCCATCGGGGACGCGCGCGCTGACCAGAGTACCGCCGCGACGGACGCCCTCCGAGTACACGTTGGCATCCTCGTCGCTATGGCCGGCGTTCTTGAGCGCGCCGACGATACCGCCGGTCGCTGCGCCGCCGGCGGCACCGATGCCTGCGCCTGTTACCGTTGCGGCAAGCCAGCCAGCAGCGACGATCGGACCCAGGCCGGGAATGGCGAGCAGGCCGAGGCCGGCGAGCAGGCCGCCGACGCCGCCGAGTACCGCGCCGGTCGAGGCGCCGCGATCGAGATCGCCGTGGTCGTTGACGTCGTCGACACCGTGGTCGTGGCCGGCATGGGCGCCGTTCGTCATCGTGGCATCGTCGCCGCGGTTGCCGAGGATGCTTAGGTCATCGCGGGCGATGCCGAGGGCTCCGAGCTCGTCGATAGCGCGAGTGGCATGGCTATAATTGTCGAACAGTCGTGTGACGGTATGCGTCATGATCTTCTCCTGCAATCAAAGAATTAGCGGGTGACGATGTTGCCCTTGTAGTCGAGGCCGACCGTCGACTGCGTGCCGCCCTTGGTTGCCGTTCCGCGCCACACGCCCTTCTTGTCCTTCGCCAGCTTGGTGACGTTGGTGTAGCCGGCGTCGGCGAGGCGGCTGCGGGCCTGGTCCTCGGTGAATGAGTTGGCGCCGTCGGCGCCGCTGGCGACCGCTGCCGGGTCGCTGTCCTTGACCGCCGGGTTGTGGCTGCCGCTGGTGCTGTCAGCGGTGCGGTGGCTGGTCGTGGCATGGGTGGTCGTCTGAGCGACGGCACCGGTGGTAAGCGCGGCGGCGGCGCCGGCCATGAGGATGAACTTGTTCACGACTATCTCCCAAGCTTGTTTGGCCTCGTCGAGCGAGGCGATGGGGCGGCACCCGTGACGGATGCCGCCCTGTTTGCGTCAGCGCGCCGTACCGCGGCGGAAGAGGTTGACGATCGCCAGCAGGATGACGGCACCGATCAACGACACGAAGATCGACGTCAGGTTGAAGCCGCCGCTGGTGATCGGCACGCCGCCGATCAGCGGCGTCACCAGGAAGCCGGCGAGCAACGCGCCGACGATGCCGACGACAACGTTGAGGAAGATGCCCTGCTGGGCGTCAGTCCGCATGATCAGGCTGGCGACCCAGCCGAGGATACCGCCGACGATAAGCAGAACGATGATATTCATGTGCAAGCCTTCCTGTTTTTCCCGCCGAGACGGGTGAGCCTGCAGAACCGATGGCTTCCGCCAATGGTTCATCCCGCGGCGCGGCGCAAAGCGCGGCGCTTGGTAGGTAGCTACCGGTCCGGTTGGTAGTTCCCGACGGCCCTCCCATGGGAACCGCCGCCCCGTTCGGGCGCTGGAGGGCGATGGCAGCCATCACTCCCCCGCGACTGCCTGGCACCACGCTCGCGCATCTTGAACAGCTGATCGACGCGCTGATCGCGGGCGTCATCCTCATGGACCCGGCCGGCGTGATCCTCAGCGCCAATCCGGCGGCGCTCAGGATGCACGGCGTCACCAAGCTCGCCGACCTCGGCGACACCGCCGACGACTATGTCCAGCGCTTCACCCTGCGCTACCGCAACCATCACCGCCTCAAGCGGCGAGAATATCCGCTGATGCGCCTGCTCGCGGGCGAGAGCTTCCCCGACCTGGTCGTCGAAGTGGCGCCGCTCGGACAGGACGAGCCGCGCTGGGTGCACCAGGTACGGGACGTGGCGATGGATGACGACGGCGGCGGGCCCGATTGCCTGGCGCTTGTCATCCACGACGTCTCGGAGCGCTACGACGCCGAGGCGCGCTTCGAGGCGATGTTCCACGCCAATCCCGCGCCGGCGCTGATCGTCCGCGTCGCGGACCAGCGCTGCCTCCGGGTCAACCAGGGCTTCGTCGACCTGAGCGGCTATGGCGAAAACGCGTTGGTCGGCAGGAGCCTGTACTCGGTCGACCTGTTCGCCGGTATCGAACGGCGCAATTTCGTCCGGGAGCGCATCGTCAATGGCGAGATCGTCCCGCAACTCGAGGCGGAGCTGCCGCTGGCGGGCGGCGGCACCAAGCTGGTGCTGGTCGCGGGCCAGCCCATCGAGGTCGCCGACGAGCGCTGCCTGTTGTTCACCTTCGCCGACCTCGAGCCGCGCCGTCATGCCGAGCGCGCCCGCGATGCGAGCGAGGAGTATTTCGCCAAAGTTTTCCAGCTGGCGCCGGTTGGGATGGTCGTGACCCAAGGCGAAGACTACCGCATCGTCGAGGTTAACCAAGCCTTCGGGCAGCTGGCCGGATATGCCGCCGCCGAGGTCATCGGCAAGGTCGCCGACGACCTGCAGCTGTGGGGTAGCGCCGCCCAGCGCCTTAGCATCGAGGCCGTGATCCAGACTGACGGTTCCGTTCGCGACCAGGACATCCGCATCGTCCAAAAGAAAGGCGAGCCGGTCGACTGCCTGTTCTCGGCAACCCGCATCAGCCGGCGCGACGAGCCGTGCGTGGTCTGGATCTACCAGGACATCACCACCCGCCGGCACGACGAACTCGCGCTCGTCGAGGCGATCGAGGCGGTGATGCAGGATGCTAGCTGGTTCGGCCGGTCGATCATGGACAAGCTAGCGGCGCTGCGCCGGCCTGCGGCCGCCGTCGCCACCACCGCCCCGGTCGAGCTGAGCCGCCGCGAGGGGGAGGTCCTGGAACTGATCTGTCAGGGGCTCGATGATGCGGCGATCAGCGCGCGGCTAGCTCTGTCTCCGAATACGGTTCGGAACCACGTTGCCAGGCTCTACGCTAAGATCGGGGTTAATCGCAGAAGCGGGACAATCCTATGGGCGCGAGAGCGAGGACTTCATTAAGACCCAGAAGCGGACGTTCGCTGCTACCGTTCGGTCGCCCGGAACCGGCCGCTGGTTCATTGTTGCCGTTCAGCTAGCGTGCGAACGGGCGTAACCGCCTGCGCGATGGACGCGCGCTTGCGGAGATCCGACCAGCAGACCGATTGTCGGTCCTCTGTTAAGGCCGATCTAACATGACATTGAACCTCTCGGCAGCCGAGGCGAGGCGAGTTGCGCTATCGGCCGTCGGCCTCGCTTCGCGCCGGCCAGCAAGACGGGGACCCGCTGCCCTGGGAACGATGATTGACCGGCTTGGGCAGGTGCAGATTGACTCGGTCAATGTGCTCGCTCGCGCGCACTACCTGCCCGCCTTCTCTCGCCTCGGCGCCTACGACACTGCCGCCTTTGACCGACTGGCCGCCGGCCCGAAGCGCCGCGTCTTCGAATACTGGGGGCACGAAGCTGCGCTGATCGACGTCGAGCTGCAGCCGGCGCTGCGCTGGCGAATGCCCGCGCATGATCTCGAGCATGTCGTCGCGACGGCGCTCGCCAACTGGCTGGACCATGCCGATTCGCATGCCGCCAACCTGCAGCCCGACCTCGACGCCAGCGACTACGTCGCAATCGCGCGATCAGCGCGGCGGCTGGCGGCGAGTGTGCGCGACGGCGAGCCCGAGGCGCGGCACGACGCCATCCGGGCGCTGGTAACGCGGGTCGACGTCGGCGACGACACGGTCACGATCGCCATGCGCTGGGCGCCGATCGTCGATGCCGAGCATCCGCTCGCAGACGCCACCGCCACCATCGTCACCCCAGCCTCGCGGGTGAGGCGCGGCGACGACATCCGGCTGGTCATCGGTGGTGCCGACCCAACCGCCAATCGCGACCCGCGGCTGGTCGATCTCAGCGTCGAGGCGCGGCTCGCTTACCAGCACCTGCTCACATCGACCGCGCCGTCGCTCGATGAGGTCGCCGCCGAACACGGTCACTCGCGCAAGCACTTCTCGCGGCTGCTGCGGCTGGCGACGCTGGCACCCGATATCGTCGCGGCCATCCTCGATGGGCGGCAGCCGGCGCACATGAGCCGGACTGCGCTGTTGGTGACCGCCGATGTGCCGGTTGCGTGGGGTGAGCAGCGGGCAGCGCTAGGGTGTGCTGCAGGCTGACACGCATAAACGGCCGGAAGTGGTGGAAAACGGCCTGTCCGCTTTGGAGCAGTGATCTGAGGTAAACAGACGTTCGTTGGCCCGTTTCAGCACGGCCGCTTAGCGCCCCACGTCGGTCATTCGCCAAGTTAGTGTTCGATCCGAAAAGCCGCCATTCGTTGCCACACGCCACTCGCGTGCATCGTCAGGCAAGCCTGAGTCAGTTACGTGCCGCGCCAGCGCGCACGTAGGCGCTGCCACCAGCCACCGACAGACCGTTGAATCGGGTGCGCGACGGGATCGATGCGTTCCGGCCGGGGCGGCGGAGCGGGAATGTTGTGCTCCGCGCCGAAATAGTCGGCCTTGGCGCGACGGTCGCGCCGTCGCTCTTTCGCGATCTCGGCGTCCGTCCAGGACGGTGCCTCGATCACCCTGCCGCGCCGGATGACGTAGTGCGACCGGCACGGCAGCGTCCAGCTGCCGACCGATGGATGGAGCGTGACCGTCTCGCCGTCGTAGGTGATGTTCCAATCGGTCGGCGTGATCGGCGTCACCACCTCTTCGCCACATCCGCAGCAACAGCTGTGCGCGGCGCTGCCATACTCGAGCGATACGTAGAGCACGCCGGGCATGAGCTGCTCGGGGAAAGCGTCGACGAACCGGTGCTCGAGCATCTTGTCGCGGATCATGACTGGTCCTCGTTGAGCAGCATGTTGCCGTCGAGCGTGTAAGTCGAGTGCTGCTCGCGCTCCAGATCGCAGTAGAAGCCGCAGAACTTCTTCCACTTGATCACTGCGAGGACGGCGTTGAGGGCGTTGAGGTCGGCGACCTGAATGTTCGACGCGTAGATGTCTTTCGCGCCGCCACCGGCCAGCGGGATCCGAGCCCCTGAGCCACGCGCAGTCGGCGTGCTGGCGGTGACGCGGAGTATTCCGCTCAGGCCGTCGTCGCCGAGCTCGAGCCCCATGCCGATGTCGATGAACGATACCCCGCGCTCAAGCAGCCGCCCGACGAGCGCGGCCTTGGCCTCGCCAGCGTCGAGGCTCAGGAACGCGAAGTCGATGCCGTCGAGCAGATCGAGCGTGTCCGGGCCGATCGCCTGCGGCACGGCCACGATGCCGCGGTGCATGCGACCGTAGATCGCCTTGAAGTGATCGACCTTCAGCGGCGCCTCGCGAAGCTCGTCCAGACCGGGCGCGCCGGGCGCACGGAACGCGTTGTGCTGCAGGAACTCGTCATCGTCGAAGAGCCGTATCTCGGCGACCGGGGTCTTCGCCACCAGGTCGAGGATGTAGCTGCCGGAACCGCCGAGGCCGATGATCGCGATGCGCTGACCGGCGAGCCGGGCGGTAAGCGCGCCGATGCCGACGCGGTCGGACGCGGTCTCGACATAGTTGAACACGCCGTCGGCCTCGTCCTCCTCGTCGAGCACGCGGTAGGGACGAGGCGTCGCCCCGGGCTCGAGTACGGCGGCAGGACCCGCGAGGATCGACGCATAGGTCGTCATCTTGTGGTGGTAGTCCCGGTAGCCACCTTCCGGCTTGCTCGAGAAGGCATGCTCGGCGGTAAGCCCGTTGCCGAGCTCGAAGTGCATCGTCTGGTTAGCGATCGCCGCGATGCGCGTGCCGTCGGCGAAGCAGGGGTATTCTCCGTCGAAGTGCATGACGTGCGTGTCGGGTGGCCGGGTCTGATCCCCGGCCAGCGCGAGGCTGGAGATCAGGGTGCCCCGGCGGACCTGGCGATCCGCCCCGACGTAGGGAACCTCGCGCATGACGAGGAACCCTCCGACGATCTGGACGAAGTAGCCCTCCTCGCGCAGCTTCGCGAGGTCGGCGTTACGACTGAACAGTGCGCGTGACATTGAAGATCGTCCCCTCCTTGACGGTGACGACGCCGTGGGCGCCCAGCTCCCCCGCGTGGGGCGTCGATGCCGCCTTGCGGTAGGTCATCGAGAAGACGACGTTCGCCTCGTGCGGGCCTGGGAATGCCAGCTCGACGATCTGCTCAAACGTGACTGCCGGACCGCGCACCGTCCGAGCGCGGGTGTTGACGACGATCTCGATCTCGACGGGCGGGCGCGCCGCCGTGAAGAAGCGCTCGACGCCCGGCGCGGCGAGGTCGACGAGCATCGCCGCCTCGATCAGCTTGTCGGTGCCGCCACGCACCTCGAGGAAGACGGCCTCGTCGGGGCCGGGCTTGGCCAGCTGCGCCAGCACCTGACCGCTGATGGCGGGCTTGCCCCAGCGCTCCTCGTGCGCGTTGACCTCGAACTTGAAGTCACGATCCGTGAGGAAGGCGACGAAGCTCTCGGCACCCTGACCGCGCAGGTCGAAGGGCTCGTCGAGCCGCACGTCCTCGAAGTCGCCCGAGGTCAGGATGGCGAAGAGGCTGTAGCCGCGCTCGGGCTCGAGCCCGGCTGCGTCGAGGATCTGGCGGCCGAGCGGCACCGGGTCCTGCAATGCGAGGTCGCGGAAGTCGAGGCCGTCCTGGGCGAAGCGGATGCGGTAGGCGTTGGCGGGGCGCAGCGGGCGGCCCTCGCGCACGGCGTCGGCGACGTCGTCGAAGTCGGGGAGATCGGGGTCGTTCATCGGTGTTGTTCCTTCGTGTCAGGCCGGGTCAGCCCGGCTACGAAGGGACAATCGGGAGATGCGGCGCGGACCGGAAAGCCCGCTTCAGAAAACCTTGCGCAGCGTGCCGACGGGCACCTGGCCGCAAACGAAGAACGCGGGGCACCGCGGGCACACGCGCTGCTTCGGGTCGGCCGGGAAGTCGCCGGCGCGGATCACGTCCATGGCGTCCTGCAGCGCGGTCCGGCGGCGGCCCAGCACCAGCGCCGTCAACGTCAGCGGTGTAACCATGTCGCTCGAGAGGTGCACGACCTCGGCGGACGAGCCGGGCGCGTTGTCGGCGATCGCGAGCAGCGCCGTCGCGACCCCCAGATCTTTGGTGTCCGCGTCGCGGAAAACGCCGGTGCGCACTCGGCGGTAGATCCGGCCCCCGCCCGCCGCGATCAGCACGTCGTCGGCGCTGAAGGCGACCTGGTCAGGGCCGACCCGCACCACGAGCGTCGCCGGCGCATCGGCCCGGTGCGCGGAACGCAGGGCATGGAAGCGGGAAACGAGCCCCAGCGCGCTGGCGCGCAGTGCGTCGAAGCTGCCACCGATCTCGAGTCCGTGGTCGTCGCAAGCCTGCTCGACCGCGGCGCGCAGCCCCACCGCATCGGTAGAGTCGAGCCCGTCGTGCACGATCGCTCGGACCACCGTCCGCGCCGCCTCATGCATGCGCATGAAGTCGGTCTCGGTCCTCCTGCCCCCGATGCCCAGCACGTGCGTGTAGAAGAAGCGGCGCCTGCACTTGTCCTTCTCGAGCATCGCGACCTGCGAATCCCGGAGCCGGATCGGGCCGTCGATGGCGAGCACGACCGGCGCGTCCTCCGGCGCGACCCCCAGGGTGTTCACCAGCGTCGGCGTCCCGCGCATCAGGTCCGGTCCGAGCCGGCCGAGGAACGAAGAGAGTGGCCGGTTGGCACCATCGGTCCTGTGCGTGACGGCATACATGATTAAGCGGTCGCGGGCACGAGAGGCGGCCACGTAGAAGAGGCACTCGCGCTCCTCGGCGTCGCCCGCGCGCAACGCGGCGTAGACGTCGCCCGCGACACCGCCGATGACGCCCTCCGGCGGGAGGCACGCCGGCGCCTTTGACGCGCTCGGCAAGGTGTCCTGGTTCAGACCGGGCAGATGAACGCAATCGAACTCCAGCCCCTTGGCGCCATGGATGGTCATCAACCGCACCCCGTCGAGGCCCTGCGCCGCGGCCGGCAGCTGGCGCAGGTCGCGGTCGTCGCCGATCGCGACCAGGCGCCGGATGCGGTCGAGCAGGCGTGGGATAGCCCGGCCCTGACCGCCCGGCTGAACCATCAGGAAGTTCATGAGCTGCCAGATGGCGATGCCCCGGCTGCGTTCGGCGATGGAAGTGGCGCCACCGATGCGCGCAGCAATGCGCGTCCTGTCGAGGATGATGGTGGCGACCGCGTCCCAAGGAGAGGTGTCCGCGTCGAATCCGGCCAGCACAACCGCGAGGCGGTCCAGCGCCGCATGTGCCCGGGCGGAGATCGGCAACCCCGCGCGGCCGGCCAGCCACGCCAACGGCTTGCCCTCGTCGGCACCGAGGTGGTCGAGGATCGCGCCGACGTCGGCGAGCGACATCGCGAAGTCGGCCATGCAGCCTATGCGGGCGATGCCCATGGCGCGCCGGTCGGAGAGCAGGGAGAGCAGCGACAGCAGATCCTTCACCTCGCCGCGCTCGAAGAGGCTGCCGAGGAAGAGCACCGGCACATCCATCCGCTCGAGGTCGCGCGCGATCTGGCCGAGCCGTTCGTTGCCCGTGCATAGGACGGCCTGGTCGCGATATGCCACACCTGCTTCCAGCATCTCGCCGACCGCGTCCGCGATGGCCACTGACTGGTCGCCCTTCCGCGACAGGAGGCGCAGCTCGACGGGATGTCCGCCCGGGCCCCGGTGCGCGCGCAGCGCTGACGCCGTTGCGCTCGCCGTCATCCCCGTCGCGAAGGCGGAATAGGCGGACACGATCTCCGTGCTGGACCGGTAGTTCACCTCCAGCCTGCCGGACGAAGCGTCCGGGAAGTCCTCGGTGACGAAGCGCGAGGTGCTGATCGGCGACGCTCCCCGGAAGCGGTAGATGGACTGCCGGGCGTCGCCCACCACCCAGAGGTCGCGACCGTCCGGGCGCAGCGCCTGTAGCAGCCGCACGCTGGCCCGGTTCACGTCCTGATACTCGTCGACCAGCACATGGTCGTAAAGCTGCCTGAGCTGCAGGGCGATGTCGGGGCGGGCCTCCAGAAGCTCGACCGGCATCGAAACGAGGTCGCCGAAGTCTATCGCCCGTCGCTGGCGCTTCAGCGTCTCATATACCTCGTAGATGCGAGCGACCTCGGCCGCCTCCAGCGCGCGCAGATTGCGCGGGTCCTGCCCGCTCGCGTCGACGCGCATCTCCTCGGCCCGGGCAGCGTAGCCGGCAAATCCGACCACCTCGTCCTTCGCCCGGGAGATGGCCGCGAGGATATCGCCGATCAGGCGGGTCGGATCGTAGAGGTCGCGGTAGTGGTCGAGCGCGAGCCTCGGGAACTCCGCCTCGAGCAGCTCGACCGCCTCGACGCGGTCCATGAGCCGCGGGTCCGCGGGCAGCTGGAACTCGGTGCTGAGGCGGCGGATGAGGTCCAGGCCGAAGGCGTGGAAGGTGCCGATCCACATAGCGGCGGCTGGCCCGGGCCTCTTCTCCGCAATCCGCTCGGACATCTCGCCGGCGGCCTTGTTCGAGTAGGTGAGCACGAGGATGCGGCGTGGATCCACCCCCTCGTCGAGTAACTGCACGACCCGCGTGGTCAGGGTCTGGGTCTTGCCGGTCCCGGGTCCCGCCTCGAGAAGGTAGGCGCCGCCCCGGTGCGCCGCGGCCGCCGCCTGCTCCGGATTGAGCGGTTGGTCGCCGCGAACCTCGTCATGGGGCTCGATTACCGGGAGCAGCAGCGCGTCGAGCAGCTGCTGCGCCACAACGGCGAAGGGCGCGTGCATCCGCTCGGCGATCTGCGTGGCCGAAAGCCACTCGTCCAGGTGGAGCCTGCGCACCAGCGGGCGCGGAAGGAGCAGCTCGCGCGCGAACAGGTCCATCTGGACCTCGCGGCGCTGGCGCTTCCCGTAGTCGACCGCCCGGTCAATCCCCGTCGGCGACGGTTCGGAACTCCTCGCCATGTCGGCCTCGACGACAGTCGGCGACACCTCGGCGTCGCCTAGTTCGTGGTGGCCGATCTCGTGGGCTACGAGGAACGCCCGCTCGAACGAAGATCCCACGTTCTCGTGGATGATCAGGTCGTTTTCCGGCACCAGCGTCGCCCGCCCGCCGTCGAGCTGGGCCGAACCCGGGTTCGCGGTCTCGACGGTCAGCCCGCGGCGCGTCGCCTCGGCTACCGCGAACGCGTAAGGGTCCGCAGGATCCAGCCCACGCGCGACCGCCGCGGCGTGCAGCTCCGCAGCGCGCCTGCGGCCAAGCTCGATTGCGTCCAACCCTCAGCCGTCCGCGAGGAGGAGCGCACGGTCGGTGTCGGAAACACCCGCGTCGATCAGCACCTGCTCAAAGCTGATCTGCCCGGCGACGCCAGGCTTGCCATCCGCCTTGAAGCTCCGGCCACTCGAAGCCGGCGCGGGCAGCCGCATGGCGGCGATCACGTGCGCCATCGGCAATTCGAACTCCTCCGAGAACCGCCGGAGGATTGGCGCCGGCACGCTGGACGGATCGACCCTGCGCTCGCGGAAGCAGGTTATCACCTGACGCGGAACGCCGAGCGCGACCGACATCGCCTTGCCCCGCTCTCCGATAAGAGCCGCGAATGGATCTTCCTTCGGCGCATCGCCGGCTGCGACGGCGGAATACGCGATCCAGGAGGCATCGATTCGGGACTCGTCGATCGCCAACAGCGGTCCTTCGTAATCCGCTTCCGGAGTGGCGATCAACCGGGAGAGGTCGATCAGCTGCGCGGCGAACAGCGGATGCGCGCGGACGTAGCTTTCGAGCACCTCGCCGTCGTGCCTGTCTTCCATCATGAACTGCTCGAGCACTTCGTCGACGCTCATGGCCGAGTCGTTGGAGGTCATTGGTCATCCCCGTGATTGAAGAGGGCGAGGAGCGTCTTCATCGCCCGCTCCCGATAGTTGCGAACCGACCGGTCCGTGCATTCCAGCGCCTTGGCGATCGTCATCATCTCGGGGTCGCCCGAATGGGTCGGCCACCCGAGAAGGAGCAGGTGCATAGTCCTGCTTTGTTCCGGTGGCAGGGCGTCAATCGCAACATAGAGGCGCTCCCGGAAAAGCGGATCGGAGAAGACTTCGCCATCAAACGGATTGGTGGAGGCGGCAGCCGCTTCGACCTCGGGCAGCAGCCCTTCGTCGCCATCGCCCTCGACCGGCCTCGTCCGGTTCTCCTCGCGCCATACCTTGTCCTGCGCGTCGAGGCGCAAGCGCTTGATTGCCATGTCGAAGCGGACCTCGAAGAAGTCCAGCTTGTCGCCCGGACGCCGACGGTCCGCAGCCAGAAGCTCGTCGAACCTGCCGAACACCGCGTCGCGGATACGCTCGCGGGTTAGCGAGGCGCCGCCGCCACCCTCCTCGGCCCGGGGCACCAGCCGCCGGACGCGCTCCTGCAGTATCTTGTAGAGTCGCTCGAACCACGCTTCCGAATTGTCGCGCCGGCTGCCGCGGACGAAGTGCAGCAGGCACTCGCTGGGCACGTAGTCCGGATGGGCCCGGTCGCGGATGCGCGCGCGTTCGATCATCTCGTCGCGCGGCAGCTCGTCGAGCCGGGCCAGCAGGGATCCGATCGGGTCCGGCCGCTCATAGAGCGTCCCGTCCTTCTTTCGCTTGGTAAGCGGAACGATCAATTCTTCCTCCCCGTCACGACCACGTATACTTTGATTCACCCATTAATCGCCAATCGGGACACTTCCGGAATCGACGGCGACGATCGACCGTCATCAGTCTTCCGGTGCACCGGCCCTTCAGCGGGCCGGCCAGCCGCATCGCCCCTAATTAAACCAAAGGGCAGGCGCGTGCCGGGCAGGGCACGACGCGGACACCTCCGCCTTCATCGACTATCTGCCCGGCGCCCCGCGCGTCACATCGCCCAATGCTCAGGCCTAACTAATGCCGGCGAGCCATTGCAAGGGCGCAGCCAGCATCGTAGTCAGACCGCCTCGATTCCCCACCGACAAGAAGTCAACACAGCTTTCAAACGATGCAACGCGAGCGTCTGCTTGAATGCGTCTGGCGTCCTGAAAGCGGCGAGTCCGTTATCGGCCCATTAGCGGAAACAACCTAACTCGGTCGTCGGTCACAATTATTCCGGGCTTAGTCCGCTGGTGGCCTAGCTTCAGCCACCAGGCAGTACCTGAATGGACGACCGGTTGCGGCTTGCGCTCCCGCCGCCGTGAATGTCGCGTTTTGGGTTGAGGTGGCCGAGGCGAGTTAATCAGGAGCATGCGGCACCGTCAGGTCAGCCGAAGCTACACAGGACGGTCGGCATCAACCCATTCGCGCATCGCTTCAACCATCTGCACGGTCGGATAAGCCTTAATGTCGTCCTCTGACGCGCCGAGCGCCAGTTCCCGCTCCCAATACCATTCTTGGAAGGCGGCGTAATTTCCGAGGATACGCGATGCACCCACGGCGGCTGCCCCGGCCTGCCGAACAAGCCAGGTCCGGACGCTTCGAACAGCCTCGATGTAGTCGCCGCCATGCGGGTGGATGTCCCATCCGGCGATGTCGGACAGACCTTTCTGATAATCGTACCGGGTCGCTTCAAGAATGAGGATGGCTTTACCAGTGAGCTGGCCTCCGCCAAATTTCCGGCATCCGTGATCGATGCCGAGCTCGAACGGCATGTTCATCCGCGCATATTCATCGGCTTCGGTCGATTTACAGCGGCTCAGATCATGGATGCCGTACTTCGAGCCACGGACGAGTTCCAGGATCCGATCCAGCCGATTGGCGGCATTGTCTGCGTTTTCAGGGGCGAGTCGGGGATAGAAGCCCAGATCGGTAATGCAGAAAGCAATAGCCTGCAGGATCGGAGCGAAGTCGTCGTCGAATGGGCAGTTTACAAAAACAGACCGCTCAAAAGACGGCACGATCAGCCCTTCGGGGGATGGGGATCATTACCATAAGAATTGCGCTCGCGAATCCGCCCATCTCGACCGTGAATATAGAGCTCGGTCTTCTGGTTGCGTGCAATCTGCGTGGCTGCTGCGATCGCGTCGGCCTGAGTTGTGTGAACGCTCGACGCGCGCGCGGCGCCCGCCTTCTTCACTCCCCAACCACCCGCGTTCGGGACGACGTGTTGACCCTTAGCCATGATCCGCGATTCTCCTCGGGTTTGATATAGGCGAAGCACGGTGCTTCCGCCACCGTCCTCCTGGTATCGCAAGCTGAACGGATGTCCGAAGCTGGGAAGGCAAAGAGGCGCCTTGAGCGTCTGACTGTGGGTCGAGACGGCCAAACTGCTCGCTGCTCAGCGAGCACTCGCCAGCGTCCGGATGCCGCTCGGTCGCCGTGACGGGAGAGCATTTCCATCAAATCTGCATCGGGTTTGGGGTCACCAGCTGCGTCAGCGGAGATCGCCCGGCGGATGGCATGCGATTAATGCGCAGAGACGGCTCGCCGATTCAGCACCAACGCCGTTGCCTTTCGTAACCGCCCGGCAGCTGAGGCAGATTTGCGTCCTGTTACCTAGGTCAGCCTCAGTCTCGCGCGGCTTGGACTGGGTGGTGCCGCTTAGGTGACTCGAACACCTGACCCCATCATTACGAATGATGTGCTCTACCGGCTGAGCTAAAGCGGCGTACCCGGGGACGCGGGGCCTTAGCAGGGGGCGGGCGGCGCCGCAAGCGGGGGCGGCGGCGGCCGTAATCGCTGGCCGAGGAGGCCCGTGCATGCATGCCCAGTACGACAGTGCCGCGTGGCCGCCCTGTGAGCCGTGTTTCGAAGCGCCGCCGCGACTGGCGGTCCGCCCCGAGCGGCGGCTGACCGCGTATGCCGAGGCGGCGTTCCACCTCGGGGCGGGCGGTCACGAATTCCGCGACAATGCAGTGACGCTGGCACAGGCCGCCGGCGGCAGCGCGATGGTCGTCGCCACCAGCCGCTCGGTAACGCGGGCCTTCGGGCTGGTGCCGGGGCCACTGGCCGGACCTCCGGATAGCTTGGCGGCGACGCTCAGTGACGTGCTCGCGCGGGCGGAAGCGAGTGCGGCGGTGACCCCGTTCGAGGCCGCGGTCGCTGCACCGGGCGCGGCGTGCCTGCTGCTGCGCGGCGTGCTGTTGCCCACTGCAACGGGGGCGGACATCGTGCTGAGCTGGAAACAGGTGCTCGACAACGACGCGACGGCGCGGCTGCGTGCTGAGTTGCTCCGTGAACTGCGCCCCACGGCACGGTGCACCGCGCTGGCCGATGTCTTCGCCTGAGGCTGGTGTCAACCTTGCCGCGGCAGCAATGCGGACGCATAAGCCCGGCTCGCGAGCGAGGCGGAGCAATATCATGGCGAGCATCAGGGCGACGGCACCGGCCGATCCCGGCGATGCAATTGATGCGGCGCTGGCCTCGGCGCTTTTCGACGCGGCGCTGCCCGGCGAGGCCGATGCGATCGAACCCGCCAGCCGCGCCGCCATTGTCGCCTTCGTCCGCTCGGCGATGGTGGAGCGCCAGCCCGGCGCGCCGTCGCTGGTTCTCGACGCCGCCCCCGGTGCGACCGGCGCGCGGCGCCGCCTGGCGCTCGCCATCGTCAACGACGACATGCCGTTCCTGGTCGATTCGGTCGCGCCCGCGATCACCGCGGCGGGCCTCGACATCGACCGGCTGCTGCATCCGATCGTCGATGCGCGCCGCGCCGCCGACGGCACGCTGACCGGCATCGCCGCGGCACCGGGACCGGCGACGCTGCGCGAGTCAATCATTTATATCGAATTCGAGCGTGTCTCGGCCAAGGCGCGGGTCGAGCTGCAGGCCGCGCTGCTCGGCGTGCTCGCTGATGTCCGCGCTGCGGTCGTTGACTGGCCGGCGATGCTGGCGATGCTGCGCGCCGCAACCCGGGACCTGATTGCTAACCCGCCCCCCGTCGCGCCGCATCTTGCGTCTGAATCGGTGGCGTTTCTCGACTGGCTGGCGGCGGATAATTTCACGTTACTGGGGTGCCGCCGCTCGGCGCTGACCGGCGATCCGGCCGCACCCGACGTCGACGACAGTGCCCCCGGCCTTGGGCTGCTGCGTGATCCGGCCTATCCGCTGTGGGACGGTGACGGCGCCGAGACACCGGCGCAGCTGCACCGACTGCTGGCCAGCCAAGAGCCGCTGCTCATCACCAAGGCGGGCGCGGTGTCGACCGTCCACCGCCGCGTCAATTGCGACCTGATCGCCGTCAAGGGCTTCGACCATGCCGGGCGGGTGGTCAGTGAAACGCGCTTCGTCGGTCTGTTTACCTCGTCCGCGCTGGCGACCAGCCCGCGCCAAGTACCGCTGCTGCGCCGCAAGGTCGGCGAGGTGATCGACGCTCTCGGCTTTGCCAAGGGCGGCCACACCGGCAAGGCGCTGGTCCATGTGCTGGAAGGCTTCCCGCGCGAGGAGCTGTTCGAGACGACGCCCGAGCGGTTGAAGGCGATGGCGCTGGGGCTGCTGTCGCTGCTCGACCGGCCGCGGCCCAAGCTGTTCGCGCGCGCCGATCCGTTCGGGCGCTTCGTCTCGGTGCTCTGCTATGTGCCGCGCGACGACTACACCAGCGGCGTGCGCGAGAGCGCCGGCAAGATGCTGGTCGCGGCGCTGCGCGGCACCATCGCGCGCTTCGAGGTGGAGTTGCGGGCCGAGGGACTGGCGCGGGTTCACTACACCATCGACACCAAAAGCCGCGCCGTCAGCTTCGACGAGGCCGATCTCGACCGCCAGCTGAACGCGCTGGTGCGAGGCTGGGACGAGGCGCTGGAAACCGCGCTGGTCGAGGCGGCGGGCGGAGGAGCGCGGGCGGCGCGGTTGACGCTGACCTATGCCAAGACCTTCTCGGCCAGCTACCGCGCGCAATACACCGCCACCGAGGCCGCGAACGACATCATGCTGCTGGCGACGCTGGAGACCGAGGCCGGCCGCGCCGTCGACCTGTACCGCCGCGACGGCGATGCGCCGACCCAGCTGCGGCTGAAGATCTACCGGCTGGGCCAGATCATTGCGCTGTCGGACGCGGTGCCGGTGCTGGAGAATTTCGGGCTGCGCGTCATCGAGGAGTTCCCGTTCGATCTCGCCGGCGGCAAGCTCGGCTGGATCCACGACTTCCTGCTCGAGGCGCCGGCGGGGGCTTGCCTCGATGCCGACTGCCTCGACCGGGTCGAGCCCGCGCTGCAGGCGGTGCTGCTCGGCGCGCAGGAGAGCGACGGCTTCAACGCACTGGTCATCGCCTCGGGGCTGGACGCGGAGGCCGCGAACTGGCTGCGCGCCTATTTCCGCTACATGCGCCAGACCGGCGTCGCCTATGGCCTGCAGACCGTCGTCGACGCGCTTCGCCGCTATCCGCAGCTGACCCGCGACCTCGTCCACCTGTTTCGCGTCCGCTTCGCACCGGCACAGGACGACCATGCCTGCAGCGCCACCGAGGCGCGCATCGAGGCCGGACTTGCCGATGTTACCGCCATCGACGACGACCGCATCCTGCGCCTGTTCCGCAGCGTCATCATGGCGACGCTGCGCACCAACGCCTTCGTGCCGGGTGGGCCGGAAGCGCTGGCCTTCAAGCTCGATTCCGCACTGGTCCCGAACCTGCCGCCGCCGGTGCCCTATCGCGAGATCTGGGTGTTCAGCCCGCGGCTGGAGGGCATCCACCTGCGCGCCGGGCCGATCGCACGCGGCGGGCTCCGGTGGTCCGACCGCCGCGACGATTTTCGCACCGAGGTGCTGGGCCTGGTCAAGGCGCAGAAGGTGAAGAACACTGTCATCGTGCCGACCGGCAGCAAGGGCGGCTTCTATCCCAAGCTGCTGCCGCCGGCGTCGAACCGCGATGCCTGGCTGGCGGAGGGCACCGAGGCCTATCGTATCTACATCCGCGCGCTGTTGTCGCTGACCGACAACCTCAGTGCCGACGGCACCGTGATCCCGCCCGCCGACGTCGTCTGCCACGACGCGCCCGATCCCTATCTCGTCGTCGCCGCCGACAAGGGCACCGCGACCTTCTCCGACATCGCCAACGCGATCAGCTTGGAGCGCGGCTTCTGGCTCGGCGACGCCTTCGCCAGCGGCGGCAAGAACGGCTATGACCACAAGGCGATGGCGATCACGGCACGCGGCGCGTGGATCTCGGTGCAGCGCCACTTCCGCGAGCTGAATGTCGACATCCAGAAGGATCCGGTGCGCGTCGTCGGCTGCGGCGACATGTCGGGCGACGTCTTCGGCAACGGCATGCTGCTCAGCGAGAGCATCCGGCTGGTCGCGGCGTTCGACCATCGCCATATCTTCCTCGACCCCGAGCCGAATGCTGCGAAGAGCTTCAAGGAACGCCAGCGCATGTTCGCGCTGCCGCGCTCGTCATGGGAGGATTACGACAAGGCGCTGATCTCCAAGGGTGGCGGGGTCTATCCGCGCGCCCAGAAGGCGATCCCGATCTCGCCCGCCGTCCAAGTTGCACTCGACATCACTGCCGACACGCTCAGCCCCGACGAGCTGATCGTCGCGATCCTGAAGTCGCCGGTCGACCTGCTGTGGTTCGGCGGCATCGGCACCTATGTGAAGGCGTCGTACGAAAGCAACGCAGACGCCGGCGACCGCGCCAACGACGGCCACCGCATCGACGGGCGTGAGATCGGCGCCCAGGTCGTCGGCGAGGGCGCCAACCTTGGCCTGACCCAGGCGGGCCGCATCGAGTATGCGGCCAGGGGTGGCCGCCTGAACACCGATTTCATCGACAACTCGGCCGGGGTCGACTGCTCCGACAACGAGGTCAACATCAAGATTGCGCTGAACACCGAGCTGCAGGCCGGCCGCCTGACAGAGGCCGACCGTGATACACTGCTGGTCGCCATGACCGACGACGTGGCGGAGCTGGTGCTGCGCGACAACCGCCTGCAGACCCAAGCGCTCAGCATCGCCGAGCGCGGCGGCGCGGCCGCAGTGCCGGCCTGGCTGCAGCTGCTTCAGACGCTCGAGATCTCGGCCGCCCAGCTTGACCGCCGCGTCGAGGGGCTGGCGTCCGACGAACAGCTGACACAGCGCGCCCGCAACGGCCAGGGCCTCGAGCGGCCCGAGCTGGCAGTGGTCATGGCGTACGCCAAGATGGCGGTCTACGAGGCGCTGGTCGATTGCTCCATCGTCGACGACCCCAGCCTCGCACCCGTTCTGTCGGGCAATTTCCCGCCCGCGATGCAGCAGCGTTTCCCGGCCGCCATCGCCGGCCACCGCCTGCGTCGCGAGATCGTCGCGACCAAGCTGTGCAACGCGCTGATCAACCGCGGCGGCCTGGCGCTGCCGTTCGAGCTGGCCGAGGAAATGGGCGTCGGCCTTGCCGAGGTCGCCGGTGCCTTCGTCGCGGCGCGCGAGCTGTTCGATTTCCCCGCGCTGTGGGCGGGCATCGAGGCGGCTCCCGTCACCGGACCGGCGCAGCTCGACCTCCACGTCGCCGCGGTCGGCGTGCTCCGCACCCAGATGGCCGACCTGCTGCGCTCCGGCCACGGACTCGCGCCCGGCCAACTGGTCGAGCGGCTGCGCCCCAGCGTCGCGCAGCTGGGCCAGGGCATCTTCGACCTGCTCCGCCCCGAGCCGCGCGCCCAGATCGAGGCGATGCGCAAGCAGCTGGAGGCGCTCGCCGCGCCAGCACCGATCGTCGATGCCATACTGCGCATCGCCGCGCTGGACGGCGCGGTCGGCGTCGGGCTGCTGTCCGGCGAGCTCCACCTCGACGCCGCCCAGACGGCGCGTGCCTATACCCGGCTGGGCGAGGCGCTGGGCCTCGACTGGGCAAAGAACACCGCAATGGCGCTCGACCCCGCCGACCCGTGGGAACGCCTGCTCCAGGCCCGTCTGGTCCGCGACTTCGAGCATCTGCGGCTGTCGCTGATCGGCCGCATCGCCGCGCCGGGCAGCGATCCACTGGCGGCGGTCGAAACCTGGCTCGACAGCCACGCCGACCGCGTCGCGCGCGTCGCCGGGCTGGTCGCCCGCGCCCGTACTGGAGCCATCGTCACGACCGCGATGCTGGCCCACCTCGACAGCCAGGCGCGCTCGGTGATCGGGGCATAGCACCGCACTTTATTTCACCGGCCGCGGCCCCGACGCGGCAATCGGGCGTTCAACTCCGGCACTCCGGAGACCAGATCATGGCTAGCCCCACCAAAACCAAGTCAAAACCGCCGCGCGCGGTGACAGCGCTGCCCGCCGCCACTTTTGTCACCGGCGACGGCGGCGAGCTGCACCAGGTCGCCAGCTCCGGCCAGCCAGTGCTGACCACCAACCACGGCATGCCGATCAGCGACGATCACAACAGCCTGCGCGCCGGCCCGCGCGGTCCGACGCTGCTCGAAGACTTCATCCTCCGCGAGAAGATCTTCCACTTCGACCACGAGCGCATCCCGGAGCGCGTCGTCCATGCCCGCGGCCTTGCCGCGCACGGCTATTTCGAACTGACCGACAGCCTGGAGGAGTTCACAACCGCTAGGGTGCTGACCGAGGTCGGTGAACGCACACCGGTATTCACACGCTTCTCGACCGTCGCCGGCAACAAGGGCTCGGCCGACGTGGCGCGCGACGTGCGCGGTTTCGCGGTAAAGTTCTACACCAAGCAGGGCAATTGGGACATCGTCGGCAACAACATCCCGGTGTTCTTCATCCAGGACGCGATCAAGTTTCCCGACCTGATCCACGCCGTGAAGGAGGAGCCCGACCGCGGCTTCCCGCAGGCAGCATCGGCGCACGACACGTTCTGGGACTGGATCGCCTGCAGCCCGGAGGCGATGCACATGGTCATGTGGGTGATGTCCGACCGCACCATCCCGCGCTCGGTGCGGATGATGGAGGGCTTCGGTGTCCACAGCTTCCGGCTGGTCAACGCCGAGGGCAAGTCGACCTTCGTCAAATTCCACTGGCGGCCCGAGCTCGGCACCCAGTCGGTGGTGTGGGACGAGGCGGTCAAGCTCAACGGTGCCGACCCCGACTATCACCGCCGCGACCTCTACACCTCGATTCGCGATGGCGAGTATCCGGCGTGGACGCTGAGCGTGCAGCTGTTCACCGAAGAAGAGGCGGCAGGCTTCGACTTCGACCATCTCGACGCGACCAAGCTGATCCCCGAGGAGGTCGTGCCACTGCGCCCGGTTGGCCGGATGGTGCTCGACCGCAACCCCGGCAACGTCCACGCCGAGACCGAGCAGGTCGCGTACTGTACGCAGAATCTGGTACCCGGCATCGACTTCTCCGACGACCCGCTGCTGCACGGTCGCAACTTCTCGTACCTCGACACGCAGCTCAGCCGGCTCGGTTCAACCAACTTCAACCAGATTCCGATCAACGCGCCGAAATGCCCGTTCGCGAACATGCAGCGTGACGGGCATATGCAGACGCTGCCGCAGGCCACCCGCGTCGCCTATACGCCGAGCCTGATCGACCCGTCGGGGCCGCGCGAGACCCCGGACGGTTTCCGCAGCGTCCCGGCCCCGGTGGAAGGCGCGAAGGCCCGGGTCCGCTCGGCGACGTTCAGCGATCACTACAGCCAGGCGCGGCAGTTCTTCATGAGCCAGACCGAGCCCGAGCAGGACCATATCGTCGCCGCTCTCACCTTCGAGCTGTCGAAGGTCGAGCTGCCGGTCATCCGCTCGACGATGCTTGGCCATCTCGTGCAGATCGACGAGGCACTGGGCGAGCGCGTCGCGGCAGGCCTGGGGCACAACGCGCCGATCGTCCCAGCCACCCCTGCGGTACCGACCCGCACCGACCTCGCGCCGAGCCCGAAGCTCAGCATCCTGGCGCAGGGAGCGCCGACATTGGTTGGCCGCCTGATCGGCGCGCTCGTCACCGATGGGGCGTCGAGTGCCATCGTCGGCGCGCTGATCAAGGCCGGCAAGGCGGCGGGCGC
>JBBQWN010000028.1:0-29160 GCA_038210595.1 Sphingomonadales bacterium | reverse complement strand
TCGCCAAGATCATCGCCAAGGAGCGGCCCGACGCGGTGCTACCGACGATGGGCGGGCAGACGGCGCTCAACACCGCGCTGGCGCTCGCCCGCGACGGCACGCTGGCGAAGTACGGCGTCGAGCTGATCGGCGCCGATGCCGAGGCCATCGACAAGGCCGAGGACCGGCTCAAGTTCCGCGACGCGATGGACAAGATCGGGCTCGAATCCCCGCGCAGCCGCATCGCGCACAACGTCGCCGAAGCGCTGGAGGGGCTGGAGTTCGTCGGCCTGCCGACGATCATCCGGCCGTCGTTCACGATGGGCGGAACGGGCGGCGGCATCGCCTACAACCGTGAGGAGTTCCTCCACATCGTCGGCACCGGGCTCGACGCCTCGCCGACCACCGAAGTGCTGATCGAGGAATCGGTGCTGGGGTGGAAGGAGTATGAGATGGAGGTCGTGCGCGACCGCAACGACAACGCCATCATCATCTGCGGCATCGAGAATATCGACCCGATGGGCATCCACACCGGCGACTCGATCACCGTCGCGCCGATGCTGACGCTGACCGACAAGGAATCTCAGATCATGCGCAACGCGAGCATCGCTTGCCTGCGCGAAATCGGTGTCGAAACAGGCGGTTCGAACGTGCAGTTCGCCGTCAACCCGAAGGACGGGCGGCTCGTCGTCATCGAGATGAACCCGCGCGTGTCGCGGTCTTCGGCGCTGGCGTCGAAGGCGACGGGCTTCCCGATCGCCAAGGTCGCGGCGCTGCTGGCGGTTGGCTACACCTTGGACGAGGTGATGAACGACATCACCGGCGCAACGCCCGCCGCATTCGAGCCGACCATCGATTACGTGGTCACCAAAATCCCGCGCTTCGCATTCGAGAAGTTCAAGGGCGCGGAGGTGACGCTGGGCACCGCGATGAAGTCGGTCGGCGAGGTCATGGCGATCGGGCGTAATTTCCACGAGAGCGTCCAGAAGGCGATGCGCGGGCTGGAGACCGGCCTGACCGGGTTCGACGAGGTCGAGCATCTGGCTGGAGCTTCGGAATCGGAAATCGAGGCGGCGTTGAGCATCCCCGGTCCCGACCGGCTGCTGATCGCGGCACAGGCATTGCGCGAGGGCTTCACGGTCGCGCGTATCAACGCGATTACCCACTACGAACCGTGGTTCCTCAACCGGATCGCGGAGATCATTGAGGCAGAATCTGAAGTCCGTCGCGTTGCCTCCGACGCGCAAGCACCTCTAGTTCCTCGACTTCCGCGCCTCAAGGCGATGGGCTTCTCCGACGCCCGCCTCGCGACGCTGACCGACCGCACCGAAGCCTCCATCGCCGCCGAGCGCCGTGCCGCCGGCATCCGCCCCGTCTTCAAGCGCATCGACACCTGCGCCGCCGAGTTCGAGGCCAAGACCCCCTACATGTACTCGACCTACGAAGCGCCGAGCTTCGGCGCGCCCGAATGCGAGAGCCACCCGACTGCGGCGCGCAAGGTCGTCATCCTCGGGGGCGGACCGAACCGCATCGGGCAGGGTATCGAGTTCGACTATTGCTGCTGCCATGCCTGCTTCGCGCTCGAGGACGCGGGCTTCGAGACTATCATGATCAATTGCAACCCGGAGACGGTCAGCACCGACTACGACACGTCCGACCGACTCTACTTCGAGCCGCTGACCGCCGAGGACGTGCTCGAGGTGCTGGCCAAGGAGCAGGAGAACGGTACGCTGGTCGGCGTCATCGTCCAGTTCGGCGGGCAGACGCCGCTCAAGCTGGCACGCGCGCTGGAGGCCGCCGGCATCCCGATCCTCGGCACCACGCCCGACAACATCGACCTCGCCGAGGACCGCGAGCGCTTTGCCGCGATGGTCGAGCGGATCGGGCTGCTACAGCCGAAGAACGGCATCGCCCGGTCGCGCGACGAGGCGATCGCGGTCGCCGAGGAGGTCGGCTACCCGGTGCTGATGCGCCCGAGCTACGTGCTCGGCGGTCGCGCTATGGAGGTCGTCGAAGGGCCGGCGCACCTCGACACCTATATCCGCGAGGCGGTGCGTGTGTCCGGGGACTCGCCGGTGCTGATCGACCAGTATCTGCGCGACGCGGTCGAGGTCGACGTCGACGCCATCGCCGACGAGGACACGGTGTTCGTCGCCGGCGTGCTCCAGCACATCGAGGAGGCCGGCGTCCACTCAGGCGACAGCGCCTGCTCGATCCCGCCGTACAGCCTTAGCCCCGAGATCATCGCCGAGATCGAGCGCCAGACCGGCGAGCTGGCGCGCGCGCTCAGCGTCCGCGGCCTGATGAACATCCAGTTCGCGGTCAAGGACGGCCTGGTCTACCTGATCGAGGTCAACCCGCGCGCCAGCCGCACCGTGCCCTTCACCGCCAAGGCGACCGGCATCCCGATCGCCAAGATCGCGGCGCGCGTCATGGCGGGCGAGAGCTTGGCCAGCTTCAACCTGGTGCGCCCGAAATGGGATCACATCGCGGTCAAGGAGGCGGTGTTCCCCTTCGCCCGCTTCCCCGGCACCGACCCCGTGCTCGGGCCGGAGATGAAATCGACCGGCGAGGTCATGGGCATCGACTCGGACTTTGCGATGGCCTTCTACAAGAGCCAGCTCGGTGCGGGGACGCGGCTGCCCGACACCGGCACCGCCTTCATCTCGGTAAAGGAAACCGACAAGGCGGTGATCCGGGAGATGGCGATCGAGCTGAATGCGCTGGGTTTCACCGTGCTGGCGACCGACGGCACGGCAAAATACCTCGAAGGGGAGGGCATCGCCGTCACCGCGGTCAACAAGGTCGCGCAGGGGCGCCCGCACATCGTCGACCGCATCAAGGACGGCGACGTGCACTTCATCTGCAACACGACTGGCGGCGTCCAGTCGATGAAGGACAGCCAGTCGATCCGCGTCGCGGCGCTGTACGGCAAGGTCCCCTACTTCACCACCGCCGCCGCCAGCATCGCTGCGGTCAAGGCGATTGCGGCGGCACGGTCGAGCTCACTTGAAGTGCGGTCGTTGCAATCCTATTATTCTGCGCTGGCGTAAACAGACGCCATCCGGACATCGACAGCCGGTTGCGGTGGGTCATCCCATCGTTGGCCAAGCTGTCCGGGCATAAAAGGGTGAGTTTCCAATGTCGACGGTCGACAAACTGCCGATGCTTGCCGAAGGCCACAGCGTCCTCGTCACCACGCTGCGCCGCCTCAAGGAAGAAGAGCGGCCCGAGATCGTGCTGATGATCGAGGAGGCGCGCGCCCACGGCGATCTCAGTGAGAATGCCGAGTATCACGCCGCCAAGGAGCGCCAGGGACAGGTCGAGGCGCAGATCTTCGATATCGAGGACCGGCTGGCGCGCGCCGTGGTCATCGACCCGACGACGCTGTCGGGCGACAAGGTCGTGTTCGGCGGCACTGTCCACCTGCTCGACGAGGACGAGAAGCCGATCAAGTACCAGATCGTCGGCCAGACCGAGGCGGATGCCCGGGTCGGGCGGATCAGCTATTCGTCGCCGCTGGGCCGGGCGCTCATCGGCCGCCGGGTCGGCGAGGAGGTCGAGGTGACCACCCCGTCGGGCGACAAATATTACCAGATCGAGAAGCTCGAGTTCATCTGACGCCGCCGGGGGCGGGAGTGATGGGATGAAACCGTTCAAGCCGCCGCCCGCGCCCGTCACTGGCTGGTTGATAGGCGTGTGCATCGCGGTCGAGGTGGCGACGACGCTGCTCGGTGCCGCGGTTCCGGTCGCCGGGGCAGCAGGGCTGATCCCGGCGCGGCTGGTCGACGGCATCGGCGGCGGGCTGCCTGCGCCGCTGACCCTGTTTACCGCACTCTTCCTGCACGCAGGCTGGGTTCACCTGACCGTCAACCTCGTGTTTCTCGCCTGGGTCGGCAAGTACGTCGAATGGGTGTTCGGGCGCTGGCGATTCCTGGGGCTTTATCTGGCCGGTGGCATTGCCGGAAACCTGTTGCAGGTCGCGGCGCAGCCGCACGGCACCGGTGTGATCGTCGGGGCGAGCGGCGCGATCGCGGCGGTCTTCGGGGCCTATGCCGTGCTGTTCGCGCGCAGCCGCGCGAGCGGGCGGACCGTGCTGGGCGTCCAGATATCGTCGGAATCCGCTACCGCGATGTGGTTCGCCGCGACGTGGATCGGGCTGCAGCTGCTGGCCGGCTATGCGCTCCGCCTAGACGGGCAGGGCATCGCGGTATGGGCGCACATCGGCGGGTTTATCACCGGGCTGGTGCTGGCCCGGCCGCTGGCGCGCGAGCCGCAGATCTGAATCTGCGGCCCGCCGCCGGGCTCAGATCTTGACCTCGCCCTCGTCCTCACCGTCCCAGTAGTGGATGCGGCCGGCGTGGACCTTTATGAGCACGATGCCGGGCGTCTCGACGCCCTGCTCGAACCAGCGGTCGAGGCCGCTCGTCCAATGCTCGGCCATGACCGCCTTGTCGTGGATGAGGTCGGCGCGGCCCTCGACGTGGATCATGATGCCGGGCTTGCCGAGCAGGCTCTTCGCCCCCTGGAACGCCAGCCCGACCTTCGGGTCGCGCTTGATGTCGTCGACGGTGCGGGTGTCCGCGTAGCTGAAGTAGAATGAGTCGCCGTCGTAATCGACCTCGGCGTTGTTGCTCATCGGCCGCCCGGCGATGTCGCCGCCTTCGGTGCGGGTCAGCAGCATGGCGAAATCGATGTCCTGCATCGCCTCGCTGATGTCGGCCAGTGTCAGGTCACCCATGATCGTCTCCGTTGCGGTTGCACCGCGGTAACGCCGGCGACTGCGAACGGGTCCGCCTCAGGCCGCCCGGCGGGCTGCGACAGGGGCGCGCACGAAGGCCGCGTCGCCCGCGCTGGTGTCGAAGTTCGGGTTAAGCGCCAGCACCGCCGCACGGTTGAAGCGATAGTTTGCCGCCAGTCGCTCGCGTTGGTCCGGCGTCGCATCGGCCGCGGCCGCCGCCAGTGCCGCCATGATCTGGGTCCGCTCGGCGATCTCGCGGTTCAGGCGCTGCTGCATCTTCATCGGTGCCGCAGCCCACAGCCGGAAGACCAGCCACGCAAGGCCGATCAGCATCGCGAGGGTAAAGACGGCCATCAGGCCGGGGACGATCAGGTCATTCGTCATAGCTGCTCCGTGCGCACATTTGCGCGCGGTCTAGCGGCAGCGGCATCGGACAGCCCCGTGCCGCGATGTCGCGGCGCTCTGCGCTCAGGCGGCGGCAAGGGCGGCAGCGCGGGCGAAGACGGTCGGCAGCCCGGCTTCGCCGATCCGTTCACTCGGCCACCATTCGCCGGCGAGCGTGGGCCGCGCCGGCAGTGTCGCGGCCACGACGCTCAGGCGCAGCTCGAAATGGCTGAACACGTGCCGCACCTCGCCCGCCACGGCCTGCCAGTCGGCCGCGACCGGCGCGAGCAGCGGCGGCGGCGCCGTCGTCCACGCCGTCGTCGGCAGCCCCAGCATGCCGCCGAGCAGGCCGCGCGGCGGACGGCGGACGAGCAGCACGTCGCTGCCCACCGTCAGCCAGAACGCCGTGCCGTGCCGGACCGGCCGGGCCGCCCCGGCCAGTCGCACCGGATAGCGCGCCGGGTCGCCGCTCGCCCGCGCTGCGCACCAGGCCGCGACCGGGCACGCATCGCAGCGCGGTGTGCGCGGCGTGCAAACGGTCGCTCCGAGGTCCATCAGCGCCTGGGCGTGGTCGCCTGGGCGCTGGGCCGGGGTCAGCGACGCGGCATGGGCGCGCAATTCGGCGCGCGCGGCGGGTAACGGCGTCGCCACCGCGAACAGCCGCGCCATCACCCGTTCGATATTGCCGTCGACGACCACCGCCGCCTCGCCGAACGCGATGCTGGCGACTGCAGCGGCGGTGTAGGCGCCGATGCCGGGCAGGGCACGCAAGCCCGCCTCGGTCCGCGGAAAGCCGCCCAGCGCCGCGACCGCCCGCGCGCAAGCCAGGAGATTGCGGGCGCGGGCATAATAGCCGAGCCCCGCCCACGCCTGCATGACCTCGGCGTCGGCCGCGCCCGCAAGGCTGGCGACCGTCCGCCAGCGCGTCGTGAACGCCAAGAAATACGGTATCACCGCCGCCACCGTGGTCTGCTGCAGCATCACCTCCGACAGCCAGACGCGGTACGGGTCGGCCGGGTTCTCGCGCCACGGCAGCGTGCGCGCATGGGCGTCGTACCAGCGAAGCAGCTCAGTCTGGAATGCGGCAACCTCGACGGGCATGGCGCGGCTATGGCATGGCGGGCGCGTGCCCGAAACACCGCCCGACTCGCGCTCCCGCCGCACCCGCCAGGTCAGCGAGCTGATGCCCAAGGTCGGCGGCGCGGCGTTCCGGCGCTTCGGCTTCATGCAGAGCGCGGTCGTCGCCCACTGGGCCGAGATCGTCGGGGCCGATTATGCCCGGCATTCCGCGCCCGAGGGGCTGAGCTTCCCGGTCGGCAAGAAGAGCGGCGGCACGCTGAAAATCCTCGTCACCGGGGCGTTCGCGCCGATGCTGCGTCACGTCGAGCCGCAGGTGATCGAGCGCGCCAACCGCTTCTTCGGCTATGCCGCGGTCGCCCGCCTGGCGCTCCGCCACGGCGACCTGCCGGTGGCGCGAGCCGAGCGCGCCGCCCAGGCCGCGCAGCCGCTGTCGCCCGCTACCGCCTCGACCCTGAAGGACATCGCCGATCCCGAGCTGCGCGCCAGCCTCGAATCGCTGGCGCAGGCGCTGGCCTCTACCAGCGGCCCGCCGCGCATCTCCTGAAGCCTGTTCAACTTGGCGCAATGCGCCGCTATGCAGAGCCAGTGACCATGATCCTCCGCGCCCTCGCCCTGTTCCTCATCGCCACCCCGGCGCTCGCCGCCGACTGGGTCCGCACCGTCGCCGCGACGCCCAAGGGCTATGTCATGGGCAATCCGGCGGCGAAGGTGAAGCTGATCGAATATGGCTCCTACACCTGCCCGCACTGCCGCGCCTTCGAGCAGGAGGGGGTCGCGGTGCTGAAGTCCAAATACATCGCCACCGGCAAGGTCAGTTACGAATTCCGCAGCTTCGTCCGCAATGGCCCCGACTATGCCGCCAGCCTGCTCGCGGCGTGCGGCGGGGTCGCCAAGGCCTTCCCCACGACCGAAATGCTGTTCGCCGCCCAGCCGGACTGGATCAAGGGGTTCGAGGCGATCGACGACGCGACCGCGGCGAAGTTGCAGGCGACGCCTCAGGACAAGCAGATCGCGGCGCTGTCGAAGGCCGGTGGCCTGACCGCGTTCATGACCGGCAAGGGCTTGCCGGCCGCCAAAGCCGAGCAATGTCTCGCCGACAAGGCTGCCGCCGACCGGCTGACGGCGACGCTGAAGGCGGCGGTGGAGACCGAGAAGGTCAACAGCACGCCCAATTTCCTGATCAACGGCGTCCTGCAGAAGCAGGATGGCTCGGCGGCGGTGATCACGACCTGGGCCGATCTCGAGCCCCGCGTCATCAAGGCATTGCGCTAAGCCCCCTGGCAGCGCACAATATCTGGTATGGAGACGGGAATGCGTAGTCTGGCCCTGGGCGCGGTTTCGGCATTGCTGGTGCTGGCGGCGTGCGACAAGAAACCCGACGTGCCGGCCGCGACGACGTCGGTCGCAACCGGCGCGGTCGCCAAGGTCGGCACCAAGGACTGGCTGCAGGAAATGGCCGCGACGCCCGAAGGCGGCTACCGGCTCGGCAACCCCGATGCCAAGGTCAAGCTGGTCGAATACGCCTCGCTGACCTGCCCGCACTGCCGCGATTTCAAGGACGAGTCGGATGGTCCGCTGCACGCGACCTACATCGCCAGCGGCAACGTCAGCTATGAGTACCGCAACTTCCTGCTGAACGGCCCCGACATGGCGGCCTCGCTGCTCGCGCGGTGCGAGGGGCCGCGCCAGTTCTTCAACCTGATGAACGCCTTCTATGCCGCGCAGCGCCAGTGGACGGAGCCGTTCGCCAAGCTGACGCCCGAGGATTCAAAGCGTCTGTCGGCGCTGCCGCAGGATCAGCAGGTGGCCGCACTGGCCAAGCTCGGCGGTCTCGACACCTTCATGAAGGCGCGTGGCATGACCGCCGCCCAGTTCGACAAGTGCATCGCCGATCCCGCCGCCGTGAAGCGCCTGACGACGCTGCGCGACGAAGGCAGCAGCAAGCTGGGGATTTCCGGTACGCCGACCTTCTTCATCAACGGCGTCAAGCAGGACGGCGTCAACACCTGGCCGCAGCTCGAGCCCAAGCTGCAGGTCGCATTGCAATAGGGCCGCGCCCGGGGGGGCATCGCGTTGGAATTCAGGCGGCTGCGCCTCGCAGGGTTCAAATCGTTCGTCGAGCCGGCCGAGCTGCGCATCGAGCCGGGGCTGACCGGGGTTGTCGGTCCCAACGGCTGCGGCAAGTCGAACCTGCTCGAAGCCATCCGCTGGGTGATGGGCGAGGGCTCGCCGAAATCGCTGCGCTCGGCCGGCATGGACGACGTCATCTTCGCCGGGACCGCGGCGCGCCCCAGCCGCCAGTTCGCCGAGGTGCTGCTCGCCCTCGACAACCGCAGCCGCACCGCGCCCGCCGGCTTCAACGACAGCGACGACCTGGAGGTCGTGCGGCGGATCGAGCGCGGCCTCGGTTCGGCGTACCGGCTGAACGGACGCGACGCCCGTGCGCGCGATATCCAGATGCTGTTCGCCGATAATGCCACCGGCG
The DNA here is from genome assembly GCA_038210595.1 of Sphingomonadales bacterium. Classification (GTDB taxonomy): domain Bacteria; phylum Pseudomonadota; class Alphaproteobacteria; order Sphingomonadales; family Sphingomonadaceae; genus Glacieibacterium. Next base: position 20,491 of record JBBQWN010000028.1, on the reverse strand, counting down.
CGCATTCGCCGGCGCTGGTCAGCCAGGGCCGCATCGGCGCGATCATCGCCGCCAAGCCCGACGAGCGTCGCGCGCTGCTGGAGGAAGCGGCGGGCATCGCCGGGCTGCACGTCCGCCGCAAGGAGGCCGAGATCCGGCTGCGCGCCGCCGAAGCGAACCTGCTCCGCCTCGACGACGTGCTGAAGGCGCAGGAGGCGCAGGTCGCGTCGCTGCGACGGCAGGCTCGCGCGGCGGCGCGCTATACCGAGATCAGCGACCGTATCCGGGTGGCGGAGGCGGCGCTGCTGTTCGCGCGCTGGCAGGCGGCGGCGGCGGCGGCGGACGCGGCCCGCGCCGAGGCGCAGGCCGCCGAGGCCGCGGTTGCCGCGGGCACGCAGCAGGCGGCGCGCCACAGCGCCGCGCAGGCCGAGGCGGCCGCCGTGTTGCCGGCGCTGCGCGAGGCGGAGGCGCGGGCGGCAGCGGCGTTGCAGCATCTCGCCCAGCAGCGGAACAGCCTTGCCGCGGAACTGGCACGGGTCGAGGCGCGCGGGGTCGAGCTGCAGGCGGCGCGCGCGACGGGGGACCGTGACCGCAGCCGGGAGGCAGCGCTGGCCGCCGATGCGGCCGCGGCGCTGGCCCGCATCGAAGACGAACAGGCGCGACTGACCAGCGCCCGCGACGCGGCCAAGGCGGGCCTGCCGGCACTCGCGGCGGCGTCGACGGCGGCGGAGCATGAGGCCGACGGCCTGGAGGCGGCGCTGTCCGGTGCCATCGAAGCGCAGGCGCGGGCCGCTGCCCAGGCGCGCGCCGCCGATACCGCGATCGGCGCCGCCGAAGCCCGGGCCAGCCGGACCCAGGCCGAGATCACGCGGCTGACGGCGCAGGGTGCTGCACTTGCCGCCCCGGATGCGGAGGCTGCCCGGCGCGATGCCGCACAGGCCGGGCTCGACCGGGCCGGGCGCGAGATCGAGTCCGCGTCCGCCCGGCTGGCGGAGGCCGAACAGGGCCGCGGCGAAGCGGCCGCAGCGCGCGACACGGCGGCGCAGGCAGCGGCGAGCGCGGGCGGGCGTATCGCCGCACTCGAGGCCGAGGCCGGAGCGCTGACGCGTGCGCTCGCGGTGGCGGCGGATGCGAGCAACACGCTGCTCGATCTGGTCACCGTGACGCCGGGTTATGAAGCGGCGCTGGCCGCCGCGCTCGGCGACGATCTGTCGGCGGCGATCGGCAGCGGGTCGCGGTACTGGGCGGGCGCAGGCGACGGGCAGGGCGATGCGCCGCTGCCGCCGGGCGCGCGGCCGCTGGCGGAATTCGTCGTGGCACCGCCCGAACTGGCTCGGCGATTGCGGCAGATCGGCGTCGTCGAGGCGCTCGACGGGCCGCCGCTGGTGCCCGGGCAGCGGCTGGTGACGCGCGACGGGCAGCTGCGGCGCTGGGACGGCTATCGCTCCGGCGGCAATGAAGGCCGGGCCGCGGCCGAGCGGCTGCTCCAGCGCGCGCGCCTCGCGGAAATTGAAGCGGAATTGCCCGGCGTGCGTGACGCGGCGACTTCGGCCGGGGCGGCGGTGGCCGGCGCGCAGGCGGCGCTCGCGGGCCATGCTGCCGCCGAAGCCGAGGCGCGCCGCGACCGCGCTGCCGCCGAATCTGCGCAGGCGGCGGCGCGCGCCGAAATCGCCCGGGCGGCAGCGGAGGTCGCGGCCCGGACGGCGCGGGCCGAAGCGACCGCCGCTGCATTGGCGCGCCTGACGACGGAGCTGGCGGGGCACCGCGCCGAGGCCGACGCCGCCCGCGCCGCCGCCGCCGAGGTCACCGGCCTGCCGGCCCTGTCGGCGCGGGTCGCCGCGCTGCGCGGCCAGGTCGATGGGGCCCGCGGCGACCTGGCGCAGGCCCGCGCCGCGCACGACAGCGCGGTCCGCCGCATCGACAGCGACGGCGCGCGGGCAGCGCAACTCGCCGGCGACGCAAAGGCCTGGCGCGACCGCGCCGCCGCCAGCGCCGCCCAGATCGCCGAGCTCGGCCGCCGCGACGCCGGACTGGCTGCCGAACTCGCCGTACTTGCCGCCCGCCCCGCCGCGATCGCCGCCGAGAACGCCAGCCTGGCCAACGACATAGCCGCCGCCGAAGCTGAGCGCAGCACGGCCGCCGACCGCCTCGCCACGGTCGAGGCCGCCGCCCGCGCCGCCGACGCCGCCGCCCGCACCGCTGCCGAAGCCCTCGCCGATGCCCGCGAGGCCCGTGCCCGCGCCGTCACCCAGGCCGAGCACCATGACGCCCGCCGCACCGAATTGGCGACCCTCTCCAGCGACCGCTTCCAGCTTTCCCCGATTCTGCTGCCAAAGACATATCCTTTCGAACCGGGCGAATCCGCCGAGCTGCTGGCCTCCCGTTTCGACGCGCTGACCGCCGATCGCGACCGGCTCGGCCCCGTCAACCTGCGCGCCGAAACCGAGCTCGCGGAACTCGAGGCCAGTGCCGCGACCAGCGCCTCCGAACGCGCCGAACTCGAAACCGCCATCGCCCGGCTGCGCGGCAGCATCGGTTCGCTAAATCGCGAAGGCAGGGTGCGGTTGCTGGAGGCCTTCAAGACCGTCGACGGACATTTCCGTACGTTGTTCGCAACCCTGTTCGACGGCGGCCAGGCACACCTTGCGCTGACCGAATCGGACGATCCGCTCGCGGCGGGCCTGGAGATCATGGCGCAGCCGCCGGGCAAGAAGCTGCAGTCGCTGACCCTGTTGTCGGGTGGCGAGCAGGCGCTGACCGCGATCGCGCTGATCTTCGCGCTGTTCCTGACGACGCCGTCGCCGCTGTGCGTGCTCGACGAGGTCGATGCGCCGCTCGACGACGCCAATGTCGAGCGGTTTTGCGACCTTCTCGATCACATGGCGGCGACGACCGCGACCCGCTTCCTGATCGTCACCCACAATGCCGTGACGATGAGCCGGATGCACCGCCTGTACGGGGTGACGATGGCCGAGCCGGGGGTCAGCCAGCTGGTCTCGGTCGACCTGGCGCGGGCGGAACTGCTGTTGGCGGCGGAGTAATCAGCCCTTGAGGCTGTAGGTCGCGACGCTTGGCGCCATCGGATCGAGCCGCACTGACAGTGCAACCCCGGCCGCCGCAACCAACAGCATTCCGGCGGCAATTGCCCCGCCGCGCCGGGGCACAAGCGGGATCAGCGGCCAAAGCAGTACCGCGATCATTGCCAGCGGAAGCGCTACTGCTGACGGCGTGTCGGGACCGATCGCCTGCAACACGAAGAAGCTCAGGCCAAGCAGATAGCCCGCACCCAGTGCTCCTGTAACGACCGCGACCGATGTACCGGCAAGCCTGGCGAACGCGAACGCTGCAATGCCTGCCCCGGCGAGCAGCATCGGCCAGGCGACGACGAACGCCGCCGTCGGCGCGATAATCTGCAACACCAGCGCCAGCAGTAGCAGTGGTAGCGCCATGCCGACCGTGACACCCACGCGTGGGTACCGCCCAAACAGCGCCGCCACTGCCGCTATCGTCGCAGCGCCGATCAGCAGCGCCAGCACCTGCAGCCGCGGGATGGCCGCAAGTCGGTCGTAGTAGTTCACCGGGCTGCCCGCGTCCGAAACCATATTGAACATGAGCAACAGCGCGCCGCCGAACACGGCGATTGCCAGCACCGCCGCGACGCCGCGCAGCACGTCCGCCAGCGCTACACGGCCGCTCAATGCTGCCGCCGCGAACATCATGACCGTGGCGGCGAGCACGCCCCAGCCAACAATTGCGGGATAGGCGATGAGAAACCAGCCGAATACGTCAAAGAACACAAGGTTGGGTGCTTTTGCCGGAAGCTCGGGCACGGTCACCAAGGCGCGGACGATGTCGAGCGCCTGGCCGCCGAGGTCCTGGAGGGCACCCTGGTCGAGGTTTTCGGCGGTGGCGAGCGGGGAGTGATAGAGTCCGGGGCGCCCGATGAAGGCGAAGTTGAAGCCGGGCAGGCCGCGCGTCTTGGCCGGGGTGAAATCGGTCGAGTTGGGTAGCAGCTCGTAGATCAGCACGCTGAGCGAGGTCGCCGACGGGCGCGCCACTGTGCGGTCGAACAGGCGCATCATCCCACCGTTGTCGTGGCCGGTTTCGAACATCGCGGCACGCCCGCCGCCGCCGCGGGTCTCCAGATTGACGACGGCGCCGATATACGCGCGGTCGGGGTCGGCGGCGAACAGCGCTTTGCCGCCCTCCAGCCCCAGCTCCTCGCCGTCGGTGAACACGATCGTCAGCGGACGCTGCAGCGTCAGCCCCTTGACCGCCCGGACGATTTCGAGCGCCGCGGCGACGCCGGCGCCATCGTCAGCCGCGCCCGGTGAACCCCAGACGCTGTCATAGTGCGCCATCAGGACAACCGCCTGTCGCCCCGGCGGCCCGCCGGGCAGGGTGGCGACGATGTTGACGAGCGGCGGCACCACCGCGCTGCCGCTCCATTTGCGCAGCCGCTCGGCACCCTTGTCGCTCAGCGCCGCCGGGGTCTCGCGGACCGCCATGCCGAGGTTGCGCAGCCGCCCGACCAGCCAGGCGCGGACGCGGGCGTTGTCGGCGCTCCCGGTCGGATGGGGCGCCCGCGCGATCTCGCTGACATCGGCCATGGCGCGGGTCGCCGAGAAGGCGGCGGCGGGCGCATCGGCTGGCAGCGGTGGCGGTGGCGTCGTCGCGCATACCGCGAGCAGCGCGGCACCGAACAGTGCCGCAAACAGAGACCACCAGTTCCGCATGCACGCATCCCCCCTACGCCTCTGTCGCGCGTTGCCGGTCCGCTGCCAAGCGTTGCTGCAATGCACCACCCCGATGTTGACAGTTTTCACCCACCTCCGTAAGGACCGCACGTCGTCGCGCGGGGCACCCTGCGCGGCGTTTTCATATCAGCCGGAAGCATTCTTGTCCGACTCCACCCCCATCGACGAAGCCGCGCTCGACCGTCGGCTGGCCGAGGTTCGCGCGACGCGCGACGCCGAGGTGGTCCGTGCAGAGGCGTCGCGCACCGCCGGCACGGCAATGGGCATCGGCTTCCGTATCGGCATCGAGCTGGTCGTCGGCGTCTGCGTCGGCACCGGCGGCGGCTATGCCCTGGATCGCTGGCTTGGCACCGCACCGTGGCTGATGATCGTCGGCCTGCTGATCGGCTTCGCGGCTGGCCTGCGCAATGTGTTCCGGAGCGCCGATGAGTACGGCAAGAAGTGGGATGCGGCCGATACCGCTGACCGCAAAGAGGGCAAATAGTGGCCGATCCGCTCCATCAGTTCGTGATTACCAAGACGATCCCGATCGAAGTCGCGGGGATCGACCTGTCGTTCACCAATTCCAGTGCGTGGATGCTGATCGTCACCGGCCTCGCGTCGCTGCTGATCTGGGCTGGCCTGCGCAAGCCGACGCTAGTGCCGGGCCGGGCTCAGTCGGCCGTCGAGATGCTCTACGAGATGGTCGACGAGACTATTGTCAGTAGCGCAGGGCCGGAGGCGCGGGTGTATTTCCCGCTGATCTTCACGACCTTTCTGTTCATCCTGTTCGCCAATCTCGCCGGCCTGCTGCCGTACAGCTTCACCGTCACCAGCCATATCGCGGTGACCTTCGCGATGGCGCTGATCGCCTTCATCGGCATCACCATCGTCGGCATCGTCCACCAGGGCTTCGGGTTCCTGCGCATGTTCGCGCCCGCCGGCGTGCCGTGGCCGATGTACTTCATCCTGACCCCGATCGAGATCGTCAGCTATTTCATCCGCCCGATCAGCCTGTCGGTCCGCCTGTTCGCCAACATGATGGCGGGCCACGTGCTGCTGAAGGTGCTCGCGGGTTTCGTCGTCACACTCGGCGTCTTCGGGGTCATCCCGCTCGCCGTCGTCGTCGGGATGACCGCGCTCGAGGCGCTGGTCGCGGTACTTCAGGCGTATGTGTTCACCGTGCTCGTGTGCGTCTATCTCAACGACGCGCTTCACTCTCACTAACAACCCGTTGAAAACGAAGGACTGAACATGGATCCCCAGGCTGCAAAGTATATCGGTGCCGGCCTCGCCTGCGCCGCCCTCCTCGGTGCCGGCATCGGCATCGGCAACATCTTCGGCAGCTATCTGTCGGCGGCGCTGCGCAACCCGGCCGCAGCTGCCAGCCAGCGTACCAATCTGCTGCTCGGCTTCGCGCTGACCGAGGCGACTGGCCTGTTCGGCCTGCTGATCGCGCTGCTCATCCTGTTCGGCTAAGCATTTGCCTCAGCTCGATACCTCCACCTTCAGCGGCCAGATCTTCTGGCTGCTGGTCGCGTTCCTGCTGCTGTTCGCGGTGGTCCGTTCGGTGGCGGCGCCGCGGCTGATGGGCATGGCGGCGGCACGGGCCAAGCGCCAGGGCGACGACTTCGCCGCGGCTGAGGCGGCGCGGGCGCTTGAGAAGACGAAGCTCGAACAGCATGCGGCCGAAATCGAGGCGGCGCACGCCCGGGCTCGCGGAGCGCTGGCGGCGGCGACCGACGCATCCCGGGCGGAGGCGGCGACCAGGCTCGCCGCGCTGGCCGAGGAACTGAAGCATCGTGACACGGCCGCCGCCGCCGCACTGGCGACGGCGCAGGCGGGCACCGTGCACGATCTGAAGGCGGTCGCCGACGACGTCGCCAACGATCTCGTGCACCGGTTGACGGGGGCGGCAGCGTGAGCAACCCGCACAACGGCGCGATCATCCAGCGCGACCCGTCCGCGACCAGCACGAACGGCCCGACCGCGGGCGTCGCGGCGACCAACAAGGAGGTTGCCGAGGTCCGACACGCCGAGGATGCAGGCCCGTTCTACACCGACCCCGAATTCTGGGTCGCGATCGGCTTCCTGCTTTTCGTCGCGGTGCTGATCTACCTGAAGGTTCAGAAGTCTGCGGCCGCGGCGCTCGACGCCCGTGGCGCCAGGATCAAGCACGACCTCGACGAGGCGGCGCGGCTGCGGCAGGCGGCCGAGGCGCTTCTCGCCGAGGCTGAGGCCCGGCTGGCGGCCAGCGCCGGCGATGCCGCGACCATCGTCGAGCAGGCGACCCGCAACGCTCGCGAGATCGCCGAAACCGGCGCGCGCGAGCTGGAAGCCTTGATCGTCCGGCGCACCAGAGGTGCCGAGGAGCGGATCGCGGCAACGCAACGCGCGGCCGAGGCTCAGCTGCGTGCCCAGGCCGTCGACATGGCGACGGCGCAGGCCAAGGCGCGCATTGCCGCCATGGCCGACAACGGGGTTCAGACCCGCCTGACCGATGCGGCGATTGCCGACCTCGGGCGGGTCTAAATCCTCCCTGAAAGCAGACGATCAGGCCGTCGCGCTGGGGCGTGCCGAGACAGCGGCGTACCAGGCGGTCGTCGCGGCATGCGTCGCCGGGACCCTGATCTTCACCCAGCGGGCGAAATCGACCGTCACCAGCGCGGTGATGTCGGCGACGGAATAGCTGTCGCCCGCGACGAACGGGCTGACCAGCAGGCGCTCCTCCAGCCGGTCGAGAAAATGGGCGGTAAGCACCTCGCCACGCGCCGCCAGTTCCTCCGATTGCGCCAGTGGCGGTGTGCTGCCGGGCATGGCCCGCATGGCGAAGCCGGGCGAGCGGTTACGGAAAATGCCGGCGACCGCGAACATGCCGTCCAATTCGCAGCGGCGCTGCCAGCTCTCGATCGTTGCCTGTTCGATCGCGGTCCGCCCGAACAGCGGCGGCTCCGGGTGCAGCACCTCGAAATAGCGGCAGATCGCGATCGATTCGTCGATGACGGTGCCGTCATCCAGAAGCAGCGTCGGGACCACGCCGCGCGGGTTCACTGCCAGGAACGCCGGCGCGAGGTTGCCCCCCGACGGAATGTCGACCTCCTCGCGCTCGACCGCGATGCCCTTCTCGGCAAGGAAGATGCGCACCCGGCGCGGATTGGGCGCGAGGCCCATGTCGTACAGTTTCAACGGCGAAACTCCCCGGACCGATTCCGGTCCTCTTGCGTTGGGCCGCCACGATAGCGATATTGTGAGGCGTGGCGATGGCTGATAACAGCCGCGGAATGAGGACTGACGTGACCCTGAGGCAATCCCGACGACTCTGACCGTCGCGCGAACCACTCGCGCGGCGGGGGGCGGTTGATTGGCCGTCCAGCCGGAACGTCGGATTTCAACTCAGGACCAACGCCAGATGCTTATCGCCCCTGCCGGCGCGCGCGATGCCGCCGCTATCGAACAGCTGCTCGACCAATGTTTCGGACCGGCGCGCCGGGCGCGCACCGCCTATCGGCTGCGCGACGGTGTCGAGCCAATCGGCCCGCTCAGCCTGGTGGCGCATGACGGCGCCGATCTTGCCGGTTCGGTGCAGTTGTGGCCGCTCAATATCGTCCATGCCGATGTCACGCCACTGATGCTGCTGGGCCCGCTCGCGGTCTCGCCGCAGCATCGCTTCCAGGGCGTCGGCAAGGCGCTGCTGACAGCCGCGCTGGCGCGCGCCGACGAGCTGGGCTGCCCGCCGGTCGTGCTGATCGGCGACGAGCCCTACTACGGCCGCTTCGGCTTCGAGGCGGGACCGACGCGGGGCTGGGCGGTGCCGGGCCATGTCGACCGCGCGCGGCTGCTGGTGCGGCGCGGTGCCTGCCTGCCGGTCCACGGCCGCCTCGCCGCCGTCAGCGCGCCGGTGCGGATCGCCGCCTAGCGCGACGCGCTGCCGACCGGCATACCATAGCGCATGACGCGCAGCGCCCCGTCGGCGGCCTTGTCGTCGGCCAGGTCGAAGGTGTAGCGGCGGCCTTGCCCCGGCTCCCAGCCGCCGCAGCCGTCGCGGGCGTTCCAATAGGCATAACTGACACGAACGACCTTGCCGTCGCTGTCGCTGATCAGGTCGGCGGTGCCGAACACCAGTTGCTGACCGGCCTCCGGTTGCTCGGCGCCGGGCTCGCTGACCGAACCGGGGGCGATGCGGCCGACGATGGTTGCGCTGGGCACGCGGAAGCGCAGTTCACGCGCGTCGGTGAAGGCTTCGCAGGACGGGCGTACGACCGGGCGGTCGGGGACGGGTGCGGCGTCTGCGGCCGATGCAAACAGCGCCGCCAAGATCAGTCGCCCCCGCATCGCCACCTCCCGCATTGTCTTGGCCGGTGGGGAGTATAGGAAAGGCGCGCATGACCGACCAGAGCGACATCGCCGCGCCCGGCCTCGCTGCCATTGCCGCGGCGCTGGCCGGGCAGCGGCTGCCGCCGGTGGAGAGCTGGCATCCGACGCATTGCGGCGACAGCGACATGCGGATCGCCGCGGACGGCACCTGGTTCCACGCCGGCACGCCGATCGGTCGCAAGGAGCTGGTCAAGCTGTTCTCGACGATCCTGCGGCGGGAGGCGGACGGCGGCTTCGTGCTGGTCACGCCCGGCGAGAAGCTCGACATCGCGGTCGAGGATGCGCCGTTCATCGCGGTCGAAGCGATCGTCGAGGGCGAAGGGCAGGGCGCGCGCATCGCCTTCCGGCTCAACACCGACGACCATGTCATCGCGGGCCCGGATCATGCACTGCGCGTCGAGACCGCCGCCGACGGGACGCCGCGGCCCTATGTCCATGTCCGCCGCGGCCTCGATGCGCTGGTCAATCGCGCGGTGTTCTACCAGCTCGCCGATCTCGCGCTGGCGGCCGATCCGCCGGGCGTCTGGAGCGACGGCGTGTTCTTCTCGTTCGGTGCGGCCGCATGACGCTCGCCGAGCGGTTGCGTCAAGCCGTCGGTCCGGGGGCGTCGAGCTATGGCGGCGACTGGGCGGTGTCGTCCGAGGTTGCGACCGAAGGCCGCGTGCTGACCGATGCCGCCGTGCTGATCGCCGCCATCGACCGGCCGCGGCCGACGCTGCTGCTGACGCGGCGCACCGCGCACCTGCGCCACCATGCCGGTCAGGTGGCGTTCCCCGGCGGACGCATCGACCCGGACGACGACGGCCCGGTCGCGGCGGCGCTGCGCGAGGCGCAGGAGGAAGTCGCGCTCGATCCCGCCGACGTCGCGGTCGTCGGCATCACCGACCTGTACGAAACCGGCACCGGCTATTCGATCACGCCGGTGCTGGCGGTGATCCCGCCCGGCCTCGCCCTCGTCGCCAACCCGGCCGAGGTCGCGCATGTCTTCGAGGTGTCGCTTGAAACCGTGCTCGATCCCGCCAGCCATCAGCGCCGCACTGGCGAGTGGAAGGGCCGCGAGCGGCGGTTCTACGTCATTGAGGCGGACGGACAGGAAATCTGGGGCGCGACCGCGGCGATGCTGGTCAATCTGTCGCGGCGGCTGGCGTGATCCTGCCACCGCAGGACTGGCTGGCGGCACCCGCGACCCGCCGGGTGATCGCGGCGCTGCCCGGCGCGCGCGTCGTTGGCGGCGCGGTGCGCGATGCCTTGCTCGGCATCGCCGTGCAGGACGTCGATTTCGCCACGCCGCTGGCGCCCGGCGAGGTGATGCGGCGACTCGAGGCGGGCGGCATCAAGGCGGTGCCGACCGGCATCGCGCACGGCACCGTTACCGCCGTCGCCGACGGGCAGGCGTTCGAGGTGACGACGCTGCGCCGCGATGTCGCGACCGACGGGCGGCACGCGACGGTCGCCTTTACGGCTGACTGGCGCGAGGATGCGGCACGGCGCGACTTCACCATCAACGCGCTTTATGTCGATCCGGAAACACGTGAGATCAGCGACTTCTTCGGCGGTCTTGCCGATCTGGACGAGCACTGCGTCCGCTTCATCGGCGACCCGCTGACCCGCATTGCCGAGGATCATCTGCGTATCCTGCGCTTTTTCCGGTTCCATGCGCGGTTCGGGCGGGGCGCGCACGATACGGCGGGCCTCGCGGCCTGTGCGGCGCGGGCGAACGACCTGATGGCGCTGTCCCGCGAGCGGATCGCGGCAGAGCTGTCGAAGCTGCTGGCGGTCGCCGATCCGGTGCCGGTGGTGGCGACAATGCTGGCGGCGGGGATCCTCGCGCCGGTGCTGCCGGAGGCGACCGACCTGGCCCTACTGACACGGCTGGTCGCGGCCGAGCCGGAGCCGTCGTGGTTGCGCCGCCTTGCCGCGCTGCTGCCCGCCGATGCCGCGGTGCTCGACGCTGTCGCGGCGCGGCTGCGACTGTCGAACGCCGACCGCCGGCGGCTGGTCGCGATGGCCGAGCCGCCGCACACCGATGCGCTGGCCGAAGCCTATCACGACGGCGTCGAGGCGGCGCGCGACCGCCGCCTGCTCCACGGGCTGCCCGCCGATCCAGCGCTCGACAACTGGGTTCGGCCAGCGCTGCCGATCACCGGGCGCACGCTCATCGCGCGCGGCGTGCCCGCAGGTCCGGCGGTCAGCCGCAAGCTCGCGCACTTCGAACGCGCGTGGGTCGCTGCCGGGTTTCCCGGCGACATCGACGGGCTGATCGACGTCGCCGTGCAGCGTGGCTGAGTTGCCGCTGCCCTGGCTTTAGGATAGCTTCGCGGCCAAGTGACCGCTGCGGCAACCCCCGCGGCGGCGAAGTCGAGGCGATGATCATGCCGATGTTTGCCGGGGTCGGCGGGGAGGTTCCCGCGCCCGGGGTCTTTGCCGCCAACCGGCCGCGCACGCGCACCTACGGCGCGCTCGACCTTGGCACCAACAATTGCCGCCTGCTGATCGCGCGCCCGTCGGGCGGCGGGTTCACCGTGGTCGATGCGTTCTCGCGCATCGTCCGGTTGGGCGAAGGGCTGGTCCAGTCGGGCCGCCTGTCCGACGCCGCGCAGGACCGCGCCGTCGACGCCCTGAAAATTTGCGCGGACAAGCTCGGGCGGCGGCAGGTGTTTGTGACGCGCAATGTCGCGACCGAGGCGTGCCGCCGCGCCTCCAACGGGGCCAGCTTCGTCGACCGGGTGTTCGAGGAAACGGGCATCGCGCTCGACGTCATCACGCCGGCCGAGGAGGCGCGGCTGGCGGTGCTCGGCTGCCAGTCGCTGATCGACCCCGACGGCCCGCCGGCGCTGGTGTTCGACATCGGCGGCGGCTCGACCGAGCTCAGCCTGGTACGGCTCGATGCGCAGGGCGAGGCGGTGATGCTGGCCTGGACCAGCGTGCCGTGGGGCGTCGTCTCACTCGCCGAAACCGAGGCGATCGTGCTGCCGCCAGAGGAGCGCGCGCCCGCCTTCGCGCGGATGCAGGCGCTCGTCGCCGGGCATTTCGAGCGCTTCGCCATAGCCGTCGCCGAAGCCGCACCCGACGGCCTCCAGCTGCTCGGCACCAGCGGCACGATCACCACGCTCGCCAGCGTCCATCTCGGCCTGCCCGCTTATGACCGGCGGCTGGTCGACGGCTGCACGGTCGGGGCGCAGGCGCTGCGCGACATCTCGACGATGTTGAGCGACCGGGCGCCGGCGGAACGCGCCCATGTCACCTGTATCGGCCACGAGCGCGCCGATCTCGTCGTTGCCGGCTGCGCGATCCTGTGCGCCATCCTCGCGGCGTGGCCAGCCGAGACGGTACGCGTCGCCGACCGCGGCATCCGCGAGGGCATATTGCGGACGCTGATGAACCTCGGACTGAAAGCGTGAGCAGCGGACCGGCCGGCGGCGGATCGGGACGCAGCCAGGGCGGCAAGACCCGCGTGCTGACCGCCAAGCGGCGCAGCAATTCGTCGAACCGCTGGCTGGCGCGCCAGCTGAACGACCCGTACGTCAAGGCCGCCAAGGCCGCCGGCTGGCGCAGCCGTGCGGCGTTCAAGCTGATCGAACTCGACGAGCGCTTCAACCTGCTGCGCGGCGTCGACCGCGTCATCGACCTTGGCGCGGCCCCCGGTGGCTGGTGCCAGGTCACGATGAAGGCACGGCCGCAGGCGAAGGTAGTCGCCATCGACCTGCTGCCGATGGAGCCGATCCCCGGCGTCACCATTTTCCAGAAGGATATCCTCGACGACGATGCGGAGGCGCTGCTGCGCGAAGCGCTGGGCGGCAGTGCGCAATTGGTGCTGAGCGACATGGCAGCGAACACCGTCGGCCACCGCATGACCGACCACATCCGCACGATGGCGCTGGTCGAGACGGGGTTGGCGTTCGCCATCGACATGCTGGGGCCGGGCGGGGCGTTCGTCGCGAAGGTGCTGGCGGGCGGGGCCGACCCGGCGCTGGTCACCGAGCTGAAGCGCCACTTCGCCGAGGTCAAGCACGCCAAGCCGCCGGCCTCGCGCAAGGATTCGAGCGAATGGTACGTCGTGGCGCAGGGCTTCAAGGGCCGGGTCACGACGGCGGAGGTTGCGCCCGACCCCGGTTAACTGGCATCGGGCGGCGATGACCGCGCGCCAGCCCGCCGAATGGATGCCCCACGCCGCGTGCTGGACGGCGTTCCCGTCGCACCCGGAACTCTGGGAGGACGATCTTGCGCCCGCCCAGGCCGAGGTGGCGGCGATGGTCCGCGCCATCGCGGCGTCGGAGCGGGTCGAGTTGCTGGTCGCCTATGACGAGGCGGAAGCTGCGGCCCGTGCCGCGCTGGCCGGTTGCAATGTCGGCTTCCACCGCGCGCCGTTCGGCGACATCTGGCTGCGCGATACCGGGCCGCTGTTCATCACCTCGGTGGCGGGGATGGCGGCGGCGGCATTCCGGTTCAACGGCTGGGGCGGCAAGTACCGGCTCGACGGCGACGACACGGTTGCCGGTGTCGTCGCGCACGGGGCGGGCGTGCCGCTGGTCCGCCACGACTGGGTGCTGGAGGGCGGCGCGATCGAGGTCGACGGCACCGGGCTGTGCGTGACCACAGAGGCCTGCCTGCTCAACCCCAACCGCAACCCGCGCATGGACCTGGTCGAGGTCGAGAGCCATTTGCGCCGCGACCTCGGCATCGACCGGGTGCTGTGGCTGGGCGACGGGCTGGTGAACGACCACACCGACGGCCATGTCGACAATCTTGCGCGCTTTATCGCGCCCGGCGTGCTGGCGCTGCCGTCGGCGAGCGGCAGGGACGACCCCAACGCGGATGCCTTCGCCGACGCGCACGAGCGCGCCCGCGACTTCGGGCTGGATGTGGTGCTTATCCCCTCGCCCGGCCGGGTCGAGGTGGGCGGCGAGGTCGTGCCGGCCAGCCACATGAACTGGTACGTCGCCAACAAGACCGTCGTCGTGCCGGTCTACGGGACGCCCTATGAGGATGCCGCGCTCGCCGCGCTCACGGCGCTGTTCCCGACCCGCGACATCGTGGGTCTGCCCGCCAGCCACATCCTGACCGGCGGCGGCAGCTTCCACTGCATCACCCAGCAGGTGCCCGCATGACGATCACCGCCGCCGCGCTGCAGCTGTCGTTCACCGACGACATGGACGCCGATATCGCCGCGACTGCCAAGGCGGCGCGCAAGGCCGCGAAGGCGGGCGCGCAGGTGATCCTGCCGCCGGAGCTGTTCCAGGGCTATTATTTCTGCCGGCACGAGCATGACCGTTTCTTCGCGCGCGCCTTCCCCGCCGACGCGCACCCGGCCATAGAGGCGATGCAGAAGGTCGCCAAGGCGACCGGCACCTATATCCCGACCAGCTTCTTCGAGCGCGACGGGCCGCATTATTACAATAGCTTGGCGATGATCGACGACCACGGCAAGGTCATGGGCGTCTATCGCAAGAGCCATATTCCCGACGGCCCGGGATACGAGGAGAAATTCTATTTCCGCCCCGGCAACACCGGCTTCAAGGTCTGGGACACGCGCCACGGCCGTATTGGAGTCGGCATCTGCTGGGACCAGTGGTTCCCGGAGTCCGCGCGCGCGATGATGCTGATGGGCGCCGAGATCCTGTTCTACCCGACCGCGATCGGCTCCGAGCCGGCCGAGCCCAACCTCGACACCCGCCGCATGTGGATCCGCGCCATGATCGGCCATGCCGTGTCCAACGTCGTGCCGGTGGTCGCCGCCAACCGGACGGGCGTCGAGGAGGACCAACGCTTTTATGGTAACAGTTTCATAACCGACCAGCGCGGCGATATCCTCAGCGAACTCGGCACCGACGAGCAGGGCCATGTCATCGCGACCTTCGACCTTGACGAGGTCCGCGCCAACCGAGCGAGCTTCGGCTTCTTCCGCGACCGCCGGCCGGACCTGTACGGGCGGCTGAGCGAGGACATCTAGCCCTCGCCCAGCGAGCGCGTCAGGCGGCCTCCAGTTCGCGGCGGCGGCGCATCGCGAACCCGATGCCGCCGAAACCGGCGAGCAGCATCGCCCAAGTCGCTGGCTCCGGCACCGCACCGGCGACCGCGGTTCCGGTGAACTGCGTGATCGTGCCGGCCGTGTTGGCGACGCCACTCGTCGCCGCACCGTCGAAGACCGAATTGACGCTGAACACTCCGTCGTTGAGCGCATTGGCAGCGTCGAACGAAGCGAGGAAGAAGCCCGGGCCGCCGACCGTGGTAGCGGTCGGGATCAGCACGTCGAGCAGCAAATTGCCGAGCGACGGATCGTACAGGAAGCCGTCGGTAAAGTTGATGACATAGTCGAAGCCATCGGTGGCGGCAGCCGCGAACGACAGCGCGCCGCTGTACAACGTGGTCACGTCGGCACCGATATTGTCGGCGAAATTGCCCGACAGCGGCGTACCGGTCTCGTCGCCGAAACCGGTCGTCGACAGGCGGATGATGACGTTGCCGTAGTCGGCACCGTTGCGGAAGCCCGGCGTCGAACGGAAGGCGAGGCTGGTCAGGGTCTGCGCGCCGGTGAAGAAGCTCGAGGCATAAACCTGCTGGGTGCGGGCGCCGGTGGTGCCGCGATAGGTGAACGGGGCAGGCGTTTGCGCGGCGCCGCTGGGCGGGTTCGACGGCGTGACCGTCACCACGTCAGCCGCGAACGCCGGAGCGGCTAGGGTGAGGACCGCAGCGACGGCGAGGACATGAGACGAGTGCATTAAAGCCTCCTTGACGGAAAGTCCCCCGCGCCTTGATCGCTTAAATCATTAATTTTGGTCAACTAACCGAAGTTTTGCGGGTGCGAAACAAGCGTTGAGGCGCTAGAAAGAGGCCCCGTCGACCCGCTTGATGCGCGCCGCCGCCAGCACTTCGGGGTCCAACAGCCGCGCGTTGACGCCCATCCGGTCGTAACCCGGCTCGAACGCGGTCCAGTGGCTGACCAGGCCGCAGGTGCGGCAGCGGTGCAGGGCGAGCATACGGTCGCCCCAGACATAGGTGTCGGTCGGGCCAACGATCCGCACCTGCGCCGGCGTGTAGTAGGCCCAGAGAATGCCCGTCCTGCGGCAGATCGAGCAGTTGCAGCTGCTCACCTCGGCGGGCGCGGCATCGACCTCGTAGGTCACCGCTCCGCAGTGGCACGAGCCGGCGATCACGACATGACTTCCGCCCCCGAGATCGCGCGCCGGAACGGCTGCCGCTGGTTATAGGCGAGGCTCTTCCACAGCCACTCCAGCGGGCCGGTCGCGAAGGCGCACAGCCACAGGTTGGCGCCCGCCAGCTGGAGCGCCATGATCGCGAACGCGATGCCCGCCAGCGCGCCGAAGCTGAACCGCCCCCACAGGCCGAACAGCGGGCTGAACATCAGGCCGCCGATGATCGAGGCGCCCATGTAGGTCGTAAGGGGCATCTTGCCGGTCGCGGCGCACGCTTTCAGCAGATCGAACCCGGCGCGGGTGCGCAAAAGCAGCGACACCGCGCCGACATGGCCGATGGTGATCGGCAGCCGCATGAAGCTGTGCGTGAACATCCCGATCCGCGGCTGGGGCGAGAAGTCGAGCTCGGTCCAGTACGCCTGCGTCCGCACCGCGAGACCGATGCCGTAGCCGAGCACCATCAGCCACCAATAGGTGCGCGCGCTCGCCTTGCCCTGCAGCATGCCGGTCTTGAGCAGCGCCATGCCGATCAGCATGGTGGCGAAAGCCTCCGCCCAGTTCTCCCAGAAGATGCCGATCTCGGTGAACTGCACGATCACCCACAGAAACTGCCCGAACCCTGCCCATGCCGCGAGTGAGGGAAAGTTCATCGCGCCGGCGATCATGCCTGGATCGGCCGGGCTGACTTCGGTGATGGCCTTGGCCCAGGCCTTGGCCGCCGTCGGGTCACCCGCCGCCACCCGCGCCGCGAGGTCGATCCGGTCGGCATAGTCGGCGACGTTCCACAGGCACAGGACCACTGACATTGAAATGCCGATGATCAGCAGCTTCCTGACGGGCAGCGTCCGGAACGGAAACACCAGCAGCGCCGCGCAGCCGTAGCTGAGCAGGATGTCGCCCGGCCACAGCAGCACCAGCCCGTGCGCGACGCCGAACGCCGCCAGCCACAGGTTGCGGCGGTAGTGCAGGTCGGCCACCGCGACCGGCCCGTCAGGGGTCATCGCGGTCCGCGCCATGATCAGTACGCCCGCGCCGAACAGCAGCTCGAGCAGCCCGCGCTGCGTCCCGTCGAGCATCTGGTGCAGCCACCACGCGCCCTGGTCGATTGTCGTCCAGCCCAGCCGTGGCGGGAAATAGTCGGGGTCCTGCCAGTCCGCCATATAGGCGATGTTCATCAGCAGGATCAGCAGGATGGCGAGGCCGCGCAGGATGTCGAGCTGGGCGATGCGCTCGCTCCGGGCGATGCGTGCAACGGTTTCGGCCACTGGTTCCCCCCGGAACTGCTCGCCGACAGTCTAGCGCGCCGCCAGTGCCGCCGCAAAGGCATCCTCGAACATCGCCGCGGTCAGCCGTCCGGTGTTCGTGTTGTAGCGCGAGCAGTGATAGCTATCGACGAGCACGATCCCGGTATTCGGCCGGTGCACTGCGGCATGCGCGAAGCGGTGCTTGGGCAGCTTGCCGCCGAGCGCCTTCAGCGCCGACTGGTGCGCGATGGTGCCCAGCGCGAGCACCACTTTCAGATTCGGCAGCGCTGCCAGCTGGCCGGCGAGGAACGGCCGGCAGGCGTGGATCTCCGCCACCTCGGGCTTGTTCTGCGGCGGCACGCAGCGCACGGAGTTCGAGATGAAGGCACCCGTCAGCCGCAGGCCATCATCGGCGCGGGCGGCGAACTGTCCTTCCGACAGTCCGAACTTGTCGAGCGTCGCGTAGAGCAGAGTGCCCGCGAAATCGCCGGTGAACGGCCGCCCGGTGCGGTTCGCGCCCGTCACGCCCGGCGCGAGCCCGACGATGCACAGCCAGGCTAGCGGGTCGCCGAAGCCGGGCACCGGCGCGTTCCACCAGTCCGGGTGCGCGGCGCGGTTCTCGGCCCGGTAGGCGACGAGGCGCGGGCAGATCGGGCAGTCGTGCGGCGGGTTGGTCAGCATAGCGGCGCTGTGTATGCGGGCCGGGTGCCAGCGGCAAACCTTCTGATCGCGCTCGGCTCGAACAAGCGCCATGGTAGCCACGGTGCGCCCGCGGGCGTGGTGCGGGCCGCGATCGCGGCGCTGGCAGGCGCCGGGTTCACGGTGGTGCGCCGGTCGCGCGTCCATACGACCGAACCGCTCGGGCCGGGCGGGCGGGCCTATGCCAATGCGGTGGTTCTGGCGACCGGCAACCTCGCACCCGCCGACGCCATCGCCGCGCTGGCCGTCATCGAGCGAGCCTTCGGGCGGCGCGGCGGTCGTCGCTGGGGCGCACGGGTGCTCGACCTCGATCTGCTCGCCCACGACGAGACGGTGCTGCCGTCCCACGGTTGGCGGCAGGCGCGGCGCGGGCCGATCGTGCCGCACCCGCGCCTGCACCTGCGCCGTTTCGTGCTCGATCCGCTGGTCGAGGTCGTGCCGGACTGGCGGCACCCCGTTCTCGGTGCGACCGCGCGCCAGTTGCGCGCGCGCCTGCTGCGCCCTAAACGGACGCCCGCGAGCCCTTAGCTCAATCGGTAGAGCAACTGACTTTTAATCAGTAGGTCGCGGGTTCGAATCCCGCAGGGCTCACCATAAAATCAATGACTTACCGACCATTAGCTCAGCGCGCGGAAGTCGATAGGTAACGAACTAGGTATCCAAAAGATTTTTGCGTTGCGAGACGTTGTTCGGCCTTGTGGCGCGCATGGCCGAATCGGGACTGTTCTTTAAATGGCAGCGACGGGCCAAGCAGGCCGTCGAAACTTCGCCTAACTAGTCGTACCAAACGACCCGCAGCCCGTCGTTGCCGCTGGTGCCCTGCATCCCTATTGCGGGCACCCGTAAAGGCGAACCTCGACGGCAGGAAAGGGGCCGTAAGCGGAAGGTCCGCTTTCGGGCGAGCTCCCACGCTAAGCCGACAGTAGTTCAGCTTGGTGCTCTGGCGGTAATACCCACACGGCGACGCTCACGGCATCTTGAACGCTGCTCGATACCCGTCGTTGGTTCATGTATATTTCAAAGGCTGGAACTAGCCTTTTGTTAACATGCGGGTTTTGAGCCGGTGGAGCGAAACCACGCATTTAATCGCGCGAAACCGCAGTGCTACAACGCTGAGGCCACGGCGGGGGTCATATCCAAGCTGCGGCGACCTTTGCCTCCTGACCATCGCAGCATCATCCCGGAGATCGCCGGCAGCACCAGCAGCGTCAGCAGCGTCGAGGTCACCAGTCCGAAGATCACGACCGTCGCGATCGGCCGCTGCACCTCAGCTCCGGTACCGCTAGCCAGCGCCATAGGCACGAAACCTAGGCTGGCCACCAGCGCCGTCATCAGCACCGGGCGGACCCGCTCCATCGCGCCGTCGGTGATCGCTGCATCGATACACTCGCCGTCATCGAGGCGCTTGCGGATCGCCCCCATCATGACGAGCCCGTTCAACACCGCGACACCAGACAGTGCGATGAACCCGACCGCCGCGCTAATCGAGAACGGAATGTCGCGCAGCCACAGTCCGAATACGCCGCCGGCCAACGCCATCGGCACCGCGCTGAACACTACCAGCGCCGGGCCGAACCCGCCGAGCGCCATGAAGAGCAGCGCGAAGATCAGCACGAACACGAGCGGTACGACGATCGCCAGGCGCTCGGTCGCCGATTGCAGGCTCTCAAACGTGCCTCCCCAGGCGGTAAACGACCCCGACGGCAGCTTGACCATCGCGATTCTGGAGCGAGCCTCGTCGACGAAGCTACCGAGGTCGCGGCCACGGACATTGGCTTGAACAACGACCATGCGCTTGCCGTTCTCGCGGCTGATCTGGTTGAGACCCTCGGTATAGCTGAACCGCGCCACCTCGCGGAGCGGGATCGAGCGCGCCGGGCTGCCATCGACCGATGTCAGCATGATCGGGATGGAACCCAGCGTTTCGATGTCGTCACGCTGGACGTCGGGCAGCCGGACGACAACATCGAAGCGCCGGTCGCCCTCGAACAGCAACCCCGCCTTTCGACCGCCGAGCGCTGCCGCGACGGTGCCGGTGATCTCCTCAACGGTCAGGCCGTAGCGGCCGGCGGCGGCACGATCGACCTTGATGTCAAAGGTCGGTGCGCCCGAGGTCTGCTCGGCCTGGACGTCGGCTGCGCCGGGGATAGTCCGCAACACACCCGCCAGCTTCGCCGCCGCCGCACTCATCGCATCGAGGTCGTCGCCGTAGAGCTTGACGGCTACGTCGGAGCGGACCCCGGCGATAAGCTCGTTGAAGCGCATCTGGATCGGCTGCTGGATTTCCCAGCGGTTGCCGATCAGG
>JBBQWN010000027.1:0-30469 GCA_038210595.1 Sphingomonadales bacterium | reverse complement strand
ACACCGGCCGATGACGGCGCGCGCCGGCTCGCTGAGCAGCGCGGTGTAGATCGGGTGCTTGGGCATCATGTCGGCGATGAACTGGTTGCCGTTGAGGCCGTTGAAGGCGTCCGCCTCCTGGAAACTCATGCCGAAGAACTTCGCTGCCAGCCCGTCCCAGAACGGTGAGCCGCCGTCCTCGCCCAGCACGCCGCGCAGCTCCGCCAGCAACTTGTCGCCGAACCGCGCCCGGTGCGCGGCGATGAACAGATAGCGGCTGCGCGCCAGCAGCCGCCCCAGCCCGCCGGTGCGCAGCTCCGGGTGGAGGAACAGCCCGCCGACCTCGCTGGCCCCGTCATGGTCGGTGGTCAGGTTCAGCGTCTCGATGGCGATGGTGCGGTTCATCTCACGCGAGAATTGCTGCAGCCGGCCGAGCTTGTACGAATAGAACGGCCACTCGACGCCGATCCGGCTGAACACCACCGCGGTGCCGCCGATGCGGCCCGTCGCGGCCTGTTCGAGCACGAGGATATAGATCTCGTTGGCCGGCGCCTCGATCGGCGTCGCGAACGCATGGTCCGACCGTTCGAGTCGCGCGGCCAGCGCGTCGCGGTCCTGCGGCAGCGAGGTGAAGCCGCCGCCGGTCATCATCGCCAGATCGGTGAAGGCATCGAGATCGGCGATGCCGGCGGGGCGGACGCGCCAGCTCATCAGCGCGGGAACTCGCGGCTCAAAGAGCGCACCCAACCCTGCTGCGCGACCCTCATCAGCAGCAGCGCCGACAGACGGGCGCGCTCGACCAGGCTGTCGGTGCACAGGAACTCGTCGCTGCTATGGATCGCACCGCCACGCGGCCCGAGCGTGTCGACCACCGCCAGGCCGGTCGCCGCGAGATTGTTGCCGTCGCAGACCCCGCCGGTATCGCGCCAGCCAATATCAAGATCGAGATCGCGCCCGCAATCGCGGACCAGTTCGAACAGCCGCAGCTGGTTCGCGTCGAGCGGTTTCGGCGGCCGCGCGAAGCCGCCGTCGAGCGCGATCTCGACCTCATGCTGCGCAGCAATTTCGGACACCAGCGCAGCAATCGCGGCCGTGATCGCGTCCTGCTCCGCGGGCGTCGTCGGGCGGACGTTGAAGCGCAGCACGGCCAGATCGGGCACGATGTTGTTCGGCCCGCCGCCGTCGATCTTCGCCGGATTGACGCTGACGCCGGGGTGGGTCCGCATCAGTGTCGCCAGCCGCAGCGCCAGATCGGCCGCCGCCAGCACGGCGTTGCGGCCCTTTTCGATCTCGCGGCCCGCGTGCGCGGCACGGCCCCGCACCACGGCTGCGAAATTGCCGCTGCCCTTGCGCCCGCCCGCCAGCGTACCGTCGGGCAGCGCCGGCTCATAGGTCAGGCCGAGATGGCAGCGCGTTGCCGCCTCGCCGAGCAGCGCCGCAGAGCCGAGCGACGACACCTCCTCGTCGCTGTTGATGACGACCTCCCAGCCCAGCCGCTCGGCGAAGGGGGAGGCCTCCAAGGCGGTCAGCGCCGCCAGCATCACCGCGATGCCGCCCTTCATGTCGGCGGTGCCGGGGCCGTTGAGCGTGGTCGCGTCGAGCCAGCGGCTCGTCTGGAACGGGTGGTCGGCGGCGAACACCGTGTCCATGTGGCCGGTCAGCAGGACGCGCAGCGGTGCCTCAGGGCGGCCGATGACATGAAGGTTCTGTCCGTGGGGCAGCGCGTGTTTGCGCCCGTCGGCGGCGACGGCCTCGACCGGAGCGGGATCGCGCAGCTGCACCGTGCCAAGCGGCGCGAACGCGGCGGACAGTTCCCGTGCCATCGCGGCCAGACCGGGGAGATTGCGGCTGCCGCTGTTGATCGCTGACCATGCCTCGACCCGCGCCAGCATCGCGGCACCGTCGATGGAGGCAAGTGCCGCGGCTTCGGTTGCGGTGGGGCGGGGCATCGCCGCAGCCCCTACAGCAGGCGTTTGCCGACCGCTAGGCGGCAGAACAGAACCGCGCGCTGCGAAACTCTGCAACGACGCGCGGAACCGTCCATGGGCATGAACTCGCCGCGCCGCCGATGTCCGAAGGGGGGCAACGGTGACCGGAATTGGCGCGGCTAATGGTTAATACGTCCGTGACCGCGGGTTGGTTGCACGAAAAATGTTCAGGCGGATCGCATCGCCTCGCCCATGCGCGCGATCGCGGCAAGCTTGGCATTGAGCGGGGCCCAGTCGTCGTGCGCGGCGATCGGCGCCCACAGCGCCTCGACCTCGGCGATCAACAGGCCGCACGGGGCGGGGTCGGACCAATAGGGGTGCGTGGTCGAGACCGCGGGCGCGTAGGCCGCGACCTGCGCCACGAACGGCGCGAAGGCGGGCAGTTCATAGGTTGCGTCCGCCTCGCTGGCGCCCCGCCGCGCGCCGCCGCGCCAGTCGAACCAGAAGCGGTCGAGCGGCATCTGCGTCGCCTTGAGCGCGGCCACCAGCGCATCGGCCAGCGCAACGTCGCGGTCGTCGCCCAGCGGCTTGACGCCGAGCCGGGCCAGCAGCGAGTGGGTCAGCGCCGCCTCGTAGCGGGCTGGATAATCCTCCAGCGGACCGCGCAAGGCCTCGGTCGGCGCGACCAGCCGTAGCGCCAGCGCCAGCTGATAGACGTTCCACTGCATCGCTTCGGCCTGCCGGCCGAACGCATACAGGCCCTGGTGATCGAAATAGGCGGCGGTGAAATCCTCGTCCCACGCGGGCGCGAACCGGAACGGGCCGTAGTCGAAAATCTCGCCGGTTATGTTGATGTTATCGGTGTTCAGCACGCCGTGGACGAACCCCGCCGCCATCATCTGCGCCGCCTGCGCCGCGGCGTTGGTGACCGCATGGTCGATCAGCGCGCTGTAGGATTCGCCGGAGACCGCGAAATGATGATCAATAACATAACCTACCAGTCGCGCCATGTCCTCGGCATCCTGCCGCGCCGCCACCCGCTGGAAGCTGCCGTAGCGGATGTGGCTGTGACTCAGCCTGACCAGCACCGCCGACCGGGTCGGCGACGGCTCGTCACCGCGGTGCAGTTC
Source organism: Sphingomonadales bacterium (assembly GCA_038210595.1). Lineage (GTDB taxonomy): Bacteria > Pseudomonadota > Alphaproteobacteria > Sphingomonadales > Sphingomonadaceae > Glacieibacterium. The sequence continues at coordinate 27,432 of JBBQWN010000027.1, read as the reverse complement.
CTCGCCCGTCTCGATCAGCGACAGGCTCCGCGACGTGTCCGTCCCCAGTGCCTCCAGCATCGCCGTCGCCAGCACCTCGCGCACCCCGCCCTTCAGCGTCAGGCGGCCATCCCCGAATCGGCTGTACGGCGTCTGCCCCGACCCTTTGGTGCCGAGGTCTAGCAGCCGCCCGCCGCCGTCCAGCGCCTGCGCGAACAGGAAGCCGCGGCCATCACCGATCTCGGGATTATAGCTGCGGAACTGGTGCCCGTGATAGCGCAGCGCCAGCGGCTGCTCGAGACTGCCCGGCAGCGCTTCGAAGCGCCCAAAATGCCGGACCCAATCGGCGTCGCTCAGCCCGTCGAGGCCGATCTCGCGCGCCGCTTCGTCGTTCCGGAACCACAACCGCGTTTCCGGGAAATCGGCCGCCACGACGGGATCGTAGAAGTCCGGACCAAGCTCAAGGATAGCGCGCGACGGCCGCCAGGCGGCGGTCACTGCGGGTTGGGATAGCCGCAGGCGGCGCGGACGAAACGGACAGTCTCGCGCGTGACATGCTCGCGCGCCTCGTCGGTCGTCGCGGTCAGGTACAGCTCGATCGCGTCGCCGACGACATGGTGGGTGAACGACGCGGTCATCGGAATGTCGATGCCTGTCATTCCGCGATGCGCCAGTGCAACCTGCATCTGGTTGGTGATCCAGGCGGTCGTGGTGTCCTTCGACGCCACGTAGAACGGTTCGCCTTCCGGGTTCTTGTGCATCGCCGGCACGCCGACCTCACACTCCGATCCGGTGATCGACTCCCAGATGTTGTTGCTGCGGCAGAACTCGAACACGCGAGGAATGATCACGCCGGGTTCCAGATCTTCCAGCCTATCGTCGCCCTGCATGGCGGCGATCATTGCCTCCCCGTAACGGCGGCCAAGCTCGGCGAGCAGATTTTGCTTCGAGCCGAAATGATAGAAGATAGAGCCTTCCGAGACGTCCGCCTCGCGCGCGATGTCGGCGGTGCCGGTCGCTGAGAAACCCTTGGTCGTGAACAGCATGTTCGCAGCCGCAAGGACGCGCGACCGCGTCTCCGCCGGATCGTACCGGCGGCTACGGGTGTCGGCCCGCGAACCTGCAATATCCAACGCACGTGTTGCCACTATGACCCTTCTCACCTACCCCAAGGCACCGCCAATACGCTCGAACTGAGCGGCGGTCAAAAATATAGTGCCGCTCCGAACGGCGCAAGGCCAACGCGGGTTCCACGGGGAGACGAAGATGACGACACGTAACGCCTGGCGGCTGCAGCGCCGGCCCGAGGGTGACATCGCCGACGGCGACCTGGCCTATGCCAGCGAAGCGCTGCCGCCGCTGGCGGACGGCCAGTTCGCGCTCGGCATCACCTATCTGTCGCTCGATCCGACCAACCGCATCTGGATGAGCGATGCGGAGCAGTACATGCCTCCGGTCCGCATCGGCGATGCGATGCGCGGCGGCGTCTGCGGACGCGTCATCGACAGCCGCAAGGACGGCGTTGCGGTTGGCGACCTGTTCGCGGGGCTCGGCGAATGGACCGACATCATGGTCACCGACGGCACCGGCCTGTCGCGCCTCCCCGAGATTCCCGGCCTGGCACTGTCCGACGTGTTCGGTACGCTCGGGCTGGTCGGCCCGACCGCCTATTTCGGCCTGCTCGACATCGGCCAGCCCAAGCCCGGCGAGACTTTGGTGGTGTCTTCGGCGGCTGGCGGCGTCGGCCAGGTCGTGGGCCAGATCGGCAAGCTGAAGGGCTGCAACGTCATTGGCATCGCGGGCGGGCCTGCCAAGTGCGCCTATGTCGTCGACGAGCTCGGTTTCGATGCTTGCATCGACTACAAGGCTGAAGACGTCGGCGCGGCGCTTGACCGGCTGGCACCGGACGGCGTCGACATCAACTTTGAACAGGTCGGCGGTCCGATCATGGCGGCGGTGCTGCACCGCATGAAGACGTTCGGCCGCATCCCGCTGTGCGGTCTGATCTCGCAATACAACGGCCACGAGGGCGACCCCGCAGGCATCTGGACGACGATGCTAATGCGGCGGCTGTCGGCGCGCGGCTTCATCGTCACCGATTTCGCGCCGCGCTTCGGCGAGGCGGCGCAGGCGTTGGCCGGCTGGATGCTGGCCGGGCAGCTGAAGACCCGGCAGGACATCCGCCCCGGTCTCGAGAACGCCGCCCGCACCGTCAAGGACCTCTATAGCGGGGGCAATTTCGGCAAACTGCTGATTGAGGTGAAAGCGCCTTAAAGCGGCGGGATGGCGGGGGGCACCGCGCGCTCGCCGCCCGGGTCCTCCTGGCCGTCGAGGTACTTCTTCACCGCATAGGCACCGGCTGCCGCGCCGATCATGCCGAGCGGACCGAGGCGGCGCAGCACGGCGGGCAGCACAAGGCCCGCGACCGCGCCGAGCGGCCCGGCACGCGCACCTCCCAGCGTCCGCGCCACCACGTCGCCTGCCACTGCCCCGAAGATCCTACCCAGCATTCGCCTCTCCTTCCGCCTTGAAGCGCACCGGCGGCGCGCCGGTTCCTACGCCGCCTTGCGCGACGCAATCCAGTCGCTGATCTGCGTGTCGAGCACGTCGAGCGGCACCGGCCCTTGGGCGAGAACCGCGTCGTGGAACGCGCGCAGGTCGAACTTTGGTCCAAGCTCGGTTTCGGCCCGGGTCCGCAGCCGCCGGATCGCCAGCTCGCCGAGCTTGTAGGCCAGCGCCTGGCCCGGTGTCGCGATATAGCGATTGACCTCGGCATCGATGTTCGCCGCCGACAGGGCGGTGTTGTCTGTCATGAAGTCGACCGCCTGCTGCTTGCTCCAGCCCTTGGCGTGGATGCCGGTATCGACGACCAGCCGGCAGGCACGCCACATCTCGTAGCTCAGGCGCCCCATCTGCTTCTCGGGCGTGTCGTAGATGCCCATCTCGATGCCGAGCCGCTCCGAATACAAGCCCCAGCCCTCGACGAAGGCGGTGAAGAAGGTCAGGTCACGGCGGAACTGGCTGACGTCGAGTTCCTGTTGCAGGCTGATCTGCTGGTGATGGCCGGGAACCGCCTCGTGCAGCGTCAGCGCCGGTAGCTCGTACAGCGGCCGCTGGTCGAGCTTGCTGGTGTTGACGTAATAGGTGCCGGCGATGCCGTTCGCGAGGTTGCCGCCCTGGTAATAGGCAGTGGTGTTGCCTTCCGCGGTCGCCGCCGGAATCTCGCGGATCGTGTACGGCAGGCGCGGCAACTTGCCGAACAATTTGGGCATCCAGCCGTCGATGGTCTTGGTCATCAGTCCGACCTCGGCCATCAGCTCGTGCGGCGTCTTCGCATAGTATTTCAGGTCGGTCCGGAGCATGGCGATATAGGCCTTGCGATCTCCGGCAAAGCCGATGGATTTTACCAGCGCATCCATCTCGCCGCGGATACGCGCGACTTCCGACAGGCCGAGCTGGTGAATTTGCTCGGCAGTCATCATCGTCGTGGTCTGCTCGCGGATCTTGAACTCGTACCACGTCTTGCCGCCGGGCAGGCCCGACGCGCCGATCGTCTTGCGGCACTTCGGGGCGTACTCGGTGCGGTAGAAGGCGGCGTAGCTGGTGTAGGCCGGGTTGACCTTGTTGCGGATGGCGGCCTGCGCGCGCGCCTGCAACGCCGCCCAGTCGGCTTCGCCGATCCCGGCGGGCCTGGTCAGGAACGGCTGGTAGAAGCGCGACTTCGCCGGGTCGGTGAAGATTTCCCCGGTGATCGACTTCTCGACCCCGCCCAACACCGAGCACGGCAGCACCATGCCGTCCTTCAGCGCCTGCCGCGCCACCTCGGTGGAAGCGGCGGCATAGGCCGGCACGTTCTCCAGACGCGAGACGTAGTTGACGTAATCGGCAGTCGTTGCGAAGCGCAGCTGCACCGGCAGGTCGGCGAACCAGCTGTACCAACCACCCGAATTGCTGAAGTTGATTTCGCGCTGCCGAAAGCCATTGGCAGCGACGGTATCGGCGAGATTGCGGCGGACGATCGCCTTCTCGGTGCGCTGCGCCGGCGTCAGGCCGCCTTCGGGAATGGCCTCGAGCTTCTTCAGCAGGCCGGCGATGTGGGCGGTCTGGCGGTCGGCCTCTGCCAACGATGGATCGCCCAGCTTGTCGTCCTTGGCGTGATTTCCGAGCAGCGAGCCGTACAGCGGATTGGTGTCGAGGGTGTAGGCATAGGCCTCGTCCTGCACCGCCTTCAGGTCTTCGGCAGGCGCGGCAGCCGCGCCGCTCGCGGCGATCCCGCCCAGCAACACCAGATACCGCATCGACAATCTCCCCTGTATCGCGCGACTATAGCGCCGTCGGGGGAGTTGGAAATGGCGACGCAGGCAACGGTAGTGCCGCCGGTTCACTGGTCGGAACGGCTGCTGCCCGACCGGCTGCTGGCGGCGGCCAGCGCGGTGCTGCTGGCTTTCGTCCTCGCCGCGCTATGGCGCGGGCGGATGGACTGGCCGGGCATTCCGGCGCTGGTCTGGGCGCATCTGACGACGATCGGGCTGGCGCTGGCGCTGACGCCGGTGATGCTGCTGCGGCGCAAGGGCGACCGTCCGCACCGCGCGCTCGGCTACGTCTGGGTCGCCGCCATGTTCGGCACGGCGGCGCTCAGCTTCGGGATGCGCTACACCAACAACGGCAACTTCAGCTTCATCCATATCATCTCGGTGTTCACCGTTACCCAGGTGCCGCGCATCGTCGTGCGGGCCCGCCAGCACGATATCGTCAGGCACCGTCGCGCGGTGCGCGGCATGGTCGTCGGCGCGCTGCTGATCGCCGGATTCTTCACCTTTCCATTCGACCGGCTGCTCGGCCACTGGCTGTTCACCGGGACCAGTGCCGCCGCGGTACACCCTGGGCCCACAACAGCGCGGTGAGATCGCCGTGCCGGACGTGCGCGTCCGCCGCTGCCGCCGCCTTGGGCTTGGCGTGGAAAGCGACGCCCAGGCCCGCCGCCTCCAGCATCGGGATGTCGTTCGCGCCGTCGCCGACCGCGAGGCAATCCGCCAGCGGCACGCCCGCCGCAACCAGCTCAGCGCACTTGGTCGCGGCATCGACGACCGGGCGCAAGACGCGACCGGTCAGCCTGCCGTCCCCGATCTCGAGGACGTTGGCGACGACGCGCACGAAGCCGATCTCGGCTCCGACCGGCTCGGCGAAGGCAGTAAAGCCGCCCGACACCAGGATGGTCTTCGCGCCCTGCCCGCGCATAGTCTGCACCAGCGTCCGCGCGCCGGGAGTCAGCCGTACCCGCTCAGCACGGCAGCGTTCGATGACGGCGGCGTCCATGCCCGCCAGCAGCTTCACACGCGCATCGAGCGCGGCGACGAAATCCAGTTCGCCCCGCATCGCTGCCTCGGTGACCGCAGCGACCTCGGCCTTCAGCCCGGCAAAGTCGGCCAGCTCGTCGATGCATTCGCACTGGATCATCGTCGAATCCATGTCGGCGATCAGCAGGCGCTTGGCGCGCGGCATGTGGGCGTCCTGAACGACGACGTCGGCGCGCGGCAGCGCCGCTTCCAGCAGCGCGCGCGCATCAGCGGCGCGCAGGTCGCGGCAGCCGAGGTCCGCCGCCTCGCCATCGTCCAGCCAGATCGCAGCGCCGGGTTCGCCGCCGGCCCCGCGCAACGCATCGCTTGCCACTTGCAGGTCCGCCGCCGACAAGCCAGCCGCGATGAGCGTGATGAGCAGCATGGGAACCCCTGACCGACCGAAGCTGGCGGTTATCGCGGGCGCGACCGCGACCGGCAAGTCGGCGGCGGCGCTGGCGCTCGCGGAGGCGACCGGCGGCACCGTCATCAACGCCGACGCCAGTCAGCTCTACGCCGACCTGCGCATCCTGACCGCCCGTCCAGCCGACGAGGACATGGCTCGCGCGCCGCACCGGCTCTACGGGGTAATCGACGGGGCCGACGCCTGCTCGGCTGCGGCCTGGGCGGCGCTCGCGCGCGCCGAGGTCGACGCCGCACTCGCCCGGGGCAGCCTTCCGATCCTGGTCGGCGGCACCGGGCTGTATCTGCGCACGCTGCTCGACGGCATCGCGGCGGTACCCGCGGTTCCCGCCGACACCCGTGCCGAAGTACGCGCGCTCGACACGCTCGCCGCCCGTGCGGCGCTGGAAACCGAAGACCCCGCCGCCGCCATGCGCCTCCACCCATCCGACCGGCAGCGAACCTTGCGCGCGCTAGAAGTCGTCCGCGCCACCGGGCAGCTGCTGGCGGAATGGCAGGCGGGCGCGACCGGCGGGCTAGCCGCGAGCCATGATGTGCGCGCCGTGGTGCTCGACCTCGACCGCGCCGCGCTCGTTTCCCGCTGCGACGCGCGCGTCGATGCGATGCTAGAACAGGGCGCGCTGGCCGAAGTGGCAGAATTGCTGGCGCGCCGCCTGCCCGCCGACCGGCCGGTGCTTCGCGCCATCGGCGTGCCGCATCTGGCCGCGCATCTGGCGGGGCAGATCACGTTGGCGGACGCCCGCGATGCGACCGCGCTCGACACCCGGCGGTATGCCAAACGTCAGGCGACTTGGTGGCGCAACCAGACGCCATCCTGGCCGAAGGTAGATAGCGCGCATATCAGGATGAACGGTAAAATGTCGGAATACTTTACAGGCCTGGACTCGATTTCAGCGTAACCTGCTGATTCCAAAACTTGGCACAATTATTGCTTAAAGGTTAACGCAGTGGGGATGGCCTGTTAAAGTGCAGCGTTGCGTACCGAGGATTTCCAGCCAATGAAGATGCTGAACGGGGTCGCGGTCGCCGCCCTTCTGGTCCTGGCCGCCGCGCCTGCCGCAGCCGTCACCGGGATCGCCCAGAACGGGCTCGACGCGATAAAGGCGCTCAATCTCATCGTCCTCGAGAATTACAACGCCGCCGCCGATGTCGAAGGCAAGACCTATGTCGGCGGCAATCTCAGCGGTAGCGCCTCGCTCGGCATCGGCAACTCCGCCAACGGCCAATTCGCGAGCGACGGCGGGTTCCACTCGACGCTGGCGGTCGGCGACAGCAACATCGGTCAGGTCAACCTCAACCACGGCACCGGCGCGGGCAACAACTACGGCGCGGTGATCGGCGGCAACGGCGGCCAGCTGAATGTCAACGCCACCGGCGGCACGGTCCGGGTCGGCGGGAACCTCAACAACATCAACTTGCCTAACGCGACGACACTCTACGTCGGCGGCAACACCAACGGCATCAGCGCAGGGTCGGACGTCCACGCCTTCGTCGGCGGCAGCGCAACGAGCGGCAACTACAACTTCAACAGCGGCAGCAGCATCGAGGTGGTCGGAAGCATCGCTAACATCAACCTCGGCGCGAACGGCATCAACAAGGTCGGCGGCAGCGTCAACAACGTCAACGGCGCGAACGGTGCCAAGCTCTATGCTGGCGGCACGATCGGCGGCAACGCCAACACCAACGGCGCGCAGTTCTCCGCGAACTACGCCTTCACGCCTGGCGTTCCCGCCCCCGTAGCGCCGCAGCCGATCTCGCTGACCGAGACCACGGCCCAGCTCAAGGCCGACATCCAGGCGCTGTCGACCGCGCTCGGCGGGCTGAGCATCGTCAGCAACCCCAGCTTCATCACCTACAGCTCGCAGGGCCCGACCTTCCACGCCGTCGACGGCGGCAACGGCTATGCGCTCTTCGACGTCAGCGAATTGATCTTCAACTTCAGCGAGGTCAACTACGACTTCGCCAGCGCGACGCTGCCGGTGATCATCAACGTGATCAATTCGAACGCCGCGGTGCATGCCGCGATGTCGGCGACCTACAACTGGAACCTGAATCCGGTCGGCGGCGCCAACAACACCCACAACCAGCAGGTGATCTGGAATTTCACCGACGCCTCGACGCTCAACCTCAACCGCGAGGTCCAGGGCTCGGTGCTCGCCGCCAACGCGACCCTCACCAACAATGACCCGATCAACGGCTCGGTGGTCGCCAAGATCTTCAATCAGGGCGGCGAGGTCCATCTCGGCACCTACAACCGGGGCAACGACTTTCTGCCAGATTCGGCCGCCGAGGTGCCCGAGCCGGCGGTTTGGATGCAGCTGATCGCCGGCTTCGGCATCGCCGGGATGCTGCTCCGCCGCCGCCGCGCGGCAGCGGTCGCGGCATAGTAAATCTTAATAGATAAGCCTTAGCTTCTCCCCCGATCGATAGGGGAGCAGTTGCCATGAACCGGGTTCTCACCAGCCTTGCCGCGCTCGCGCTCGGCCTCGCGGCCGCACCAGCATCGGCAGACACCGTCTACGTGTTCGGCGATAGTTTCGTCGATTCGGGTAATGCCCGGATCGGTACTATTCCGTTCAAGCCGCCGTTCCCGTTCACTGCGGCGGACCCCGACCAAGGCTATTTCCAGGGGCGCTTCGGGGATGGCTATAACTTCGCCGACATCATCTCGAAGCGGCTGACCGGCCATTACGCCGACCCGTTTCTCGCCAATCCGCTGGCCAACACCAATTATGCGGTCGGCGGTGCCCGAGCTGCCACCGACCGGGTGATCTTCCCGTTCCCAGTGACGATCCCGAGCCTGCCGAACCAGCGGTCGATGTTCTATGAGCCGCAGCAAGGCACCGGCTTCGTCGACCCGAACGGCACCTATCTGCTGGTGTTCGGCAACAACGATGTGGGCGCCATCCAGAGCGGCGACCTCGGGTCGCTGACGGTCGAACAGTACGAGGACCTCTACGTCGCCAACCTGGTCGATGCGATCCAGGACCTGAACGCCGGCGGGGCCAAGAACATCCTGCTGTTCGGCGTGCCCAACCCCAACGAGGCTGAGGGCCTCGCGCTCGATGCCAAGCTCGACGTCGCGATCGCGGCGCTGTCGCCGACGCTGACCAGCAACTTCCTGTACTTCGACTTCTTCACCTTCTTCGCCCAGCTGCAGGCGCACCCGACCGCGTTCGGCCTGACCGCCGACGTCGACTTCACGACGCCGTGCATCGCCGCCCAGCCGGTGATCGGCCAGAGCGTAGACTGCACCGGTTATTTCAGCTTCGACGGCACCCACGTCACCAAGCCGGTGCAGTTCGAGATTGCGCGCTATGCCCTTGCCCAGGCCGGTTTGGCCACCGTGCCCGAGCCGGCGGTGTGGCTGCAGCTGATCCTGGGCTTCGGACTGACCGGCAGCATTGTACGCGCGCGGCGGTCGCTTAGCGCAACTTAATTACTGCGAAACGGCTTGACGCAGCAATTTTGATACCGTAACCGGCGCGCTCCCGAGTGTTCGAGAGCGCGTCGCCATGCCTGCCACCCTGACCGGAGCCGAAATCGTCGTCCAGGCGCTGACCGATCTCGGCGTCGAGATCGTCTTCGGCTACCCCGGCGGCGCGGTGCTGCCGCTGTACGATGCGCTGTTCCGCCAGACCCGCATCAAGCACATCCTGGTCCGCCACGAACAGGCCGCGGTCCACGCCGCCGAGGGCTACGCGCGCTCGACCGGCAAGCCCGGCGTCGTGCTGGTCACCTCCGGCCCCGGCGCGACCAACGCCGTCACCGGCATCACCGACGCGCTGATGGACTCGATCCCGATCGTCGTGCTGACCGGCCAGGTGCCCACCCACCTGATCGGCTCCGACGCGTTCCAGGAGTGCGACACGGTCGGCATCACCCGTCACTGTTCCAAGCATAATTACCTGGTCAAGGATGCGGCCCGCCTCGGCGACATCATCCATGAGGCGTTCTACATCGCCACCGCCGGCCGCCCCGGCCCGGTCGTCGTCGACCTGCCCAAGGACGTGCAGGTCGCCCGCGCCACGTACGAAAAGCCCGGCCCGGTGCGCCACAAGACCTATCAGCCGCAGGTCAAGGGCGACCTCGCGGCCATCGAAGCGGCGGTCGAGATGCTGGCGGCGGCCGAACGCCCGATCCTCTACACCGGCGGCGGCATCATCAATGCCGGGCCCGGCGCCTCGCAACTGCTGCGCGAGCTGGCGCGCATCACCGGCGCGCCGGTCACCTCGACGCTGATGGGCCTCGGCACCATGCCCGACGCGCACCCACAGTTCCTCGGGATGCTGGGTATGCACGGCAGCTATCAGGCGAACCTCGCGATGAATGAGTGCGACCTGATGGTCTGCCTCGGCGCGCGCTTCGACGACCGGGTCACCGGGCGGCTCGATGCGTTCTCGCCGCACAGCCGCAAGATCCATGTCGATATCGACCGTTCCTCGATCAACAAGACGGTGCGCGTCGACCTCGGCATCGTCGGCGACGTCGGCCATGTGCTGGAGGACATGCTGAAGGTGTGGAAGGCCCGCGGCCACCGGGCGCAGGATCTGAAACCATGGTTCGCCCGGATCGACGGCTGGCGGGCGAAGAACAGCTTCGGCTTCGAGCAGAAGGGCCCGGAGATCCTGCCCCAGCACGCGGTCAAGCGGCTGTGGGCTGCGACGCATCACCTTAAACCCATCATCACGACGGAAGTCGGCCAGCACCAGATGTGGGCGGCCCAGCATTTCGGCTTCGACGGGCCGAACAAGTGGCTGACCAGCGGCGGCCTCGGCACAATGGGTTATGGCCTGCCCGCCGCCATCGGCGCGCAGCTCGGCAACCCGGGCTCCTTGGTCATCGACATCGCCGGCGAGGCGAGCATCCAGATGAACATTCAGGAGCTCGGTACCGCCACCCAGTACCGCCTGCCGGTCAAGGTCTTCGTCCTGAACAACGAATACATGGGCATGGTCCGCCAGTGGCAGGAGCTGAACCACGGCGGGCGATACTCCGAGAGTTACTCGGACTCGCTGCCCGACTTCGTGAGGCTGGCCGAGGCCTATGGCTGGAAAGGCATCCTGATCGAGACCGAGGACCAGCTCGACGCCGGCATCGCCGCGATGCTGGCCTACGACGGCCCGGTGTTCGTCGACTGCCGCGTGTCGAAGCTGGCCAATTGCTTCCCGATGATCCCGAGTGGTGCTGCGCACACCGAGATGATGCTGCACGCCGGCGAGACAGTCGGCGAGGCGGACGAAGACGCGAAGGCGCTAGTGTGACACCTGTAGAAAAAGTTGGACTGTTCGGTTTGTATTTGAGCGATACAGCCAAGTTAATATTTGAGTGCGCTCAAATAATCATTGTCATTGCAGCGTTCGCTTATGTTGCGATGATTACGAAAAACGGTCAAATTGAGAAGGCCGTAGACTTGCTAGAATGGATTGGTAGTGCTTATATATCATGGACATTCGCTCATTCAACCGGTAACCTACTTGGCAGTCTCGTCCCTGCGCTAGATAACATTTATGTGAGGGTGGGCACGGCGGTGGTGGTCGCGATAATCACAGGCTATTGCGGCTACAGGATATTCCAATCACTACCTTCAATTGTAAACGCAATATTTGTGGCGACGAAATAGATGAAGTCCGCCCCCTCCGAACGCCACACGCTCTCCATCCTCGTCGACAACGAGGCGGGTGTGCTGGCGCGCATCGTCGGGCTGTTCTCGGCGCGCGGGTATAATATCGAGAGCCTGACCGTCGCCGACGTGTCGGACGACCATCTCGTCAGCCGCATCACCGTCGTCACCTCAGGCCCGCCCGCCGTGATCGAGCAGATCATGGCGCAGCTCGACCGGCTGGTGCCGGTCCACCGCGTCACCGACCTGACTGCGCTCGGCCCCCACGTCGAGCGCGAGCTGGCGCTGGTCAAGGTCGCAGGGACAGGCGACAAGCGTGTCGAGGCGCTGCGGCTGGCCGACATCTTCCGCGCGCGTGCGGTGGACACGACGACGGGCAGCTTCGTGTTCGAGATCAGCGGGTCGACTTCCAAGGTGCAGAGCTTCGTCGACCTGATGCGCGAGGTCGGGCTGGTCGAAGTCGCGCGCACGGGCGTGGTGGCGATCGCGCGCGGGGCGGAGGCGGTTTGATTTAGGTCGTCATCCCCGCGTAGGCGGGGAGCCAGCCCAGCCGGACAGCTCCGGCGAAGCCGACGATATTCTTGTGAAGTGGACTGGGTCCCCGCCTGCGCGGGGATGACGGAAGAGAAGAAGGAACGAACATGCGGGTTTACTACGACGCCGACGCCGATATCGGCCTGATCAAGGGCAAGAAGGTCGCAATCGTCGGGTACGGCTCCCAGGGCCACGCGCACGCGCAGAACCTGCGCGACAGCGGCGTCTCCGAGGTTGCGGTGGCGCTCCGCCCCGGCTCGGCGACTGCCAAGAAGGCGGAAGGCGCGGGCTTCAAGGTGATGAGCAACAAGGACGCCGCCGCCTGGGCCGACGTGGTGATGATCCTCGCCCCCGACGAGCATCAGGCCGCGATCTACGCCGACGACCTGCACGCCAACCTCAAGCCCGGCGCGGCACTCGCCTTCGCCCACGGCCTCAACATCCACTTCGGACTGATCGAGCCGCGCGCCGACATCGACGTGTTCATGGTCGCGCCCAAGGGCCCGGGCCACACCGTCCGCTCCGAGTATCAGCGCGGCGGCGGCGTGCCCTGCCTGATCGCCGTTCACCAGGACGCCAGCGGCAACGCCCACGACCTCGGCCTCAGCTACGCATCCGCCGTCGGCGGCGGCCGCTCGGGCATCATCGAGACCAACTTTCGCGAGGAGTGCGAGACCGACCTGTTCGGCGAGCAGGCGGTGCTTTGCGGCGGCCTCACCCACCTGATCCAGGCGGGCTTCGAGACGCTGACCGAGGCTGGCTATGCGCCCGAGATGGCCTATTTCGAGTGCCTGCACGAGGTGAAGCTGATCGTCGACCTGATGTACGAGGGCGGCATCGCCAACATGCGCTACTCGATCTCGAACACGGCCGAATACGGCGACATCACCACCGGCCCGCGGATCATCACGTCGGAGACCAAGGCCGAGATGAAGCGGGTGCTCGCCGACATCCAGGGCGGGCGGTTCGTGAAGAACTTCATCCTCGACAACCGCGCCGGCCAGCCCGAGCTGAAGGCCGCCCGCAAGGCCGCGGCGGCGCACCCCATCGAGGAGGTCGGTGCGAAGCTGCGCGCGATGATGCCGTGGATCGGCAAGAACAAGCTGGTCGACAAGGCGGTGAACTAACTAGCGCGGGGCAGCAGCATCGGCACCCGCTCGGCATAGCCCGCATAGGCCGGGAAGGCGTCGCGCAGCACACGCTCCTCGTGCTGCATGCGGCGGAACTGGATGCCCAGGTGCGCGGCCCCGACCAGCAGCGCCGGCCACGACCAGTGCGCCAGCATGATGCCGAGCGCGCTGACCCCTTCCGCCAGGTAGAGCGGGTGGCGGACGACGCCGTAGGGCCCGCGGGTGACCAGCTCGCGCGCGGAGGCGAGGATCGAGAACGAGCGGCCGAGGTAGCGCAGGCAGTAGATCGACGCGCCGGTGCCGACGAGCAGCAGCAGGGTCGCCGCCAGCTGCGCGCCCAGCGGCGGTTGCCCGGCCGGCAGCCACAACAGCAGCATCAGCAGGAACGTTCCCGCGATCGCCGCCAGCCGCGGCTCGAAGCCGCTGGCGCTGCGGCTGGCGGGCAGCCGCCGCACCGTCATCGCGACGACCAGCAGCACGAACGCCAGGCTGAGCAGCTGCACCGCCAGGCCGAGAGCCCAGAGCGCGGTCGGGACGGGCGTCCGCAAGCGGCCGATGATTTCGATCAGCTGACCGGTCGCCAGATAGGCGAACACCGACACGATCAGCAGCTTGCCGACCAGCTCCTCGAGCCGGGCGCTCATCGCGGCAGCGCCTCAACGGCGCGCGGTTCACGGCTGCGGATCAGCGGCCAGGCGAGCTGGCGCAGATAGTCGGGCGGCACCGGGTCGTCGGTGCCATAAAGGGTCGGCGCACGGTCGGGCAGGTGCAGCGTGCCGAACACGCGGTCGAGCCAGGTCAGGCTGGGCGCGAAGTTGCGGTCGCGCGCCTCGGGGTGGTTGGCGTGATGCCAGTGGTGGAACTGCGGCGAGGCGAACACGTGCCGCAGCGGCCCGAAGCTGACGCGGACGTTGGAATGGACCAGGTGCGACTGGAGGAAATAGATGATGCCGTAGCCCGCCATCGCCTCCGCCGAGAAGCCGAGCATGAACAGCGGCAGCAGCGACGCGCTGGCGTGGACGATCTGGTCGGCCGGGTGGACCCGATGCGCGGCCAGCCAGTCGAGCTCCTCGATGCTATGATGCACGGCGTGGAAACGCCACAAGATCGGCACGGCGTGGAACAGCCGGTGCGCCATGTAGAAGCCGGCATCGGCGACCACGAGCGCGCCCGCGACCTGCAGCCACAACGGCTGGCGCCCGACAAAGCCGGTGCTGTCGACCGGTCCCCACCAAGCCAGGAACGCCCCAATCACCAGCAGCAGGCCGAGCTTGATCACGATGCCGTTGGCTAGCAGATAGACCGTGTCGTTGATCCAGTGGCGGCGCAGCAGCCACTGTTCTGGGCGTGCCGGCAGCAGCCGCTCGAGCGGCACGAAGATCAGCACGAGCACGATGATCGCGCGCCAATCGAACAGGTTCACGTCGCAGCCCCCGAAGTCCCCGCTTTCGCCGTAGCATCGGGCCCCGCGGCCTGCAACGCCGCCCGCTTCAGTCGCGGCCGGCGCGGTTGACCTGCCGCCGGAAGAAACGCGGCCGCTCCTTGATCAGGTGACGCTGGACCCGCACCGAGTTGGTCGCGATGCGGATCTCGTGGAGGAACAGTAGCAGCCCGGCCGACAGCAGCACCATCGCGCCGACGAACAGCGTCGCGACCACCGGCGACCAGTTCAGCGGCAGCACGTCGCCCAGGAACAGGATCGCGACGACAACGCATACGAACAGCGCCGACGTGGTGCACAGGCCGACCGCGAACTGCACCGCGACCATGCGCCGGTCGAGCACGACGAGCAGGTCGAGCGCCGCCTCCCGCGCCGCCTCCGGCATCGCCTCGATCTCCGCCTCGATCTTGCGGGCGCGGTCGATAACGCGGCCCAGCCGCGCGGTCAGCACGTTCAGGATCGCGCCGATGCCCGACAGCAGGAACACCGGGGCGACCGCCAGCTGGATGTTGTGGGCGATGGCGTCGACAGGGGCGATGGCGGGCATCCGCCCCACGTGGGGCGAACCGCCCGCCACCGCAAGCATCAGGCGGTGAGTGTCCGTCGCCGCCGCGCCGCCACGCCGATGACTGCAAAGCCGGTGATGGCGAGCAGCCACGTCGCAGGTTCGGGCACCGTCGCTGCCACGACGCCGGGCACGAACGCCGGTGCGGCGTCCCCGAAGCCGGGGTCGTCGAAGCGTCCGAAATCGGGCACGTCGGCGTCGAAGGCCAGCGTCGCGGCAGGGTCGAAGCCGAACGTGGCGTGCGCCAGCCCGGCATAAGGCGCGACGCTGTTGCCAGAGATCAGGTTGTTGCGGCCGCCGATGACGTTCAGCCGGGTCTGCCACTGCGCGCCCGCCTGAGTCGTCAGGATGTTGCCGATGAACTGGCTGTCTCGGCACTCGTAGCAGGCGACCCCCTGCGGGTAGCTGGTGTCGACGCGGTTGCGCAGGAATTTCAGGCGGTCACCGCCGCCGTCGCTGCCATTGAAGGACGTGAAGCCCTGGGTCGCGCCGGTGGCGGTGTTGTCGCTGATTTCGATGTCCGACTGCGGGACGTGACCGGCAACGCTCCACAACTGGACGCAGTCGGGGTGCGCGGCGGCGTAGATCACGGTCCCCGAACAACTGTTGCGGGACACCAGCACGTTGTGGCTGTCGGCGATATTGAAGCCGTCGCTGGACGCGCGGACGGAGCTGTTGCCAGTGATGCGTCCGTTGGTCACGGCAACGAAGCCGACGCCGAGCTTAAGGCCCGTGAAGCTGCCCTTGTCGACGGTAATCCCGCTTGACGCCGCGACATCGACGCCGTGGCTGCTGGTGCCGTTGCCAACGACAATCGGCATCGACACCGTGATCCCGCTGCTCTGGAAAATGCGGATGCCGACGGGCGCGAGCGCTTTCGCATTGCCGTAATGGCCGCCGATCAGCTTGACATTGACGATCGACGACAGACTGAGCGTATCGGTGAAGGTCGCGCCGCGGGCATCAAGCGTCAGCGCCGTCGCAAAGCTGCGGTTGGCCAGCGCGGTGCGGCCGAAAACCCCGCTCAGCCGGATCGTGTCGCCGGCCTTGGCGGCGGCGAACACGCTGCTGATGGTGGTGGCGGTGGCTGTCAGTGTGGCGGCAGTGGCCGGCGCGGTGACGGCCACAACCAGGCCCCCCGCGAAGCAGGCTAATCTAAACAACATTCAAACACTCCCCGGTGGCGGACGCCACCTTTCCCCGATGACCCGCGACGGTCTGGGCCAGCGCTACCCCGCTGACTTGCTTGTCATTTCTTCGCGACCCCAGCCGCCGTTCCGGTTTAGGGCAGGATGGTTAACGTGTCGTGTCCCCGGACCCTCGCAATAACCCTGTATTGCCCCGCACTGTCGAGGCGACGGTTCGGGCTGGACAGCGCGCGCGTGCCTGTCCTAGGTTCACGCGATGACGTTCCGGATCCTCGCGACGACGCTGCGACTTACACGCCCCTAGGCGTGTCCGGCCGGCTGTGGCCGGCGGCGCGCCCAGGGGATCCGCCGCCCGTCCCGCGACCGCCACCGAAAGTCACCACGCCATGATCGACCATATCCGTATCTTCGACACGACGCTGCGCGACGGCGAGCAATCGCCCGGCTGCTCGATGAACCTCGAGGAAAAGCTCCGCGTCGCCGCCCAGCTGGAGGCGCTCGGCGTCGACATCATCGAGGCCGGCTTCGCAATCGCCAGCGAGGGCGATTTCGAGGCGGTGACCGAGGTGGCGAAGCAGTGTGAGCGCGCCATCGTCGCATCGCTCGCCCGCGCCTCGCTGACCGACATCGATCGCGCCTGGGCCGCGGTCCGCCATGCCCGAGCGCCTCGAATCCACACCTTCATCGCAACCTCGCCGCTCCATATGCGGGTCAAGCTGAACAAGTCGCCCGACGAGGTGCTGGAGGCGATCCGCCAGTCGGTCACCCACGCCCGCAACCTGTGCGCCGACGTCGAATGGTCGGCCGAGGATGCCACCCGCAGCGACCCCGACTACCTGTGCCGAGCCGTCGAGGTCGCGATCCGCAGCGGTGCGACGACGATCAACCTGCCCGACACCGTTGGATACGGCACGCCCGAAACCTATGGCGCAATGTTCCGCGACGTCATCAGCCGGGTGCCGGATGCCGACAAGGCGGTGTTCTCGACGCACTGCCACAACGACCTCGGCCTCGCCGTTGCCAACACGCTGGCGGCGATCATGGCGGGCGCGCGCCAGTGCGAGGCGACCGTTAACGGCATCGGCGAGCGTGCCGGCAACGCCGCGGTCGAGGAGATCGCGATGGCGATCCGCGTCCGCCACGATGTGCTGCCAGTCTCGACCGGCATCGTCGCCACCGAGATCACCCGCGCCAGCCGGCTCGTCAGCGGCATCACCGGCATGGCGGTGCAGCCCAACAAGGCGATCGTCGGTGCCAACGCCTTCGCCCACGAGAGCGGCATCCACCAGGACGGCATGATCAAGGATAGCTCGACCTATGAGATCATGACGCCGGACAGCGTCGGCCAGGGCGCGACCAACCTTGTGCTCGGCAAGCATTCGGGCCGCGCCGCTTTCCGCCAGAAGCTCGGCGAGCTCGGCTACGACCTCAGCGACAACGAATTCGGCGACGCCTTCAAGCGCTTCAAGGATCTCGCCGATGCCAAGAAGGCGATCTGGGACGAGGACATCGTCGCCTTGGTCGACGACGAGGTGCTGCGCGTCCACGACCGGGTGCAGGTTCGGGAGGTCGAGATCCACTGCGGCACCGGCCCGGCGCGCGCGATCCTGACGCTCGACATCGACGGCGTCGAGGCGACCGCCGCCGTGCGCGGCAACGGGCCCGTCGACGCGCTGTTCAACGCGGTCAGGAAGCTCGTGCCCCACGACGGCACGACGTTGCAGCTGTACCAGGTCCACGCCGTCACCCAGGGCACCGACGCGCAGGCCGAGGTGTCGGTAATGCTGGCCGAGGATGGCCGCACCGTGCGCGGCACCGGCGCCCACAACGACACGCTGGTCGCCAGCGCGCGCGCCTATGTCAACGCGCTCAACAAGTTGGCGGTGAAGCGCGGGCGGAGCGCGCTGGCGGCGAGCGCGTGAGCGACCGGCTGGTTTTCGTCTACAACGCCAATGAGGGGCTGGTCGCCGGGCTGCTGGACCTCGTCCACAAGACGGTGTCGCCGGCGACCTATGCCTGCAGCCTGTGCGGCGTCACCTACGGTCCGCTCGGCATGAAGGCGCAGTGGTGTGAGTGGCTGAAGTCGCTGCCCTTCGAGAGCGCGTTCTTCCATCGGCCGGACTTCCGTGCGGCATACCCCTACGCCGCGGGGTGGCCGCTGCCGCTGGTCGCGCGCGAGCGGGACGGCGCACTGGCCGTGCTGCTCGGTGCCGATGAACTCGCCGCCCTGCCAGGCCTCGATGCGTTGATCGCAGCGCTGGCGGCGCGCTTGGCTGCGTCGCCGGCGCGCTAGCTGCAGCTGCCCTTGTTGTGGGTCTCGATGCAGCCGTCCTTGCACGACGCTCCGGCCTGGCCGCCATTGCCGTCGTTGCACACGCCGACATTGCCATCGTCGGTCTTGTGGACCGAGCACGAGCCGCCGCCGGTGCCTGTCGACAAGGTGTAGCTCTTGCTGCCGCACTCCAGCTTGATCGACGCCTTCGACATCTTGATCGGCGTGCCGAGCTTACCGACCGACGCCGGTGCCGCGAGCGCAACGCTCGCACTGGCCAGCATGATCGCTGCGACCAACATGGATTTCATTGCCGCTTCCCCATGATCGTTACGTTGGCGGATAGTATCATGATTAGACGGCCGTCGCCACACGGCGTGGCGACGGCGTTCGTGGTCAGCGCCGCCCGAACGCTGCCGTTGCAGGCCAGCAAGTCGCGGCTCAGCCGAACTGGCCGGCCAGATAGGCGCGCGCTTCGGGCGAGCGCGGGTTCGTCATCACGTCATAGACATCGCCGGCCTCGACGACCCGGCCCATGTGAAAATAGGCGACGCGCTGCGCGATCCGCGCTGCCTGCTGCATATTATGAGTTACGATGACGACGGTCTGAGTGGCGCGCAGCCGGTCGATCAGGTCCTCGACCTTCATCGTCGCGCCCGGCCCGAGCGCCGAGCACGGCTCGTCCATCAGGATCACCTCCGGCTGGATGGCGAGCGCGCGGGCGATGCACAGCCGCTGCTGCTGGCCGCCCGACAATCGCAGCGCCGACGTGCCTAGCCGATCCTTGACCTCGTCCCACAGGTCGACGTCGCGCAGGCATTCCTCGACCAGCGCATCGGCATTGGCGCGGTCGTTGACGAGGCCGTGAAGCTCGGCACCATAGACGATGTTGTCGCGGATCAAGCGGGCGAACGGGCTCGGCTGCTGCGACACCCAGCCGAGGCGGCGGCGCAGCTGGCAGGCGTCGCGCTCCTCGGCGATGTCGACGCCGTCCAGCTCGATGCGCCCGGTCTGGGTCAGCCCCGGGATATTCTCATTCATGCGGTTGAGCGCCCGCAGCAGCGTGGTCTTGCCGCAGCCGGACGAGCCGATCAGCGCCGTGACCTCGTGCTCGTAGACATCGAGGTCGACGTCATGCAGCGCTTGCTCGCGGCCGTGATCGTACCAGACGTTGACGTGGCGCGCGGTCATCTTGAGCCGCAGCCCGGTGCGATGGCGGGCCGAGCCGAACGTCAGCCGCCGATCGAGAATATCGATACCGCTCATGACCGTCTCCGCCGCCCTCGCAGGGATCCGGGTCCGGCGGGCACCGGTCGGGACAGTCAACGGCGGCCGAACAACTTTTCGAGGTCGCCCTTGGCCAGCTTAACCCATGTCGGGCGGCCATGGTTGCACTGGCCCGAATGCGGCGTCACTTCCATCTCGCGGAGCAGCGCGTTCATCTCCGCGACCGACAGCGTCCGCCCGGCCCGGACGCTGCCGTGGCAGGCCATCGTGGCGGCCACGGCGTCGAGCTTTTCCTTGAGTCCTAGAGCATTTCCCCAGGCCAGCAGATCGTCGGCAAGGTCGCGGATCAGGCCCTGCACATTGGTGGTGCCGAGCAGCGCCGGGGTGGCGCGCACCAGGACCGCGGTGCGCCCGAACGCCTCGACCTCCAGTCCGAGCTCCGCAAGTTCGGCGGCCCGGTCGGCGATGCGGCCCGCCGCCAGCTCGTCGAGCTCGACCACTTCGGGCAGCAGCAGCGCCTGTGACGTGACCCCGCCATTGGCCAGCGCGCGGTTGAGGCGCTCCAGCGTCAGCCGCTCATGCGCGGCGTGCTGGTCGACGAGGACGAGGCCGTCGGCGGTTTCGGCGACGATGTAGGTGGCGGCGATCTGGGCGCGGGCGACCCCCATCGGAAATTCGTTGAGCGGCTGCGGCGCCTCGGTGCGGGCGAAAGGCTGGAAGGGCGTGTGCGCATCGGCGAACATCGTCGAGCCGGCGGGCGGGGGAGGCGGCAACGGCGGTTCCGCCTGAAATGCCCCCATCGCAAAACTCGCCGCCGTCGTCGACGCCCGGTGCCCCGCACCGTCGAGCGCCCGCCGCAGCCCGCCGACGATCAGGCCCCGCACCAGCGCTGCGTCGCGGAACCGCACCTCGGTCTTGGCCGGATGGACGTTCACATCGACGAACTCACCGGGCACGTCGAGGAACAGCGCCACCACCGGGTGCCGGTCGCGGGCCAGCAGGTCCTGATAGGCCCCGCGGACCGCGCCGACGAGCAGCCGGTCGCGCACGGGACGGCCGTTGACGAACAGGAACTGATGATCGGCGACGCCCCGGTTATAGGTCGGCAGGCCCGCCAGCCCGCCCAGCCGCAACCCCTCCCGCTCCAGGTCAAGCGGCACCGCATTGTCGGCGAAATCGAGGCCGAGCAGCGCGCCCAGCCGCGCCGGCAGGCCGCTTGCTGCCTCCGCACTCAGCAGCCGTCGCCCGTCGTGGCGCAGTTCGAACGCCACGTCCGCGCGAGACATCGCCAGCCGCCGCACGACGTCGACGCAGGCCTGCAGCTCCGACCGCTCGGACTTCAGGAACTTGGCGCGGGCGGGCACGCGGGCGAACAGCCCCTCCACCGTCACCCGCGTGCCGGGCGGCAGCGCCGCGGGACCGTCGGTGGTGACCGCCCCGTTGTCGACGGTCAGCGCCCAACCCGCCGCCCCGGCCGGCCGCGACGCCAGCGTCAGCCGCGCAACGCTGGCGATCGAAGGCAGCGCTTCGCCGCGAAAACCCAGCGTCAAAATCGCGCCCAAATCGTCGCCGGGTAGTTTCGAGGTGGCGTGCCGCTGCACCGCCAGCCGCAACTCGTCGCCGCTCATGCCGCAGCCGTCGTCCGCCACCGACAGATGCGAAACGCCGCCCTCGCTCAGCTCGATCAGGATGCGCGTCGCGCCCGCATCGAGCGCGTTCTCGACAAGCTCCTTTAACGCGGCGGCTGGACGTTCGACAACCTCGCCCGCAGCGATCTGGTTGACGAGATGGTCGGGCAGGCGGCGGATCGGCACGGCTACGCTCTAGCGCGTTCCGGCGCGCGCCGCATCTATCGTCCTTGCAAATCGCCGTGCCGGGCGCATACACGCTGGGCTTCGCCCGCCGCGCCATTTTCCCACAGGTCAGCCCCGCCCCATGTCGCTCTTCAGCCGGATGTTCTCGTTCCTCAGCCAGGACATGGCGATCGACCTCGGCACCGCCAATACGCTCGTCTATGTGCGCGGCCGCGGCATCGTGTTGAACGAGCCGTCGGTGGTCGCCATCGAGACCATCAAGGGCCACCGCACAGTCAAGGCGGTGGGCAACGACGCCAAGCTGATGATGGGCAAGACGCCCGGCAACGTCGAGACCATCCGCCCCTTACGCGACGGCGTCATCGCCGACATCGATGTCGCCGAGCAAATGATCAAATACTTCATTGGCAAGGTGCACACGTCGAAATTCCCGCGTTTCCCCGAGATCGTCATCTGCGTGCCGTCGGGCAGCACATCGGTCGAAAAGCGCGCTATCCGCGACGCCGCCAACAATGCAGGGGCTAGCGCGGTCTATCTGATCGAAGAGCCGATGGCGGCGGCGATCGGTGCCGGCATGCCGGTGACCGAGCCGATCGGATCGATGGTCGTCGATATCGGCGGCGGCACCACCGAGGTTGCGGTGCTGTCGCTGCGCGGCCTCGCCTACACCACCAGCGTCCGCGTCGGCGGCGACAAGATGGACGAGGCGATCGTCAACTATGTCCGCCGCAACCATAACCTGCTGATCGGCGAAACCACCGCCGAGCGAATCAAGAAGGACATCGGCACCGCGATGGCCCCTGCCGACGGCATCGGCCGGACATTGGAGATCAAGGGCCGCGACCTGATGAACGGCGTGCCCAAGGAAATCACCATCAACCAGGCACAGATCGCCGACGCGCTTTCGGAGCCGGTGTCGACGATCATCGAGGGCGTACGGCTGGCGCTGGAAAACACCCAGCCGGAGCTCGCCGCCGACATCGTCGACCAGGGCATCGTGCTGACCGGCGGCGGCGCGCTGCTCCATGGCCTCGACGAGGTGCTGCGCCGTGCGACCGGCCTGCCGGTGACGGTAGCCGACGATCCGCTGACCTGCGTCGCGCTCGGAACCGGTCGCGCGCTCGAGGATCCGATGTACCGCGGCGTGCTGACCACCGCCTGAGCCGCCCTTTTTCGTCGCATTTCGCCGCCCGTCCGCGCAAAGATGCCGCGGGTCTTTAACATTTAGCAGGAGCCGGGGCGTGGATTGGTCGCCCCCATCACGACGATCCGCCAGCCGGCGCGAGCAGAACCTCGCGCTGATCGGTGCGGTCGTGTCCGGCGCGGTGATCGCCGTCGGCGTGCTGATGCTGCTCATCGACCGCGTCAATCCGGACCAGGGGTCGCGGCTACGCGGCGCGGCGCTCGACGTGGTGACGCCGGTGTGGAGCGCAGTCCGCGCACCCGTCGACGGGCTGGCGCGGATGAACGGCGACATCTCCGACTATTTCGACGCGATCGACAAGAACCGTGCGCTCGGCCTCGAGCTGCAGGCCAGCCGTGCCGCCGCCCAGCGCGCCGGTGCCCTCGCCGCCGAAAACCGCCAGCTGCGCGGGCTGCTGAAGGTCGTCGAGCCGCAGGTCCGGCTGGTCGCCACGGCGCGGCTGGCCGGCGCATCGTCGGGGGGGGCGCTGCGCTCGGCCGTCATTTCGGCCGGCAGCCTCGATGGCGTGCGGCCGGGCCAGCCGGTGCGCGCCGGCAACGGGCTGATCGGGCGGACGCTCGAAACCGGCGGCCACGCGAGCCGCGTGCTGCTGCTGACCGACCCCGCCAGCCGCGTGCCGATTATTGTCGAGCGCACCGGCCAGGCCGCGCTGGTCATGGGCACTAACAGCCCGCAGGTCGAGGTGCGCGACCGTATCGGTGACGATGTGCCGCTGCGCGTCGGCGACCGCCTGGTCACGTCGGGCGACGGCGGTATCTTCCCGCCCGGCGTGCCCGTTGCCATCGTCAGCCGCGTTGCCGAGCCGCCGCTGGCGCGCCTGCTCGCGGATCCGCACGGCGTCGGGCTGGTCAGCGTCGAGACTGCCTACCTGCCCGTGCCGCCACCTCCCGCCGAGGCCCCGGCGACCCCCGTACCTCGCGAGGCCGGGGGCGGCCGGGTAAAGCCCGCCGCGCCACTGCCGCCGCCCGGATGAGCGCCGACTACCGCCTGCGCTCGCCCGCGGACCGGCTGCGCTGGCTGGTCGCGTCGTGGCGCGCGATAGTGCCGGCCGCGACCATCCTGGTCCTGCTATTCCTGATGACCGTCCCGATCGTGCTGCCGTGGCCGGCATTGCCGCAGCTCGGGCTGCTCGGCGTATTCGTCTGGGCGACCTTCCAGCCGGGATTGATGCCTCCCTACGTCGCCTTCGTCCTCGGCCTTGTCGCCGACCTACTGTTCGGCTTGCCATTTGGCGTCGAGGCCTTGCTGTTCGCGCTGACGGCCCTGTTCGTGCGGATCTTCGAGCGGCGTTTCGGTCATCATCGCTTCGGCTTCGACTGGGGCGTCGCTGCCCTCGTCGCCGTTGCCCACGGCGTGCTCGGCTGGTGGTTCCTCGGCCTCGCCGGGGTCGACGGGCCGCTCCGGCCGCTGTTGCTGCAGGCGCTGACCACCACCGCCGCCTATCCGCTGGTCGTGCTGCTGTGCGCGCGGCTGCAGCGCAGCTGGCTGGCATGAGCAGCGACGCCGTCGATCCGCTGTTTTCGCGCCGGACGCTGCTGATCGGCGGCGGCATGGCGGCGATCGGCGGCACGCTGGCGGCGCGGCTGACCTATCTCGCGGTGTTCGAGGGTGAGAAATATCGCCTCGCATCCGAGGACAACCGAGTGTCGCTGCGCCTGATCCCGCCGCGCCGGGGCTGGATCGTCGACCGTGCCGGCCTGCCGCTGGCATCGAACGCTCCCGATTACCGCATCGAGCTGATCCCGGAACAGGTGGCCGACATGCCGGGCACCTTGCGGGCGATCCAGTCGCTGCTGCCGATCACACCTGAGGAACTGGCGCGGATCGAGGCCGACATCGCGCGCCAGCCGCGCTATATGCCGGTCGAGATCGCCCACGGCCTGGCGTGGCGCGAATTCGCGGCGCTCAACATCCGCTTGCCCGACCTGCCCGGCCTCGTGCCCGTGGCAGGATTCGGCCGCGTCTATCCCGGCGGCGAGGCATTCGGTCACCTGCTCGGCTATGTCGGGTCGCCGACGCCGTCGCAGTACCAGAAGGCGCACGACCCGCTGCTGATCTTTCCCGGCTTCAAGCTCGGCAAGGACGGCATCGAGCGCACCCAGGATGCGGGACTGCGCGGCGTCGCCGGCGCGCGGCGGGTCGAGGTCAACGCCCGAGGCCGCGTCATCCGCGAGCTCGATACAAAGGCCGACATGCCCGGCAGCACCGTACGCCTGACCATCGACAAGGGGCTGCAAGCCTATGCGGCGCGCCGGCTAGCCGACAATTCGGCCAGCGTCATCGTCATGGACTGCCAGACCGGCGACTTGCTGTGCATGTGCTCGATGCCCGCCTACGATCCGAACGTCTTCTCGACGCGGGTGCCCGCCGACCTTTGGAAGGCGATGCAGGCAAGCGACCACACGCCGCTCCTCAACAAGAGCGCGCAAGGCCTCTACCCGCCCGGCTCGACGTTCAAGATGATGACCGCGCTTGCCGCCCTGAAGGGTGGCATAACCCCGGATCAGGCCGTGATCTGCAACGGCAGCTACCGTTTCGGCCGCGGCGTCTGGCATTGCCATAGCCGCCGCGGCCACGGCCATGTCGACATGCATACGGCGATCCCCAAAAGCTGCGACGTCTATTTCTATACCTATGGCCGCGCCGTCGGAGTCGAGGCGATCGCACACGTCGCGCGCGAGTTCGGGCTGGGCCAGAAGTTCGAGCTGCCGCTGCCGGGCCAAGCCGCCGGCCTCGTTCCCGACGGGGCCTGGAAGGAGCGGCGCTACAAGGCCGAATGGACGGTCGGCGAGACACTCAACACCGCCATCGGCCAGGGCTATCTGATCGCCAATCCGCTCCAGCTCGCGGTGATGGCGGCGCGGCTCGGGAGCGGCCGCCGGATCGAGCCGCGGCTGCTCGCTAATGGTCCGCGCGCGCCCGCGCCGCCGCTCGACATCGCGCCCGAGCATCTCGCCATCGTTCGCCAGGGCATGAGCGACGTCGTCAACGCGCCCGGCGGTACCGCGACGCGCGCCCGGATCATGGTCGACGGAGTCGCGATGGCGGGCAAGACCGGCAGCGCGCAGGTGCGCCGCATCTCCACCGCCGAACGCCGCCGCGGCGTCATCCGGCAGGAGGCGCTGCCGTGGAAGTATCGCGACCACGCGCTGTTCGTCGCTTTCGCGCCCGCCGATAATCCAAAATACGCGGTCAGCGTCGTCGTCGAGCACGGCCAGCACGGGGGCACTGCCGCCGCCCCAATCGCCCGCGACGTGCTGACCTATTTGTTCGAGCCCGAACGCGCCAACCAGGCGCTCGGCGTCATCGAAGCCGACCTCGCACGGCGCAAGGCCGCCGCCGAAGCCGTCGCCCTGGCCGCCGCAACGGCGGTGCCCGAGACCGCGCCGCCACCCGAGGCTCCCGGCCCTGCCGCGACGACCGAGTAGCAGCCATGCTTAACGGCCTCTGGACCCTGCGTCTGCGGCAGATCCCGTGGGGGATCGTGCTGGTCATCGTCGCGCTCGCCGGTTTCGGGCTGGTCGTACTCTATTCCGCCGCCGGCGGCCATTTCGACCCCTGGGCGTCGCGTCAGGGCATCCGCTTTGCCGTGCTGCTGGTCGGCATGCTGGCGCTGGCACAGGTGCCGCCTGAGTTCTGGCTACGCTGGGCCTATACGCTCTACGGCGCGGTCCTGGTCGCGCTGGTCGGCGTCGAGATCGTCGGCGCGGTCAAGGGCGGCGGCCAGCGCTGGCTCGACCTTGGTTTCATGCAGCTGCAGCCGTCGGAGTTCATGAAGATCGCGATCGTCTTCGCGCTCGCCCGCTTCTATCAGCACGTCCCGCGCGCCCATGCGACCACTCTGGCCGGGCTGGCACCGCCACTGCTGATGATCGCCGCTCCGGCCGCGCTGGTCATGCTGCAGCCCGACCTCGGCACCGCGTTGTCTATAACTTTCGGCGGGATCGTCGTGATGTTCCTCGCCGGCGTGCGGCTGTGGCTGTTCCTGTCGGCGGGCGGCGCCTTGCTGGCGGCCCTGCCGGTCGTTTGGACGATGCTCCACGACTATCAGCGCAAGCGCGTGCTGATCTTCATCGATCCGGCCAGCGATCCGCTCGGCGCGGGCTACCACATCACCCAGTCGAAGATCGCCATCGGCAGCGGCGGGCTCACCGGCAAGGGGTTTCTCGCCGGCACCCAAAGCCATCTCGACTACCTCCCCGAACTCCAGACCGATTTCGCCTTCGCGACAATGGCGGAGGAATGGGGCGTGCTCGGCGGCATCGCGATCATCGTCGGCTTCGGAATTGTGCTCGCCTGGGCGATCGGCACTGCGCTGAACGCGACGACAATCTTCGCCCGGCTTACCGCGATGGGCTTGGCGTTCACGTTGTTCTTCTATCTCGCAATCAACATGATGATGGTGATGGGCCTGGCCCCGGTGGTCGGCATCCCGTTGCCGCTGATCAGCTTCGGTGGCTCGGCGATGATGACCGTGTTGATTCTGCTCGGCATCGTCATGGGCATCGCACGTTCTGATAAGATACGGCGCTTGTCATGAGCCGCCGCACTTGCTAACAGCCCGCTCCGCTTCGGCGCGGACGTATAGCTCAGTTGGTAGAGCAGCTGACTCTTAATCAGCGGGTCCCAGGTTCGAACCCTGGTGCGTCCACCATAATTTCAATGACTTATAGGTAAAATACGATTGCGTCGCGACCCGTACGATCGGTGCGTAATCGCCACATAATCATTCTGAG
>JBBQWN010000026.1:0-31429 GCA_038210595.1 Sphingomonadales bacterium | reverse complement strand
TGGTCGGGGAGACAGGATTTGAACCTGCGACCCTCTGCTCCCAAAGCAGACGCGCTACCAGGCTGCGCCACTCCCCGACGGAGCCCGCGATTGGTGGAGCAGAGGGGGATCGAACCCCTGACCTCAGCAGTGCGATTGCTGCGCTCTCCCATCTGAGCTACTGCCCCACATCGACGGAAGGCGGTCCGTATAGGGGTGCGCCTGTGCCCTTGCAACGCCTGATTAAGCCGCCGCCGCGCGCTCTCGCGCATAGGCCTGCGTGCCGCGGGTGATCACCCTGTCGCCGGGCGCAAGTGCCGCGATGTCGAGGTCGGGCTGGCCTGCCAGCGCTGCGTAGAGCGGCGCGAAGTCGGTGTCGAGCGTGGCGCGCAGCAACTGCTCGAAGCTGTCGATGACGAAATAGCCCTGTTGATAATCGTCGATCCGGTACGGCGTCCGCATTACCCGGTCGAGGTCGAAGCCAATGCGGTTGGGCGACGGATCGTCCAGCGCGAACCGGCTCTCGCCGTGGCTCGAGACGATGCCGGCACCGTAGAGTTTCAGGTCACCGGCGTCCCGGATCAGACCGAACTCGACCGTGTACCAATAGAGGCGGGCCAGCCGCTGAATGGCGTTGAACTGAATGGACCGCAGTCCGCCCTGGCCATAGGCCTGCATATAGTCAGCGAACACCGGCTGGCTGAGTAATGGTACGTGACCGAAGACGTCGTGAAAGACGTCGGGGGCCTCCAGATAGTCGAGCTCGTCGGCCCCGCGAATGAAGCTGCCAGCAACGAAGCGGCGGTTGGCGAGATGCTCGTAGAACACCGCGTCGGGTACCAGGCCGGGAACGGCGACGACGGTCCAGCCGGTTAACTTGTGCAGCCGCTCCGAGAGTTCGTCGAAGTCGGGGATGCCGGGCTTCGACAGGTGAAGCACATCGAGGCCGGCGAGAAAGGCGGGGTGGGCCCGGTCCTTGAGCATCGCCGTCTGGCGGGCGAAGAGCGTGTCCCATATCGCATGCTCTGCCGTCGTATAGTCGGCCCAATTCTGTGGCACAGTCCAGTCGGCGGCGGCGCCGGAGGAGGGCAGTTCGTCCGTTTCGGCCATAATGTCATGCTAACGCATGGACATCGGCTTGGGTAGCCAAGCACCGCCGTGGCCGGGGTGGTCGCAGCGGTTTTCCGGAAGCAATGCCGGGCCGTCCCGGCGCAAGGAGACATGCATGTACTCAAACAGACTTACGGTAGGGTTCGAGTGGGCGGCACGGCTACATGCGACCCAAAAGCGCAAGGGCGTTGATGCGCCTTACCTCTCGCATCTACTCGGGGTCGCAAGCTTGGCGCTCGAGCATAACGGCGACGAGGATAACGTCATCGCTGGTCTGTTGCACGATGCCGTCGAGGACTGCGGTGGCTTGACGATGCTCGATGCGATCCGCTCGGAATTCGGCGATGTCGTCGCCGACACGGTGATGCAATGCTCGGACAGCGTTACCGACGATGCCGACGCCAAGCTGCCGTGGGAAGACCGCAAGCGCGCCTATATCGCCGCTGTGGCGACCAAGAGCGACCGGGCGGCCTTCGTCACGGCGTGCGACAAGCTGCATAATGCCAGCGCGATCCTAAACGATCACCTGCTCGGCGCGGACGCGGACGGCAAGACGGTCTGGGACCGCTTCGGTGGAAAGAGCCTAGAGCAGACCGTCGCCTATTACAGCGCGATGGTCAGCGCTCTCGAAGGGCGGATCACCGTCGATCTGTGGACGAGGCTGCAGCGCACCGTAGCCGCGCTCGAAATCCTTGCCGATCCGGTTGAGCACCGTCGCTGGGTTGCCCGGCTGACTGGGGCGACTGGGGCCTTGGCATAGCTGCGCGCTTGGATGCCCCGCGAGGATTCGAACCTCGATTAACGGAGTCAGAGTCCGTTGTCTTACCTTTAGACGACAGGGCAGTGGGCGCGGGCGGGGTTAGCTTTGCGCTGCCCCCAAGTCAACGCTGGAACCGCCGGGCATCAACCGCAGGGATCAGGATTGAAGACGTTCCACTGCATCGCCGATGCCAGTCGCTGGAGTGCGGTCGCGCCGAGCACCGAATTGCCGCGCGGGCCAAGACCCGGCGACCACACGGCGACGGTGGCGCGGCCAGGGACGACCGCGATGATGCCGCCGCCGACGCCGCTCTTGCCAGGCAGGCCGACCTGGAAGGCGAACTCGCCGCTGGCGTCGTAGTGGCCGCAGGTCAGCATCAGCGCGTTGATCCGCCGGGCGGATTCGCTCGACACGACCGGCGCGCCGGTGGCGGGGTCGAGCCCGGCATTAGCGAGGAAGCGGGTGGCGTGGGCGAGCTGGCGGCACGACATCGCGATCGAGCATTGCTCGAAATAGGCGGCGAGCGCGACCGGCACCGGGCAACGCAGGTTGCCGAACGACTTCATGTAATTGGCGAGCGCCGCGTTGCGGAAGCCGGTCGCGGCCTCCGACGCCGCCACGGCTTGATCGACGGCGATCGCCGGATCCCCCGCGCAGGCGCGGACGAAGTTGAGCACGGCGTGTGCGCCGTGGCGCTCGGCAAGGATGTCGGCGACGACGATCGCGCCGGCGTTGATATAGGGGTTGCGCGGTACCCCGTGCTCGGCCTCGAGTTGCACGATCGAGTTGAAGGCGCTGCCCGACGGCTCGCGACCGACGCGCCGCCACAGCGCGTCGGCATCGCCGTCGAGCGCCAGTGCCAGCGCGAACACCTTTGAGATGCTCTGGATCGAGAAAGGCTCGTCGGCGTCGCCCGCGGTCGCTTCGTCGCCGCTGCAGGTGACGACGGCAATGCCGAAGTCCGCGGTCGAGCGCTTTGCCAGCTCCGGTATATAATCGGCGACCTTGCCGCGGTCGGCGACCTCGGCCATTTCGGCGGCAACTCGGGTGACGGCGGCGGCAAGATCTGGCACCGCCGCACCCTAGCAGCGGCTCAGTTCGGTGTCAGCCGCAACAACTTGGCTCCGTCGCCGTCCGTAAGCAGATAGACACTGCCGTCCGGGCCCTGCTGCACCTCGCGGATGCGGGTACCCATGTCGTAGTGGGTTTCGGCCGGCGACGTCTGGCCGACGACCGTAACGTTGTACAGTGCCTGGCCCGCGAGGGCACCCATCAGCACATGACCCTTCCAGGCCGGAAACAAGTCACCAGTGTAGAAGATCATGCCGGCGGGCGCGATCGAGGGGTTCCACCAGCGCTTCGGGGCCTCGAAGCCGTCGCCCGGCGCATGGTCCGGGATATCAGTGCCGTCGTAGTTGCTGCCATTCGAGACGTTGGGCCAGCCGTAATTCTTGCCTTTGACGATCAGGTTGAGTTCGTCGCCACCCTTCGGACCCATCTCGTGCGACCACAACAAGCCGGTCGCTGGGTCGAACGCGAGGCCGTAGGGGTTGCGATGGCCCAGCGTCCAGATTTCGGGCTTGTAGGCGGGATTCTTTTCGAACGGATTGCCGGTCTTGGGCAGTCCGGCGAAACTCAGCCGGACGATCTTGCCGAGCGTGCCGCCGGTGTTCTGCGCCGGCGTGAACTGCTGCCGCTCTCCGGTGGTGACGAACAGCTCGTACTTGCGCGTGAAGGCCAGCCGCGCACCGAACTGCCCGCCGGTCGTCGGCTGGTTGCGCCAGATGACGGTGAACGGCCCGAACCTGTCGTTGGTGAACTTGGCCCGCGCCACCGCCAGCGCCGAGTTGCCGCCGCCCGCCGGCTCCGAATACGAGATATAGACCCAGCGATCCTGCTTGAAGAACGGATCGATCTCGATGTCGAGCAGGCCGCCTTGCCCGCCGTAGGCAACCGCGGGGACGCCGGCGAGCGGGGCGCTCAGCGTGCCCGTCAGCGACAGCAGGCGGATCTTGCCGGTCTTTTCAGTAATGAGGGCACGGCCGTCGGGCAGGAAGGTCATCGCCCAGGGGTTGTCGAGCCCGGTTGCGACGGTCGCGACCACGAACGGCGGCGGTGCGGCGGCGGCGCTGCAGGCGGCGACCAGGATGGCGGTGCCGAGACCGAGGGTCATCTTACGCATATCATACTCCTTGCAGGCCGGACCCGCTAACCCCCGTCCGCCTGTTAGGCCCAACGCATGACTCATCGATGAAGCCCCCTTGCTATAAACGGCGGGCTCGGCTAACCGCGCCGTCCACGTAAACCCCACGCAGGGGACATATCCGGTGCCGCGTTTCGCGGCCACTCCCTGCGGCGGCTCAACCGGAAGGAAAATACCTATGGCGACTCCCGTCGTCTCGATGGCGCAACTGCTTGAGGCAGGCGCCCACTTCGGCCACCAGACGCACCGCTGGAACCCGAAGATGAAGCCTTACATTTTCGGCGACCGCAACGGCGTCCACATCATCGACCTGTCGCAGTCGGTCCCGCTGTTCGCCCGCGCGCTCGACTTCGTGCGCGCCACCGTACAGGCGGGCGGCAAGGTGCTGTTCGTCGGCACCAAGCGCCAGGCGCAGGAGCCGATCGCGGAGGCCGCCAATCGTTCCGGCCAATTCTACGTCAACCATCGCTGGCTCGGCGGCATGCTGACCAACTGGAAGACGATCAGCGGCTCGATCAAGCGCTTCAAGCAGATGGAGGAGCAGCTCTCGGGCGACACCACCGGCCTGACCAAGAAGGAAATCCTGAAGCTCACCCGTGAGCGCGACAAGTTCGAGCTGTCCTTGGGCGGCATCCGCGACATGGGCGGCCTGCCGGACGTGATCTTCGTGATCGACGTCAACAAGGAGGAGCTCGCGATCAAGGAGGCCAACGTGCTCGGCATCCCGGTCGTCGCGATCCTCGACACCAACACCGATCCGTCGGGCATCGCCTTCCCGGTGCCGGGCAACGACGACGCCAGCCGCGCCATCCTGCTGTATTGCAACGCCATTGCGGACACCGTCATCGACGCCCGCACGGGCCGCCAGGCCAGCCAGGGCATCGACATCGGTGCGATGGACGCGCCGCCGGCTGAGACGTTTGCGGCCGAGCCGGAGCCTGAGGCCAGCGCTCCGACGACGATGGCTGAAGCCGTCGGTGACGAGGTCGAGGCGGTCGCCGAACTGCCCGACGAGATGGTCGCCGGCGCCGTTGCCGCGGACAGCCACGCCGAGGCACCTGCCGAAGACGCCACCGCCTGATCCGCACGGCGACGCTGAACTGACATGCTTCCGCGCCATCTGCGCGCGGAAGCCTTCCACACAAGGACAACGACCATGGCCGAGATCACCGCCAGCATGGTGAAGGACCTCCGCGACCGAACCGGCGCGGGCATGATGGACTGCAAGAAAGCGCTCGCCGAAACCGGCGGCGAGATGGAGCCGGCGGTCGACTGGCTGCGCACCAAGGGCCTTGCCGCCGCCGCCAAAAAGGCTGGCCGCACCGCCGCCGAGGGTCTGGTCGGCGTCGCCGTCGCCGGCACCCGCGGTGCCGCCGTCGAGGTGAACTCCGAAACCGACTTCGTCGCAAAGAACGAGCAGTTCCAGAAGTTCGTCGCCACCGTCACCGGCATCGCGCTGGCCAGCGGCGACGACATGGCGGCGCTCGCCGCCGCGCCCTATCCGGGCGGCGAGGGCAGCGTCCAGGACCAGCTGACCCACACCATCGCCACCATCGGCGAGAACCAGTCGCTGCGCCGTGCCAAGGTCATCGAAGTCGGGCAGGGCGTCGTCGTCAGCTATGTCCACAACGCGGTCGTCCCCGGGCAGGGCAAGATCGGCGTGCTGGTCGGGCTCGAATCCGCTGCCGATGCGGGTGCGCTCGAGGCGCTGGGCCGCCAGATCGCGATGCACATCGCGGCCGCCAACCCGCTGGCGCTGGACGAGGACGGTCTGGATGCCGAGACCGTCGAGCGCGAGCGCAACATCGCCCGCGAAAAGGCCATCGCCAGCGGCAAGACCCCGGAGATCGCCGAGAAGATGATCGAGGGCGGCGTCCGTAAGTACCGGCAGGAGAACAGCCTGCTGACGCAGGTGTTCGTCATCGACGGCAAGTCCAAGGTCAGCGACGTCGTCGCCGCCGCCGCCAAGGCTGCCGGCAGTGCCATCACCGTGACCGAGTTCGTCCGGCTGCAGCTGGGCGAGGGCATTGAGCGGGACGAGAAGGACTTCGCCGCCGAAGTCGCCGCTGCCGCCGGGACAGCCTGAACGAATGACAAGTCATCCCGGTGAACGCCGGGATGACTTTCGAAAGCGTGGCCACTAAGGTCGCGCCGCGCCGTCCCGGGGGAGGAAACCAGTCTCGATGCCGACCCCGCCGTTCAAACGCATCCTGCTCAAACTGTCGGGTGAGGCGCTGATGGGCAGCGGTTCTTTCGGTATCGACCCCGCCGAGACCGGGCGGATTGCGGGCGAGATCAAGCTGGCACGCGACGCCGGGTTCGAGCTGTGCGTCGTCGTCGGCGGCGGCAACATCTTCCGCGGCCTGTCGGCGGAAAAGGCCGGCTTCGACCGCGCCAATGCCGATTACATGGGCATGCTGGCGACCGTCATGAACGCGCTGGCGGTGCAGAACGCGCTGGAGAAGATCGGCGTCGACACCCGCGTCCAGTCGGCGATCCCGATGCCCAGCGTCTGCGAGCCGTACATCCGTCGCCGCGCCGAGCGGCACCTGGAGAAGGGCCGCGTCGTCATCTTCGCCGCCGGCACCGGCAACCCGTATTTCACCACCGACACTGGCGCAGCACTCAGGGCGGCCGAGATGAAGTGCGACGCGCTGTTCAAGGGCACCAGCGTCGACGGCGTCTACGATGCCGATCCCAAGAAGGTCGCCGGTGCGACGCGCTACGAGACCGTGACCTTTACCAAGGTGTTGGCGGACGACCTGAAGGTAATGGACGCGAGCGCCGTCTCGATGTGCCGCGACAATAACATCCCGATCGTGGTGTTCAACATTCGCGAGACCGGCAATCTGGCGCGGGTTCTGGCGGGCGAGGGCGTCTCGACGATGGTAAGGAACTGAGCATGGCGGACTTCGACGCAGCGGCGTTCAAGGCGGACCTCGACCGGCGCATGGCCGGCGGTCTCGACGCGCTGAAGCACGACCTTGGCGGCCTGCGCACCGGCCGCGCCTCGGTCTCGCTGCTCGATCCGGTGCAGGTCGAGGTCTATGGCTCGAACATGCCGCTGATCCAGATCGCGACCGTCACGACGCCGGAATCACGGCTGATCTCGGTGCAGGTCTGGGACAAGTCGAACGTTGCTGCCGCCGACCGCGCCATCCGATCGGCTGGCCTCGGGCTGAACCCGATCGTCGACGGCACGACCCTGCGCCTGCCGATCCCCGACCTGACCGAGGAGCGCCGCAAGGAGTTGGCCAAGCTGGCCAGCAAATATGCGGAGGCCGCCCGGATCG
Source organism: Sphingomonadales bacterium (assembly GCA_038210595.1). GTDB lineage: Bacteria > Pseudomonadota > Alphaproteobacteria > Sphingomonadales > Sphingomonadaceae > Glacieibacterium. Next base: position 24,084 of record JBBQWN010000026.1, on the reverse strand, counting down.
CGGCGCGCAACGTGCGGCGCGACGGCATGGAGACGCTGAAAGCGGCCGAGAAGAAGGGCAAGATCAGCCAGGACGACCAGAAGCGCCTGGAGGCCGAGGTCCAGAAGCTGACCGACAAGTCGGTCGCCGACATCGATGCGACGAGCAACGCCAAGGAAAAGGAAATCCTGGGCAAGTGAGCGCCGCACCGGCCCGTGCCGTGCTGCCCGGTTCGGCCGGCGCCGGTCTGCGCCACGTTGCAATCATCATGGACGGAAACGGCCGCTGGGCGAAGGCGCGCCACCTGCCGCGGCTGGCCGGTCACCGCGCCGGCGTCGAGGCGGTGCGCAAGGTGGTCGAGGCGGCCCCCGATCTCGGCATCGAGGTGCTGACACTCTATGCCTTCAGCAGCGAGAACTGGAAGCGGCCAGCTGATGAGGTTGGCGACCTGATGGGCCTGCTCCGTCACTATATCCGCAGCGAGATCGCCGAGCTGGACCGCAACGGCGTGCGCTTGGTGTTCATCGGGAATTACAAGGCGTTAAAGCCTGATCTTGTGACCATGCTGGAGGACGCGCGGACCCGCACCGCGGCCAACACAGGTATGACGCTGGCGATTGCGCTGAACTATGGCGGGCAGGACGAGATCGTCCGGGCCGCGAAGGCGCTGGCTGCCGAGGTCACCCCGGATCAGATCGACGCCGCCGCATTCGAGGCGCGGCTCGACACGGCCGGGCTGCCGCCGCCCGACCTCGTGGTCCGCACCTCTGGCGAGCAGCGGCTGTCGAATTTCCTGCTGTGGCAGGCAGCCTATGCCGAGTTCGTCGTGACCGAGCGGCTGTGGCCGGATTTCGACGGGGCCGCCTTGGCCGAGATGATCGCCGAGTTCGCGACCCGGGAGCGGCGCTTTGGCGGGCGCTAGGGCGATGTCGGCGCGGCGGCGGGGCGGGCTGGGCACTCGCGTCGTTACCGGCGTCCTGCTGATCGCGCTGGCGACAGCCGCGGTCTGGGCCGGTGGCGCGGCGTTCGGGGCGCTGGTCGCGCTGGCGGTGCTGCTGATGTTCGCCGAGTGGGCGGTGATGCACGAGATCGAGCGGCGCTTCCGCCTCGCCGGCATGGCAGTCGTCGCGGCGGCAGTGATGTTCGCCTATCTCGGCGTGCCCGACCGGGCGCTGTTCGTCGCCGGCGGCGGCGCGGTGCTGCTTGGTGTGTTCGCGCGCAATTTCGACCGGCAACGCGCTGGCTGGATCGCGGCCGGCATTCTGTATTGTGCGCTGCCGGGCGTCGCGCTGATCGTGCTGCGCGGACTGCCGGGCGGGTTCGAGATCACGCTGTGGACGCTGGCGATCGTCTGGGCGACCGACATCTTCGCCTATTTCGCCGGGCGCGCCATCGGCGGACCGAAGCTCGCTCCGCGGATCAGCCCGAACAAGACCTGGGCCGGTCTGGCCGGCGGCATGGCGGGTGCGGCACTGGTTTCCTTCGTCGTCGCAAGAGAGGCGGGTATTTCCTTGGCATTGTTCAACTACGCCTGGCTCGCCGGGCTGGTTCTCGCGCTCGTCGCGCAGGGCGGCGACCTGTTCGAAAGCTGGATGAAGCGGACCGCTGGCGTCAAGGATTCAGGTGCGTTGCTGCCTGGCCACGGCGGCGTGCTCGACCGGCTCGACGGCCTGGTGCCGGTGGCGATGCTCAGCGGCCTCGGGTTCGCGGTGGCGCTGCGATGAGCCCGCGCGGTATCACCGTGCTCGGCAGCACCGGTTCGGTCGGCCAGTCGACGCTCGACCTGCTCGGGCGCGCGCCCGAGGCGTGGCGGGTCGATGCGCTGACCGCCAACCGCGACGCGGTGGGTCTGGCGGCGCAGGCGCGGGCCACCGGCGCGCGCATCGCGGTCGTCGCCGACGATACGGCTTATGCCGACCTCAAGGAGGCACTGTCGGGCAGCGGCATCGAGGCGGCGGCGGGCAAGCAGGCGGTCTGCGACGCGGCGGCGGGCGATTCCGACATCGTGCTGACCGCCATCGTTGGTGCCGCCGGCCTGGCGCCGACCATGGCCGCAATCGAGCGCGGCGCGACCATCGCCATTGCCAACAAGGAAACTTTGGTCTGCGCCGGCGACCTGGTCACCACCGCCGCCGCCCGCACCGGCGCGACGCTGCTGCCCGTCGACAGCGAGCATAACGCCATCTTCCAGTGTTTCGATTTCGAACGGCCGGAGCGGGTGTCGCGGGTCATCCTGACCGCCAGCGGCGGACCGTTCCGCACCGCCAGCCACGCCGAGATGGCGGTGGCCACCGTCGCGCAAGCCTGTAAGCATCCGGTGTGGTCGATGGGCGCGAAGATCTCGGTCGATTCCGCGACGCTCATGAACAAGGGTCTGGAGCTGATCGAGGCCTATCACCTGTTCCCGGTGACGGCCGCACAGCTCGAGGTGCTGGTGCACCCGCAGTCGGTCATCCACAGCCTAGTCGAGTACGTCGATGGCTCGGTGCTGGCGCAGCTGGGCACGCCCGACATGCGGACGCCCATCGCCTATGCGCTGGCGTGGCCGGAGCGGATGGCGACGCCGTGCGAGCGGCTCGATCTGGCGAAGATCGCGCAGCTGACCTTCGAGGCGCCCGATTTCGAGCGTTTCCCGGCACTCGGCATGGCCTGGGACGCGCTCCGTTCCGGGGGTGCCGCGCCGTGCATCCTGAACGCCGCCAACGAGGTTGCGGTCGCCGCGTTCATTGCCGGTCAACTATCCTTCCTCGATATCGCCGCAATCGTCGGCGACACGCTTGACCGGCTGGTCGCCGGTGCGTGCGTCTCGCTGGACGAGGTGATCGAGGTCGACCGGGCTGCCCGGGTGATGGCGGCGGATGCGGTGAGGCGGAGGCTCAACTGATGGCGCAGCCCGGACTGCTGTTCACCGTCGCGGTGTTCGCCGGGGTCATTGGTCTGCTCGTCTTCATTCACGAGTTCGGGCACTATTACGTCGCGCGCCTGTTCGGCGTGCGCGCCGAAACCTTCGCCATCGGGTTCGGCCGCGAGATCGCCGGCTGGACCGACCGCCGGGGCACGCGCTGGCGGCTCGGCTGGCTGCCGCTGGGTGGCTACGTCAAGTTCCTCGGCGACGCCAACGCGGCGAGCCAGCCCGATCCCGAGGTCGACAGCACGCCGTTGGCCGAGCGTGCCGGGCTCTTCCACTTCGCTCCACTGTGGCAAAAGGCGCTGATTACGGTCGCCGGACCGGTCACCAACCTGTTGTTCGCAGTCCTGATCTACGCGACATTCTTCGCTTTGTTCGGCGCGCCGCTGACCCCGGCGCTGATCGGCAAGGTCGACCCGGCCGGGGCGGCGGCGGCCGCCGGCATCCAGGCGGGCGACCGCATCGTCGCCATCGACGGGGATCGGATCGAGCGCTTCGATCAGATCGCCGATCATATTCGCATCTCGGTCGGCGATCCCGTGACCGTCCGCATCGACCGCGCCGGCTCGCTCCGCACGCTGGAGCTGTCGCCGCGGGTCATTGTCGAGACCGATCGCTTCGGCAACGCGACACGCATCGGCCGACTGGGCATCTTCAGCGGCCCACCGCGCTGGGAACGGCTGCCGGTGCTTAGCGCCATCGGTGCCGCCGCGGAGCAGACCGTTAATGTTGTCGAGGGCCAGATCACCGGCCTCGCCCAGATCATCACGGGCCGCCGCTCCGTCAAGGAGATGGGCGGGCCGATCAAGATGGCGCAATTATCGGGTCAGGTGGCTTCGGTCGGCTGGCCGAACCTGGTCGAATTCATCGCGCTGATCTCGATAAATTTGGGTTTCATCAACCTTCTGCCGATCCCGATGCTGGACGGCGGCCATCTGTTCCTCTACGCGCTCCAGGCGGTGCGTCGGCGGCCGCTCGGTGCGCGCGTTCAGGAATGGGCGTTCTTGTCGGGTTTCGCGGCGCTCGTGTCGCTGATGGTTCTTTTGACCTGGAACGACCTCGGGTCGATCGGCGTGTGGAAGCATCTGACCGGGCTGCTCGGCTAGGGGGAACCTTCGGGTTTCGGCCGTTGTGGCGAATGACGTGACAGGGTTGAAGGGCGGGAAGTACGTGAGTCAAATGTCCGGATCGATGCTGCCGCGCCGGCTGGCGTCCATCCTGCTCCTCGGCACCGCGTTGGCGGGCGTGCCCGTCGCCGCGCAGGAAGCGGCCCCGGTGGCGGTCACGGCTCCGGCCGGGAGCAGCACCGTCCGTGCCATCGTCGTGCGTGGCACCGAACGGCTCGAGCCCGAGACCGTGCGCTCCTATATCGAACTGAACCCGGGCGACGCCTATGACCGTGAGCGGCTCGATAAGGCCCTCAAGGATCTCTACGCCAGCGAGTTGTTCGCCGACGTCACCATCCGCGACGATTCCGGCACGCTGATCGTCGAGATCAAGGAAAATCCGGTTATCAACCGGATCGTTATCGAGGGCTCGAAGCGCGTCAAGGAAGAGAAGATCCGCGAGGAAATCCGCGTCGCGCCGCGCCAGATCTTCACACGCTCCAAGGCCCGTGCCGATGTCGCGCGTATCCTCGAACTCTATCGCCGTGCCGGACGCTTTGCCGCCTCGGTCGAACCTAAGATCATCCAGCTCGACCAGAACCGCGTCGACCTGATTTTCGAAATCCGCGAGGGCGACAAGTCCAAGGTCCGGCAGATCAACATCCTGGGCAATGCCAAGTTCAAGGACGGTCAGCTGCGCGCCGCGATGGCCACCCGCCAGGCGCGGCCGTGGCGCTTCTTCGCCTCGAACGATACCTATGACCCCGACCGGCTGGCCTTCGACCAGCAGAAATTGCGCCAGTTCTACCTGACCGAGGGCTACGCCGACTTCCGCGTCGTCTCGTCGACCGCCGAGCTGACGCCCGACCGCCGCGACTTCATCGTTACCTACGTCGTCGAGGAAGGTGAGCGCTACAAGTTCGGCCGGGTCGAGCTGGACAGCCAGATTCGTGACATCAAGGACAAGGATTTCAAGCCGCTCATCCGGATCACGCCGGGCGACTGGTACAACGCGCAGAAGATCGAGACGACCGTCGACACGCTGTCCGAGACCGCCGGACTGCTGGGCTACGCCTTTGCCGAGGTGCGCCCGCAGTTCGATCGCGACAAGGAAAAGCGCGAGATGAACGTCACGTTCGGGATCAGCGAGGCACCGCGCGTCTATGTCGAGAAGATCAACATCAACGGCAATACGCTGACCCGCGACACCGTTATCCGGCGCGAATTCCGGCTCGCCGAGGGCGATGCGTTCAACAGTTTCAAGGTCAAGCGGACCCGCGACCGCATCCAGGGCCTCGGCTTCTTCCAGGAAAAGTTCGAGATCGAGCAGAAGCCCGGCTCGGCCCCCGACAAGGTCATCCTGGAGGCCAACGTCCAGGAAAAGCCGACCGGCTCGCTGCAGGTCTCGGCCGGCTTCTCGAGCCTCGAGCGGTTCATTCTCAGCCTGTCGATCGAGCAACGCAACTTCCGTGGGCTCGGGCAGACGCTGCGCGCTTCTGCCAATATCTCGAGCTATTCGAAATCGGTCGAGCTGGGCTTTACCGAGCCATATCTGCTTGGCCGCAACCTGGCGCTGGGCGTCGATCTGTTCCGCCGCGACTACAGCTCGTTCCGTTACACCGGCAGCGGCAACAACCGCGACACGACCTATCAGCAGACGACAACCGGCGGCCAGGCGCGGATCGGCTTCCCGATCACCGAGTTCTGGGCGGCGTCGGTGCGGTACGGGCTCAGCCTCGACAACATCACGCTCGACAACATCTACAACGATCCGACCACCGGACGCTGCAGCCCGCTGCTAGCCGGTCGCTACCTGTGCGATTCGATCGGCAAGCGGACGACCTCGTCGGTCGGGTACAGCGTTATCTACGACAATCTGAACAATCGCCTGCGGCCGAGCGCGGGTCAGCGCTTCACCTTCAGCCAGGATCTGGCGGGTGTCGGTACCGGCGTCAAATATCTGCGCAACCGCGCCACCTATGACCGCTATTGGGCGCTGTTCGGCAGCGGTTTCATCCTGAATGTCGGTGGCGAGGCCGGCTATATCTGGGGTTATGGCAAGGATACCGGCCTGCCGGGCGTCGACAAGATCCGCATCAACGACCGCTTCTTCCTCGGCGAGCCGGAGCTGCGCGGCTTCGGCATCCGCGGTGTCGGGCCGCGCGTTACCCGCCGCCTGCTGGACGCGCAGGGCAATGTCTCGCTCGACAAGAACAGCAAGACCGACGACGCGATCGGCGGCCGTGCCTATTACCGGGCGCGTGCCGAAATCCAGATCCCGCTGGGTGCCGCCGGCGCGGAACTGGGCCTGCGGCCGTCGATCTTCACCGATGTCGGTGCTGTCTTCGGGGTCACCGACCCGACCCTGATCTGCCAGCAACCGCCGGCCGGCACGCCGCAATTGCCCGCCAGCCTGGGCTGCTCGGCCAACACCGCCGGTTCGACGGGCTTCCGCGAATTCTACCAAGGTGATACGCCACGCCCGCGCGTCTCGGTCGGGGCGGGGGTGTCGTGGAATTCGCCGTTCGGGCCATTCCGCTTCGACGTCGCCAAAGCCCTGGTCAAGTCGCCGGGTGACAATACCAAGGTTTTCCAATTCAACGTAGGGACTCAATTCTGATGAAGACAATGTTCAAGGCACTCGCCCTTTCGGCCGTCGCCATCGCCGCACCGCTCGCTGCCCAGACGCTGCCGCCCGCGGTCATCGTCGTCATCGACATGGACCGGGTGTTCCAGACCTCGGCCGCCGGCAAGCAGGCTGCGATCGAGCTGAAGACCCGCGCCGATGCGATCCAGGCGCGCCTCACCCAGCTGCGCACCCAGTATGGCGCCGAGGAGCAGGCGCTCGGCAAGAGCCAGCCCGCCCCGAACGCGACGCCGGCGATCATCACCGCCTGGCAGACCAAGGTGAAGGACGAACAGGCCCGCAAGCAGAAGGACGAGGCCGATCTCGCCAAGCGCGACCAGGACTTCCAGGCCAGCCGCCAGTCGGTGCTGCGCCAGATCAACGAGGCCGCCCAGCCGATCATTACCGCCGTGATGCGTGAGCGCGGCGCGACCATCGCTCTCGCCGAGGGCGCGACGCTGCAGCATTCCAATACGATCGACGTCACCGCCGACATTGTCGCGCGCATCGACAAGTCGTTGCCGCGCGTCTCGACCGCGACCCCGGCCGCCGGAGCGAAGTGACCGACGCCGCGCCCGCGTCGATGGCGATGACCGCCGTCGACGTGCGCGCGGTGATGGACCTGATCCCGCATCGCTTCCCGATGCTGCTCGTCGACCGGGTCGAGGATATCGTCCCCGACACGTCGGCGCGCGGCATCAAGGCGGTGACGATCAACGAGCCGTTCTTCGCCGGGCATTTCCCGGGCCGCCCGATCATGCCGGGCGTGCTGATCGTCGAGGCGCTGGCGCAGACCGCCGGCGTGCTCGCGATCAAATCGATGAACCTCGAAGGCTCGAACAAGCTCGTCTATTTCATGGCGATCGAGGATGCGAAGTTCCGGTCGCCGGTCGAACCCGGCTGCCTGATGGAACTGCACGTCGAGTTCATCCAGCGCCGCGCGACCGTCTGCAAGTTCGCCGGCAAGGCGGTGGTGAACGGCAAGACCGTCGCCGAGGCGAAGTTCACCGCGATGATCGCCGACGCGCCCGCCTAGTGTGGCGCTCACGTAATACACTCTTGCCAATTCGCGATCGTTTCGATTAGCTCACTCGGGTAGCGAGCGGGAGCCGGGTGATGTTGACGAGACGCGGTTTCGGCGGGGCGCTGCTGGCGACCGGTCTTGCACCGCGGGCGGCGTTCGCCGCCGCCGACCCGGCCTGGCAAAAGCTCGCGACCGAACTCTACAAGGGCAAGCAGGACGACATCAGCGTCGTCGATCCCGACACCGGCTGGTATGGCAACGGTCAGGGCAAGCTGTACGCGACCACCGATGGCGGAGTCAGCTGGACCAAGGTCTGGGACCGGCCCGGCACCTTCATCCGCGCGCTCGGCTTCATCGACGCCAGGCGCGGCTTCCTCGGCAATGTCGGCACCGACTATTATCCTGGCGTCACCGACAAGCAGCCACTGTACCGCACCGAAGACGGCGGCGTAACCTGGCAGCCCGTGACCGCCCCCGGCATCGGAGCCGTCGCCGGAATTTGCGGCATCGATATCCTCCCCGTCCGGCGGGTCTATCAGGGCGAGCTGCGGGGCGGTCACGTCATCCACGCCGCCGGTCGCGTCGGCGGGCCGGCGGCGGTGTTGCGCTCGACCGACAGCGGCGCGAGCTGGACCGTGCAGGACCTGTCGAAACAGGCGGGCATAATTCTCGATATCAAGTTTCACGATACGATGACCGGGTTCGTCGCCGCCTCGACCGACAGCGACGCCGCGAGGGGCGAGGCGCTGATCCTGCGTACCGGCGACGGCGGCCGGACCTGGGCCCCGGTCTATCGCTCGGGGCGTAAGTTCGAAAACGTCTGGAAGATGAGCTGGCCGTCGCCGCGGGTCGGCTATGCCACCGTTCAGAGCTATGACGACGCGCCCGCGAACACCAGGCGGGTGGTGGTGAAGACCGTTGATGGCGGCCGGGCCTGGCACGAGCTGCCGCTCGTCGATGCGCCGGGCGTCCAGCAATTCGGCATCGGTTTCCTTGACGAGCGCCGTGGCTGGGTCGGCGCCAAGGCCGGGGGCTATGAGACCCGGAACGGTGGCCACAGCTGGCAGCCGGTCGAGTTCGGCCGCGCGGTCAACAAGATCAGGGTCATCCGCAGTCCGAAGGCAACGCGGGTGTTCGCGATCGGTGTCGAGGTGCATCGTCTCGACCTGTGATGCTTGACCCTTGACGTAACCGTCAACTAAACCGGCGGGCGATGAACGAGCATGCCCGCGCCTTCGCCCACGCCCATGTTCCCGAGGCGGCGAACGATGCCGCGACATTCACGATCACGGAACTGGCAGTCGGCTTCAATGTCACGCCGCGCGCCATCCGCTTCTACGAGGACAACGGCCTGATCGCGCCCGAGCGGCTGGGCCAGAACCGGGTCTACAGCGGCCGCGACCGCGCCCGGCTGGCGTGGATCCTGCGCGCCAAGAACGTGGGGTTCTCGCTCGCCGAAATCCGCGAGATGATCGACCTCTACGATGTCGGCGACGGCCGCGTGAAGCAGCGCCAGGTGACGCTGGAGAAATGCCACACCCGCATCCTTGCGCTGCAGGAGCAGCGTAACGACATCGACGCCACGATCGAAGAACTGCAGTCGTTCTGTGCCCTCGTCGAACGCGAGCTCGACGGCTCGCGTGGCGCCGAGACCCATCTCGCCGATACCGCGCACCATTAGGAATTAGCGATGCCGAGCTACCGCGCCCCGGTCAAAGACACGCAGTTCGTACTGTCGGCGATCGTCGGTCTCGACAAATATTCGAATTTGGCCGGCTTTGCCGACGCGACGCCCGATACCGTGCAGGCGATCCTCGAGGAGGGCGCGAAGTTCTGCGAGAATGTGCTCGCGCCATTGAACCTCAGCGGCGACCAGGAAGGCTGCACCCGCCACGACGACGCCAGCGTCACCACGCCGAAAGGCTTCAAGGCCGCCTATGACCAGTTCGTCGAGGGCGGCTGGGGCACGCTGACCGCCGATCCGGCGTTTGGCGGGCAGGGCCTGCCGCACGTCGTCGGCACCGCGATCGCGGAGTATATGTCGAGCGCCAACATGGCATTCTCTATGTATCCGGGCCTCAACGAGGGCGCGCAGGCGGCGATCACCGCGGTCGGCAGCGACGCGCAGAAGCAGATGTACCTGCCCAACATGGTGCACGGCCGCTGGACCGGCACGATGAACCTGACCGAGCCGCAGTGCGGCACCGACCTCGGCCTGATCCGCACCCGCGCCGAGCCGCAGGCAGACGGCACGTTCAAGATTACCGGCACCAAGATCTTCATCTCGGCCGGCGAGCACGACATGAGCGAGAACATCATCCACCTGGTTCTCGCCAAGACCACCGGCGCGCCCGACACGGTAAAGGGCATCAGCCTGTTCATCGTGCCCAAGTTCCTGGTCAACGCGGACGGCACCCTGGGCGAGCGCAACGCGGTCAAGTGCGGTTCGATCGAGCACAAGATGGGCATCCACGCCAATTCGACCTGCGTGATGAACTACGACGGCGCCACCGGCTATCTGATCGGCGAGGAGATGAAGGGTTTGCGCGCCATGTTCATCATGATGAACGCGGCGCGGCTCGGCGTCGGCGTGCAGGGCCTGAGCCAGGGCGAGGTCGCCTACCAGAACGCCGCGATCTATGCCCGGGACCGGGTGCAGGGCAAGGCGCTGAACGGCGCGGCCTCGGACGCCAAGGCCGACCCGATCATCGTCCACCCCGATGTGCGCCGCATGCTGATGGATGGCCGCGCCTTCAACGAGGGCGCGCGCGCGCTGATCCTGTGGGGCGCGCTGCAGGTCGATCTCGCGCACAAGGCGGCGACGCCCGAGGAGCGCGAGATGGCCGACGACCTGATCGGGCTGCTGACCCCGGTCATCAAGGGCTATTGCACCGACAAGGGCTATGAGATCGCGACCAAGAGCCAGCAGGTCTATGGCGGCCACGGCTATATCGTCGAATGGGGCATGGAGCAGTTCGTCCGCGACGCCCGCATCGCCCAGATCTACGAAGGCACCAACGGCATCCAGGCGATGGACCTGGTCGGTCGCAAGCTCGCCATGAACGGCGGCCGCGGTTTGCGCGCCTATCTCGCGCTGGCGGGGCAGGCGGTCGCCGATGCCAAGGCCGACGAGCGGCTGGCGGTGGTCGCCGCGCCGCTGGAGAAGGCGCTCGGCGAGCTGCAGACCGCGACGCTGTGGCTGATGCAGAACGGCCTGTCGAACCCCAACAATGCGGGCGCCGGGGCGGCCGCCTACCTCGACATCCTCGGCATCGTCAGCCTCGGCCATATGTGGCTGCTGATGGCGAAGGCCGCGCACGAGGCGCTCGACGCCGGTGCCAGCGACCGCGAGTTCTTCGAGGCCAAATTGATCACCGCGCGCTATTACGCCGAGCGCTTCTTCCCCGACGCCGGTGCGCTGCGCCGCAAGCTCGAAGCCGGCAGCGAGGCCATGATGGCCCTGCCGGCCCATTTGTTCTGAGGAGCACGACCATGGCCGAAGCCTATATCTACGACGCCGTCCGCACGCCGCGCGGCAAAGGCAAGAAGGACGGCAAGCTCCACGAGATCACGCCGATCCAGCTCGCGACGCAGGTACTGCAGAACATCCGCGACCGCACCCAGATCGACACCGCCGACGTCGACGACGTCGTCCTCGGCTGCGTCTCGCCGGTCGGCGAGCAGGGCTGCGACATCGCCCGTGTCGCGGTGCTCAACGCCGACTATGCCGAGACCACGGCAGGCGTGCAGATCAATCGCTTCTGCGCGTCGGGCCTCGAGGCCGTGAACATGGCCGCCGCCAAGGTCATGGTCGGCGAGGCGATGTTCGCCATCGGCGGCGGCGTCGAGAGCATGAGCCGCGTCCCGATGGGCGCGGACGGCGGTGCCTGGGCGATGGACCCGGCGGTCGCCTACAAGACCTATTTCGCACCCCAGGGCATCGGCGCCGACCTGATCGCCACCAAATACGGCTTCAGCCGCAACGACGTCGACGCCTATGCGATGGAGAGCCAGAAGCGCGCCGCGCGTGCCTGGACCGAGGGCCGGTTCAAGAACTCCGTGGTGGGCGTGCGCGACATCATCGGCGAGATTGTTCTCGACCATGACGAGCACATGCGTCCCAACACCGACATGCAGTCGCTGGGCAGCCTCAACCCGGCGTTCGAGGCGATCGGCGAGCAGATGCCAGGCTTCGACGCGATCGCGCTGATGAAGTACCCGGAGGTCGAGAAGATCAACCACGTCCACCACGGCGGTAACTCTAGCGGCATCGTCGACGGCGCATCCGCCGTGCTGATCGGCAGCAAGGAAATGGGCGAGAAATACGGCCTGAAGCCGCGCGCCCGCATCCGCGCCATGGCGTCGATCGGCAGCGAGCCGATGATCATGCTGACCGGCCCGGAGTTCGTCGCCGCCAAGGTGCTGCAGCGCGCCGGCATGACCACCGACGACATCGACCTGTTCGAGCTGAACGAGGCGTTCGCGAGCGTCGTGCTGCGCTACATGCAGGCGATGAAGCTCGACCATTCGAAGGTCAACGTCAACGGCGGCGCGATCGCCATGGGCCACCCGCTGGGGGCTACCGGCGGCATGATCCTGGGCACCGTGCTCGACGAGCTCGAGCGTACCGGCAAGGGCACCGCGCTGATCAACCTGTGCGTCGGCGCGGGCATGGGCACGGGCACGATCATCGAGCGGATCTAGCCCGCTCCCCTCCCTCTTCAGGGAGGGGCTGGGGGTGGGTGCGAGCCATTTGGCGAGCCTTCTTCCCCGGAACGGAACGAGTAGCGCGGCAAGGGCCGCGCACCCACCCCCGACCCCTCCCTGAAGAGGGAGGGGAGACGTAAGGACCGACCATGACCGACACCGCCATCCGTTCCGAGCTCGACGCCGACGGCATCCTTCTCCTCACCATCGACGTGCCCGGCCTGTCGATGAACGTTATCACCCCCGAAGTGTCGCGCGACCTGACCGCCGCAATCGAGCGCATCAAGACCGATGATGCGGTCAAGGGTGCGGTGCTGACCAGCGGCAAGGCGTCGGGCTTCATGGCCGGTGCCGACCTGAAGGGCATGGGTGGCATGACCGGCGGTGCGGCGAGCGACGGCGGCCCGTCGAAAATGGCGCGGCTGTTCGACAGCGTCTACGGCCTCAACAAGATGCTGCGCGCGCTCGAGACCTGCGGCAAGCCGGTGGCGGCGGCGATCAACGGCCTGGCGCTCGGCGGCGGGCTCGAGTTTACGCTCGCCTGCCACTACCGCGTCGTCGCCGACAATCCGAAGATCCAGCTCGGCCTGCCCGAGGTGATGGTCGGCCTGTTCCCCGGGGCCGGCGGCACGCAGCGGCTGCCGCGCCTGATGGGCGTGCAGCCGGCGCTGATGTACCTGATCCAGGGCAAGAGCATGTCGCCGCAGGAGGCGCTCGGCCTCGGCGTCGTCCACGCCGTCGTGCCGGCCGACCAGGTCGTCCAGGCGGCGAAGGACTGGGTCAAGGCCAACCCGACCAAGAGCGTCCAGCCGTGGGACGAGAAGGGGTTCAAGTTCCCCGGCGGCGTTGGCCAGTTCAACCCGGCGTTCGCGCAGACCTTTATGGCCGGAACCGCCATTATGGTGAAGCAGGCCGGGCACAACATGAACGCGCCGATCACCATCCTGAGCGCGGTCTATGAAGGATCGCAGCTGCCGATGGACACGGCGCTGCGGCTGGAAAGCAAGTACATGGCGAAGCTGGTCAGCGACCCCCAGGCCGGCAACATGATCCGCTCGCTGTTCGTCTCGAAGCAGGCGGCCGAGAAGGGGGCGCGCCGCCCCAAGGGCATTGCCCCTGCGCCGGTGAAGAAGCTTGGCATGCTCGGCGCCGGCCTGATGGGCGCGGGCGTCGCGATGGTCAGCGCGCAGGCGGGCATGACCGTCGTGCTGCTCGACCGCGATCTCGCGGCGGCCGAGAAGGGCAAGCAGTACACCGCCGACCGGCTGGCCAAGAAGCGCACCGATCCGGCCAAGGCGGCCGAAATCCTCGCCCGCATCCATCCGACCGCCGACTATGCCGATCTCGCTGGCTGCGACCTGATCGTCGAGGCGGTGTTCGAGACTCGCGACATCAAGGCTGGCGTCACCAAGGCGACCGAAGCGGTCGTCGGCGCCGACACGATCTTCGGGTCGAACACCTCGACGCTGCCGATCACCGGCCTCGCCGAGGCATGGTCGAAGCCCGCAAACTTCATCGGCATCCATTTCTTCTCGCCGGTCGAAAAGATGCCGCTGGTCGAAATCATCGTCGGCAAGCAGACCGGCCCGGACGCGATCGCCAAGGCGCTCGATTATGTCGCGCAGATCCGCAAGACGCCGATCGTCGTCAACGACAGCCGCGGCTTCTACACGTCGCGCTGCTTCGGGACATACATCCAGGAGGGGCTGGCGCTGCTCAGCGAGGGCGTTGGCCCAGCGCTGATCGAGAATGTCGGCAAGCACATGGGCATGCCGGTCGGCCCGCTGGCGGTCAACGACGAGGTCGGGCTCGACCTGTCGTACAAGGTCGGCCAGCAGACCAAGGCCGATCTCGGCGACAAATGGGTGGCGCAGCCCGGCACCGAAGTCATCGAGACGATGCACGAGCTGGGTCGGATGGGCCGCAAGAATAACAAGGGCTTCTACGTCTATCCTGAGGATGGCGGGAAGAAGTACCTGTGGCCGGAACTGACCGCGACCGTGGCCGAACCCGGCGAGCACGCGCAGCCGACGCCCGAGGCAGTGCGCGAGCGACTGCTGTATCGCCAGCTCGTCGAATGCGCCCGCTGCTTCGCGGAAGGGGTGCTGGAGACGCCGCAGGATGGCGACCTCGGCGCGATTTTCGGCTGGGGCTTCCTGCCGTTCACCGGCGGGCCGTTCAGCCACATGGACACGATCGGTCTTGCCAATGTCGTCGCGGTGCTCGACGGCCTGGCGCAGCGCCACGGCGAGCGGTTCAGCCCGCCGCAGCTGCTGCGCGACATGGCCGCGGCGGGTGAAACCTTCTATGGCCGGGCGGCACAGAAGCTCGCAGCATGAGGTCGGACCTGCCGGCAGTCGAGCCAGACCGCCGCGGCGCGTGATCTGGATTGGCCGTGTCGCGGCCGCGCTGGTCATCCTGCTCGTCGCCCTGGCGGCCTGGGGCTACGGGGAAGCAACGCGTGATCCGGTCGTCGTCCAATACCGCGTGACGCTGGCAGACTGGCCGGCGGGTGCGCCTCCGCTGCGGATCGTCCAGCTCAGCGACGTGCATTTCGGCTGGCCGGATATGCCCGCGGCTCGGATTGCGCGAATCGTTGCCCAGGCGAATGCGCTGCATCCCGACCTGATCGTCATTACCGGCGACCTGATGGGCGGCAAGCTGTGGGACCGCGACGTCGGCAACATGGATGAGGCGGTCCGGCCGCTGAAGGGGCTGCACGCGCGCTACGGTGTCTTCGCGGCGCGTGGCAATCACGACGGGCCGTACTGGACGCCGATCGTGCTCGGCCGCACGGCGATCCATCTGCTGCAGGATCGCTGGGTCGAGATCGGGCCGGTCGTGCTGGCCGGCGTCGACGACATCACCGGGCGGCGCAACCCGCTGACGGCGCCAGTCCGCGCCATCGCCGGGGCCCCGGAGGGCAAGCCGGTGATCCTGCTGGCGCACGAGCCTGACTTCTTCCAGTGGCTGCCGCGCGGCGTCGACCTGATGATCGCGGGCCATACCCACGGCGGTCAGATCGTGCTCCCCGTGTGCGGCTGGCGCAGCATGGGCGACTATTATGACGCGCACCGCCGCGGGCTGTTCGCCGAGCATCGCCAGCAGCTGGTGGTTTCGTCGGGTCTGGGGACGTCGGTAGTGCCGCTCCGCATCGGCGTGCCGCCCGAGCTGGCGGTGATTACCGTTGGCCCCGGTTACTCGGTCGGCAGGAAGTCCGGCACCGACAGGTAGCGCTCGCCGGTGTCGTAGTTGAAGCCGAGCACGCGCGCGCCGGCGGGAAGTTCAGGCAGCTTCTGGGCGATCGCCTGCAGCGTTGCACCACTGCTGATGCCGACCAACATGCCTTCCTCCGCCGCCGCCCGCAGCGCCATCGCTTTGGCAGCGACGGGGTCGACCTGGATGACGCCGTCGAGCAGCTGGGTGTGGAGGTTCGCCGGAATGAAACCCGCACCGATACCCTGGATGGCGTGCGGTCCGGGCTGGCCGCCGCTGATTACCGGGCTCAGCGTCGGTTCGACCGCGAACACCTTCATCTCGGGCCAGTGCGGCTTCAGCGCCTGCGCGACGCCGGTGATGTGGCCTCCGGTGCCGACGCCGGTGATCAGCGCATGCGGCGGCGCGTCGGCGAAGTCGGCGAGGATCTCCTGCGCGGTGGTTCGGACATGGACGTCGATGTTGGCGGGGTTCTCGAACTGGCCCGGGGTCCAGGCCCCCGGCGTCTCGGCGACGATCGCGGCGGCCTGCTCGATCGCGCCCTTCATGCCCTTCTCGCGCGGCGTCAGCGCGAAACTGGCCCCGTAGGCGAGCATCAGCCGGCGTCGCTCCAGCGACATCGATTCCGGCATCACCAGGATCAGCTTGTAGCCCTTGACCGCCGCGACCATCGCCAGCCCGATGCCGGTGTTGCCGCTGGTCGGTTCGACGATGGTGCCGCCGGGCTTGAGCGTGCCGTCGGCCTCCGCCGCGTCCACCATAGCCAGCGCGATGCGATCCTTGATCGAGCCGCCGGGGTTGGCGCGTTCCGACTTGATCCACACCTCGTTGTCGGGGAACAGCTTGGCCATCCGGATGTGCGGCGTATTGCCGATCGTGGCGAGGATATTGGCGGCTTTCATCGTGTCGCTCCGGCTTCGGCCTGTTCGGCGCTGATAGCGGCATTCGCTTGCGGGTTCGAGTCTTCCGGGGCGATGAAACGGTCGGCGCGGCGCAACTCCGGGAAGCCCCAGGCCCAGGCGAGGGTCACCAGCACCGCGCCGATGCCGCCGAGCACCACGGCCTCGACCGGGCCGAGCCAGGCGGCGGTCAGCCCGCTTTCAAATTCCCCCAGTTCGTTCGATGCCGAGATGAACAGCATCGACACCGCCGACACCCGGCCGCGCATGTTGTCGGGCGTGTGGAGCTGAATAAGCGACGAGCGGACATAGACCGACATCATGTCTGCGGCCCCGAGCACGAACAGGCAGCCCATCGACAGGAAGAGGTTGCGCGACAGTCCAAAGGCGATGGTCGACAGGCCGAAGAGGCCGACGCAGTCGAACATGATGACCCCGACGTTGCGGCTGAGTGGCCGGCGTGCCAGGAACAGCGCGGTCAGCGCGGCCCCCGCGGCGGGCGCGGCGCGCAGCGGTCCCAGTCCCTCGACGCCGACGTGCAGCACGTCGCGGGCGAACACCGGCAGCATCGCGGTCGCACCGCCGAGCAGCACCGCGAACAGGTCGAGGCTGATCGCGCCGAGCACGATGCGGTTACGGCGCACATAACCGAGGCCCTCAACGGTTTGCGCCCACGGCGACTTGTCGGACCTTGGCGGCAATGCCACCGGTGTGATCAGCAGTAGCGCGACCAGTGCCACGGCGAACAGCCCGGCGGCGACAAGATAGGGCGTCGCCGGATGCGCCGCGAACAGGAACGCCCCAAGCGGCGGTCCCAGCACCGCGCCGGTCTGCCAGCCGATCGAGTTCCAGGCGATGGCGGTCGGCAGGATCACGCGCGGCACCAGGTTTGGCCCGAGCGCGGTCATCGCCGGCCCGGCAAAGGCGCGGCCGACACCGAGCAGTATCGCCACCACGAAAAGCGCCGGCAAGGTCACCGCATCGGCCAGCGCCAGCCCGCCGAGCGCCGCTGCACAGCCAAGTTCCAGCGCCACTGCACCGCGCGCCAGGTAGCGCCGGTCGACGCGGTCGGCGACATAGCCGACGACGAGCGTCAGCAGGAACAGCGGCAGGAACTGCGCCAGCCCGATCATGCCGAGCAGGAACGCCGCGTCCTTCGGCGGCATCGTCAGGCGGGCGATGGCATAGACCTGCCAGCCGATGACGATGACCAGCATCATGCCGGCGATCGTCGAGGTGAAGCGCGCCGCCCAGAAGGCGCGGTAGTTCGGAATCGTGAACGGCGACATGCCCCCGGTGCTAAGGTCGGCGGCGGAGCGGGGCAAGCGTCAGGTCGCGCGCCAGTAGTTGTTAGCCGCCGCGATCGTCGCGAAATGGGTGGCCACCACCTGGCTGGCGGCGGTCAGCAGGCCGGCGTCATGGGCATAGGTCTCGCGCAGCACGCCGCGCACTGTCGCGTCGCCCTGCATCGCCTTGATCGTCAGGCGGGACAGGTGAATGGCGAGTTCGAGGCCTGCCTCCGGAGCTGGTGTGGTCAGCGTGAATGCGGCGACGGGGTCGGACATGGCGGTTCTCCTCGAGCGGCAGGTTAATCCGGCTAGGTTACCCGCCGGCGAATGTCAGACGATCTCGATGAAACTGTCCAGCACGCGCTTCTGGCCGGCCTTTTCGAAGTCGATCTCCAGCTTGTTGCCGTCGATGGCGGTGACCGCGCCATAGCCGAACTTTGAGTGAAACACGCGCGCTCCGACCGCGACGTCGGCGCGGCCCTTCATGCCTACCGAGATCGACGACGCGCGCGCCTCGATCACCGGGCCGCCACCGGGGATGCCGGAGACGCCGTTGCCCTTGGCGGTCAGGTACGAGGCGCGCTGCCACCCCGGCCCGCGCCCCGTGCCGCGCTCGACATGCGCGAACGGGTCGCCGCCGCCCAGCGCCGCGCGCCACAGGCTCGGTCCGCCGCTCATCGTGCTGGTGACCTCGACATTGTCGGCGGGCAGCTCGCTGACGAAGCGCGAGGGGATGCTCGACGTCCATTGGCCATAGATGCGGCGGTTGGCGGCGTGGTAGATCGTCGCCTGCCGCTTGGCGCGGGTAATCCCGACATAGGCGAGCCGGCGCTCCTCCTCGAGGCTGGCGTTGCCGCCCTCGTCGAGCGCGCGCTGCGACGGGAACACGCCTTCCTCCCAGCCGACGAGGTTGACGTGGTCGAACTCCAGGCCCTTGGCGGCGTGAAGCGTCATGATCGTGACGAACTCGGCCTCGTCGCTCTGGTCGTTGTCCATGACCAGGCTGACATGCTCAAGGAAGCTGGTCATCGATTCATAGTCTTCCATCGCGCGCGTCAGCTCGGTCAGGTTCTCCAGCCGGCCGTCGGCTTCGACCGAGCGCTGCGCCTGGTACATCGCGACATAACCCGACTCCTCGAGAATGACCTGCGCCAGCTGCGGGTGGGGCAGGGCGTCGAGCTGCCCACGCCAGCGCGCCAGGTCCGCGACCAGTGCGGCCAGGCTGCGGCGCGCGGCGGGGCTCAGCTCGTCGGTCTCGATGATCTGCGCGGCGGCGCTCGACAGCGGGATGTCGCGCGCCCGCGCCAGCCCGTGCAGCGCCGCCATCGCCTTGTCGCCGAGCCCGCGCTTCGGCGTGTTGACGATGCGCTCGAACGCCAGCCCGTCGGCGGGCGAGACGACGACACGGAAATAGGCGAGCGCGTCGCGGATCTCGGCCCGCTCGTAGAAGCGGAATCCCCCGACGATTTTGTAGGGCAGGCCGATCGCGATGAAGCGGTCCTCGAACTCCCGGGTCTGGAACTGGGCGCGGACCAGGATCGCGATGTCGTTGAGGCTGGCGCCCTCGCGCTGCAGCCGCTCCGCCGCCTCGCCGACCAGCCGCGCCTCCTCCGGCCCGTCCCAGACGCCGACGACCTTGACCGGGTCGCCGTAGTTGCGCTCGGTCCAGAGCGTCTTGCCAAGCCGTCCGCCGTTCTTGGCGATCAGTCCGCCCGCAGCCGCGAGGATGTGCGGCGTCGAGCGGTAGTTCTGTTCCAGCCGGATGACCTTGGCGCCGGGGAAATCGACCTCGAAGCGCAGGATGTTGGCGACCTCGGCGCCGCGCCACGAATAGATCGACTGGTCGTCGTCACCGACGCAGGCGATGTTCTTGCGCTCCTGAGCGAGCAGCCGCAGCCACAGATACTGGCTGACGTTGGTGTCCTGATACTCGTCGACGAGGATATATTTGAAGCGCCGCTGATACTCGGCCAGCACGTCCGGGTGTCGCTGGAAGATCGTCAGCATGTGGAGCAGCAGGTCGCCGAAATCGCAGGCATTGATCTGGACCAGCCGCTCCTGATAGCGAGCGTACAGCGCCGGAGCTTTACCGTCGGCATAGTCGCGGCCCTCGGTCGGCGGCAGCTGGTCAGGCCGCCAGCCGCGGTTCTTCCAGCGGTCGATCAGGCCCGCCAGCCCCTTCGCCGGCCAGCGCTTTTCCTCGATGCCGGCCTCGTTCAGCACCTGCTTGAGCAGGCGCAATTGGTCGTCGGTATCGAGGATGGTGAAGCTCTGGTTCAGCCCGACGAGGCCCGCGTGGCGGCGCAGCATCTTCGACGCGACCGCGTGAAAGGTGCCGAGGAACGGCATTCCCTCGACCATGTCGCCGAGCATCACCCCCATGCGGTGCCGCATCTCGCGCGCCGCCTTGTTGGTGAAGGTCACCGCAAGCACCTCGCTCGGCCACGCCAGCCGGGTGCAGATGATGTGCGCGAGGCGGGAGGTCAGCGCGCGGGTCTTGCCGGTGCCCGCGCCCGCGAGGATCAGCACCGGGCCCTCAGTGGTCAGCACGGCATCGCGCTGCGGCGCGTTGAGGCCCCCCAAGTACGGCGGTTCGGGCGTCAGGGCGGGCGCGGTCTGCACCGGGAACAGGTAAGGAACGTCGGCGGGTTTGTCACGCCGCAAGCGGTGATTGGCGCTGTGAAAGAAGACGGCGGCTCTTATGGTGCTCGCCGTGAACCTGTTCGACCGCCGTACCCGACTGCTCGCCGCCGGCTGTTCGGCGCTGGCGGGGTTCGTCGATGCCACCGGTTTCCTCTACCTCGGCGGCTTCTTCGTCTCGTTCATGAGCGGCAACTCGACCCGGCTCGCGGTTGGCCTCGCGGGCCGGGCGCATGAGGCGGCGGTCGCGGCGGCGTTGATCGGGTGCTTCGTCGCCGGGGTGTTCGCCGGTTCGCTGGCCGGGTCGGCGGCGGGCGGCCACCGCCGCTGGGTCGTGCTGCTGCTAGTGGCGGTGCTGCTGGCGGCTGGGGCGGCCTGCGGTGCGGCGGACCTTGGCATCGTCACCGCGGCGGCGATGGCGCTGGCGATGGGGGCGGAAAACGCGGTGTTCGAACGAAACGGCGAGGTTGTCGGCCTCACCTACATGACCGGCACATTGGTCAAGATCGGCCAGCGCCTGGCCAGTGCCGCAACCGGCGGCCCGCGCTTCGCCTGGCTGCCTTATGTCGGGCTGTGGGCCGGGTTGCTGGCGGGGGCGGTGGCCGGCGCAGCGAGCTATCCCGTGCTGGGCGCGCAGAATCTGTGGATCGGCTCAGTCGCCGCCGGGCTGCTCGCCATCGCCGCCCACCGTATCGGTGACGTCCGGGCGTAACAGGTGGAGCGCCGCCTTGCCGTGGCGGCGGACGACCTCGACCGTGAAACCGGGAACGTCGAGCGCCTCCTTTGCCGCGGTCTCGACCGAGATCAGCGCATGCGGGGCGATCCAACCCTGCTCCGATAGGCGGGCGAGCACAACGGGGGCGAGGCCCTCGCCGTAGGGCGGGTCGAGCAGCAACAGGTCACAGGGCTGGCGCGCGCGGCCGACCGACTGGGCGGGCACGGCGAAGACATCGGTGTCGGCTGCCGCCGCCGACCTGGCGATGTTCGCCTTGAGCGCCTTCAGCGCCTCCGCGCCGGTTTCGACGAAAGCGACATGGGCGCAACCGCGCGACAGCGCTTCCAGCCCCAGCGCCCCGGTGCCCGCGAACACGTCCGCCACCCGCAGCCCCTCGAAGCTGCCAATCCGGCTGACCAGCATCGAGAACAGCGCCTCGCGCACCCGGTCGGCGGTCGGTCGGGTCGCGTCGCCGGGTGGTGCGATCAGGGCGCGGCCGCGCCACTTGCCCGCGATGATCCTCAAATCTTGCCCAGCCCCTTGCGCAGCGTCGCGATTGCCGCGGCCGGTACCTCGTCGGCATCGCGGGGCGGCAGCTCGCCCAGCTCGAACGGGCCGTAGGCGGTGCGGATCAGCCGCGACACCTGCAGGCCAAGATATTCCAGCACGCGGCGGATCTCGCGGTTCTTGCCTTCGGTCAGGCGCATCGTCAGCCACAGGTTCGCCCCCGTCCGCCGCTCTATGTCCGCGTCGATCGGACCATAACGCATTCCGTCGATGGTAATACCCTCAATCAGCGATTCCAGCGTGTTCTGGCCGATCTCGCCATAGGCGCGGACCCGATACCGCCGCGACACCGCGTTGACCGGCAGCTCCAGCGCCCGCTTCAGCCCGCCGTCGGTGGTCAGCAGCAGCAGCCCCTCGGTGTTCATGTCGAGCCGCCCGACCGGCACCAGCCGCGGCAGGCCCGGCGGCAGCGCGTCGAAGATCGTCGGCCGGCCGCCGGGATCGCGCGCCGTGGTCAGGAAGCCCGCCGGCTTGTGAAAACGGAACAGCCGCGCCGCCTCGATCGGCTGCACTTCGCGGCCCTCTACCATGATACCGTCCAGCGTCGTGACGATAGTGGCGGGCGTATCCAGCACCTTGCCGTGCAGCGACACCTTGCCCTCGGTGATCATCCGCTCGATGTCGCGCCGCGAACCGACACCGGCGCGGGCCAGCAGCTTGGCGATGCGTTGCGGTTCTTCGGTGGCGCGGCCTTCGCGCGCCGCGACGGTTGCGGCGGCCCGGACCTGACCGCGCGCGCGCCGCCCGGTCGGGGCGTTGCCGGGATCGGGCTTGGCCGTCGGAACCTTGGGCAGCCGCCCGCCCGGGATATGGCGGCGCGCCTCACGCGGATTGGTCGCCAGTTCGTCGAGGCCGGGGGCGCGGCCGAAGCGTGGTCCAGCCGCGGCAGGACGGCGGCCATCGCTAGCTCCCGCCGCACGGCGCGGGCCGGTTGCGGCGGGGCGGCGGCGATCGCCGGATGGCGGCCCGGGCGGGCGTGTGCCGCCGCCGGGGGTTCGTGGAGGTCTCATCGGGCCAGCCTTGCGGTGCGGCGTCCGCCTTGGCAAGCGCGACGCGCTCGGCTACGCGAGCCGACTGTGCCCCTGTGGTGAAATGGTAGACGCGCTCGACTCAAAATCGAGTGGAGAAATCCGTGCTGGTTCGAGTCCGGCCAGGGGCACCACTCTCGGTCAAAACTGGGCACCCGCCCAGTGGCGATGCGATCGCTCAGCACCGCGCGCTCGAGAGCTGCTTTCGAGCCCAGGATGCGGATTTCGGTCGTGTTCACTTCGACCCGGTCAACGAGCAGCCTGACATAGGCTTTCCGAAGCGCAGGGTCGTCTCCCTGGAGCTTACGAATGATCATGTCGCCAAACCGTGAGACGATTTCTGGGGTGATCTTCTTACTTCCCCGCATCATTTGACGTTCGAGCCCGGCGATGGTGCCAGTGAGTTGCGCCTTTTTCCCGCGATGCTCGGCAAGGCGTTGTGCAAAGATCGGGTCTTTGGCCGACATCAGGCCTTCTTCGATAAGCTCGAGAAGGCGGCCGATCGCAGTTTCACAGCGCGTCAGGGCCTTGCGGGCCTGGACAAGATCCTCCTGGCGCTGGGCATCGGCGGTTTCCGAGGCGTCGAGGATGCCGGAGAGCAGCTCGGTCAGCCGCTCAGGTTGAAGCACTCGTTCGGCGACGGCTTCGAGGACGATGTCATCCAGGGCCTTCATCGGTAATGTCGGGCAAGTGCAGCGTTTGGCGCCGCCGGTCACTTTGGCAGAACATTTGTAGTAGCTGTAACGCCCGCCTTTGCCCGTCGAGATCGTCATTCCGGCAGCGCAGCCCGACATTCCACAAGTGGCCAGCCCAGTCAGCAGTGTAGGTGAATTCACGATACGCGGCGCGGTTACGGCAGGTGCACGCTTTGCCCGAAGCGCTGCGACCCGAGCGGCTTGATCAGGGTGGATGATCATGGGGCACGCGACAACGATCTGGTTCTCGGGCGCCGGAAGCCGCCCGGCATCGTCTTTGGTGTTATCGATGTAGTTGCCTGTGTATTGCCGCTGCAGAAGAAGCCGGTCGATCGATCCATGGAAGAACGGTCGGCCGCGCATCGTGTAGCCGTGTGTGTGAAGCCACTGCGCGATCGAACGGGTGCCCATTGGGCCGGCGCCGATGCCGAACTCGGCCATGTCATAGATCTTTCGGACAACCGCTGCCTCATCATCGACAATGAAAAGCTTTTTCCGCTCCTTCTTGCCGTCGATCTGAACGGTCCGGCTTTCAAAGCCGTAGTGTGAATCGGCCTGCAATGTTGACCCCGTTCGGGGCTGATCGGCTTCCAAAATTGACCCCCTGAACTGGTGCGGTTCACGCCTTGCGCTTTTGCGGCGGGGGCGCGTGGGGAGATGCTGGTTGTGGAGACGGTGGCGCGGA